>CAZSRX010000004.1:0-117853 GCA_964609675.1 uncultured Bacteroidota bacterium | reverse complement strand
CCCTATTTTTGAGCTTCTACAAGAAATCAAGAAATATTTTTCGGGGAGTGCCAGAATTTACTTCTTTTCAAGGCGTCGCGATATTCCTTTTGAACCGAGAAATCATCCGGGAAAAGCGCCAGCAGATTTTTCCATACGTCGGTTTCTTCCTTATATTTTTTTAGTCTTCGCAGGAGAAGGGCCAGTTGAATGTGCGCTTCGGTGAAAGCGGGATGCCGGTTAATGGTTTGACGGTAATAAGCGGCGGCTTTTTCATCATGTTGAAGATTTTCGCAGGTTAACCCGGCGTTGAAGCAGGCCGTCCACAGGTCAGGATCCTGACGAAAGGCGGTTTCAAAATGTTCCAGGGCCAGGAGGTAATTTTTCTGGTCACGGTAAATGATACCAATAAGATTATGTGCGGATGCAAATTTTTTTTTCAACAGAATGGCGTTTTTCAGGTGGAAAAGCGCCTCCGGGTAGTCACCGGCCTGGTGGGCTATTTTTCCTAAATAATAATGGCTGTTGGCATGTCCGGATTTTAAACGGAGAACGGCCTGAAAACATTCACGGGCGGCCGGTAAATTATTTTGCTGCACATACACCAGGCCCAGGTTGTACCATCCTTCTAAGTGATCCGGCCGGCGCCTGACAACTTCCAGAAAGGCTTCCTCCGCGGCGTCCCATTGTTTCTGATGAAAACTAGAAAGACCTTTTTTAAACGCGGCGGTAATTTCGGCGGGCAGGAAATATTTGCGTACATTGAACCCCATACCCTGGTATGGCATGATGGAAAGAATCTAAATTTCAACCCGTTTAATGTGCGCGCCGAGGGCGTTCAGGCGGCGGTCAATGAACTGGTAACCGCGGTCGAGTTGACGGACATTCTGGATTGTCGATTCGCCTTCGGCGCATAAGGCCGCTATCAGCAGGGCCATACCGGCGCGGATGTCGGGGCTGGTGAGCAGTTCACCGTGGAGTTGCGTCGGTCCGTTGATGACGGCGCGATGCGGATCACAAAGGACAATCCGTGCGCCCATCGTGATCAACTCGTCCACGAAAAACAGTCGGCTCTCAAACATTTTTTCGAAAATCAGTACGAGGCCTTTGCATTGAGTGGCGGTAACGACCATAATGCTCGTGAGGTCGGCGGGAAATCCGGGCCACGGAGCGTCGTCAATCTTGGGGATCGCGCCGTCCATATCGCAACCGATTTCCAGCGACTGGTTGGCCGGAACGAAAAGGTCGTCGCCCTGAATCTGAACTTCGATGCCGAGTTTTCGGAACGCCAGTATAATCATGCGCAGATTCTGCGGAACGGCGTCCTTAATGCGAATTTCGCTTCGGGTGGCGGCGGCCAGGCCGATGAGGCTGCCGATTTCAATGTGATCATTCATGATGGTGTGCTCGCATCCGTGCAGGCGATCGACGCCTTCGATGGTAAGAATATTGCTGCCGATGCCGCTGATCTTAGCGCCCATGGCGTTCAGCATTCGGCACAATCCCTGCACATGGGGCTCGCAGGCGGCGTGGGAAAGTACCGTCGTGCCTTTGCTGCGTACGGCCGCCAGAACGGCATTTTCGGTGGCCATGACGCTGGCCTCATCCAGGAAGATATCGGCGCCCCGGATACCGCCGGTTTTCATAGAATAAAATTTGTGACCCAGGTCCATTTCCACGCCGAGTTGTTGGAGCGTTGTGATATGGGTATCCAGACGGCGCCGGCCTATTTTATCGCCGCCGGGCGAGGGCAGGCTTATTTTACCGTGACGGGCCAGCATGGAACCCGCGAATAAAAAGGAACCGCGTATCGACGCCGCCAGTTTTGGATCGGGCGTATCGGTAACGATGTTTTTGGCCTGCACGGTCCACTCGCTATCGCCGGTTTGACGGACTTCCGCGCCCAGAGCGGCAGCGATATCGAGCATTCGCAGGGCGTCCGTTACCTGCGGTACGTTTTTTAAAACCACCGGCTCTTCAGTCAGCATCGTGGCCGCTATGACCGGCAGCGCTTCATTTTTATTGCCGGCCGGTTGAAATGTACCTTTTAGCGGATGACCGCCTTCGACGATAAATTTGTCCATAGGATACCCGCTGATTGTTATGTGGATTGGAAGTTATAGTCGTCGATAACGCCTACAATAACGGCCTGCACGGGTGTTTCTTTGTTGTTCAGCACTTTGCGCGCCGATCCGCCCTCGCGCATGACCAGCACCAAATCGCCGATGCCCGCATCCGCTTTGTCCACAGCAAGCAGGTCGTTGCCGGCAGGGTTTTTATGCAAATCCAGCGGCTGAACCACCAGGATTTTATATCCGGCTATATGTTTGTTTTTGTGCGTGGAGACCACGGCGCCTGTTACCCTGCAGATCATCATAACGTATCAACCAAGATTTAATAAATGCTTTCGGACAGTATCCAGCGCGAACTGGGCGGTACGTTCTTTAAAACTGATACGGTCCACTTCAAACAGTAATTTAAACGGCCGGCCGACTTCCGTTTTTTGTTCTGCCGCTAAGGCGATATAAACCGTACCGACCGGTTTGGATTCCGTGCCGCCGGATGGGCCCGCGATACCGGTTACGGCCAGACCGATATCTGCGCCGGTTAATTTCCGGATGCCTTCCGCCATTGCGATGGCCGTCGCTTCGCTGACCGCGCCGTATTGCTGCAGAACAGTTTCATGAACGCCCAATTGTTTGATTTTTGACTCGTTGCTGTACGTGATCATTCCCTGAAGAAAATATTTGGAACTGCCGGGAATATTCGTCAGCCGGTGGGCAATCAGGCCTCCGGTGCAGGATTCCGCCGTAGCAATGGTACGTCCGGTTTTAAATAATAAATCCGCCACTTTGGCTTCGATGGTTTCTTCGTCGTAACCGTATACCGCATGATTCCATTTTGAATTTATTAAACCTGTAAATTCTTGCAGAGCAGTCGTCAGCAGTTGCGGCCTATCCCTGTCAGAGGCGTTCGCCGCGGTCAGACGGATATCGACACCGACGGTTAGTTTCGGTAAGAACGCGACCGAAAGTTTTTCGGAATACCGTTCCACCGCGTCTTTTACGGATTCATACAGAACGGATTCCGGAATGCCGGTCGTTCTTATGGTTCGGAATAGTATGCGTTTTCCTGCATACGGGTCTGCCAATGCCGGCCGTATATGTTTTTCAAACATGGCCTCCATTTCCCGCGGAATGCCCTGAAGAATGTAGTACGTTGTTTGGCCGAATTGGAAGGTAATACCCGGAGCCGTTCCCATGGGATTCGTCAGATAGCGGGCACCGGCGGGGATCATGGCCTGGATGCGGTTGGATTCGCTCATGGTCCGTCCGCTGCGGCGGTATATCTGATTGATTTCTTCCAGCGCTTCGGCATTCATTTGCAGCGGCGTATTCAGAAAAGCGGCGACGGCAAAACGGGTCCTGTCATCATGGGTAGGACCGAGTCCGCCACAGGATATAACGATATCCGAGCCGGAAGCAGCCGCCCGGAACGCCCCGGTTATGGCCTCCGTATCATCGCCTACGGTTATTACGCGGGTTACGGTCACCCCCAGCGCCGTGAGTTCGCGGATGAGGTATCCGGAATTAGTGTCCCGGATTAGTCCAAGCAGCAGTTCGTCGCCAATAATGATAATTTGAGCATTCACAGACATGTTACCGGTTGGCGATCAGTTCGGATTCGGAGAAAAAGAATGCGATTTCGCGGGCGGCGTTTTCGTCGGAGTCCGATCCATGAATGGCGTTCATCTGTTTATTGGCGGCAAATTCCTTACGGATGGTACCCGGAGCGGCTTCTTTTGGGTCGGTGGCGCCGATCAGTTCGCGGAACGCGGCGACCGCGCCTTCTTTTTCAAGCGCCATGGGAACGCACGGGCCGGAACTCATAAAAGCGGTGAGATCCTCGTAAAACGGGCGTCCGCGGTGCACGGCATAAAAACTTTCGGCTTGCGCTTTGGTCATGCGTATCTGTTTCATAGCGATGATTTTAAACCCCGCGTCCAATATGCGTTGAATGACTTTGCCTTGATCGCCCTGCCGGAGACAGTCCGGCTTGAGTATGGCTAATGTATGATGATGCATAAGAATTCCCCATTGGTTAATGGATGTGAAACAGACCGGCTGTTTCAGAATTTTGCTGACAATATAACGCACCCAAAGAAAGGGGTCAACAAATTTGTAACAACGGCCTAATTTTTCCAAATCGGGATCATAGGCCGAAAGGATTAAACCTTATACACGATGTAAGAATCAAATTGCATATCGTCTTTGGAATGTATATCTTAAAAAAAAGTTTCTATTATTATAACTTGTTGGTGCAAGGGCGTAAATACCGGATGCTATCAGAAGGAGTCAAACATGTCGGTTTCTGGTTATTATAAATATGCGGCGGTCATTATCATTCTGGTTCTGCTGGCCCGTCCTCACCCGCTTTCAGGGCAGGCGGAACAAAAATATTTCGGGCAGAATAAAGTTCAGTATCAGAATTACGATTGGAAATATATTCAATCCGAGCATTTTGATGTTTATTTTTACAAGGGCGGCGACAAGCTGGCGCGCTTCACGGCCGATGTAGCCGAAACGGCTCTGGTAAAAATCCGCGAAGATTTCCGGCAGTATGAACTGCAGAACCGCATCGCTATTATCGTTTACAATTCCCATAACCAGTTTCAGCAGACGAATGTGCTGGATGAATACATGCCGGAGGGCGTCGGCGGGGTGACGGAACTTTTAAAAAATCGTATCGTGATTCCCTATGAAGGTTCTTATGAGCAGTTCCGCCATGTAATCCATCACGAGTTGACGCACGGGGTGATGAACGATTATATGTACGGCGGTTCGCTGCAATCCATGATTACGGGACGCATTCGCGTGCAGATTCCCTTATGGGTGGCTGAGGGTTACGCGGAGTATTCCTCCCGTGCGGAACAGTTCTTTACTCAGTCCGATATGTTTGTCCGCGACGCCGTCATCGAAGGGTATCTGCCTAAACTGGAAGATATGGGCGGCTATGCGGTGTATGTGGCCGGCCCCACGGTGTTTCGTTATATCGAAGAAAGATACGGGAAGGAGAAAGTATCGGAATTTATCACCAAATTAAGAATTGCCGGCAGCGCGAATGCCGCCGTCGAGTCGGCCTTCGGGATGAAGCTGGAGGAATTGTCCGAAAAATGGGCCGTGTACCAGCGCAAGATTTACTATCCGGACATTGCCGCCATGGAATCGGTCAAAGAGACCGGCAAGCAACTGACGCGCCATGACCAGGATGAAAATTTCTATAATATTACACCGACGATTTCACCGGCCGGCGATAAGATCGCTTATCTGACTGATAAATCCGGCTATGCCGATATCATGCTGATTTCTTCGATTGACGGCAAGCCCATTAAAAAACTGGTATCCGGCGAAAAGACACCGGATCTTGAAGAACTGCACTGGCTAAGCCCCGGCATGAGCTGGAGCCCGGACGGCAAACGGCTGGTTTTTTCCGCCAAAGCCAGCGATAATGACGCCTTACTGATTGTCCATACTGAAAACGGAAGCATCGAGCGGTTCAAATGGAAAGAACTGGAAGGCGTTTTCGGCGGCAGCTGGAGTCCGGACGGCCGGTATATTGCTTTTACCGGTATGCGTTACGGCCAAAGCGACATTTATATTCTCGACTTGCAGACGCGGGAAATCCGTAAAATAACGGATGATATTTACAGCGACTCGGAACCTTCCTTTTCCCATGACGGGAAGCGTATCGCCTTTATATCGGACCGCGGTGAAAACCTGAAGGCGCCAACCGGTAAAATAAAGAAAGCGGACTACGATTTCCGGCAGACGGATATATATATTATGAATACCGACGGCAGCGGTCTCGAAAGGATTACCGAGGATCCGATGAATGATGAATGGCCGCAATGGGCGCCCGATGATTCCAAATTATTATTTGTATCCGACCGCAACGGGGTCAGCAACCTGTATATTACGGATATCAAAACCCGGAAAACGTATGCTATCACGAATGTTCTCAGCGGCGTTTTTCAGCCCACGCTGAGTCAAGACGGGATGATACTCGCTTTTTCCGGTTTCAATAAAAGCGGCTTCGATATCTTTACGCTGAAAAAGCCTTTTGAGAGGGATGCCGTGGAACCGCCGTTGACGGTATCCATGAAGCGGTATTTGAACTACCTTTCGAAAGCGCCGAAACCGGTTAAGGCAATAACGGCCGACACCTCCGTTGCCGATACATCCCGCGTGCTACCCGCCGGTGACGCGTATTCCGGAGTGATATTTTCCGACGGCCAGACAGCCACGGGCGATTCGGGGAAAACCGAGCCTTTAACCAAATCTTTTCGTAATTTTGTGTTTACGGGTTATGACACGGATACCAGCAATATCGAAGACGAAAACGAACCGGTTAAATTATCGAAAACCACTTACCTGAACAGCGAAGGGGATTACCGCATAAGGAAATACAAGGTAAAATTCACGCCGGACATATTTTACGGCGCCGCCGGTTTTAATACGCTCACCGGATTTGAGGGTACCACGCAGCTTTCTTTCAGCGACATACTCGGTAATCACCGGATGATGTTCGGCACCAACCTGTTTTTCGACCTTAAAAACAGCAGTTTTTCCGGCGCGTATTATTACTTGTCCCGGCGCCAGGATTTTGGAATCATGGGATTTCATACGGCGTTTTCCTTCCTTACCGACTACGTTTACGAACTTAACGGGCAGGTTATCCCCGGTTATTCGGACGGCTATACGGACAGTTGGGTGCGCTACCGGTATTACGGGATTTCGTTAATGGCCACGCAGCCGATTAATAAATTTAACCGTTTTGATTTTGCGGTTACCCAGCTGACCTTGTCGCGGGAAACGTCGCTGGCGAGTGATCTGGCGCCGTATTTACGTAAGAGCGAAATACCCGGCTTGGGTCCTTCCCGCAGTTCCAAGAACACCCTGCTGAGCGCATCCTTTGTCACGGATAATGCCTTAAACACGTATTTCGGTCCTTTTGACGGACGGCGCGCCGAACTCAATGTTACCGCAAGTCCCGGATACGGGCGCGACGGGCTTCGGTTTCTGACCGTTACCACCGACATCCGCAAATATTTCTGGTTTAAGAAATATTACGCCGTGAGTACGCGTTTCAGTACCGGCGGCACGTTTGGCCGCAATCCACAGCGGTTTTTCGTGGGGGGCATGGATAACTGGATCGCGCCGAGTTTTAACAACGGCGATATTATCGTGGACACTTTTGAGGATTTTCTGGCGACCTTTGTCACGCCCGTCCGCGGTAGTTATTATTATGAACTGCAGGGTACGCGCTATGCCATCGCCAATCTGGAGTTGCGTTTTCCGCTGATTTATTTTATCCAGACAGGATTTCCGCTGCCGTTATTCCTTCAGCAAATACGTGGCGTGATATTCACGGATATCGGCGCGGCCTGGGGAGGAAAAGACCGCGAGTACCGAGATCCGCTAACCGGCCAGCTGATGGGCACCGCCAATTACCGTTATTTAGACCGAACCGGCGCGATTATATATAATAAAAGTAAATTCAACTGGACCTATATTAACCGCTTCGGCGAAAGCGTGTTTCAGGATGTGCGTATCGGCTACGGGTTTGGTATCCGGGGTTTTATCGGTATATTTGTACTTCGGTATGATCTGGCCTGGAATATTATGAACCCGCGGTTCAACGGGGGCGACGCCAAGCATTATTTCTCAATAGGATCCGATTTCTAAATTAACCCATGAAACAATAAAAGCCATCCGCCGCAAGGCCGATGGCTTTTTTTCTATAGAAAATATCGTTAGATTATTTTGTTTCCTGAAGGCGGCAGCTTTCAAGAATAATGTTCATCGTGGGCGTTTTTATCGTTTGTTTTTCGCCGGATGTGTCGGTTTGGGTGAACGTAAATTCGCCGCGTTTCCACACGGAAATGATGAACATCGCCTTCTCGTCCATATCGTCGCCGAGCTCGGCCCGAATAATCTCGCCTTCCCGCAGAATAATCAGGGCATCGGGATAATACTGCCGCCGGATTGTCAGTTTTCCGGATTTTTTATTGATATACAGCAGTTGGAGGATCTCGATGAGGCTGAGTTCCGACAACTCGCCGCTAAAGGATCCGCGCTGCGGCGCGTCGATTTCATTGATTTTGTTCACGTGTTTCAGCATGTCGCGGACTTTAGCCAGAAGCACTTCGCGGTTGATTTCCGATTTAACCAGATACTGGTCGGCGCCGGCCCGGAATCCGCGCTTCTGCGTGACATCTGCGTCAATAGAGGTAAGAAACATAAACGGTACCATCGAGACATCCGTCTCCGTGCGGATTTTCTGGCAAAGGGAAATACCGTCCAACTTGGGCATCATAACATCCGAGATGATCAGATCAGGTTTTTCCTTTTTTGCTTTTTCAAAACCCTCTTCACCGTTGACGGCGTGAATCACGCGGAAACCCTCTTTTTCCAGGTTCATCGTCAGCAGTTTTGAAATATGCGGGTTGTCGTCAACGATTAATATCAAGGCTTGTTTCATGAGCTTCCTAAAGGATAAGTTTATCGTTTTATAACCTAAAAAGTTAAATTGAAGTCAACGTAAAATCAAGGAAAAAATCCGCTATATATAAATTTTAAATTTTTTAAGAAAAATATTTCTTATTCGGGCTTACAATAGCTATATTAAATTAATTTTATGTTTAATTATTCAAAAGGAGGCCATATGATGCATTTCAAAAAAAGACTTCTGGTGGGTATCATTACGGGCTTGTTGTTCGGATATATTCCGAACGTTACCGGCCAAAGCGCCGTCCAGTGGAAAAACCTTGGTCCATCCGGAGGCTCTATACGCGGGCTGATAGCTGACACCAAAAACCCCGGAACCTTGCTGGCCGGCACACCCACCGGGGAAATATATAAAACAACCGATGAGGGGCAAAACTGGTTATATCTGAATACGACCGGAAAGCCTATCCATAAAATGATAATCGATACCAGCAACGGCAACTATTTATATGTATTTACCCGACATCAGGGATTTGACCTGAACCCGCAGGTATTTGTATCCTCAAACGGCGGACAGAGCTGGAGTTCGACGTACACGCATGATTTTGGAGAGGTATTTGACGCGTATATTAATCCGTATAATTCCACCCAATTATATGCACTCAGCCGTGAAGGCTTGTATAAAAGTATCAACCGGGGCCAGAGTTGGTCGGAAGTACGGCTTGCCGGAGACAGTGCGGAGTTTACCGCTTTCGCAGTGAATCCTCAGAATCCCTGGGAGCATTTTTATCTGGCGTATAATGATATCGGCGGCCACGGCGTTATTCAAACCACCATGAACGGCGGCTACAGTTGCAGCACCAAGTTAGTGCTGCCCCCGGGTTACACCATCGCAAAAATGTTTGTTGCAAATAATTCCTCGTCAACCGTATTCGCTGTGATCAGCAACAACGACAGCACCAAAATTATCTACAGCAACACCGGCGGCAACAACTGGAACATCGCATTGGCCGCCGAACTTCCATCCACGGAGAACCTGTCCGCTCTTAGCTGGCTTACCTTTCCCGACCCGAACACGTATGTGATCAATTTACATTCCAAATTCTTTAAATCCAATAACGGCGGGCTTGCGTGGTATGAAATGCCTCAAAGCAACCCGAAAAATTATCCTATCGAATATTTAACCCGCGCCCCAAACGACACCGTAACGTTTTATGCCAATTCGGAAGCCGTTACCCGTAAATACATTTTAGGACTTTCCGGCTATCTAAGTCCTGTGGTGATTATGAATGGTTTGACGGCCTTACCGATAACCAAGATCCATTTTACCGATGAAGAAAACCTCATCGCGCAGACTGATCCGGATGGGTTGCTGTTTAGCATGAATCTGGGGCTGGATTTTGAATTGATCGGATGTTCCAGCCGGCCGTACGGCGCATTCCGATCCTACGCATCCGATAAGTTCATCTGGATTGAGGAAGACGGCCGTTATTACAGTTCATCTAACGGGCGGACTAAAACCGAGGAAGGCCTCATCAGTTTTCCCGCAGGCACAAACCATATCCTCGACGTTTTCAGCATGAATTACGGCGATGAATACCTCGATTCCTCGCTTATGCTGGTATCCACCGGACATACCGGCAATCCCAACGCGGGCGGTTTGTTAATGACGACAAACGACGGCGCCGGCTGGATTAATATTAATTACGGCAATGTTTTTACCAACCAGCCGGTAGTTTCGCTGTCGGCGTACAGGACCGATTTTCAGGGCGCCTCCCGCATCCGGATGCTGGCCGCCACCAAAAATAAAATCTATGCCCGGCTTAAAGACGGCCTGCCGGTGTGGACCGCGTTTGATTCGATTCCCCCGAACTATGAAATCGTCAAGATTTCCTCCAACTTTAATACCGTTCTCATATCTGCAAGGAACGAATCGCAGATGCCGAGACTTTATCTGAGCCGTTTTAGTCCTGAAAAGCTTCAGTGGAAAACCGAAGACATAACCGCGTCCCTCCAGCCGCTGTTCGCGTTGTACGGGGAAGGCGACATTGTTGACATTGCCAGCGCGGATGACGGCAATTACCTGATTCTGGAACATCATCCGTACGAAGAGCCGACCAAAAGGAAGCTGTACAAAATCGGATACAACCCGCAATCGGTTCGGTGGGTGGAAATATCCGAATCGCCGGTGGATTTGTTCCTGTTTTCATCGGTCGGAACCAATTATACCTTTCAGGATAACAGTTTTAATCTATACGCCTCAGCCAATAACGGAATATGGATGCTGAAGCAAACGTCGTTGGTAACGCAGGATACGGTGGCCACGGCACCGGTAACCGAAGTGATGATCGGGGAATCCGGGTTTACGGTTAATTATAAAAATGCCGGGTCCGCTTTCGCGAATATCGATACTTTTATAATAAAGAATGATCCCGAAGGCAACTTTGATTTTGTGGATCCGGACGTTTTGGAAGAAGGACTGTTCCTGGACATTAAGACCAGCACACCCCTCGAAATGGTGTTTCATCCGCGATCGGCCGGAACCAAGCAAGCGACGCTGGAAGCCCATTTAGTTACGCGCAAATCCAACGGCATTCAGGACAGTATTGTTGTTATGACTACTCGTTTAACGGGCAACACCAAATATGCCCAGATTGGAACCGGTTTAAAGGGCGACACGCTGGACTTCGGCGGCAATCTGCAAGGATCATCAAAAATCAAAACAATCACTCTGCGGAATATCGGCAACGCCGTTTTATCCGTTGATACGATGTTCTTTACCAACCCGGCGAATAATCCGTTTTCGCTGATGAATGACACCACAAGTTTTGAACTGGTGCCGGGACAATCGCTGAACCTTCAGGTCCGGTACGAAGCGGGTTTTATCGACAATACGCTGACAATGCCGCTGATCCTTATCAGCAACGCATACGATCCCAACCTCAATCAGCCCGATACCCTGCATCGAGTGTATTGCACAGCCACTGCCAGCGGCATCCAAGTCAATTTGGCGAATAATTATCCGATTCTCAACCAGAATTTCACGTTTGATGTTACGTTGTCCAAGCTCCGAAACGCATCGGTTACCGGTTTCGTCAAATATAAAAACCTGGGAAGTCCGAACAGTTCGATGAAACAGAGAAATCTGGAATTGGACAACACCGGGAGCAATGACCTGAAATTTACGGCCACCATACCCTCGGAGGATATCAGCGAAAAAGGGTTGGTGTTGTATGTGGAAGTAACCGACGGGAGCACGACGCTGAAGTATCCTGCGGGCGGCGACAAGGAACCGACTTTCATTCCGGTTCGCATCCCATCACCCGGTCTAAACAGCAGCAGTTATGTGAACCTGCCCGGCGGCACAGGCGCGAAAGCCTATCGGATGGTTTCTTTCCCGATCCAGTTGTCCGACGGTTCGCCGCAGGGCGCATTCCAGGCCAGCAACCTCGGAGAGGCCGGCCTTAAAGGCGACTGGCAATTATACCGGTATGATCATAATGCGGAACGCTTTATCAGTTTAACCGAACAATCCTTTGGCAACGTCGAATCCGGTAAATCCTACCTGCTGATAACCCGGAAACCTAAAGTCCTGAATTCGGGCCCGGGACAATCACTCCATCCGAATGACGCATTTATTACCATTCATCCCGGATGGAACATGATCGCCTCGCCGTATCCGTTCAGTATTTATTGGCGGACAGTGGTATATAAGGATTCAAACCTGAACCTGTTTAACATTGTCCATCTCGACAATGGCCGGTTCCGGTATGTGGAGGATCCATTTAATTTACAGCTCGAGCCGTGGAAAGGATACATGTATTATTCCGATGTGGACAGCAGTTTCCGGATTAATTATCCCCCTCTGGACGCGAACCTGTTCCCGGGTAAAATGTCGGAGATTGACCAGCCGGCTTTGACCAGCAGCGAGTATGAATTACAGCTAACATTACAGACAAAAGAGAATGAACCCCTTGCCGTCTGCCGGCTCGGGGAACGATCGGGAGCCCATGACGGTTCAGACCGGTTTGACCGTCCGGCGTTACCGTTGTGGGAGGTTCAGGATGCGGAGTTCTATATTGAAAGCCAATCTTTCCGGCGACAGACGGATATCCGCGCGCTGTCCGGTCGCGGTTCGTACTGGGAACTGACCCTGCGGAATAACGGCGAAACCAACGAATGGAAATTAGCCGTGGACGGACTTCAAAACCTGCCTGACGGTTATGAAGTTGTTGTAATGGATCTAAAAGACGGACGGCTCCTTTCCTTACAATCCCTTCAAAACATTAAAATCAAATCCCATCAAACGGCCCAATACCGTATAGCGGTCGGCACGATGGAATATCTTGCAGAATTAAAATCCGGGTTTATTCCGTCCCGGTATTATTTATCAGCGAACTATCCGAATCCCTTCAACCCGGCAACGACAATACAATACGGCGTGCCGGTCCGGTCCGAGGCGGAACTGGCCGTTTATAATATGCTCGGGCAAAAGGTGAAGACGCTGTTTAAGGGTAATCAGGAGGCCGGAATCCATCGGCTGATATGGGACGGACGCAATGATGCGGGAGCGACCGTTGCGTCCGGGGTCTATATTTACCGCATCCGAACCCGGTCATTGCAAGATGGGCGGACGTTTGAACAAAGCAGGAAGATGATATTTATTAAGTAATAAAAAAAACTGTATAGAAGGATTATTGATATGAAAACTGTAATTGGAATTCTGATTGGATTGTATCTAGCCGTTGCGTCTGTAACGCCGTTCTGTTATGCGCAGGAAAAAAAGCCGTTTGTGGCCGTATTGGATCTTCAGGTAACGGGTGGCGTTCTTAAATCCGAGGCGCAGGCCTTATCCGACCGGCTTCGCAGTGAAATGCAGTCGCTGAAAAAATTCGATCTTATTGAGCGCAACCAGATGGACGCGTTGCTGAAGGAGCAGGAGTTTTCGATGTCGGAGTTCAGCGAACAGGCCGCCGCGAAAGCGGGAAAGCTGCTCAGCGCCGAGCAGGTTGTAGTCGGCACGATCGGGAAGGTCGGGCGCACGTACACGGTGGACGTTCGTCTGATTGACGTGACCAGCGGTAAAGTCATTAATTCTTCCCAGCAGGATTATGACGGCCCGACGGAAGGACTTGTGCAGGTTATGCGTAATGTGGCGCGCACGTTTGCGGGCCTGCCGCCATTAAAAATCAAAATCGCTTCGAATACGAAATGGTATGTCATGGGCGGCGCGCTGCTGGCCGGTGGTGGCGCGGCGGTTTGGCTGATGCAGAAAGATAAAAAATCGGGGGTACCGTCGTTCTCCGGACCGCCGTCTTTACCGTAACCTGTTAACCTGATTGGAGCAAAACTGTGGGAACCAACAAACATGTATGGAGTTTCTCCATTGTTGGCGGCGTCAAGCGCGTCAACCTGGATACCGGAGCCGACCTTGTGCATCTGGACGAACTCGATCCGAAACTCTGGACCGCCCTGAGTTGTCCCGTGGACGGTCTGGAAATGGATAAAAAAACGCTCCAGATGATCGATACGGACAACGACGGACAAATACGCGTTCCGGAAGTATTGGAAGCGGTACGGTGGATTTTATCCGTAATCAAAAACCCGGACGATCTGCTGAAAGGAGAAAACACCTTTCCGTTATCCGCAATCAATGAGCAGACCGAAACCGGAGCGGCCCTGCTGGCTTCAGCTAGGACGATCCTGAAAAATCTTGGAAAAGAAGGCGAGAGCGTGCTTACGGTTGACGATACGTCCGACACGCAGAAAATTTTCGCCGGGACCCGATTCAACGGCGACGGTGTTATCACGGAAGACACGGCAGACGACCCGGAATTAAAGAGTCTGATCAAAGAAATCATTTCCTGTGAAGGCTCCTGTCCTGACCGGAGCGGAAAACCGGGTATTAATGCTGAAATCCTGAACCGGTTTACTGACAACTGTAAAACCTATTATGAATGGTATTCGCTCGCAGAGAACCAAAAAGATACGATATGGCCTTTCGGCGATCATACGCAACAGGCGTATGAACGGTTTGCTGCCATCCAGGCGAAAGCGGAGGATTATTTTCTGCGTTGCAAGCTGGCCGGATTTGATCCGCCGTCTAGGGAGATTCTGAACAACCTCACTTCCCGCGTGGAAACGATAGCCCCGAAAAATCTGACAGCGTGTATCGATGAGATTGCCGGCTATCCGCTGGCTAAAATCGAATACGGTAAACCGCTTCCTCTATCCGAAGGCATTAATCCCGCATGGCAGGATGCGATGAGGGCATTCCGGCAATCCGTGACAGACGTTATTTATCCCGGGAAAAACGCACTGACGGAAACGGAATGGCAGGCTATCGCATCCGCGTTCAACAGTTTCCGAAAATGGCAAAACGACAAACCCGTTACATTGGTCGAATCTCTCGGCTATAAAAGAATCCGGGATATACTGGAAGGCCGCCAATTGATACGGCTGGCGGAACTTATCGAACAGGACCTGACGGTGCAGAAGGAAGCGGAGATCATTCTGCAGGTTGATAAAATGGTGCGTTTTTACAGGGACATCATGACGCTGCTTAATAACTTCGTCACGTTTTATGATTTTTATTCGCCCGACCGTAAGGCGATTTTTGAGGCAGGTACGCTGTATATTGACCAGCGCAGCTGCGATTTGTGCATCCGGGTGCGCGATATGGCCAGGCATTCACTGATGGTATCCTACAGCGGCATGTATCTGATGTACTGCCATTGTGTTTCCCGCAAGACTAACGAAAAAATGACAATCGTTGCCGCCCTAACCAACGGAGATATTGACAATATCGTGACCGGACGGAACGGCGTGTTCTATGATCGCAACGGTACGGACTGGGACGCGACCATTATTAAAATCGTTGAGAATCCGATCAGCATCAGGCAGGCTTTCTGGACGCCGTACCGCAAGGTCTCGCGCCTGATTGAAAAGCAGATCAATAAAGTGGCCGCGGCGAAAGAGGAAAAAGTCACGGAGACTGCGTCCAAGAGCATAGAAGAAGCACCGTCCAAAATAGCCCCGGCCGGCGCGCCTAAACCGCCTGCGCAACCATTCGACCTGGGGAAATTCATGGGCATTTTCGCCGCCATCGGTTTGGCGATTGGCGCTATCGGAACGGCGCTGGCCACCATCTTTGCCGGTTTCTTGGGACTGGAATGGTGGAAAATGCCGATAGCCGCCGTAGGCGTTCTGCTGGCCATTTCCGGTCCGTCTATGATCATCGCCGCGCTAAAACTCCGTAAACGCAACCTCGCGCCCCTTTTAGATGCGAACGGTTGGGCCATCAACGCGCGTGCCGTCGTAAACATCTATTTTGGCAATACGCTGACGCATCTGGCGAAACTGCCTAAAGGAGCTAAAATCAATCTTAATGATCCTTTCACCAAGAAAAAAAGGCCGATTATTCCGCTAATTATTGTTTTCCTAATCCTTATTACTGCGGCCGTGTATTTTTTATGGAAGAATGATTATGTGAACATTGACCTGCTGAATAAATGGAAAGCAACCGAACAGACCGGTGAATGAAAATCAGGCTGCATAATTAAACTGACCATGGATGGAATCCTCACGGTCAGTTTTTTTATTTGTAAAAGATAAGTTTTTTAAGTAAAATATTTTTTATTGAAAACAGAAATAATAAATACAAGGAAAATCCATTATGAAAAATTTATCCGCCTTTGATCCCGATATTTTTAAATCCATTGAAAACGAAAAAGGCCGCCAGAATAACACGTTGGAAATGATCGCCTCCGAGAATTTTGTCAGCAAGGCCGTTCTGGAAGCCGCCGGCTGCGTCATGACGAACAAATACGCCGAAGGCTATCCGGGGAACCGGTATTACGGCGGATGCGAATTTGTGGACGAGGCGGAAAACATAGCCCGCCAGCGCGCAAAAGCATTATTCCATTGCGAATACGCCAATGTCCAGCCGCATTCCGGCAGCCAGGCGAACATGGCGGTGTATTTTACCGTCCTCAATCCGGGCGATACCATCATGGGCATGAATCTCGCGCATGGCGGGCATTTGACGCACGGCAGTCCGGTGAATTTTTCGGGCAAGATGTACAAGGTGGTGGCCTACGGCGTGAAGAAGGAGACCGGCCGAATTGATTATGAGGAACTCATGAAAATCGCCAAAGAAAATAGGCCGAAGCTGATTATTGCCGGCGCAAGCGCCTATCCGCGGTTTTTTGAATATGACAAGTTTCGCGAAGCCGCCGATGCCGTGGGCGCTTACCTGATGGCCGATATGGCGCATCCGGCAGGTCTGATCGCTGCCGGCCTGCATCCCAGCCCGGTGCCGTACTGCGACTTCGTGACCACCACCACCCATAAGACCCTCCGCGGTCCCCGTTCCGGATTGATTCTCATGGGCAAGGATTTCGAGAACCGCATGGGTCTCGTCGCGCCGAAAAGCGGCCGTGTGAAGATGATGTCGGAAATTATGGACAGCAACGTGATGCCGGGTATCCAGGGCGGCCCGCTCATGCATATTATTGCGGCGAAAGCTGTTGCGTTTAAAGAAGCCCTGCAGCCCTCGTTTAAGCAATACGCCCAGCAAGTCATTACAAATGCGAAAACACTGGCCGATGAGTTGGTCGCCAAAGGTTACGATCTGGTATCCGGCGGTACGGATAACCACCTGATGCTGGTGGATCTGACGAACAAGAACCTCACCGGTAAAAAAGCCGAAAATACGCTGGAACACGCCGGTATTACCGTTAACAAAAACATGGTGCCGTTTGACAAACAAAGCCCGTTTATTACCAGCGGTATCCGCATCGGAACGGCCGCGCTGACTACCCGCGGCATGAAAGAAGCCGAAATGAAAATTATCGCCGGTTTTATAGACCGCGCGCTGAAAAATCCGGAAGACGAAAAAATCCTTGCAAGTATCCGGGAAGACATCAAAGCGCTGACGGCAAAATTTCCGTTATATGAGTAAAACCAAAAACTCCGGTCGATTGGCCGGAGTTTTTCATACCATTCATGTTCAACGACCACCGCAGGGCCAGATTCGCTAAGAAACCTTAGGATGTCGTCGTTTCTTAAAAATAAACTGGCGGAACATGGTATAAGTTTTCTTATTGCCGCGGTCATTCTTGGATTCCTATTCCTTTTTCTTTCAGCGCGGACGGCGGATTCCGGCGCATCGGACCTTGTGCCGGCGTCGTCGTGGCAACAAACCGCAGGGGATACGTCCGTTACCGGGCATTCGGAACTATTCCGTATCAGTCCCGCGGAAGAACGCCTCCGATTTTCAACCACCGGAGCCGGCGATGCCTGGTCGCGTCTGATATCCCTGGCCGGTATGTTTTTAAAATTTACGGTGATTTTTCTGGTTGTACTGGCGGCTAACCATTATGCCATTCACACGCTCGCCCTTATACGTTTTGTCAGGATGATGCGGCGGCAAAAATCGTATATACTTCAGATCGCGGATATATTAAGCGCGGCCATCGCCAGGCCGGCCGGTATTCGCCCGACTAAAGCCGCCGGTGCGATTGTATTATTATTCTTTAAAGGAACGGCAGTGGTACTGATGTATCTAATCTTTTTTTCACCGGCCTATATTATCGCGTACTCGCTGAAAAGTGAATTTGCCTCCGATTCCATATGGTTTATGATTGGGCTGGGTATGGCGTCCAATGGTATGGTCGCGGTTTATTCGGGTAAATTTCTGCATTACCTTGCGGCAGAAAGCCGGCAGGGTTATATCGAAACGGCTCGCGTAAACGGGCTCCGTTACCATTATACCGGCGACAGTCTTCCGCTTCGCTCGATATTTCGATTTCGTAAAAAATTTGCGGGACATGAACTGGACTGGATTTACAAACATGCCCGCTTTCAGTACCGGCCCGCCCTTAAAGAACAGACCGCGTTTCTGCTGACCAGCCTTATCATTATTGAAATGGCGCTCAACATTCACGGCCACTTATGCTACACGCTTCTGCAGGATATCCTGTTTCAGCGCTACGGCTGGGTGTATCTGAGTCTTATAGCCGTTTTTTTTCTGATGAAATGTGTGGAGTTGTCGTTGGATTTGTATGACGGTTATGAACGGAAAAAATACGCCAATGAATAAAAACGTTCTCTATCATCCTCTCGTTTTTCTGGGCCGGCATCCGGAATCGCGCTGGATTATCGGCTGGCTGCTGGGGATCGCCCTTTTGGGGTTCTGGGATATGCTGTTTCTTAACCGGCCCGCCCTGGCGCTGCTCATGGAGGCGTGCGTGCATTCGCTGATCATCGCGACGGGTTCGGTGATTCTGGCCGGCGCGTCCGGCTGGCTGCTGGCGATGGGGCATTATTATTTCCGAAAACGGCCCGTGCCCGCCCAGATGCTTAACGGATTGGTGGCGCTCCTGCGTTCCGTGCCGCAGGTGATTACGCTGATAGCGGGCTATACGCTACTCACATGGATGATGGAACGGGAAGCACTGACCCAGCCGGCGGGACTATTGGCGCTAACCGCGGTGCTGTATGCGGCCGTGACGGCTCTGGAATTCCGCGATTTGTTTATTCAGCGGATTGCTCTTTTTGAGCGTTCGGACTTTATCCGGGCGTCGCTGGTTTGCGGGCTTTCCGAATACCGCGTGATTAACCGCGATATCCTTTGGCATAACAGCAAGGCGCATCTGATTAATAAAACGATATCGCTGGGCGGCGCGGTGCTGTTTCTGCAGTGCAGTTTTGATTTCATCCTATCGGTCGGTTTGTCGTCGCAGGTCAGCGCGGCGAACTTTCCCGTTACCATCGGCAGTCTGCTTACCCGGATGGACAGCAAAAAAGATATCCTCGCTTTCGGCGCGTCGTGGACCGATCCGTCATACTGGCCGCGCCTTCTGACCGATCATCTGCAGGGCCTGTCGCCGGCTATTCTGCTGATTCTTACATTAACGTGTCTTTACAAATTTACTGAAGAATTTGCCCTGCGGAGAAAATTATGATCTTTGACGTAGCGGTCCATACCGGCGGCACGGTGCTGGCGCGAACGGATAATATGGTCATTGAACCCGGTAAAATCAATTTTCTGTTCGGAGAATCGGGCATCGGCAAGACGCTCATTTCCAAAGCGGTTTCCGGCAGATTATACAGCACGGATTACCGGGCCGTCGTGAATCTTCAGCCGTACGATCAGTATCTTGAATCCGCCCGCTGCCGGGCTATGATGCGCGGCGGATATTATGTGTTTCAGGAACCGTCTTCTCATTTGTATCCGTTAATGCCCATTGAAGAACAGTTGCAACAGGGCGCCCGGGCAGACGCCGCCGCGGTTCATGAAATAGCCGCTTATTTCTGGCCAGACGGGTTTGAGGATTTGCTGGCGGTGTATCCCCAACCAAACCGACCCAGCGGCGGTGAAAAACAGCGTCTGTTTCTCGTCATGGCGTTTTTGCGCATCCGGCGTTTCATTGCCGATAAAGCGCTTAGGGACAGCCTGTTCGTGTTCGACGAACCCACCGCGTACCTCGATGTCAGCCAGAGAGACCGGTTTCTGGATTATCTGCTTATTCATCACCGGAAAAAGCCGTTTACGGCGCAGATCATTACACATGATTATTCGGTTATCGGCGAATTAAAAATAGCCCATCCGCGCGATTCCGTGCCGGTTGTGTTTCGGGAGTTGAAACGCACTGAGAGCGGGCTTCAAAACACGCTGTTTGATCCGCAGCGGTATCTGGAATGGATAGATGTTTCACCGGTAACCGCAGCGCGGGCGGATGCCGCGGAGCCTCTTCTGACGGTGCATTCCGGCTTTTCGATCTTTAACCGTCGCTATGCTTTTCTTCGTCATGACGGTTTGCCGGCGGAATCGCTCACGATTGCTTCCGGAGAAATGGTGTATCTCAAAGCCCCCAGCGGTGCCGGTAAAACCTCCGTCGCGAAAATGATCTGTGGTCTCTTGCCGGCAAAAGGATTGGATCTCCGAATTCAGGAACACCGGCTGATTGACGCCACGCCGACAGAGTACTGGAAGCGATGTCTGTGGGGCCGGCGGCTGGTCATGGCTTTCCAGCACGCAGACGAAGCGCTGAATCCTAACGCGCGGGTCATGGATGTTTTCACGAGTCTGTCCCGTAAACCGCGGATGAACCGTCGCCAGATTCTATCACACCTGCAGACGCTTTTTGACCGTCCGGCTGCCGAGACGCTCATACTGAAAAAAATCCGCTATCTGAGCGGAGGCGAAAAACAGCGGATCAATCTGCTCCGCGTTCTTGCCGTCGACGCGCCGTTGATGATTTTCGACGAGCCTTTCAACGGCCTGGATTTTGAGGCCACCTGCCGGGTTACGGCCTGGCTGGAAGCCTTGCAAAAAACCGGGAAAGGCATCCTGATCATATCCCACAATGAAGCCGTTATACAGCGGATGGTGCCCGACCGGTTTATTTATCACTTAAAAGCGATGGAATCATGATTTCGCGACTTACGCTTGCGGGGCTTGCCGTGCTGATTGCCTGCACCCCTGCGGAAAACGACAATGCGGTTTCTTCCGCCGAATATCTTCCCCGGGACTCAAGGGTCTTTCGGATCGCTTTTGGCTCCTGCAACAAACACGATTTGCCCCAACCGCTCTGGGAGCCGATTATCCGCATGAAGCCGGATCTATGGATTTGGCTCGGTGACATTATTTATGCGGATACCGAGGATATGGAAGTGATGAAACAAAAATATAACGCATTAAAAACCAGCCGCAACTATCAGCGTCTTCTGCAAACCTGTCCGGTTATCGGCGTCTGGGACGACCATGATTTCGGGGAGAATAACAGCGGTCAATCCTATCCGATGAAAAAAGAAAGCCAGCGCCTGCTCCTGGATTTTCTTGACGAACCGTCAGATAGTCCGCGACGCAGGCAAGAAGGCGTGTACACCGGGTATGAGTATGTATTTCATGGCCACCGAATTAAAATCATTCTTCCGGATGAGCGTTATTTCCGCGACCGGCCTGGCGCGGAGAGCGACATTCTCGGCGAAGCGCAATGGCGCTGGCTGGAAAGCGAGATCCAAAACGATTCCGCTGAAATCACCTTTTTCGGTTCCTCCACCCAGGTGCTGCCTGACGACCAGTGGTCGGAGATGTGGAACGATTACCCAAAATCGCGCCAGCGGTTGCTGCAATTACTGAAGCAATATCAAAAACCGGGCTGGATTATTCTGAGCGGCGACCGGCACTGGGGCGAAATATCCGTAATGAACGACGGACCCTGCGGCTATCCGCTTTATGAAATTACCTCAAGCGGGATGACGCACCATAAAAGTTGGCTGGCGGCTACTTTTATGCGTAACCATAACCGCTACCGCTGCGGCGAGGTTTACCGGGATTTGAATTACGGAATGATTGATATTTACTTTAATAAAACACCCGTTGAAATTCATGCGCAAATTCGCGATACCGGTAACCGTATTCAGCGGGAAGTGCGGATCGCGCTGACGGATTTGAAAGCGAAATAAACGCCTGTCTCAGCGCTAAACGCTGAATGGCCGTACACAGAAAGAAAAAAACATTTGCGGCGCGATATAAAAAATCAGCTCGAAGCCCTGTATAAAACTTATGAGGCCGGTTATGTGGAATCAGATCCGATACGGCTGGTAAAGCGTTTATCCAAGCCGGCGGACATCGAAATCGCCGCGTGGATTGTCTCGGCGCTGGCATTTGGGCAGGTATCCCAGATCATCCGGGCGGGTGAGCGGGCGCTGGCGTTGATGGGCAACGAACCGGAAGCGTACATACGATCGTTTAACGCCGCCAAAGAATCACCGCGATGGAAATATTTCTATTACCGCATGGTACGCGGGTGGGATATGATTCGATGGTTAACAATCATAAAAATCATACTGGAACGCGACGGGTCATTGGAAATTTGGGCGCGGAATCATTATCGACCGTCGGATGAACATCTGGGTTTTTTATGGAGCCGCGCCGTTCGGGATATTATGGATATCGATCGTCAAATGGGACCGGCGCGCCGGTCTTCCGGTGTGGGCTTTCGTCATCTGTTCCCGGATCCTGCCAAGGGCGGCGCCTGCAAACGCGCGTTCCTCTTTCTCCGATGGATGGTCCGCGACGACGCCGTGGACTTTGGGCTATGGAAAACCTTACCGAAAAACAAACTGCTGATTCCGCTGGATACGCATATATTGTGGACTTCCCGGCATATTGGTCTTACCCGGCGAAACGACAGCCGGCTTCTGACCGCTATTGATATTACGAACAGCTTGCGGCAACTGGACCCCCATGATCCGGTAAAATACGATTTTGCTCTAACGCGGCTCGGGATTCTCAAACAGTGTGTAAAAAAATACCATCCGGATTATTGTCCGGAATGTCCGGTCAGGTCTTTATGCCGGGTAAAAAAAATCAATGAGGACCGGGCTTGGTAGACTCCAGATCCCATTCGTACTGCGGGCAGGTGTCGTTCAGGGAAACCGTCTTTTGAGTCTTTTTACATTGATAGGTAAACGCCATCGCATCTTCGTCAAAACGCAGGAAGGACACCCGGTTTTTACAGGTCTGGCAGTTCTTTTTTTGATTGCTTTTCACCGTACCCTTGCCAAGCGCCTGCAAGATGTGCTGGCTTTCCTGTATGGAATGCACCGCGCTGGACTGGATCTTTTCCATATCTTTAATGATGCGGTTGACAAAACGGAAAAACTGTGTAATCAGGCTAAGTGATTTACGGATCCGGTAAAACACGTAAACCTGAATGCCCAGCAAAATTATACAGATTGAAATCAGTACAATGATTAAGACATTGGTTGAATCGAATGGCATGGCTTATCTTTTCGTCTTTGTTTGTTCCAATATAAGCAAATGAATCCGAAAAATCAATCAAGGCGCAAAAAACCAAAAAAAAATTTTTTATGTCCTCTGTTTATGTATGACCGATCGCGGGATGACGGGCAAATCCGTTACGATTTTTTATCGTCCTTAAACAGTTCCGGATACAGCTTTTGCTGGCAGTCGCTGCAGATGCTATGGCTGAAGTCGGCTTCGGAATGGGAGGCGATGTAATTTTCGATTTGATGCCAATAGCCTTTGTCGTCGCGGATTTTTTTGCAGTTGGCACAGATCGGCAGCAGGCCGCTGAGTGTTTTCACTTTGGCCAGCGCTTCCTGAAGCTCGCGGATAATCTTTTCTCTTTCGGTTTCCAGGCGCTTCCGGCGGACTAGCTTCCATGTTTCATTAGCGATGAGTTGTAGTTGCCGGACATCCATATCGTTATAATCCGTTTCTTTATTGCCGACGCCCATGATGACTCTGGATTGTCCGTCTTCAATGACGGGAACGCTCATGTGGCGAATCAGCACGGCGTGCCCTTCCGGGAGTCCTTTTTTGTCCGTTAAATTGGCATAATCATTATGAATGACCGGCGCTTTCTGACGAACGCAGTCCGCCCAAA
The DNA here is from genome assembly GCA_964609675.1 of uncultured Bacteroidota bacterium. Taxonomy (GTDB): domain Bacteria; phylum CLD3; class CLD3; order SB21; family JBBIRG01; genus CAZSRX01. The sequence continues at coordinate 93,945 of CAZSRX010000004.1, read as the reverse complement.
CGCCCGCCCGGGATAACGGATAATGTTTTTCATGGACCGCGGCGCAGACTTTCAGGGTTTCTGACGACCATGTGACCAACTCGATACTTTTCTGATCGTCATTGATGAAATGACAATAACCGATTTGACTTCGGGTCAGCAGTACGGCTTTTTCCATGGCGTTCTGGATGATCTCTTTTTCGTTCATGTCATAGGTGTGCTGCGAGAGTTCCAGCAGCGAGTTCAGGCGGATTTCGTCCAGGTTTCTTATTTCTTCCGCGAGTTTCCGGCTGGTAATGTCGGCCAGAATGCCCTGCAGGCCGGTAATCGCGCCGTCGTGTATGGACGGACTGCTGGAAACGCCAATCCAGAGTAGTTCTTTGGATTTCCTGAAGACGCGCAGTTCGACATGATCCGGCTGGCCGCTCAGGACGCGGCTGAAATGGGTCTCCGCTTTCGGCACATCGTCGGGATGAATAAACGCAGAAAAAGGGCGACCCAGCACATCGGTGTTTTTGTAACCGGAAACCCGCAGTATGGCTTTGGATATGTACGTAATCATACCCTCGCGGTTCAGGGTAAACAGGACATCGTTAATATTTTCGATTAAATACCGGTATCGGGCCTCGCTGTTGCGTAACGCTTCTTCAGCGAGGACGCGCTGCGTAACATCCCGCAGGATGCCTTCATGGTATAGGATTTTACCCGCTTCGTCCCGGATGAAATAGCCGCTGTCCTCGACCCACATTTCACTGCCGTCCTTTTTGCGTTGCCGGAAGATGGTTATTTTTCCCTGTTTGGACAGCCGGTTGGCCTCGTCGCGATCGTCTTTCGAGAAATATAAATCGTTGGTAATGTCGGCGCGCATCATTTCATCTTTACTGGAATATCCGTACATAGCGATCAACGCCGGATTCACGTCGATAAAGCGGCCGTCGGGCGTGGTGCGGTAAAATCCGTCGCGCATACGCTCAAACAGCGTGCGATATTGCTGTTCGCTGGCGGCCAGCGCATCCTCAAGGCATTTCCGCGCCGTGATGTCTTCCTTGACGGCAATGAAATGTTCAATTTCGCCGCGGTCGTTTTTAATGGGGCTGATGGTCGCTTCTTCCCAGTATTCTGTTCCGTCTTTTTTCTTATTCAGAAAAAGCCCGCGCCATATATTGCCGGATAATATCGTTTGCCAGAGTTCGGCATATTCTTCAGGTTTTTTAAAAGGGCTCTTTAGAATGCGGGGATTCTGTCCGAGGGCTTCCTGCGCGGTATAACCCGTAACTTCGGTGAAGCGCGGATTCACATATTCAATCGTTCCGTGGATGTCGGTGATGACAACCGTATTGGCGCTTTGCTCGATAGCCGTGGCGAGCTTACGCACCTGGAATTCCGCCGCTTTGCGTTCTTCGATCTCTTTTTCCAATCGTTGCGCCTGCTCGGTGATGCGCGCGTTTTTTTCTTCAAGTTCACGACCGGTTTTGACTTTGATTCGGTAGAAACGAAATAGAATGAAGCCAGCGATCGCCATGAACAGAAACGCCATGAGCAGAATAAGGTTTTGCTTATTTTTAATTCGGAGTTCTTGTTCGCTTTGTCGGATCAGAATATGGTTTTCGTAATCCCCGAGCAAAGCCTGATAATCGGCGATTTTAGAGAGTCGTTTCTGGTTTTCATCCTGCTGTTTTAATGCGGTATAGCGCCGGAGATGGTGGAGGGCGTCGGAAGCACGTCCACGGTCTTCCATGATTTCCGACAGCAACAACAACGCTCTCAGGGAGAAATCCTGCCGGTTTTTGGATTCTGAAAGTTCCATGGCTTTATTCGCCCAGATTGTTGCGTTGCTCCAGTCATGGGCCAGACGGTAGGTCTCAGCTATTGCGAGAAAAACATCAATAACCGAACCGGAATTTCTATTGTGCGTACCGTAACTTTCGAGTGCCGAATGATAATATGTGAGTGCCCGTTCGTATTGTTCGTGTTGCCGGTACATATCGGCAAGCGCATTCTGAATGCCCGCAAGAATATCCGTGACATTGGCCCGATCAAAAAGAATATCCCGAATCGTCGATGCGTTAGCTTTAGGGTGAGTTTGTTGAAGCGCTTGCTTCGCAATCGTTTCACCCAGCGTCAGGTATGCTTTGGCGCTGTCGTATTTTTTTTGCAGCAGATCCAACTTGCCGAGATAATAATACGAATGCGCAATCAGGTAGGAATTGTCCATCGCCTGACGAATGCGGAGCGCCTCATGAAAATAATACGAAGCGGTGTCCCATCGTTCGCGGCGCTGATTGACCAGAGCGATATTGTTCAGCGCAACGGCTGTGCCCCACGGATTATTCATTTTGTAAAACACCTGTGCTGATTTTCTGTAATATTGCTCCGGAATATCGTTCAGACCCTGCGCATAATACACATTTCCGATATCGATATACACGTAGCCCAGCGAATCCTCAAGCCCGTTCTCCCGGTACAATTGATAACATTTGAACAGATAATCCATAGCCTGGAAATACAGCGCCTGCTTGTAATAAAAATCGCCGATAATGGAATAACAGCGTCCGGTCAGGAAGTGCTGTTCATGCGCCTCCGCGATGGATTCTGCCTGGCGGAAATATTCAATGGCGTTGACCGGAGTTAATGACTGGGCTTCTAACCGCAGGTAATAAAGGTCCCAGTCGGCGTCTTTGAACTGTCCGCTTGCGATATGCCGGTCAAACTGATGGATAAGACTGTCGGCCCGGGATGCCGGATATAGGGTCGGATTGAAAAACGCCAGAAGGAAAAAGCCCAGCAGGTAGGATATCGGGTTTTGCATATAGGCAATATAACGTTTTTGTCCTGACAATGAAAGAAATATTATTGTCTATTTTATGATTATTTTTGTAAACTCAATTACGTTTCCATTATTTCAACAGCAGGTACGGCTATGGATATGATGATTAAGGAAAAATTTATTGGTTTATGGAGTAAATATTTCGGCGCTGCGGAGCTGCCGATAATTTTTTACTATAGCGATCAGGACGGCCTGGCGGAACAGGTTCCGCCGGCATCGGGCCACCGTTGTATCATCGGAGAACTGGCGAAGGTGCGGCAGGGCGTGTCGTTATGTTATCATGCGGAGGCTATCGCCTGCGGCGGCGCGAAACGTTATTTGGGATTTACGCATGTCCTGCGGCCGGATTTCGAGTATTTCCTGTCCTGCGGCATTCCCGGGAAGATGGAAGGCGAACGGTACATCCGTACCCCGGAAATGGTAAAGGCCATCATGAGCCGGTTCGCGCCACTGCCGATAACCGGAAAGCATATTATTTTCAAACGCTGGGATAAAATCGATAGGGATGATCATCCTGAAGTGGTTGTTTTCTTCGCGACGCCGGATGTGCTGTCCGGGTTGTTTACGCTGGCGCATTACGGCCGGACCGAACCGGACGCCGTGATCGTTCCGTTCGGCGCGGGATGCGCGTCGGTGGTGTATCATCCGCTCAGGGAAAAAGATACGCCGCGTCCCCGCGCCGTAATCGGTATGTTCGACGTTTCCGCGCGTCCGTGTGTGCCCGCCGATACTCTGACGTTTGCCGTACCGATGAATCAATTCGTTATCATGATGAATGATATGGATGAGAGTTTTTTAATTACCGATGCCTGGGCTAAGGTGCGGCAACGCCTGATGTCCTGAGTTCTGAACGCCATCGAAATCGCTTTTCACTGCAAATACACGTATTGGCGCGGGATAGTTTTTTATAGTTTTATAAATTTTCTTGCATTTCCTTGGTTTTTTAATAAATTAATCCGCTTTTTTTAAAACCGTTCATTTTTGGAAACGTATAGGATGAAAGCTAAAGCCACAAAAAAAACCGTTAGTAAAAAATCGCAGGACCGGCAGCCCGGAGAAACCAAAACCAAAAAACGATCCGTCCCGGATACCGATACGGCTAACTCCGAAAAGAAGTCATATCAAAAGACGGCCGTCCGAGGGCGCAAAGCCGTTAAGACCAAGACTGTCAAGGAAGACATTGAAATAACCATCGCCGATAACATCCCGCGGGGGAATAAGTCTTTGGTTATTGTGGAGTCGCCGGCGAAGGCCAAAACCATTAATAAATATCTCGGTAAAGACTTTTATGTGGAAGCGTCAGTTGGACATATCAAGAACCTTCCCTCCAATAAAATCGGCGTGGACATAGAGAACGGCTATGTACCGGAATACCGTATTATCGATGGCAAACAGGAAGTAATCCGCCGGCTCAAGACGATGGCGGCTAAAACCCGTGAGGTTTACATTGCCACCGACCCGGACCGCGAGGGCGAGGCCATTGCCTGGCACATCGCCGATGCCGTGCAACCGCATAATAATAATATATCCCGCGTTCTGTTCAATGAAATTACGAAGAGCGGCATTGCGGAGGCCATGAAAAATCCTACGAAAGTGAACATGAAGCTCGTGCAGTCGCAGCAGGCGCGCCGCGTCATGGACCGCATCGTGGGTTATAAGGTCAGTCCGTTTCTGTGGACGGTGATTAAGCGCGGCACTTCGGCGGGCCGTGTGCAGTCTGTGGCGCTGAAGCTCGTTTGCGAGCGCGAGGCGGCCATCGAAGCGTTCGTGCCCCAGGAATACTGGCAGATCAAGGCCAAGCTCTCCAAACAGCAGGGCGAACCGTTCCTTACGATGCTGCATTCCGTGGACGGCAAGAAACCCGTGCTCGACAGCGGCGCGATTACGCAGGCCTACGTGGAAGACATCCGCAAAAAAGCATTCAAAGTTGCCGACATCCGCAAACGCGAGACCCGGCGCAATCCTGCGGCGCCGTTCATTACCAGTTCCATGCAGCAGGAGGCTTCGCGTAAATGCGGCTTCTCTCCCAAACTGACGATGCTCATCGCCCAGCAGTTATACGAAGGCGTCGAGCTTGGCGACGAAGGCCTCACCGGCCTCATCACGTATATGCGTACCGATTCCACGCGCGTGGCCGATACCGCCATTCAGATGGTGCGCGAGTACATTTATACCGCCTACGGGCGCGATTTCGTACCCGACAGCCCCAACGAATACAAATCCCGGAAAGCCGTGACGCAGGACGCGCACGAGGCCATCCGTCCGGTTTCCATGAAATACACGCCGAAAGAAGTCGCGCGCTACCTGACTCCCCAGCAGTTGAAACTGTACGAGCTGATATGGAACCGCTTCGTCGCCTCGCAGATGATGCCCGCGCTGATTGACCAGACGACTGTAGATATCACCGCCGATGAGTACCTTTTCCGCGCCACCGGATCGGTGATCACGTTCCGCGGATTCCTGCAGGTTTACGAGGAAGGCCGCGACGAAGAAAACGGCAAAAAGGAAACGAATGGGGAGGAGGAGGAATTCGAAATGTCGCTGCCGGCCGATCTCCGGATTAACGAGCCCCTCGACCTCCACGATATCCTGCCCGAACAGAAATTTACCAAACCGCCCGCGCGCTATACGGAGAGTTCGCTGATCAAGGAACTCGACAACCTCGGCATCGGACGGCCCAGCACCTACGCAATGATGGTCAGCACCATCGTTGACCGTGAGTACGTGGAAATAAAGGACCGCCGGCTCTATGCCACCGATCTCGGCAAATCCGTCAACCGCATTTTGTCCAATTATTTTTCCGGCCTGTTTAATGTTCAGTTCACCGCCGAAATGGAAGAGGAACTGGATAAAATCGAGTCCGGAGAAATGAGCTATAAGAAAGTGTTGGATAATTTTTACAAGCCTTTTATTTCCAACATGGCTGATGTCGAATCGAAAAAATCCGAAGTGCGGGAATCCCTGCAGGAAGCCACGGACGAAGTCTGCGAGATTTGCGGCAAACCGATGGTGATCAAATGGGGCCGCTACGGCCGTTTTAAGGCCTGCACCGGATATCCCGAATGCAAAAACGTCAAAGCGCTCGGGCAGAACGGCGAAACGCCCGCTCCGGAAGTGACCGATGAGTTGTGCCCGAAGTGCCAGAGCCCTATGGTCATTAAGACCGGCAAGTTCGGCCGCTTCATGGCCTGCTCGGACTATCCGAAGTGCAAGACCACCAAACCCATACTGGATATTGTTCCTGATGTCGTCTGTCCCAAAGATGGCGGCCAGATTATACGGCGAAAATCCCGCTATGGTAAATTTTTCTACGGTTGCAGCAACTATCCCAACTGCGATTTCATGGTCTGGAGCGAACCGGTTAAGGAGACTTGTCCGTCCTGTGGCGCAGAGATTATGATTAAGAAATTCACCAAACGCAAAGGCGATTACCGGCTCTGTCTGAAATGTAATCATGAAGTTCCCGTCGCGACCGAAAAGAATGAGTCTAAACCGGAAATCCCGGAAGACGTGGTATTGAATTTCGAGGAAGAAAATAACCTCTAAACGATGTCGCGTCATGACGGAAACGGGTTTATGAACGCGAAAACAAAAGCCCTTCAGTTATTCCGATCCGGTTATAACTGCGCGCAAGCAGTCGTTGGCGCTTTGGCGCAGACGCATCAATTCGATGAAGAACTTGCGCTGGGTTTGTCCTGCGGATTCGGCGCGGGTATGGGACGGCTGCAGGAAACCTGCGGCGCGGTAACCGGCGCATTCATGGTCATCGGGTTAAACAGCTATAGAAAATTTACGGATCCGGTCGCACGCAAGGAACACGCTTATCCGGTGATACGCGAATTCAACCGAAGGTTTACCGAATTACACCGCACCACTTGTTGCAGGGAATTGCTGCATTGCGACCTATTAACTGAAGAGGGCCGTCAGTATGCCAGGAATAACAACCTTCATGAAACGGTATGCGAAAAACTTATCCTGGATTCGATTCAAATAATCAATGAATTGGTAACACGGTAAAGAATCCGGTAAGAGCGCCTTGTTATGAAAACTAAACGATTTGAATCGGCATTATGAATCCTTATGTCCGGATGCCATCGGCCATTATGAATGTTCTGCAGGCCGCTCGAAAAAAACCATTCTCAACGACACCAAAACGTTTTATCACTCGGACACGGAACCCTGCGTTAAATGCGCATTGAAAATGCAGGAGGGGTATCACGGTACAAGACCGCCGCCGTTGAAACATCCGGGTATGAACTATCTTCGGGCGCTCGAACGCGACCTTCCGGATACTGTCTGCGGATACTGCCAAAGCAAAAACGTCCTCGTGATTGCGCTGCAGGGCTGCGTGCACCCGATGTCCGGCGATGCCTATTACGATTAGGAGGTCGTCGGTAAAGTATGCGGCGGGTTTACAGCGTACGCGTACGCGGAGAATGGAAATCATTTGTTGTAGTTACGGTGGCTCTATGTGGCTACTGATTAAACAAATTTGTATTTTCGGGTCTTTGTGGGGACCGATTCGGTAATTAAAACGCATCCTCCCGCTTCAACATATCGAAACGTTTACGGATTGCGCTGCGGTCCATGTCGCGGTATTTGGACGGCAGGAGAGCGCGGCTGGTGCTTTCAATGACGGCGGACAGCGTCTGCAGCTCGATGCTTTCCGGGTCGTTGGTCGGGATGAAATCCCCGAACACTTTGCGCAGGGACTCCGTGGTAATGGACGCGGCGCCCGTGACGGCTTGTTCCATGCGGACGCGCGTGATCAGCGATTCCATATCGGCGCCGGATATAGGTAAGGACACATCGAATATGTCCGCCAGGGTGACATCGGCTTCCGGCACGACATTGTATTTTTTCAGCATCATTTTAAACAGCAAGTTCTTTTCCTCCGGCGTGTCGGGATAAAAGACTCCGATATGCTCCTCCGCGCGTCCCTGGCGCTTCATGTCGATGGGTAGAAGATCCGGCCGGCAGGTGATGAGAAACCAGATGACCTTGCCGCGGTAATAGGTGTCGCCCATGAAGCCGGCCAGTTGAGCGAATACGCGGTTGCTCGTGCCGCTGTCGCCGGATTCATTACGGTCGCCGAGGAATGCGTCGGCCTCGTCAATAATCACGGCAATCGGCCACATGGCTTTCAGCAGGTTCAGAATCTTCTCGAGATTGGCCTCGGTGACGCCGACCCATTGTTCCCTGAAATTCAAAAACTTGACGCACGGGATGCCGATCTCGCCTACAAACGAGAGCACGAGAAACGTTTTGCCGGTGCCCACCGGGCCGGAAAATAAATATCCCATCGGAACGGTGTCGTGGTTACCGGATTTAATCGCCTGCGCCAGCCCGCGCAGCTTGGCTTTGATGGCGTCATATCCCGCCACGGCGTCAAGGTTCTGCCGTGGCTCAATAATCTCCAAAAGACCCGCGCATTCGTCTTCGATGAACTCCTTTTTCATTTCCACAAGATAGCCGAAATCAATCGTGGCGCGGTTCTCGCGGGCATAAGCGAGTAGTTTATGCAGCTGCCGCCGGTTCAGACCGGCCGTGGCGTGGGCGATGGTCTCGGTCGTTACCGCGGAGTAACGGTCAAAGGTATTACTACTTTTCTGATTTTTTTCCGTCTGGATGTAATATTGAATAAAATGCAGGCGTTCGTCCTTGTTGGGGTATTCAATCTCGATTTTCTCGGTCGCTGTGTTGCGCACGAGCCGGTCGTTGAGGTCGCTGAGGTTATCGGTAATCAAACACATGGTGACGCCGTTCTGAAGATAATTCGGATCATGGGCCCATTTCTTGAGCATGACAAGGCATTTACGGTCTTCCATAGCCATCGCGGAAGACAGCGTCATGGGTACAATCATTTCGGCGTGATCGAGGATAACCGCGACGGATTTTTTCTTTTCGATGCTGAGTCGGATAAATATCTCGATGGCCTTCAGGGCAAAGCTCGGCTGGCGCATCATGTCTGATTGAGTCATTTGCATCGTCTTGAAAAAATCCGTCTGCATGGCCGGATTCAGAAAATAAATGCCTTTGGAAATGTCGTAGAGAATTACCGTCGCGCGGTCGGCGAATATTGTTTTCGATAAATATTCGGCAAGGGACAAATAATCCGTGACGCCGGGCTTGACGGGATCGGCGTAAGATACCAAATCACGGACATTATTGTAAAGAATAAACTGCGAAACCGTACGCGACAGAATTTTTCTGGCCATATCCTGCGCCCAGGACGGCATGCGGTGAAGCGGATCAGGAGCTGTCATAGATATTTCTGAGAGATTTTAATTCGTTCCATTCGGCGGGGCGAATGTTTTTATGGTTTAATGGTTAATCCGGTTTGTCTTTTTTGGCCGGCTGAAATTCCATAATTGTAATTTCGAGTTCCTTTTTCATTTCCAGTTTGGTATTCGCGATTTCAGTAACTTCCGCGCCAATCAGCAGTATGATCGAAGCCAGATAGATACAGAAAATGATGATGACCACGCCGGCCACGGATCCGTAGAACACGTCGTACTTGCCGAAATTCTTAACATAATACGCGAAGCCGTAAATCGTGAGTTCGAGAAGGACGCCGGCCACTACCGCGCCGAGCCAAGCCGCCCGGCTGAAGATTTCCGTTTTGGGAAGAATTTTGTAAATCAGGTAGAACATAATAATTGTGATCACATAGGGCATCACCGTTGTCATGAAATTCCACAGATACGGCAGGTCGGCAAAGTCCACGCCGACGATCACGGCGCCGCTTTTCTTCAGCGACTGGATAATCATATTAATGATGTTGGAAGTAAGGAAGAGCGAACCGACGATCAAAACCATGCTCATTTCCACCAGCCGGCTGACGAAGTAATTGCGGCCCTTGACGCCGAAGATTGTGGTCATGGCGTCCTCGATGGCGGCGAAGGCCCCGCTGCTGGTCCATAAAAGCGACCCGATACTGATTAAGGTAACCCAGCCGCTGTGATTCAAAAGGGTCTTGACATTCTCAATAAGGCGGCTCTGGGTGATCAGGTCGAGAATGAACTGGCGGGAACTTTCCGGGACGCGGTCCAGCACATTCTCCAGCAGGAAATGTTCTGCTTCCTCCGGCGACTGCACAAACGAGCCCAGGATAATAATCACAATGAATAAAATCGGAATGATGGACAGCAGGAAAAAGAATGAAATTGCCGCCGCATTCGTCGTCAGTTTGTGACGGTCCATGATGCGGCCCTGCACGGTATTAATGTAATAATACACGCGACTGTTGAGGACAAAGTCAACGATTTTCATGATCGGATTAAAGATCCGCGTAAACAGTTTTTTAAAAAATCGTATCATGGTGCGTGCCGGCTTTATTTGCGTTAAACAATGTTTAAGAATAATACACAGTAATTTTCGTTTAAAGACAATATATGTTTTTATAAAACATTAAGCAAAAATCATTTTATTAGACTTTTAATTGCGTTTTTAGTAAGTTTAAAAAAAAAAATAACAACGTCTATCTTAACAGGAAGTTCCCATGAAACACATTCGCATAATCATGCCGCTGCTTTTGTTGTTTACGCTTACCCTTTCGCTGGCCGGACAGCAAAAAATTAAAATTTCGGTGTATCCGTTTGAGAACAAGTCGGATTCCAGTTACGCCTGGATGCAGTACGCGCTGAGTTATCTTCTCAAAGAAAGCCTTAGCCGTATGGATACGCTGGAAACGGTTTCGATGGAAGACGTTTTCACCGCGACCACCGATGCCAATATCAATCTGGCTAACTTATACCAAGGCGTTATCACGCCTACATTCGCCAAGTATCAGATGGACTGGAACGCGCCCTACGCGCTGTTCGGCAATTATGCCGTTGAAGGCGACACCGTGATGGTCGTCGAATACCGATTCTGCTCGCTCGCGCAAAAAGCCATGACCCAGCCGCAAAAGGTCCGGGGGAGGATCCAGCAATACACCGATATGTATCTGACCCATATTAAACTGATTGACGACATTTACACGAAACTGATACTGACTTTTGATTGGCCGCTGACCCGGCCGATGCTGGAGAACGCGGAGGCCGCTGTGCGTAAAATCGCCGTAGATTATGACGCCTACCGGGCCATGATCCGCAACTGGCTGGCAATACAGAATTATGATGCGGGCCTCCGCTTCAGCGAGAACGGCGATTATACTGCGTCGATTGAGTATTTTAAAAGGTCCCTGAACTATGACGATCAGAAAACACTAAACACCGACGTGAACCTCTCCAAAGCCTACGTATTGAGCGGCAATACTTTTTATCAAAACAAGGATTGGGATGCAGCCGAAACCGCCTATAAAAACGCGCTCATGTACTATGAGACCAACGGCGAGGCCTATTACAACCTCGGGAATGTGTATAAGGAAAAGCAGGCATGGGATCTCTCTCTGGAGCAGTATAACAAGGCTCTGCAAATTGATTCCGACAACGTCGATGCGTATATCAATATTGGTTATGTGAACAGCGCCAGGCTTCTATTTAATGAGGCCATAGCGGCTTATGAGCAAGCGATATTTTATTCGCCGAATAACGCCATGGCGTATTATTTTGCGGGCACTGCATATGATAACAGCAACCAAATTAATAAAGCTCGGGAATATTATATGAAAGCCCTGTCGCTGGATTCCACGATTGCCGGGGCGCACCTTAACCTTGGCATAATCCTGAAACAGCAAAAGGATTTGAAGGGCGCGCGTCTGCGCTATGAATCAGCGCTGACCTATGATCCGAACAATGCCGCGGCGCACCGCAATCTCGGCATTTTGCTAATGGGCAATAAGAAAGAGGCGAAACAAGCGCTTTATCATCTTGAAAAATGCATTGAGCTGGATCCAAACCAGGATGACGCTGCGGCCATTAAAAAGAATATCGGCATTCTGAGCAAACGCGTAAAAGGAAAGAAAAAATAATCTTGTTTTGGTGATAAAAGCCGGGGCTTGGCTCCGGCTTTTTTATTCTTTGGGCAGGAGCGGCCGGTAACCGACGGCATACACGGCATTTTGATATTGATATTTTGCATACTGCCCGTGAGCAGGAATCGTTTTCTGGATGCGGCGGGCCATGGAACCGGTAATGCGTGTGCTGTTGTCCGGTACATTCGGTTCATACATGCTGACGGGCTTCTTATAAATCAAACTGAGTTTAACCGCCGTCCATGGCCATAGGGGATAGATTGCCGGATCGGCTTTTTCAATTTTCTTTACAAACAGCAAGACCGAGTCGCCGATAAAAGGTGACGGCTTTCCTAACGGCAGCGTATCCACCCATTGGGCCAAAGTCAGCAGATCGTGTTTTTCAATTGTATTTTTTTTTACAGTCCGGAATGGCCGGACCGTTACCGTATCGCCAACGAAAATATACTGAACATAAATATCGGCGGTAAGCGCATCCTCATTTTTCAAGGTGTTGAATGTTTCTGCGGTATCCGATATACAGGTCCATCTGGAATGGATCGTTTGGTACATATCCATGAAGGCTTTCCGGCTGAGCCGGTATCTTGCCAATTGTCTCTGGCCGTCGCTGTATGTGTATTTGATGACGCTTCCGTCGGCATAGAGACTGAATTCCGGAGCGGTCAGTTCCTGTCCGGCGAGACGGATTACGGCTCCGGTCGTTGTTTTTCTGAATATCAGGTCATCCGGAGCGCGGTCGTTCAGATAGGAAACGGGTGCGCAGCCAAATAAGGCGATACAACTTAACAGCACGGCGGCTAAATAAAACAGGATGCGGTTATGAGAGGGCATTTTCTTTGTCCATGATATCCAAAAGTTCAATGATATCGTTGATTTCGTAATCGGCGCCGGCATGACGGGTGTTGAATACGTCGCCGTAGCGGGCAAATACGGTTCTCATGCCAAGTTGACGGGCGCCGGCTACGTCGCGCTCCGCCCAGTCGCCAACCATAATGGCTTCTTCCGGACGCAGGCCGAGGATGGAGAGGGCTTTCTGGAAAGGCGCCGGGTGGGGTTTGTACTGATACGTATCTTCGTGCGTTATCACCGCATCAAAGGTATGGTGTAGCTTCAGGTAGCAGAGGCGCAGCCAGGCCTCGCGGGCCGGCGCGTCGCTGACCACGGCAAGCCGGTAACCCTTTTTAATGAGTTCAATCAGCGTATAATGTACGTGTGGATAAGCGACCAGAGCGGCTTCACGCGCCTGCCGGTACGCGACAATGCCGCTGGCCAGGATTTTATGATTAATGGCTCCGTAGATTTCCTCCATCAGAATGTCAAAAACGCGCTGGTATTCAAATCCATACTGGTCGTAAATGGATTTGATGCGGGCGACAATCTCCGTTTTGGTCATCTTCAGGCCCGCGTCCATCATGGCTTCGGCTGCACTGATAATCGCTTTCTCCTTGAGACTCATGAAATCAACCAGCGTGTTGTCGAGGTCAAATATTACGGCGCGTATCATGACGTGGGTTCCCCGTTTTTTTGTATCAATGAATATCGTAGACTTTTTTTCGCATGGAAATATTCAGCACAATGCCGATCAGCGACAGGTTTGTCAGCAATGCCGTGCCGCCGTAACTGATAAACGGCAGGGGAATACCGGTAACCGGCATCAGGCCGATGGTCATGCCGATATTCACAAAGACCTGAAAAGTGAACAAGGTGCCGATACCAACCAGTACAAGATTGCAGAACTTGTCATCAATGGCATCGGACAGCAGGAGTATTCGGTAAATCAGGATGCCGTACAGAAAGAGCACGACCAAGGCGCCGATAAATCCCCATTCCTCGCCGATTACGGTAAATACAAAATCGGTATATTGTTCAGGTAAAAACTTCAATTGCGTCTGACTGCCCTGAAACAAACCCTGGCCGGTGATCCCGCCGTTACCGATGGCTATCTGAGACTGTAGAATCTGATATCCGGCGCCTTGCGCGTCGCGTTCCGGCTCTAAAAATGTCAGGATTCGTTCCTTCTGGTAATCCTTCAGAGAATCCCATAGGGGCTCCGAGCCGAGGCCGAAAATGACATTGACGATAAAAACCGCGGCGATGATTTTATTCGGTCGTCGTGAGAAAAACAGAATAACCGCTACCACCAGCAAAGTGGTAATAAACACGTAAAAGTCATAGCCGCTGCCGATATAAATGATGGCCGTGGCAAACGGCGAAAACATCGCGAAAATGGAAAACAGCGAAATACCGTGGCGGTAGAGAATCGGCAGCGGCAAAGCGCCGATGGTCAGCGCGGTGCCTAGATCCGGTTGTTTCATAATCAGACCCATCGGAATGGCGGCCAGTCCCCAGCCGAGGACGATATTAATGACGCTGGCCGGCACCACGCGCTGAAGCGCCAGAATCCTCGATATAAAAAGCACCGTAGCGATTTTTGCCAGTTCCGACGGCTGCAGGCTTAACGGTCCAAGCGCAAACCATCGCTGAGCGCCATACCTTACGGATCCATGCATGAGCAGAATCAGCAATAAGACTAACGAAATCCCGTACAGCCATAAGGATCCGCTGTCAATCAGGCGTATCGGAATCAGCGTAATGACAATAATCAAAACGATGCCGGCGCCGAAGAATAGCCATTGTTTGTTAACGTTGAACTGCTTTTCATAGTCGAGAGACTGCGTGGAACTGTAGATGGATAAAATCCCTATACCGCACAACAGCAGAGCGGGCATCAAAATGTAGTAATCGGTGTCGCGTAAATAATTTTTTATTTTTTCGATTAACATAGATTTTCGTTACTCATCCTCGGGTTGGTATTTCAGCGTCTGAAAGGGTTTGTCATGACCCACAACGGGGTCGAAAGGTTTTTTGTTCCGGATTTCTTTGAAGTAATAATTCATGACGCGTCCGCACATAGGCGCCGCTACGTCCGAACCCTCACCGGCGTTTTCAAGAATGACACTGACGGCGATTTCGGGGTTGAGATACGGCGCAAATCCGATAAACCAGGCGTGGTATTTTCCGTGAACATTTTCGGCGGTGCCGGTTTTTCCGGCGACGACCGCCGATTTAATAGCGGCTTTCTTTCCGGTGCCCGCATAGGAATTCACTACCGTCCACATGCCGAAGCGCGCCAGTTCCATGTTCTCGCGCTTTATAGGAAGCTGTTTGGCCTGGAAAAGCGTTTTACGGATGCCGTTCTCGTCTTCAGCGTAGCGCACAAAATGCGGCGTATAATAGAAACCGCGGTTAGCCATAATTGCGGCGTACTGCACGGCATGAAACGGCGTCACTAAAATTTCTCCTTGTCCGATACCGAGATTCACCACGGTGCCCGCTTTCCAGTTTTCGCGTCCGTAGCGTGCGTCAAAGTAATCGGTGGTTGGGACAAGGCCTTTACGTTCGTTGGGCAGATCCACGCCGGTGTATTCGCCCAGGCCGAACATTTTGGCGTATTTAGCCAGGCGGTTAATTCCGAGTTTCCAGGCGACATTGTAGAAGAATATATCGCACGACTGGGTAAGCGCGTACTGAGCATTGACGGGGCCGTGGCCGTGGACGTTCCAGCAGCGGAACTTATTACCGCCCAGATGAAAGACCGCGTTGCAGGCAAAGTACGTGTTCGGCGTAATCACACCTTCTTCCAAACCGGCAATCGTCGTGATCATTTTAAATGTGGACGCCGGCGGATAACCGCTTTGCACCAGCCGGTTGAACAACGGACGGTCGGGATGCTCATTAAGGTACTTCCACTGTTCGGAACTGATACCTTGCACGAACCACATCAGATCGTAATCGGGCTGGCTGGTGGCGGCCAGAACTTCTCCGGTACGGACATCCATGACAACCACGGCGCCCCGGTAACCGCTCATGACATGTTCCAGATAGCGCTGATACTGAAGATCCACGCTGAGGTAAAGGCTGTAACCGTCCTTTGGATGGCGGATGGTGCCGAAATCCCGTACAATTTTCCCCGTGGCATCGACTTCCAGTTTATGATAACCCTTCTGGCCGCGCAGTTCCGCGTCATAATACCGTTCGATGCCCGTCATGCCTACAAATTCACCGATTTTATAGTCGGCATCTTCATATTCAGCGGTCCGGTAGTAACTGAGTTGATTTTCAGTAATCTGAGCCAGGTAACCCAGAATGTGAGGCATCCGGAGTCCTTTGGCATAAACGCGGTGAATCTGCACCTGATGTTCAATTCCGGGATGATAGCTGAGATTTTCTTCCAACCGAACCACTTCATTGAAGTCGGCAAGTTTTTTGATTTCGATTTTTTTACCGCCGGCTGCTTCCCGTAAACGCTCCCGGATCTTATTCTCTGGTATATTCAGCGAACGGACCAGGTATTGGATGTCATCGGCGCTCGACGAATCGAAACGGGAAAGATCCACCGTTACCGAGAACGTCGGCTGATTATCAACGATGAGTTTACCGTACCGGTCGAATATTCTTCCCCGGGCCGGCATTTGATCAATAATGACCGTACGGTTGTTTTCGGCGCGCCTGGCAAATTTTTCGTGCTGAACGATTTGGAGCAGAAAAAGTCTTCCGACAAGGATCGTAAAGAGGAAGCCGAAAATCAAGCTTAGAATAATCAGTCGGGTATTGAAAAACATGGCTACTCAGAAGCGGGCATGTGGGCCAGAAGCCGTTTGGGTATGAGCATAAGTAACAGAAACATAATAATACCGCTATATATGGCATTGGGCAGGGCATAGGTTACCATCATGGTGCGCCAGCTCATCGGGACGCCTAAAACGTATATGCCGTAGTAAATCCCATCGTGGAACATGGCCAGCGCGGCTACGACGACCGGAAGGTAGATACGTTCTATCAGCAATACATGCCGGCTGGCTGTATAGGAGGCCGTGTATCCCGCCAGCGTTTTGGACAGCGCATAAAGCCCGTAGAAATCAATTATGACATCCTGCATGAGCCCGGAAAAAAAACCAAAAAAAGAACCGGCGACCGCCCCGTAGCGGTATCCGATATATACTGTAAGGATGAGTTGGCAATCCGGTAACCAATGCCCGATGGATAAAAAGGGCAGCACGAAGTTGTACTGGATAAAATATCCTGCGCCCAGCGCGCCGGCAAACCACAGCAGTTTCCACCTTTTGCGAATGACAATTCCCATAGTATTATTTGAGATTCCTCAAGAATTGCTCTTCAAATCCGCTCCGGGCGGCTACAGAGCGGGACGTATCGGCGACAATAAAAACTTCCTCGATGGTGTTGAGATCCGAAAAAGTTTTCAAACGGATATCTTTAAACAGACCGGGTACTTCGTTATTGATCTCATATACGACGCCTACCGGAATATTGGGAAGAAAATATTCGCTGTATTCGGACGTCAGAATCACGTCACCAATGCGCACGTCGAGATTTTTGATGACGCCGTAAAATCCCATTTCATTGGGTCGGCCTTCCCACCGGAGAATGCCGTCGAGCCGGGTGCGCTGGATTTTGGCGGCGGCCCGGAACATTTCATCGGTGATAAGTTCACAGATGGAATGGTTCTCATGGACTTCAATAATTTTACCGGCCAGTCCCCGGTCGGTGATGACATTATCATGCATGCGGACGTTTTTATTGTAACCGGCATCCAGGATGAGGACTGACAACCTCGGATTCGGAATTTTATTCAGGACATGCGCCGGCACAGTACGGAGAGGGAAACGGTCACGGAATTGTATCAATTTTCTGAGGCGGATATTTTCCAGATAAGCCTCTTCGAGAACGGTATTTCTTTTAAAGAGTTCTATATTGCGTTCTTTAAGGTTCTTTACAGATGCGGCCGATTCATACTCCGGTAGCCAGACCTGAAAACGGCTAACCACAGCGGTCATAAATAATAGATGCCGGCGGATATACGTCAGCTGGGGATTGGCGTTGGTCTGAAGCAGAAAAATTGAAGCGACTACCAGGGACAGCAGAATGATATATTGACGGTAGATATGCAGAATTTCCATGAAACCGACTGCATACTTTTTTAGCTGCCATAACATGGGTAAGCCTTTGCCGGGGACGGATTAATATTTCTTGGCTTTAAGGATGACGGCCTGGTACTTATTGAGATTTTCAAGCACCTTGCCGACGCCGCGGACGACAGCTGTAAGCGGGTCTTCGGCGACGATAACGGGCAGGCCGGTTTCCTGCTTGATTTTTTCGTCCAGACCCTTAATCAGCGCGCCGCCGCCGGTTAGTACAATACCGCGGTCCAGGATATCCGAGGCCAGTTCCGGAGGCGTCCTTTCCAGCGTGTTCTTCAGTCCGTCAATAATCTTTCCAATAGGCTCGGCCAGCACTTTGCGCACTTCGGTTGAATCGGTTTTTAATGTCTTAGGAATACCCGTGACGATGTCGCGACCCTTGATTTCCTCGATGATTTCTTCTGCCAGCGGCGCCGCAGAACCGAGCTTGCATTTAATCTCTTCGGCGGTGCTTTCGCCAAGCAGGAGATTATGCTGAATCCTGAAGTACTGAATCACCGAACGTGTCAGTTCGTCGCCGGCAATTTTGAGCGACGTATCGCACACAATGCCGCTGAGCGCGATGACGGCGATTTCGGAGGTTCCGCCGCCGATGTCAATGACCATACTGCCTATGGATTCGTCAATTTCCAGACCCACGCCGATCGCTGCGGCCATGGGTTCCGGCACAAGGTACACTTCTTTTGCGCCGGCGTGCTCGGCGGAATCCCGCACGGCGCGCTGCTCCACCATGGTAATGCCGCTCGGGACGCCCACCACAATGCGTTTGCCCATAAACCGCGCCGGGCTCACCTTGCGGATAAATTCCTCCAGCATTAGTTCGGTCATCTCAAAGTCGGCGATCACGCCGTCCTTCAGCGGCCGCACCGTCAGAATCTCATCGTGCGTGCGTCCCAGCATTTCCTTGGCCTCGTTGCCGATTGCGACCATCTTGTTGGTACGCTTGTTAATTGCCACGATAGACGGCTCGTTAATAACCACACCCTTGTTCTTGACATATACCAGCGTGTTGGCGGTGCCCAGATCGATGGCGATTTCGTTGTTAAAAATATTCATCAGGCTCATGACAGTGACAACTCCTGGAGGTTAATCATCGGGGTTAGCGGTTAAAACTGATACAGTAATCCGACGGCGATGACTTCCTTATACTGTACTTTTGCTTTGCCGTCGGCATCCTTGATGTCCTTATCATACACGATTTGCGCGGATGCGCTGGTGGAAATGTACTTGTTGACTTTCATGACCAGAAGGTTTTCCCAGTTCACGTCAACCGTGGATAATTCCTTGTAGCTGGAAAACAAACTCAGTTTGCTTTGAAAGTCAACATTTTCCATCAGTTTCTTTTTATACAGGCTGTTGAGCGACCAGCCGAATTCATTGTTGAATTTGCTCCCCGGTTCCACGCCAAACGCGCCGGCATTGCGCAGGTCTTTGTTGAGGACAATCGTGCTTTTGCCGGTGATCGGTGAAATCAAGACAAAGAAATTATCATGCGGTTTATATTCCGCGCCAAGCGCCAGGGTCACATAGGCCGGCGCCATAAACTCGGATATAAATACCTTAGGCGTTTTGCCGTAATCGTATCCTTTGGCGAACTGAGAGCGGAAATTAAAGAACCCGCTGTAACTCCAGAAATTGATGGCCTCGCGACCGAACTTCGACGTCAGAACAATTTTATCGTCGCTTTTACGCAGGCCGGTGCTTCCCTGCTTGACGATACCATAACCCAGTTCCATGGAGTTATCCCAGGATATTTTTTCTTTTTTGTAATTGGCGAATAGATTGACGAGAGCCGTCATCGATAAAGAATTCTCCCCGCCGCCGGCCCAGTTCTTTAGTCCTACCTGGCTGACATTCAGCCCCGTAGCCCCGCCTTTTTTCCAGTATTGTACGGTATCCTGGGCTCGGGCTGATAAGGTTATCAGCATTATTGTAGCCACTAAAAGCGATGCGTGTTTCATGAAAATTCTCCTTATGTTAATGTTTAAAATGACGTATGCCTGTGAAGATCATAGCCATATTGTAGGCATCGGCCGCTTCGATGACTTCCTTGTCCCGCACGGAGCCGCCGGGCTGAATAATGGCTGTAACGCCGGCCTGCGCCGCCAGATCCACGTTGTCGCGGAAAGGGAAAAACGCGTCGGATGCCAGAACCGAGCCACGGAGGTCCAATCCGGTTTGGGCCGCTTTCTGCATGGCCAGTCTAACGGCATCAACCCGCGCCATCTGTCCGGCCCCGATGCCGAGCGTTTGATGGGCGTTGGAAAAAACAATAGCGTTGGATTTGACGTGTTTTACAACCCTCCAACTGAAAGCCAGCGCCTCCAATTCGGACGGCACAGGCTGGCGGCGCGTGACTATTTTATTAATTGACGCCCGGATATCAAAGGGAACCGCGTCGGCTTGCTGGATCAGATAACCTTCAGCCGCGTTCCGGATAAGTCTCGTGCGGGATAAATGCCGCCGGTAATCCTCAAAATGAATCGTCAGCAAGCGGACGTTTTTCTTCTTCGTGAGGGTCTGTATAGCGCCGGACTCAAACGCGGGGGCAATCACCGCTTCGGCGAAGAGGGCATTCATTTTCATCGCGGTTTCCTCAGTAACCGGACGGTTGAAACCGATAATCCCACCGTAGGCGGATACGGGATCGGCTGCAAGGGCGCGCTCAAAGGCGCTGACCGGCGTATCGCCCACAGCGACGCCGCATGGATTATTGTGCTTGACAATGCAGCAGCAAGGCTCTGTAAATTCGGAAATCAGCTGCAGGCAAGCATCCGAATCCAGCAGATTGTTGTAAGAAAGCTCTTTACCGTGAAGCTGACGGAATCCCGGATTGCTTTCGGATGCCTCGATGTAAAACGCGGCGGTTTGGTGGGGATTTTCGCCGTATCGCAACGCTTGATAGCGTTTCAGTTTAAGCTCATACAGTTCCGGTGCGGAGTGATCGGCAGTTTCCGGTTTTCCGGAGAAATATTCCGCGATCAGACGGTCATACGCAGCGGTGTGGGCGAACGCTTTAACCATCAGTTCGCGCCGGGTGGCTTCGGTTGTCGTACCGGCTGTTTCCAGTTCCTCGGCCACGCGGTTGTAATCCGCCGGATCAACAATCACGGTTACCGCATTAAAATTCTTCGCCGCCGATCGGATCATGGAAGGCCCGCCGATGTCGATGTTTTCCACAGCCTCTTCCACAGTCACGCCGGGCTTGCGTATCGTTGCCGCAAAGGGATAAAGATTAACGGCCACAATATCAATAGACTTGATGCCCAGCCGGCTTATAGCTTCCATGTGTTCCGGCTTATCCCGCCTGGCCAGCAAAGCCCCATGAATATACGGATGCAATGTTTTTACCCGTCCGTCTAATATTTCCGGAAAACCGGTCAAATCGGAAACAGGGGTGACCGGTATCCCGGATTCTTCTAAAATACGCGCGGTACCTCCTGTGGATACAATGGTGATACCCGCTTGGCTCAACCGTCGGGCAAATGCCGTTACACCGGATTTATCAGAGACACTGATTAGCGCAATTTTATTCATATAACCTTTTTAAACAAATCTTACAAATTTATCCTATTATATTATTAAATGCAAGTTTTTTACTAAAACCTTGTTTTTATGAATGATAGTATGTTATTTTACAAGCGGTTTTAAAAATCTATAACGGTATCCATCAATGATTCTGCAGAAAACCCTCATTAATCCACTAACGCTTATCGGCAAGGGACTGCATACGGGTAGTTTCTGTGTTCTGAAGTTCATTCCTGCAGAAGTCAATCACGGCATCCTATTCAAGATAAACGGAACCATACTGCCGGCGCATTTTAAATATGTTATTAACACCCGGCGTGCCGTAACGCTTGGAAAAAACGGCTGCACCATTCAGACCGTAGAGCATCTTCTCTCGGCGCTTTCCGGCATGGGTATAACCAATTTACTAATAGACGCCGAGGGTTCAGAGATTCCAATCCTGGATGGCAGCGCGAAAAGCTATTGCGATCGTTTTCTGGAAGCCGGAATTACCGAACAAGACGCGCCGGTTCGCATCCTGTCTGTTGACCGGACGATTGCTTATTCCAATTCTGAAAGCGGATATTCTATACAACTCTCTCCGTACGACGGGTTAAAAATTTCCTATACGTTTATGTATAAACAGCGGCCCCTTCAGAAATTTAGTTTTGATTTAACGGCCGACAGTTACTATGATGTAATTTCCGGCGCGCGGACATTTTGCTTTGTCAAGGATATCGAATATCTGCATAAACAGAACTTAATCCGCGGCGCCGAAATGGAATCCGGCTTTGTTGTACTGGATGAGGAAGGCTGTACGGATGCGCTGAAAAAAAGATTTGTCCTGCCGCCGGATGAAACGTGGATTCGGCATACGAAGCCGTTTAAGACCGCGAGTATGATACCTTCGAGGTATGAAAATGAAATGGTTCGCCATAAGATACTGGATCTGATCGGCGACCTGTCTTTGTCCGGATACCGGATAGGCGCTCACGTGAACGCATGCGGGACAGGGCATTATGAAAATATTGAAATGCTGAAAATACTCCTGGCGCCCGATGTCGCCCGTTAACCGAACGCTAAGTTTCCTTCAGATACGCCAACTGCAGTTCCCGTACAGCGCTGTCGAGCAGTTCCTTTTCCCTCGGACTCAGATTATTCGCAGTTTTGGCCTGAATCATCGTCAGCATATCAATGGTGGTTTGGGCGGCCGGGAGATTTTTTTCAGATTTGCCGGTTTCCGGATTCGGGGCTTTACCGAGCGCGCTCAGGGCCGACATTTGCATCATCATAACCAGGTTCATGAACAACATTTCGTTCCGGTCATCGGGAGACATTTTATCCAGCATTTCGCGGATGTCTTTTTCAGAATAATTTTCCATACGTTTCGTTTAACTAAATGTAGTATATTTGAAAACAAATATATTAAAGAAAAATAAAAAAACAAACAACAACCAGACGGCATTCTCATGAACCTAAGTATTTTCGGCGGCAGCGGATTCATCGGCAGAAAACTATCGGAACGCTTCATCGGTCAAGGCGATACCGTTACGGTCTATACCAGAAATCCTCAGCGCATGGAAAAAAAATTATCCGGCAAATTTTATCATTTTCGATGGGATTCGCCCGAGTTATCAATGATGGAAAACACGGATGTTGTTATCAATCTTTCGGGGGCATCCATAGCCGAAAAACGCTGGACCCGAAAGCGCAAAGATGAATTATGGCAAAGCCGGATAGTCACTACCCGAAAGATTGTTGCATGGATAGAAAAACTGCAATCCCGGCCAAAACTGCTGATTAACGCTTCCGCTGTTGGATATTATGGAAACCCCGTGGATGTGGCGGCCGATGAGTCCTATCCATCCGGCAGCGGGTTTCTGGCCGAGCTTTGTCAATCCTGGGAAAAGGAGGCAATGCAAGCGGAGCGATTGGGGGTCAGAACCGTAACGATCCGGCTGGGTGTCGTTCTCGGCAACGGCGGCGCGTTAAAAAAAATGCTACCGGCTTTTCGTTGGTTTGCCGGCGCGGTAATTGGTTCGGGCAGGCAGGGCTTCCCATGGATACATATGGATGATGTCGCCGGCGCGGTTGGTCATATCATCCGCCAGGAGGCGCTGGACGGCCCTGTC
This sequence comes from uncultured Bacteroidota bacterium, assembly GCA_964609675.1. Lineage (GTDB taxonomy): Bacteria > CLD3 > CLD3 > SB21 > JBBIRG01 > CAZSRX01. The sequence goes on along the minus strand of CAZSRX010000004.1, from coordinate 70,584 downwards.
AATCTGGTGGCGCCCGAATCGGTGACTATGCGCGATTTTACGATTCAGTTGGGGAAAACATTGCGGCGGCCGGTGTGGTTCCAAATACCCGAACGGGCGATGCGCCTGCTTTTCGGCGAAATGGCTTCCGCTTTAGTCGCTGGCCCCATGGTGATGCCGAAAAGACTGACCGAATCCGGTTACCGGTTTTTGTTTCCACATCTGAACGAAGCCCTGAGCGACATTCTCGATGGCCGTCAGTAACCGTCATGTTATAAAAAGGTTGTAAAAAAAAAAAAGAAGTTTTTCCGGTAGGAAAAACTTCTTTTTAGCCCTCCGGCGAGGCGGTTTAAACAATTACTTCTTATCTTTCATATCCTTTTTGATTTTATAGACATCCGCCGCCGCATCCTTATGAACCATGAACGTCAGCATTTTCAGTTTGACGAAATCCTCGTGATAGAAATAAAATCCTTTATTTGGTCCGTTTCGTGAACCACTGCCGGAATCTTTGATGAGATACCAGTCTTTGCCGTCTTTTTCCAGGTAGCCGACCAGATGGATGCCGTGGTCATCGCCGCTGGAACCGTTATCGAAACGGAACTGGCGGGCGCTTTCATCGATATACGCCGACGGGATATCAAAAGAAGGAATGATCGCGACTTCGTTATGCGCATCATAGCCCGGCTCGCTCACGTCGCCGCCGATGCATACGGTAAATCCTTTGCGTACGGCGTTTTTTATGATTCTCATAAAATCATCCAGCCGTACATTCAGGTATTCACGGCCGTGCCACCAGTTATCGGGGACTTCGTATTCGGCTTTTTCATCATAATTGTATTTCATGAAAGACATATACTCAACGTAATCGTCGAATGAAAGCGACACATAGTTCTCAAGATATTCCTTCGGCGTCATGGATTTGCCGTCTACCATGATCGTCGATGGCGGCTCGCCGATGTAATAATTCAGAATAGATTTGATGGTGGCTACGGCCGCTTCTTCGTTCCACGCATTGGACGCTTTCAGTCCGTTCAGGTAACTCTGCATTTCCTCGAACATCGCGTCGTGCGCATGGAATTTTTGTCCGGGTTTTAATCCGGTGTAGGCTTCCGTGGGAACGATGCCGTATTGCTTCCAGATCCGAGCCACCGCGGCGGATTGCGACCCTTGTCCGAACACGGAATTACCGCGTTCCCGTACAAACCGTTTGGCTTTTTCAACGTACTCCCAATACACCGTGTATAATTCCGATAATTTGACCTTTCGTTGGTGCAAACGGAATATTTCCGATTCATAAAACGAAGTGGCGGAATAGCACCAGCACATGCCTGAATTGCCCTGGGAAACCGGGTCGTTGTACCATCCTTTTTTGAATTCATTGACCGATTTCGGAATTTTCATGCCTGTCAAATCAACCGCAAGACGCATTTTCGGCTTTTTTTCCTTTTTGTTGAAATCGGCGATCGCGGTTTGTATTGAATCGAAAAATTCATTTTTAGCTTCTTTATAAATGGCCTTATCTTTTTTCTGTTCCTGCGGATAAAGCGGATTTACGGCGTACTGTATCAAGGCCGGTATAAGTAAATACCATAAGTGTTTCATAAAGTTTTCCTTTGAACGGTATTAAAAACACCAACCGTCCGGGTTGGTGTTTTTAAATGAATGATTCGTGTATAAATTAGTCGCTCAGCGGGCGGCCTTCGGCGTCGGTATTCATGTTGCCAACTAGTATCAATATGCCCTCAATAAAGCCCCACAACGAACCGATGCCACAGGTTGCGAATGTCACAATTATCTGGATCACGCCGATACCGATAAAACCGAGGTAAAATCTATGAATCCCGAAGCCGCCCAGTAAAATTCCTAACAGGCCGGCTACAATTTTTGATTTAGCGTTAGGATCTTTGGCCGCCGGTGGTGCTCCAGGGGTTGCGGTATTCTAGCCGGCACCGCAGTTGGGGCAGAAGGCCGAATTATTTTCTAATGAAGCGCCGCAGTTTTTGCAATACATAAAATGCTCCCAGGTATTAATAAATAAAATGTTTTTTTAATTATTTTCATGGATTCTGCTCGGGATTTACAGGCGGCGTATCGCCGGCGTCCGACGTTACAGCCGCAGGATTTGTTTTAATAAAAATCAGTACCGCATTGAGAACCATGGCCGCAATAAAGAACAGCAGGGCAATCCAGAAACCGATTTTGTAATGCACCTGGACAATCGCCATGTACTGACTGGCGGATTACACCGAACTGTCGAGGCTGGACTTGAAAATCAAAAGGCAAATCAATCCTGTCAGAGCCATAACGGCGGGCAATATTTTATCCAGTGGTTTTTTGAGGAAGCCCAGTCCCAGACCGGCGACGGCGGCCAGCAATGCGACCATCAATTCGATATTAAAGCCGGATTTATCATCCTTTTTATCTTTCTGGACCTTTTCGCTGGCCGTACCCATCATCACATCGTATCCGGAAAAAGTACCCAGTGATGTGTTGCTGCAGGATATTTCAATAAACGGCATGAAAAAACTCAGAATAATCACCACGAACAGCGCCGGGGATATACGGTTTACTATGCTCATACGCACCGATCCTTTCTTGGTTTGACAAAAAAAACTATTTCAGAACACTGGCTTTAAAATATTCGCGTCTCATTTTCGCGATATGTTTGATGGAAATTTGTTTCGGACAGACCGCTTCGCATTCGCCGTGATTGGAGCAGTCGCCGAAGCCGAGTTCGTCCATTTTTTTAATCATGTTCAGCGCGCGTTTTTTTCGTTCGGGATGGCCCTGCGGTAAATAAGCGAGCTGGGCGATCTTGGCCGAAACGAACAGCGAGGCTGAAGCGTTCGGGCAGGCGGCGATGCAGGCGCCGCAGCCGATGCAGGCGGCGGCGTCCATGGCTTTGTCGGCGTCTTCCTTCGATATCAGAATCGCGTTGGCATCCTGCGCGCCGCCGGTGTTAACGGAAATAAATCCGCCCGCTGCGATAATCGCATCCAGCGCCGACCGGTCCACCACCAGGTCTTTAATCAGCGGGAACGCGCGCGCGCGCCACGGCTCGATACTGATCGTATCGCCGTCCTTGAATTTGCGCATATGCAGTTGACAACTGGCCGTCGCTTTTTCCGGGCCGTGCGCGATGCCGTTGATGACTAAACTGCAGCAACCGCAGATTCCCTCGCGGCAGTCGCTGTCGAATTCCACCGGCACCTCGCCTTTTTTGGTCAGTTCTTCATTCAGTACGTCCAGCATTTCGAGAAAGGACATGTCCTCGAGTACGTTATTTACCGTATACGTCACCATTTTTCCCCTGACCTTGGGATCTGGCTGGCGCCAGACACGGATGTGAATGGTCATGGTTTTCATGTTTAACCTCGTTATTGTTTATACGTTACATCATCATTTACACCAGATGCGACTTAACCGACTCGGGCAGTGCGAACTGCAGATGCGGATATTTTTCCACTAACCGCAGAATGTCACTTAAGTCTTTCTGACGCTTGCTTTTTTGCCGTTCGGTATCAAGAAATACCCATATTTTTCCCTGCAGAACATCTTCCAGCGATGCGACCATCAGTTTATATCCCATCACCTCTTTCAGCGATGCATTTTGGATAAATGACTGATAGCGCATATCGGTCTGAATCTGTATTCTCAGATCGGATTTCGGATGTTCGAGATTAATGCTGTAAGGAAATTCAGTTACTTTAAAAACAGACCGGCATTCCTGGATAAAACGGTCTTTATCTGCTAATGATATGACCATATCCAGATCAAGGCTCACGACCGGTTCGGCGTAGGCGTTGACAGCCAGACCGCCGATCAGGCAATACGGCGTGTTTAGCGCGTTCAGTGCGGAGGTTAATCCTTCGATAAGATCGAAGGAATCGCCGGTGAGCTTATTTAAAAACTGTTTCTCGGTCATATCGTCAAAAATTATTTATAGCTTCGCTGACTGGGTTTCACGTCTTCGAAGGTCAGCGGTTCTTTGTTCAGGATGGGTTCCTTGCCTACGCCGGCGTATTCCCACGCGGCGACGTAGCTGAACTCGTCGTCCTTGCGCTGGGCTTCGCCTTCGGGCGTCTGGCTTTCGACGCGGAAATGCCCACCGCAGGATTCGGTGCGGTGCAGAGCGTCTTTCGCGATCAGTTCCGCCAGTTCCAGGTAATCGGCCAGACGGAGCGCGTTCTCAAGGCTTTTGTTCATGGTGTTTGCGGAACCGGGAATATTCACGTTCTGCCAGAACTCGTCGCGGAGTCTGGGAATTTCCTCCAGCGCTTTTTTCAGACTGGCCTCGCTGCGCGCCATACCGACATGGTCCCACATGACGCGGCCGAGATCGCGATGGATTTCCAGCACGGTGCGACCGCCTTTTTGGGACATCAACCGATCGATTTGCTTCTGCACGCCGTCTTTGGCTTCTTTGAAGGCATCATGATCCGTAGAGACTTTAGGGAACGTGTTGCCGGCGAGATAATGGCCCAGTGTGTACGGGATCACGAAGTATCCGTCGGCGAGACCCTGCATCAGCGCGCTCGCGCCGAGACGGTTCGCGCCGTGATCGGAAAAATTGGCTTCTCCGAGAACGTGCAGTCCGGGAATCGTGCTCATCAGGTTGTAATCCACCCACAGGCCGCCCATAGTGTAATGCACGGCAGGATAAATGCGCATCGGCACTTTATACGGGTCTTCATCCGTAATGCGCTGGTACATTTCGATTAAGTTGCCGTAACGCTCTTCGATAACGTCTTTTCCGAGGCGGTTGATAGCGTCCCGAAGATCGAGATACACGGATTGTTTCGTAGGGCCGACGCCGCGTCCGTCGTCGCAGACTTCTTTGGCGTTGCGGGAGGCGACGTCGCGCGGAACCAGATTGCCGAAGCTCGGATATTTGCGTTCGAGATAATAATCGCGCTCGTCTTCGGGGATTTGGTCCGGGGAACGCGTATCGCCTTGCTTCTTCGGTACCCATACGCGGCCGTCGTTGCGGAGGCTTTCACTCATCAGCGTCAGTTTCGACTGATGCTCGCCGGAATACGGAATGCACGTAGGATGAATCTGCGTAAAGCATGGATTAGCGAAAGCGGCTCCGCGCTTGTAGCAGCGCCAGGCGGCCGTCGCGTTGGAGTTTTTCGCGTTGGTGGATAAATAATACACATTGCCGTACCCGCCGGTCGCGATCAGTACGGCGTCGCCCTCATAGGCTTCCAGGGCGCCGGTGATCAGGTTGCGACAAATGATGCCGCGCGCTTTGCCGTCGATAACCACGAGATCGAGCATTTCGGTGCGCGGATACATTTTCACGGTGCCGAGATGCACCTGCCGCATCAGGGCGCTGTAAGCGCCGAGCAATAACTGCTGTCCCGTCTGGCCGCGGGCGTAAAACGTGCGCGAAACCTGCGCGCCGCCGAACGAGCGGTTGTCGAGCAAACCGCCGTACTCCCGCGCAAACGGCACGCCCAGCGCCACGCAATGGTCGATGATCAGGTTGCTCACCTGCGCGAGCCGGTACACGTTAGCCTCGCGGGCGCGGTAATCGCCGCCCTTGACGGTGTCGTAAAACAGCCGCCAGATGCTGTCGCCGTCGTTCTGATAATTCTTCGCCGCGTTGATGCCGCCCTGCGCCGCTATGCTGTGCGCGCGACGGGGCGAATCCTGAATGCAGAACACCTTGACGTTATAACCCAGTTCGCCTAACGCCGCCGCGGCCGACGCTCCCGCCAGCCCGGTGCCGACCACCAGAACTGAATATTTCCGCTTGTTCGCAGGATTCACTAATTTCACTTCAAATTTGTGACGATCCCATTTCTGAGCCACGGGGCCGCCGGGTATTTTAGCATCTAATTTCATAATTGACCTCCTGTTCTCAATGGGTTGTCCAGTACCAGTACATCCATGCCGGAATGAAGACAAAACCAATGCTCATGAGTACCGCAAACAGTACGCCTATCGCATATATCGGTTTGGTCCAAAAAGGATGATTGATACCGAGTGATTGAAACGCGCTCCAGAAACCATGCCGCAGATGGTAACCCAGCAGGATGACGGTTACGATGTAATAAATAGTATAACCTTCTATCATGAACACTTTTTTGACCACCGTATAGAGATCTTTTACGGGTTCGGTCATGCCTTCCAGCGTAATCATTTGAGCCGGCGCGTATTTAAAATTGATTAAATGAATGACCAGAAACACTATCAGGATGATGCCCGTGTAAATCATTGTAGTGGAGGAGAGAGTCTGTCGGCTGTTGCCCCCGGCGCTGGTATAGACTTCATAGCGCACCGGACGGGAACGGAGCTTACCGATAAAAATCGTCGCGCCGATAATCATGTGAATGAGAAAGATGGCCACCATGATGGCTTCCGCCACATACAGCAGCGGTCCCAGACTGGTCAGATGGTGCGCGTAAAGGTTGAATAACCGGCCGCTGGTATCCAGTAGCGTCATATTGCCGGCCAGATGCACGACAATAAAACAGCACAAACAGGCGCCTGTCAAACCGGTAAACAACTTCTTGCCCACCGAAGACCAGAACAAAGTCGTAAAAAAATTCATTGTCAGACTCCGGAATAAGGGTTCTTGGGTTGGTAATAATTGGGTTAAAAATAATTGGATTTGTTATATAATAACTATTTTGTGTAAAAAAAAAATGACGGATATCATATTTTAAAGTAATTCTGAAAACACCCGATATCCGCACACGTAATTTCAATAATTAAATTAAAAATAGCAAGATGTAATTTAGAGAGGAGCGATATAGAAAAACCTCTCGGCCAGGCAGAGAGGTTTTTTGTGGAGACGACGGGAATTGAACCCGTGTCCGAATATAAGCCATCGGGGATTTCTACATGCGTAGCCGGCTTTGAATCTTACCGGAGCATCAAAAGTCAGCGAAAAACGCTCCGGCCAGCCCGATAAAGTTTCGCGTCAGTCCTCCGGGCATTGGACATCGGCTAGTCTGTCTGAAATGACGTTTTACCCAACCTCAACAGACGAAAGTCGCGTAAAACGGGCTTAAGACGGTTAAGTCTTAGGCAGCCAATGCGTAAGCATTGTTGTCGTTTATCTTTTTCCCGCTTGTTTAACGAGCACACAGGAGAGCTCGGCATGCCATCCGGGACCACCTATACCCGTCGAATCCAGTTCGTCCCCGTACGGATATAATAATTTTTTCTGTTCATTATTTCAATAATTTTTTTATATTCGCTTTTTAAAAAGGTCGCTATGACTATAAAAATAAGACAACGATGCTGGTGGTGCGGGGAGGATGCGCTTTACGTCCGCTATCACGACGAGGAATGGGGCGTGCCGGTTCATGATGATCGAAAGATTTTTGAGTTTCTGATTTTAGAGTCCTTTCAGGCCGGCCTGAGTTGGATAACAATTTTGAGGAAACGGGAAGATTTCCGAAAAGCGTTCCGCGGATTTGATCCCGTTAAAGTGGCGCGCATGACGCGGCGGGACGTTGCACGCCTTTTGCAGAATGAAAAAATTGTTCGCAATAAAGCCAAGATTGAAGCGGCGATTAATAACGCCCGACGCTTTCTGGAAGTTCAGAAGGAATTCGGCACGTTCGACCGGTATATATGGCGATTTACAAATTATCAAACCCTCAGAAATCCGAAAGGCGTGACGCCCCAGAGCATACCGACGCATACGGCGGAGTCAGACGCCATGTCGGCCGATCTTAAAAAACGCGGTTTTAAATTTGTCGGCACCACGATATGTTACGCGCACATGCAGGCAACAGGCATGGTCGATGATCACGTAGCCGGCTGCTGGCGGTTCAAAAAAAGATAAGAAGGCATATCAATCTTTATATTTAAATACCCAGGCGACGCGTGGCCAAAGCAACAAAGAAAAAAGCCGTTAAAATAAAAGAAGCGAAACCGATTGTTCGCAGTTATCCGGAGCACCGTTATAACCTGCCTCTGGGGTTTGCGGTCGCATTTATAGTTAATTTTATATTTTATCTGGCGGGCCTGGCGCCGACGGTTACTTTTGAGGACAGCGGAGAGCTTATCGCCGCGGCTTACACGGTAGGCGTGCCGCATGAGCCGGGATATCCTCTGTTTACGATGCTGGGCAAACTGTTTACGCTGCTGCCGTTCGGTGATATCGCTTACCGCGTGAATCTGATGTCCGCGGTGTTTTCGGCGCTCGGCGCGGCGTTTGTATACTTGATTGCCGTTTACCTGATGGATGCATTAACCGCCGCAGATCAGAAAACCTTTTCGTTTCGGCGCCGGTTATTTCCGAGTTATATGGCCGCCGGGATCGCTTCGGTCGCTGTGGGGCTCAGCCCCTCGTATTTCAGTCAGTCGGTGATTACCGAAGTGTACGCGCTGAACAATTTTTTCACCGGCGCCCTGCTGTTTATTCTGATGAAATGGTATCGGCTGAATTGTCAGGCCGCGCAATCACCGGAAAACTATTCGGAACCGCGGAAGAAATGGTTTTATATTTATAGCCTGTGTTGCGGCCTCACGCTGACGAATCATCACACCGCGCTGATTTTTGTGCCGCTGGGACTGATTTTCATCCTTATCGTAAACCGTCGGTTTCTCTTTGATGCGCCGCTTCTTCTGAAAGCTCTCGCAGCGTTTTTTATCGGATTGCTGCCCTATCTCTATCTGCCGCTGGCTTCTTCCGCGAATCCGGCCATGGATTGGGGCGACCCGGAAAGCTGGACCAACTTTTGGCGGGTAGTGACGCGCCATCAGTACGGCCTGGACATAGACAAGCCCCGTTCGGCGCAGGTGCTCCTATCGCAGATCGGCCTGCATTATCAGTTATTGGCGGAACAGTTCCGATGGGTCTGGATAGCCGCCGGCATAGGTGGGCTTATATGGATTTGGAAAAAGAACCGGGCGTTATTTTATCTGACCCTCCTGTTTGCGTTTTTTACAGGACCGCTGGTGGCGTATGTGACCAATGTCGATATCACCATCAAAGACCCGTTTGCGATCGCGGAGCAGAAAGCCCTCGTCAGCGTAATGTACCTGCCGTTCTATATGTACTGGGGGGTCCTGGCGGCAGTAACCCTATTTTATATGTATGATTTTTTGCTGGTAAAGTTCAGATTCATCCTTGCCGCCGCCTGGTTGTTGGGATTAACCGTATATGCATTCTATTACGGATATACCGGTTTCCGCAGTGAGACGATGGGGGCCTATCATTATGTCAGCGGGTATAAAGATAATTTATTCAAAATCACAGAACCCAACGCTTTCGTGCTGGTTAACTGGGATCCGTTCGCCTTCACGATGATGTATTATCAGATGGTAGAAAAGCAACGGCCCGATATGATTTTCATTGATGTGGAACTGTTGCGGCGGACCTGGTACATCAATATGCTGCGGCATCAGTATCCGGACTTCATGGAAAAATGCCAAGCGGAAACGGACGCTTTCTTATCCGCTGTGAAGCCTTTTGAGGACAAGGAAAAATTCGATCCGAATTTTATTCAGTCGAAATATATCGGTATGATTAACACGATGATCGACCGCGCGTACGTTGAACGGCCCGTTTATCTTACGATTTATTACCCGATACGTCCGCTGGAAAACGGTATTGCGCCAGGCTATAAAAAGGAATCCGTGCTTGTCGCGCAGCGTTTAATAAAAGAAAACGACCGGATACCCGATGTGGATATATCCTCGTTGAACTTTGAAGACCTGCTGAATCCGATGAAGCCGAAAGACCGTATGGCGAATATGCTGAAAAATTACTATGCTATTCTGTTCGCCGAGCGGGCGATTGGTTTAGAATCTTCGAGACCCACGGAAGCTATTAATCTTTATGTTAAAGCCGTCGAACTGGCTGAATCGCCCGTAATCCGAAATAACATCCAGAAACGGTACCAGTTTTACCGAAACGCGGTCAAGTTCTGATATGACCCGAACGGCCTTTTCTGTTCTCAGAATCCATCTCGCGCTGTTTTCCGTGTCGGCTATTTTCGGAATAAATTCCGTAACATCCAAATACGCGCTGAGGGAAATTGATCCGCTGGCTTTGGTGTTTATACGGATTATCACCGCGGCCATAATCCTTTTTATACTCCACCGCTGGACCGTCGGCGAAAAAATACAAAACGCCGGCGATTATGCCCGGCTGGCGCTGTACAGTCTGTTTGGTATCGTAATCAACCAGACGTTATTTCTGAAAGGGCTTTCAATGACCACGGCCATTAACGCCACGGTTCTGGTTACGACCATTCCGGTGACAACGATTCTAATCGCCATGATTTTAAAAAAAGAATCATTCAATGTCGTGAAGTTTTTAGGAACGCTGGTCTCATTAACCGGCGTCATTCTGCTGATGGGCAGCGAACGGATTGACCTGTCGGATCAATATTTTATCGGCAATGCGCTGATTTTTCTCAACGGCGTTTCCTATTCGGTTTTTCTGGTTATTTCCAAAGATATTCTTAAACGGTACAGCCCGCTGACGGTGACGACATGGACCTTCGTGTTCGGCGCGTTCGGCATCATGCCGTTTTCGGCCGCCGAAGCGGTGACGTTTGATTATAGCGCCATCAGCGCGTGGGCCTGGGCCTGTATCGGTTTCCTGATTATTTTTGCTTCCGTGCTGGTGTATTACATCAATAGCTGGGCGCTGAAGCGAACGTCATCGTCCATGGTAGCGGTTTATATTTACGTACAGCCGGTTATGGCTTCGCTGATTGCCGGTATAGTTCTCGACGAAACCCTTACCGCCCATACGCTGTTGTCAGCCTGGCTGATATTTATCGGTGTCATGGTGGTCAGTTGGCAGTCGCAGCGGGAAAAGAAGAAGGATATCGATTTTCTGCGCGAATCCGCCGCTCATCTTGAGGATTGATACGTCAATATCGCAGCACCGCTCGGACCGGAGCGCCGTCGGCATGGAGTATTTTGAGCGGCAGCACGATCAGTTCATACTCTCCCGGCAGCACTTGCGATAAATCAACATTTTCCAGAATGACGATATTTCGGGACAACAGCTTTTTGTGTACGGTCAATTCGGGGGAATATTTCGGATTCTCAATGGACATATAATCAATACCGATCAGCCGAATCCCCGCGTTGATGAGCCAGTCGGCGGCTGAGGCGTCCAGAGCGATAAAATCCTCAAGGAACAAGGCAGCGTGGCTTTTTAGTTTTTCGGTATTGGACGTTTTAATCAGTAAGCGGCTGCAATTTTTGAGATTCAGTCCGGAAAGATCTTTTTGGGTGATGAGCGGCGCGGCGGACGTTTCCACAACCGTGCACGGTCCGATCAGCCCATCCAGAGGAATATCCGAGACGGTGGCGCCGTTTGAGACCAGATGCCGCGGGGCGTCAATGTGCGTTCCCGAATGACTGCCGAAACGAATCGTGGTCGCATTATACCGATCACCTTGACTGATTTGCGCCTCGTGCCCGATGGCCACGGACGGATCGCCCGGCCAGACGACGGTGTCGTTTGACAGCGGCCATGTGATATCAATAATTGGCAAGCGTGACTATTTCATTTTCCAGGTGGTGCCCTCCGGCGTGTCCTCGATTACGATGCCGGCGTCGAGCAGGCGGTCGCGGATCATGTCGGAGAGACTCCAAATCTTATTGTTCCGTAGTTCTTTCCGCACGTCGAGGATAATCTGCATCAGCTGTTCGTATTTTTTCGACGCGGTTTCCGGCTTGGAGATGTTCAGGAACCCCAGGAATTCGTTCCATTCGAGGATCAGGTCCCGCGCCCGCTTCATGATGTATACGGAAAAATCGTTCAGCGTTTTGGGCGTGGCGATTTTATTGAGGCCGTTGAAAACTTCGAATATTTTGCCCATCGCGGCGGCGGTATTAAAATCGTCGTTCATCGCTTCAATGACCTCGCGTTCCAGCCGGTCAAGATCTTTGGCGAATTTTTCAGCGTCGGATGTTACGGTATCGCCGCCGAGTGAGCCGCCGAGATTTTCCTTGAGTTCGAGGGCCTGCTGGACTTTGAGGAAGATGGTTTCGATGCGCTTATGCGCGTTGACGGCGTCGTTGATGGTCTCTTCGCTGTAGTTCAGCGGGCTGGCGTAATGTTTCTGCAGGAAGAAAAGCCGGATGGCCTCGGGGCGGTACTGTTTGAGCACGTCGCGCAGGAGCCAGAAGTTACCGGCCGACTTGGACATTTTCTCGTTATTGACGTTGAGAAATCCGAAGTGCATCCAGTAGCGGACGAACGGATGCCCGGTTGCCGCCTCGCTCTGCGCGATTTCGTTTTCGTGGTGCGGGAAGATCAGGTCCGAGCCGCCGCAGTGGATATCAATCTGGTCGCCGAGCAGGTTCATGGCCATCGCCGAGCACTCAATATGCCAGCCGGGCCGGCCGGGGCCCCAGATGCTGCTCCAGGCGGGTTCGCCGGGCTTGGCGGCTTTCCAGAGCGCAAAATCCAGCGGGTTCCTTTTGGTTTCGTCCACATCCACGCGCGCGCCGGCAATCAGGTCGTCAATGTTTTTTCCGGATAACTTGCCGTAACCGGGAAATTTACCGACATTATAATACACGCTCCCGTGTGACTCATACGCGAACCCTTTCAGAATGAGCGTCTGGATCAGGTTGGTGATGTCCTCGATATGGTCCACCACGCGGGGCGCGGCGTCCGGCAGATGGATGCCCAGCTGGGCGATGTCTTCAAAAAAAGCTTCGGCATAAAGTTGCGCGACTTCGCTGGCTTCCAGACCGGATTCTTTCGCTTTATTGATGATTTTATCGTCGATGTCCGTGACGTTCATAACGAACTTGACTTTGTAACCGGTATATTCCAGATAACGGCGGATGACATCAGCCATAACAAATGTCCGCGCATTACCAATGTGGACGTAGTTATATACCGTCGGTCCGCAGGAATACATGGTCACGGTTTCTTCATGCAGCGGCTTGAATTCTTCTTTCTGCCGTGATAGGGTGTTGAAAATTCTTATCGCCATAGAGTCGCTCCGTGTTTTCAGTGAGAAGGTTGCGGCGTCAGTCCGGTTAGTTTTTCTGTCGCGCTGAGCAGGCGGGTCAGGTCGAACGGTTTGGGTAAAACTTCGTCCGGGTGAACGGCGTCGAGTTTCTGGCTGATGCTTTGCGGCGGATAGCCGGTAACGACCATGATGTGCGCCTGCGGATGGCCGCTGCGGATGTGGTGCATCACTTCGAACCCGTCGATGTCAGGAAGCCCAATATCGACGATGTACAAGTCAAAGCGCGAACCGCCGTAGATGATTTCAACCGCCTCCCGGCCCGTGGCGGCAAAAGTCAGCCGGTAATCGGTAAAGATGTCCGCGTAGAGTTCGCGCAGTTCCTTTTCGTCTTCGATGATTAATATGGTGGGCGTATTCATAGCATAAAAAAACGGTTAGGACGGAAGGGTTACGCGGAAAAGGGTCTGAGCGTCCGGGATGATCTCCAGCGATCCCTGAGCGGCTTCGAGCAGGTTGCGGGCGCAACGGACCTCGATGTCGTACGCGCTGAAATTGGCCTCATCCGGAATATCAAAGCGCGTGGACGTATTGGCATTCAGGTAATAATCCATTTCAGATTCGTCGGGCCGTTCGGCGGAACCTGAAAAATCAATCAGCACGCCGTTGTCCCGGGAATAGGTCTTTATATCCAGGTTCACATCAGGTTTGCCCGCGCTGGCCTTGAGGCAGTGTACTGTCAGATGGTACAGAACCATAGCCAGGTCGGCGGGACTGATGTAGGCCCGCGGATTGGCGGGATCCAGTTCAAGGTTCTTCCGTACGCGATGCTTGATGTAGAGGCTGGTTTCCATATAATGCATCAGCATCCGTATTACGCCGTTGACATCGGTGTCCCCAGCCTGTTTTTCACTGTCGGCAGCGATTTTATCGGTGAAGCTTTTAATGATTTCAACGCTGCGGTCCACCTGCGACACAATATCCTGAATGCCCTTGATTTGCTTGCGCAGAAGTTCCTTGTCCGGATCCGGAAGCGCCGTACCGGTGTTTTTCAGGAATTTTTCTATATTATGGATAATGAGCTCGGCCCGGCCCCGGATGTTGCCCAGGGGTGTATTCATGTTATGCGCAACACCTTGCAGAATCAAATCCGATGGACGTGTGAGGTAGAAATTGATCATCTCAGTCATACGGTCTGCATCAATACTGCGGGCGGTAGTTTCCTCCAGCGTTTGCTGTTGGGCCAGCTGGCTTTCGAGTTTTTTGGTTATATCCTTAAAAATGCCCTGAATGCCTGTTACGTGACCTTCCTGATTGCGCAACGGAGCCGCCCGTAATTCCACCAGGACCGGCTGCCCGTTTTTTTGCTTCCAGTCATAGACGCCTTTTTCTATCATCCCCCGGTGGCCTAAAACCGACAGCAGGGTGTCGTGATCGGTCGGATTGGAATACAGAGTGCTGACGGGTACGCCTTTCATCTCGGCGGGATCGTTATAACCGAGTATGGAAGCGGCTTCCTGATTGGCAATCAGTATCATGCCCCGGGAATCAATCACAATCGCGCCGTCCGGAAGACAGTTGAACAATTCTTCGTATTGATGCTGAATAAGCGTTTCCATGTGCGGTATCCTGCGGCTGTATTATGCCTTCCATGTTCCGAGAACAACTCTGGGAATATGGCTATAATCTTTAATAATTTCAATATTTTTAAATCCGCGCTCCAGAAGAATGTGGTTTACACTATCGGCCTGATTGTAAGCGGTTTCAAAGAGCAAAAAATTTTCGGTTGACCGGTTGTTGAACAACTCCGGACTGATGGACGCAATGCGTTTGTAATAAAATAAGCCGTCATCCTCAGCCAGCAAAGCGATAGCGGGTTCAAAGATTCGGACTTCTTCGGGAAGTTGGCGGAATTCTTCCTGGGAAATATACGGCGGGTTAGAAACGATGAGGTCGCAGGTATTTCGGTAATGGTTCACGAAAGCGGCATCGCGGAGGTCGGCAACATGAAAAACAATATGCGCCTCCAGGCCATTCCTTTGAGCGTTGACGCGCGCGGCGGCCACGGCTTCAGGACTGATATCGACAGCGTGTATTTCTGCGGATATATTTTTTTTTGCCAGATAATAGGCAATGGCAATGGCAATAGCGCCGCTGCCGGTGCCAATGTCCAGGATTACCGGCGTCCGGCCTTTTCCGGCAAGGGATGCCGCGGTCTCGATGGTTTTTTCCGCAAGCACTTCCGTATCCGGCCTCGGAATCAGTACCGAAGAATTGACTTGAATCGGAAGGCCCATAAATTCCGTGGCGCCGAGAATATACTGCAGGGGTTCGTGATCCAGACGACGTTTCAGAAGCGCTTTGAAGCGGCTGAGCTCCTCAGCGGAAAGCGGCCGGTCGTAATTCAGATACAGGTCCAGCCGTTTGTAATTAAGAACATGGCACAGCAACCATTCGGTATTCAGGCGCGGATGGTCGAAAGACTTGTCTTTGAGATACTGCGCCGTCCAGTCCAGAAGATTCAGGACTGTCCATGTTTTTCGTTGAGTAGAATCCGTATAGCCATCCCCGGTTATGGGTTTAATGATTTTGTTGCCGGACAGGGCTTAGTTCCGCCGGCAGTCATATTCCTTGCCGTCCCAGACAAACGTGTCCAGTTGGTTGTCGCGAAGATGGGTGCGGGCGTATTCCTGCGCCATGCCGGATTTAATAAAGAAATCGACAATTTCACCGTCCACGTGTTTGTCCTTGACCATGAAGCCGAGGATTTTAATGCATTCGGAAATTTTCTTTCCGGGTTTGTAGGGTCGGTCGGCGGCGGTCAACGCTTCAAAGATATCCGCGATGGCCATAATGCGCGCCTGTACGGACAGATTCTCGGCTTTGAGGTGGTTGGGGTAACCGGTGCCGTCGAGTTTTTCGTGATGCCCTCCGGCGTATTCCGGCACGCGGCGGAGTTTCTTGGGCCACGGCAGTTGCTGTAACATTTTGATGGTCAGCACCACATGGTTCTGGATGATGATGCGCTCTTCTTCGGTTAGGGTACCGCGGCGGATGCTCAGATTATATATTTCATTGTCGTTCAGCAGGTTGACGGTCTTGGCGCCGATTTTAACTTTCTGCGCGCCGATGGCCTTAATCCGCTCAATCTTGGCATCTTCGAGAAATTCCCCGCCGATGTTGACGGTCCGGATAAAAGCCAGGTCGTCGTCAATCTGCGCCAGACGGGTTTCAAATGTCTGTTTCAGCGTCCGAAGCCGGCTGGTTTTATCTTTGCGTTTGGATTTTGAAAGTTTGTTTTTTTGTTCCTGATATTCGAGTTCCGTCTGGGCTTTCAGCAGTTCAAACCGGGGTTCCAGGGCGTGGACACGGTCAAAAATCGTTTCCAGTTTGGTGCTTTTATCCACCACATATTCCGGCGTGGTGATCTTGCCGATATCGTGCATCCAGGCTGCGATGCGGAGTTCGTTCTGTTCGTCTTCATTGAGACGGAAATGCTTCCAGCGCTCGTCTTCGGATTCGCTGAGGGCCAGGGCGATTTTTTGCGTCAGTTCCGCCACACGCTGGATGTGGCCGCCGGTGTAGGGCGATTTTTCGTCTATCGCGCTCGCGATGACGAGAATGAATGCGTCCAATAAGGCCTGCAAGTCGTGAATCAGCGCGGTATTGGTGATGGCTACGGCGGCCTGCGAGGCGAGCGACTCGATGAGGTCCTGATACGAGTTGGAAAACGGAATCGTCGTGCCGTCCTCTTCCTTGGCGTTGATGAGCTGCAGCACGCCGATGATCTCGTTTTCATGGTTGCGCAGCGCCGTGACCAGCATGGACTGGGACCGGTAGCCGGTGTTTTTATCAAAAGCCTTGGTGCCCTGAAAATCGAAGCCCTCGACTTCATAAACGTCCGCGATGTTGACGGTTTGACCGGTCAGCGCAACGTAGGCGGATACCTGCTGTTCATTATGGCTGCCGTCGTCCTTATACAGTTTGACCGGCGGAAACGGAATGGGCTTGCCGCTGGCGCCGCCCATCTTGAAATTCAACGAGCGGGTCTGGAGGATCTTGAAGGCAATGCCTTTTTCATCCGGGGTCATCAGGTATAGCGTGCCGCCGTCGGCGTTGGTGAAGTTCATCGCTTCCACGACAATCATTTCCAACAGCGCGTCCAGATTTTTTTCAGCGGACAGCGCCGATCCGATTTTCGTCAGCTTTTTCTTAAGCGACAGCTGCGATTCGGAAAACTCTCTGACGAGAGCCAATACGTTTTTGATTAACGGTTCATCGGGCCGGCCGTCATCCCGGGAAATGTCATGAAGCATTCGTTCGATCTGCCCTAAAAGGGCGTCAATCGCTTCCGAACCGAAATACTTGGCTAAGGCAATTTTTTCTTCAGACATAAGCGTGCTTTCGGGTAATCAGGTTTAAAATTGCTTGAAAAAATATTTGGCTTTAAAAATCAGCGCGGCGGCAACGCTTTTGATGAAGTCGCCCGCGGCAAAGGGGACGAATCCCAGGGCCAGTGCCCGCAGGAAATCATGACCGGTGAAGAGCGTCAGTTGGAACGTGCCTCCGAGCAGGATCACCGCGGACCCGGCTGAAAAACCGAGCGCATTCAGGGTCCAGTGACGGCGCGAATTGACCAGCAGTCCGGTGACAAAGGCGGCAACCGGAAACGCCAGTAAGTAACCGCCGGTTGGGCCGAAAATATGAAAGAAGCCGAAAGCCCCGCCGCTGTATACAGGCAGTCCCGTAATGCCGTAGCTCAGATAGAGGATCTGACTGAGGGCGCCGCGCCGGGAACCCAGAAAAGCGCCGGCCAGCAGGACAAAAAGCGACTGCAGAGTAATCGGCACGATGGTAAATGGCAACCACAGTTCCAGCCAGGCGCCGAGCGCCGTCAGAAGGGAAAAACCGATAATCCATACAAAGCTTTTTAGAGCAGCCGGATTCAAAGCGGTGGTTTTAGGTTTCATGTTGTGTAGTTCTCCTGGATTGTATTTCTAATGTCCGGAATTTATTCATGCGTTAATCGCCGGAAATTTTTTCTTCTACATGGTTTTCGTCCACCGTGGGGGTCGTGCTGTTGGTGTAACGGACGACACGGCGCTCGCGAATCACGACCACTTTGATCTGACCGGGATACTGCATCTCGCTTTGGATTTTATTGGCCACGTTGGAGCTGAGCATGGCGGCCTGCGCATCGTCCATCTTGTCGGCCTCGACAACAATGCGGATCTCCCGTCCGGCGAAGATGGCATAGACTTTAGCCACGCCCTCGAACTGATGGGCGATCTGCTCAAGTTTTTCGATGCGGGCGCCGTACGCTTCCAGAGGTTCTCGCCGGGCGCCGGGGCGCGAGCCGCTGATAATGTCGGCCGCCGTTACGAGATGCGAGATCGGATGAATCGGCTCGGCTTCGTCGTGGTGCGCGAGAATGGAGTTGATGACCACTTCGTGCTCCTTGCAGCGGGTAGCCACTTCCACGCCGATGGTTACATGACTGCCTTCGGTGTCGTTGCTCATGGCTTTGCCGATGTCGTGAAACAACCCCGCGCGCCGCGCCAGCTGCACGTCATAGCCGAGCTCGGCCGCCATGGTGCCGGCCAGCAGGGCGACTTCCTTGGCATGCTGAAGTACGTTCTGCCCGTAGCTCGTACGGTATTTCAGACGGCCCAGCATGGCCTTGATTTCAGGATTGACATTCTTGATATTCAGGCTGTTGAGCGTTTCCTCGGAAGCTTTGTTCATTTGGTTTTCGACGTATCGGCGGGCTTTTTCCACCACATCGTCCACGTATTCCGGCTGGATGTTTGGGTTTTCGACCAGCTTGGACATCGCGATGCGGGCGATTTCCCTTTTTACGGGGTCGAAGCCGGACAGAACCACGACTTCAGGGGTGTCGTCAATGATAACCTTGACGCCGGTGGCCTGCTCAAACGCTTTGATGTTCCGCCCTTCGCGGCCGATGATGGCGCCCTTGATACGCTCATTCGGCAATTCCACGGACGTCAGCGTGGTTTCCGACGTGTGATCCGAGGCCAGACGCTGAATGGCGTCGGAGAGAATCCATTTGGCCTCAAAAGTCGCTTTCTGCTGGGCTTCGGTCTTGATCTGAAGCATCAGTTCCGCGGCCTCGCGCTGGGCGCGTTGGGTGATGCTTTCGAGAAATTGTTTTTTGGCTTCTTCCTGCGATAAACCGGTGATTTTTTCCAGTTTCTCTAACTGCGCCTGTGTCAGTTGCTCAATTTTCTGTTCTTTGGTTTTCAGCGCCTCTTCCTGCGACGCAAGCCGCCGTGTTTCGGCAAGGATTTTCTGCTCTTTCTCAAGAACGTTATTCATGCGCTGACGGACGTCCTTTTCACGGTTCGCCAGACGGCTTTCGTACTGTTTCAGACGTTTTTCCCGCTCCTCCGTTTCCGAAGAAATTTTCATCTTAAACTGCTGCCACCGCTCTTTAGCTTTGACCTGCGCGTCTTTCTTAATATTGTCCGCCTCCCGGTGGGCATCACGCAATACGTTCTCGGCGGTTTTTTTAATTTCCGACAGTTTGTTTTTGCCGACATACCGGGCCAGCATCCATCCAAGAATGAACATGATGAGACCGGCGCCGATGGCTATAATTAAAGTTTCCATTGAATGGCCTTATGGGTAAGTTTTCATTGCTTTTCTGAACATAAAAAAAATAATACAAATTTATAGTAATAATATCAAGTATTACTCATCGAAAAATCTAAAACCTTTAATTATAATAATTCTCGTGAATTGGGCACCAATCAAGTAAAAATCATCGGACCCCCCAACGGTATAAAACGGTTGAATGAACCCATCTTTAACGCAATTATGTATTTGACATTCACGCATAAATACTATATTATTGCGAAAATTGCATATTATCCTTTAACCATACTGATACAGATTTTATGGCCAGACAAATACATTTTAAGACCTTACCCGACGAACTGCTCCTGAAGAATGCCAGAATCATTGATCTTAAAGCAAAGAAAGATGAACGCGGCGACGTGTTGATAAAAAACGGTAAAATCGAAAAGACCGGAGTTATCGCGCCGGGTACGGCACAGGTGCTCGACCTGCAAGGCGCGATTTTGACGCACGGCTTTATGGATATGCACGTGCACTTGCGGGAGCCGGGGCGTGAAGACAAGGAAACGATCTGGACAGGATGCAATGCCGCGATGGCAGGCGGATTTACGGCCCTGGCCAGCATGCCCAACACGACCCCCGCCGCCGATACGCCGGATACGGTACAATATATCCAATTCAAATCTGCGTCGCATCTGGTCGAGGTATTTCCGGTAGGATGCGTTACAAAGAACCGCGAAGGCAAAGAACTGGCCGAGATTGCGGCGCTGGTTAAAGCGGGCATCGTGGCCGTTTCGGACGACGGCGAGCCCGTGTATAATGCGGAGATCATGCGTCGCGCGCTGGAATACCTGACGATGTACCGCATTCCCTTGATCCAGCACGCCGAGGACAAAGCGCTGACCAATAAGGGTTCCATGCACGAGGGATTTATGTCTACCCGGCTGGGTATGAAACCGATCCCGCGGTTATCCGAGGAAGTGATTATTGCGCGCGATATTCTGATTGCGGAATACACGGGCGCGCCTGTCCACTTCGCGCACGTATCGACGGCCGGTTCGGTGCGCATGATCCGCGAAGCCAAGGCCCGTGGCGTTCCGGTGACCTGCGAAGCCACGCCGCATCACTTCACACTGACCGACGAAGCCGTGGAAAGCTTCAACCCCAACACCAAGATGAATCCGCCGCTTCGCGAAGCCGCCGACGTACAGGCCATAAGGGAAGGGCTCAGGGACGGCACGATTGACGCTATAGCGTCCGATCATGCGCCGCACACCGTGGACGACAAGGACTGCGAATATGACCTCGCCGCGTTCGGCATCATCGGACTCGAAACCAGTGTCGGCCTTGCGTTGACTAATCTGGTGCATACCGGCGTTCTGACCATCCATCAGCTTATCGAACGAATGGCTCTGGCGCCTCGAAAAATCCTTAACCTCAAACAACCGGAAATCAAGGCCGGCGAGGAACCCTGCTTAACCGTGATTGATCCCGAACGAACCTGGACGTACGACGTTAACGAGACCTGCTCGGTATCCCGAAACACGCCGTTTCACGGATATGCGTTCCGGGGTAAGGCCGCCGGCGTGATTCACAAAAACAAAATGTTTTTCGAATAATCGCGCGTACGGCGCCTATTCAGAAAGCCGTTTCCTTTTACGGGCCCGGCGCGAAATGGTCACCATGATCCTCGACGAATTTCAGACAATCGGACAGGAATCGCACGCCGAAATTAAAATCAAAGGGTCGTCATTTATTGGTGTAGCCGCGCCGGTACTGGACAAATCAGCGGCAGAAGCCATTCTGGAAAGCCTTTCAAAGAAATATTATGACGCAAGCCATCACTGTTACGCCTACACGCTGGGTGTCGAACCGCATCAGTCCACACGCTACAGCGACGACGGCGAGCCGAGCGGCACTGCCGGACGACCGATACTGCAGGCCATTCGGGGGAAAAACCTGACCGATCTGATCGTGGTGGTTACGCGGTACTTCGGCGGCACCAAACTCGGCACGGGCGGGCTGACCCGTGCGTATTCTGACTGCGCGCAGGCCACGCTGGACCAGGCCATTGTCATAACCAAAATTATCACCGGCACCGTGCGTATCGCATATCCCTATACGGAAACGAATGCTGTGAGGCGCCTGATTCAGTCCGTGAATGGCCGGATTGTTCATTCCGAATACGGGCAAACGGTATCCCTGACTGTCGAGGTAAGGCTGAGAGAAATCGGCGCGTTCAAGGCCAACCTGATCGACCGCACGGGCAACCGTGCCAGGATTATTGAAACGATCGCATGAAGCCGCTTCCGATATGGATACTGACCATTCCGGTTTTGCTGAGTGTTTCAGGCAGAAATTATTCGCAGGATCATCCGCGCGCGCGGACACCCGTGGTGCAAGCCATCGAAATTTACGGCAATAAAAAAATCAGCTCCGATAAAATTTTAGACGCTTTTTTCCTGAAAAAAAATCAGCCGTATGCCGCCGAGGCGCTGAAAAATGACCTGCTGGCCCTTTTACGGCTCTATGAAAAAAAGCATTATTATCTTGCCGCCGTTGACACCGTGGAAACGATATACAGCCAGGACAGCGGACAGGTTGCCATTCATATTTATCTGACAGAAAACAAACCCATCCGCACGGGCACCATCAGCATTACCGGAAACGATTTATTTTCGGCCTCCCGTATGATCGCGTTTATGGAAACCCGGTCCGGCGTCGTATTCGATCCGACGGTTTTTGGGCAGGACATTGACTACCTGCTATCGCAATACGAACAGACCGGCCGGCCGTTTGCTGTCATTACCATTCCGGAATATTCGCTGATAAGCGACGGCCACGAGCCCGCGCTGAACCTGACGCTGGCGGTGGATGAAGGCCCTGAGGTTATTATCAGAAGCATTCAGTTTGAAGGCAACACGCAGACGCAAAGCCGCGTTCTGGGGCGGTATTTCGGATATACGCCGCCGTCGTTGTATGACCAGAGGCGCGTTGAAAGCGGCGCGGCGCGGTTGCGGAAGCTGACTTTTATGGATCGCGTGGAAGAGCCGGAGATTGTCCTCGGACGGGATTCCCTGTACGGCCTGCAGATCCGCGTCACGGAAGGTCCGTCTAATACGATAGATGGCATCGCCGGCTATGTGCCTAAACGCCCGGGAACCGAAGAACGCGGTTATTTCACCGGCATGATCAATTTATCCTTTCAGAATCTCTTCGGTACGGCGCGTCGGCTTGACTTCCGCTGGCAGAAGAAAAATCGTTATTCGCAGGATTTTCTGATCGCTTACACCGAGCCGTGGGTTGCGGGTTGGCCGGTGCATCTTACCGTTTCGATGCAGCAGATGGTGCAGGACACGATTTATGTGGAACGGCATTACGGGCTGGATGCCGCGTACGAAATGAATCCCTATTGGCAGTTGACCGGCAGTATCCAGCGTAAAACGGTTGATCCCGGCGGTACGGCCATCGGTTTTATTTTCGGCATTCCCGCGTCGGCTTTTCTGACCGCTTCTTTTGGTATCCGTTACGATTCGAGGGATGACCGTCTTAACCCCACACGCGGTGTGTTTTATGGCGCCTCGGCCGCCTATAGCCGTAAATCGGATCAATCGTTTATGGAAAACCCTTCCGGTCGCGATACAATATATATCGGTGCCGACATGAAAATTCTCAGCCGACAAACCGAGCGCTACGCGACGCAAAAAGTGCTTATGGATTTTGAAGGATATCTTCCGGTAAGCCGGCGGTTGGTGCTGTTCACCGGGATGCACGGAAGCGTTTACAAAACGCCGCAAGCCGTGGTGCCCTACAGCGAACAGACGCGGCTGGGCGGGCTGAATACGTTACGCGGCTATCAGCAGGAATTTTTCAGCGGCACACGTATCGGGTGGAATAACCTGGAACTCCGCTGGCTCACATCCCGACAGTCGCGGATTTTCCTGTTTGCCGATGTGGGTTATTATTACCGTAAAATCTACGCCGATGCGGAAAAAACGAGGATTCGCACGGAAGACGGTTGGCCGGTCGGTTACGGGTTCGGCCTGCGCTTTCAGACGCGCATGGGGCTTTTCGGCCTGGATTACGGTCTCGGCCGCCGAACCAGCCTTTCAACCGGTATGGTGCATTTCGGCATTACCAGCCGCTTCTAAGGGGCCGGCCGGTGATGAGTAATTGGACATATTATGGACAAATACCGATCGTTATCGCGCCCACTCGGAAGCTTTGAGGCAAATGTATTTGCAAATCCATCAGGTGTTTTTCTTCAAAATTGCGGCGATTGAAACGTGCGTATTAATGCCGAATTCATGGAATTATCCGTCAGTCTTTATTACAATTCGAATAGTGTCAAACAAAACAATGATTGTCAAAATCCGGCGATAAACAGCCAGACAGTTTAATAATCGGTCATGATGCGGCGGGAAAGATCGCCCATACGGCTTTTTATACGCTTTTTGATGCGGTCGTACAGGCGCAATTGGCTGCGTTCCGCGGTACCGGTAAGCGCGCGGAAAAACAACCCTTTAAAAAGACGGTGCATAATGGTCTGTGATTTGATTTTCTGCATCTGCAGTTGCAGCACCGACAGCAGCAACGCGTCGCGGAGCAGCATATCAAGATCCTGATTGTATTCCACGAGGTACGGCAGATAGGCGTTTTTCAGTTCGTTGTCGAACGTCCGTTTGAGCATGGCGCTGAGGCCGTAGCGGGCAAATGTTTCCCGGGAAAGTTTGCCGGTGCGTATCGCGCGGGAAATTTTCTTTTCTTCCACGTTTTCTTTCCG
Organism: uncultured Bacteroidota bacterium; assembly: GCA_964609675.1. Lineage (GTDB taxonomy): Bacteria > CLD3 > CLD3 > SB21 > JBBIRG01 > CAZSRX01. The sequence continues at coordinate 46,308 of CAZSRX010000004.1, read as the reverse complement.
CGCCACCCACAGAGCAGCCCGGTAGCCGTTGATGACGTTATCCCAGTATTCCGCCGGTGTCTTGCCGATTTCCCAGATTTCAAACTGTCCGGGATAGGCGGTGTTGAACAACTGATACATGTTTTTCTTAAAAAGGCTTTCATATACGGTTGAAAGGCCGTAGCTTTTAAATGTTTCCCGTGTTATGACTTTATTCCTGATGGCCACAGGAATTTCGGTGACCGGAATCTGGAGTTGCCGGATCATCCAGTGGATGGCTTGGATAACATTCTGACGGCCTTCCGGTCCTTTCCAGAAGCTGTTGGGAACGCTGCCTAATTCCCAGGGCATCAGCTCCGGATAGGCAAACTGCAGGGCGCGGGAGACGGATTTATAATGCTGGTTGTAGAGATATGACAATCCGTGATCTATAAACGTGGCCTTGCTGATCTGGTTTTCCCGAAGGGCTTTAGGGATTTCCGCGCGGGCGATTTTCATTTTAGTCTCAACCAGCCATTGAATGGCCATCCGGCGGTTGGTCTCGTCGTTCCAGAATCCTTCGTCCACATGTCCCGACTCCCAGGGCATGAGCAGTTCAGGATAGGCGTTGCGTATAACCCGCGCGACCGAATAGTTAAACAGGCGAACAACGCCGGTCAGTCCGATGCTTGCCAGCTCGCGCGTTTTGAACGATTTCAGCACTTCGATCGGCGGTTTTTTCAGCACGGTTTCCACGGCATAGCGGGTCATCACGGCGGCACGGCGCGGTCCTTCATGGCTGAGAAAATTTACGGGAAAACGGTTATAAATGCCCAGATACACGTTCTTGTAACACCCGATAATTGCGGCATCGGTCATCGGTTTTTTTACGTCGATAGCTTCCTGAGGGTACGGCCGGCCGTCTGGAAAGAGACGGCGCATTTCGGAGATCTTCTCTTCCAGATAGTCCAGAGACTGGTCAATCAGGCGGTAGATGTTATCGTTCCATGCAAACTCCCGATCCTTAGCGTTCTGATGGCTGAACAACTCCGAAAGATAGTCGAAATTTTCCTGTGAAAGTTTGTTTTTAACGTAATCCAGAATTTCCGCATACTGGATGGCGGATGCCGCATCGCAGGCCGGCTCATCCGGCGGCGCCTCACCGTCAGGAAACTCGTAATCATAACTGTCATGCAGTTTTTCCAGAGAGACAAACCGCTTTTTCCCGACATCCGGAAAGAGCGTCTTGGAAATCCGTTCCAGTTCCTCGGCAATGACGTTCTCATAAAGGTCTTTACGAAACGGCGTGGTCTGGATAAGGCGGACCAGACGCTCGCAACCGAACACCGACTGCGCCAGTTCGATCATGTCCGTGTCAACCGCTGAGAGATTGAAACCGGACAGGGCGCGTTTCTGACGGATGAGGTCTAATGCCAGCTGATAACCGGCGTAATAATTCTGCGTTATGACCGATGAGGAAAGGCCCATAAACGAATCATCCTGAAAAAGAATTAATGGTCTGCGGTTTAGCGTACGCCGCAATTAACAATATAACTATTTTTCGAAAAAAAGTAACGGAAAATTAACGGAATGGGCGCTTCGTATCAACGCGGGAACGACAATATAAAGCGGCTGCCTTTGCCCGGTTCGCTCTCCACGCAGACTTCGCCCTGATGCATTTCCATGATATGCTTAACGATGGCCAGGCCGAGGCCGCTGCCGCCCATGTCGCGCGAACGGCCTTTGTCGACGCGGTAGAAGCGCTCGAAAATCCGCGACAGGTCATCCGGTTTGATGCCGGCGCCGGTATCGGAAACGGTGATGACAAAGTGTTTTTCATCGACGCGGGTGGAAACCGTCACGCCGCCCTGCTCGGTGTATTTAATCGCGTTGTCAATAAGATTCATCAGCGCTTTTTCAAGCTGGTAGGCGTCGGCGAGGATTTTTACCGCGTCCGGATGGCCGGACGCGAGCTTCAGGTAAAGACCTTTGCGGCGCGCGGTTTTTTCAAAATCCGCCATCACGTTTTCCAGCACCGGCCGCAGATCAAAATACCGCAGGCTCAGCCCTTTATCGCGTTTTTCCAGCTGGGAAAGGTCCAGCATATCGCGGATGATAATTTCCAGACGTTCGACATTGGACAGCGTGCGTTCCAGAAAGCGCCGGCTGACCTCCGGGTCGCTCATGGCGCCGTCCAGCAGAGATTCCACATAACCGCGGATGGACGTCACCGGCGTACGAAGTTCGTGCGAAGCGTTGGCCACAAAGTCTTTACGGATTTCCTGCAGCTTGTTCAGCTGGAGGATGTCCGCTTTCAGCTTGGCGGACATTTCATTCAAAATTTTCGCCAGCCGCCCGATTTCATTTTCTTCATCGACGGTGATTTCTTTGGAGTAGTTGCCCGATTTGATTTCGGAAGCGGCATCTATGATTTCCGTCAGCGGGCGGGTGATATGACGGGAAATCCGCGTTGTGATGAGAATAATTAGAAGTACGGTGATGAAGGCCGCTCCGAAAAACAGGAAACGCACTTTGATGATAATAGCGTCAATCATGGACTGGTGGTGAGCCAGGCGGATAAAGCGTTGTTTGGGCGATTGGAAGGCCGTATAGATCAGGTCATCATCTACCGTGGTGCTGTGACGGATGGCGGAACCGAAGCCCTGTTTGGATTGCCGAGCGGCCTGGATTTCTGGCCGGTCGAGATGGTTGTCCAGCGTACGCGTAAATTGGCGCCCGTCAAAGTCGCTCAGGACGCGGCCGCTGGTGTCGATGACCGTGATACGGGCCGACGTCAATGCGCTCAACCGCGGAAGCAGCTTTTCGATCGCGTCGTGATGTTCCGGCAGTATTTCGTCAATCAGCCGGCATTCGACCTGCAATTCCCCGATAAGCTCGGCCTGAAGATTGGTGCGCAGAAGATTGTCCACTACCGCCAGCAGAAGTATAAATCCCGCAAGAAACAAAACGATGATGGTGCGGGAGATTTGAACGCTGATTTTTTTCAACTATTGCCTTGAATTAAATTTATAGCCGACGCCGCGAATCGTTTCGATCCAGTCGCCGTATCGGCCTAGTTTCTTGCGGATTTTGGTGACATGCACGTCTACTGTGCGGTCCACAAAGTAGGCATCCTCGCCCCAAACCTGGTAGAGGAGTTGGTTGCGGGAATAAACAATGTTGGGATGGCTCATCAGGAAGAATAGCAGCTCAAATTCCTGGTGCAGAAATTTGACCTCATGGCCGTCAACCATGACGGTATAATTCAGCCGGTTAATATCAATGCCGCCGATTTTAATGGCGTTTTTTTTATCGTCGGCCATTTCGGCGCGCACCTCGATACGGCGAAACATCGCCTTGACTTTGGTTACGATTTTACGCGGGCTGAACGGTTTGGTGATGTAATCGTCCGCGCCGAACTCCAGGCCGAGGATTTCGTCCATCTCGTCCGCTTTAGCGGTCAGGAAGATGACCGGCGTATCTTTGATGGCGGGATTGTTGCGGACGCTTTTGCAGACCTCGAATCCGTCAATGCCGGGCATCATGATGTCCAGCAGGATCAGGTCGGGACGCGTCTTTTCGGCTAAGGTCAGCGCGGCTTCGCCGTTAGCGGCTGTGAGTACCGTATAACCTTCTTTTTTCAGGTTGTACATCAGGATATCGAGGATATCCTGTTCGTCATCCACGCATAATATGGTTTTTACTTTTTTTCCCATGCAAGCGTCCTTATGGATTTTTACGATGATGCTTGATGAGTTTAGCGATCCGGATGAAAATGACATCTTCGGCGATGTTCGTGCAGAGGTCGGCTATGCGTTCGATATTCCGGCTGATGCGGATGATTTCCATCGAGGCGGGAATGATGGCGGGATTTTTAATCATTTCCGCGAGAATGCTTGAAAACAGATCCTTATTGAGCTGATCAATTTCGTCATCGCGCTCACAGACGGATACGGCAAGGTCGGAGTTTTTCTGAGTAAAACTGTCGATAGCATCCTTTAGCATGCCGCGCATGACCCCGCACATTTTAGGAATGACGCTGATCGGGGTACCGGGAAACTTTTCGATAAGGGTAATGGCCGATTCGGCGATATTCTGCGCATGATCGCCGATACGCTCCAGATCGCCGTTCATTTTGGATATGCCCACGATATCCCGCAGATCCACGGCCACCGGCTGATGCAGGGCAAGAATGTTAAAAACCGCTTCATCGACGGCGATTTCCAGATTGTCAATAACCTTATCCCCGGTGATGACGCTCTTGGCCAGCGACACGTCGCCGCGAATCGTTGCTTCCACCGCGTCGGCCACCTGCTTCTCAACGGCGCTGCCCATTTCAATGACAAGTTTCTCAAGATTTCTTAATTTTTCGTTGAACTGTTCTTTCATGGCTCCCTGGATTTTCGTTTCGGATAGCAATTAATAAAATCGTAAAACCCTTCAAAAAATACAAATGGATTTTAACCAAATCGGCCGGTGATATAATCTTCCGTCATTTTTTCCGCCGGAGAGGTGAAGATCGTTTTGGTGTCGTCATATTCAATCAGTTCACCCAGCCACATAAAGGCAGTATGGTCCGACACGCGCGCGGCCTGCTGCATATTATGCGTGACGATGACGATGGTGTAATCTTTTTTGAGTTCCTCGATAAGGTCCTCGATTTTCTGCGTGGCGATGGGATCGAGAGCGGAGCAGGGCTCGTCCATAAGGATAATTTCGGGTTCGACGGCCAGCGCCCGCGCGATGCATAAACGCTGCTGCTGCCCTCCGGAAAGACTGTAGGCGGAGTGTTTCAGATGATCCTTCACTTCGTCCCATAAAGCGGCCTTCCGCAGGCAACGCTCGACGATTGCGTCTAATCGTGCTTTCGATTTGATACCGTTGATCCGCGGCCCGTAGGCAATGTTGTCGTATATCGACTTGGGGAAGGGATTGGATTTCTGAAAAATCATGCCAACCCGTTTACGCAGGCGAACGACATCGGCCTTCGGATCGTAGATATTCTGCCCATCAATAATGATTTCGCCGCTGATTCGTACGTCCTCAATCAGGTCGTTCATGCGGTTAAACAGCCGGAGAAATGTGGATTTGCCGCAGCCCGAAGGGCCAATCAGCGCCGTGACCGCGCGGAACTGGATTTTCATGGTGATGTTTTTCAAGGCCTGTTTACGCCCGTAGAAAAAATTGATGCCGTGAGTCTGTATAACCGGATTTGTGATGTTCATGCTTCCGTCAACCGTTTATTTAATGGTTCGTTTTCGCAGGCGGTATCGTAAGAAAATCGCCGAGAAATTAAGTAAAAAAGTCAGTAAAAGCAGTACGAGCGTGGTGGCATATTGGATGCCGCGCGTTTCCTCGACGTTCGGGGATTGGGTGGACATGATATAAACATGATACCCCAGCTCCATGAACTGGTCGGATAAGTCATCGGGCAGTTTTGGCAGGAAATACGCGGCCCCCGTAAAAAGGATCGGCGCGACTTCGCCGGCTCCGCGGCTGACGGCAAGAATGCCGCCGGTGAAAATGCCCGTCATCGATCCGGGAAGTACGACTTTTTTAATCGTTTCCCACTTCGTGGAACCCAACGCCAGGCTGGCTTCGCGCAGTTCCCTTGGCACGGTTTTGATGGCCTCTTCCACCGAGACGATAACCACCGGCAGGGTTAAAAGGGCCATGGTAAGACTGGCCCACAGAAGGTTCGGCTGGCCCCAGACCAGCTCGCCTTCGCCCGTAAACAGGCTGTCTATACCGCTGCCAACGAATTGGATAAAAAACCCGAGCCCGAACAGCCCAAACACGATTGCCGGAACGCCCGCCAGCGTGTTGACGGCAAAACGTATCATCCGGGCGAGCCGCGACTGCTGTCCGGCATATTCGCTCAAGTATATCGCTGTCACGGTGCCGACGGGAACGCCGACTATAGACATAAATACTACCAGAAAAAACGTGCCGACAATGGCCGGGAAAATCCCGCCCTCGGTCATGCCGTCGCGGGGTGCACCGGTCAGGAATTCCCAGCTCAGCTGGTCCCAACCCCCGATAATGATGTTCAGCATCACAAATCCGACGACGATCAGAATAATCAGCGCGCTGACCGCCGTAACGGCTATAACGATATTTCCGAGCAGTTTATTCTTAACCATAATGATCCGATTCCTAAGAGCCTCTGAATTTCTTGAGCAGGAATTTTCGCACCCATAATTCGGCGACGGCGTTTAACGTAAATGTAAACACAAAAAGAATCGCGCCGATGAGAAACAGCACATGATAATGCGGCTCGCCAAAAACAACTTCCGCCATCTCGGATCCGATGGTCGCCGACATCGTCCGGACGGGCTCAAAAATATTCCAGGATAGCAGAGCCGCGTTGCCCGTCGCCATCAGCACAATCATCGTTTCGCCGAACGCACGTCCTACGCCGAGCAGGATGGCGGCAAAAATGCCCGGCGTCGCCGCCGGAAGAATCACAAACAACGCCGTCTGCCATTTACTTACGCCCAGCGCCAGACTGGCCTCCATATACGTTTTGGGAATGGCCGTTAGCGAATCCTCTGTGATGGTATAAATAATGGGTATGACTGCCAGCGACATTGCCAGCCCGCCCACGAACGCGTTCAGCCGATACTCGAAGCCGAAAAAGTTCTGGATTAAGCTGGCCAGCACGATGAGCGCAAAGAAACCGATGACAACCGACGGTATTCCCGCAAGAATTTCAATACACGGCTTTAATATTTCTTTGGCCCATTTCGGCGCAAACATGGCCGTAAAGAGCGCCGATAATATCGCGATCGGCGCGGCTATCAGCACGCCGAGAATCGTGATTTTAGCCGTTCCCGCAAATAACGGCAGTAAGCCGTATTTCGGCTGTTCGGATATCGGCTGCCATATTTCCGTAAAGAGTCCACGGATGGTCACTTCATCTTTGTAATCCATCATGGTCATCTGTCCGGCGCGGTCCTCAACGGCGCCCATGGATTCGCTGACGCCGGAAATATCATCGCCGTAAGTCTCCTGCTGTTCTACAACGACTGTGGAATCCTGATGATCCCTTCCGGTCTCCGTGGACTGGAATACCGGCAGCGCTTCCTTAAAGATAAAAAAAATGATTAACCCGATAAAGGCGAGTGAAATGAATGCGGTCGCTTTGATGACCCGTTCCGCCATGGCATCCGAAAAACGCCGCTTTCTCTCGAACCAGGGCGACCGGCTGTTGTTTTCTGAAAATACAGGCGTTGTGGATTTGACCGCTGGTTCTTTCAGATTCCCGGATGACATCGAAATAAAGGCCTGATTGGTAATAGGTTTTTCTGTCATTTGTTAATTGGCTTTGTAATGCAAATTCAATTCGCCCGTAAGGTAATTATTACAAATTATCCTAACATTATTTATTTGTTACAAAAATGTTAAATAAAAACGATTCTATCTGTAAAAAAACAAGCAGGTTAGGATGTTTTACACGAAACGATTTTTGGTTTTTTAGAATTAGACTGGTTCGGGCTGGGTTACTTTAAGAGATTCCATCACATCATTAATAGTGACCTTCCGGCAGATTCTGAAGCGGGCTATAACGCCGCAATGATCCGATAAGGGGAAATGGGCGTTATCCAGCACAATTTCGCTCGCTTTCAGTTCTAAAGATGAACGGTTTTCTTTAGCGCAAAGGGCAAAGATATAATCAATACGTTCGTTAATACCATGACGCAGCGCGCCGGATTTATAGCTCCGGTCCACATAGAAAGTGAAACCCTTCTCGGCGGGATGAAGTCGGGTATAAGAATCAAACGCGTCGTCATTAAAGGCTTCCCGCATCCAATCAACAAGCGCTCCGTATTCTTCTGAGCCCGGATTGAAGTTTAAGTCGCCGGTCAGTAGGGACGGCTGCTTTTGCGAAGTTTTTCCGATCCATGACAGCAGATCAGACAACTGATGCTTGCGATTTTGAATATGATTCGGCTTGTTTCCTGAACCCAGATGGGTATTGAATACATTCACATAACCCGCGGGTGTTTCAACCTGTACCATCAGTGCGCCTTTATGGGCGTAATATTCAAACCAGTCGGTGTGGTGATCAAAAAATATCGTTTTCTGCTCAACAACCGGATAGCGTGATAGGATTAAAAGTCCGTTACCCATATATCCCTTAAAAGCCGCGCGGCCCGGATTGTAGTAGTAATATTTATAATCCAGATGATGATAAAGGAATGACGCGGCTTCGTCGGTCCAGACTTCCTGAAAAGCGATGAGATCGGCGTTCAGCTTGCGGATTTCAGCCGCCATAGCCCGCAGACGCTGATCTATCCGACGCGCGATGGAAAATTTACCGACCCGCAAACCCCAGGTGTTGAAGGTCAGAACGGAGAAATCAACCGGTGTGTTTTTTAATGAGGTCATGTTTTTTCTTTGCTCTTAATTTAAACGCATTTGAGGTCAAAATACGTCAATGGTATTACCGGTTTATTTCCGAAATATTATTAAACATTAATATATCGTTTGAAACGCAAAGAAAAATGTAGCTACGAATGCATCAAACGATTCTACTGCGCGCTATTCGGGTTTAATACATGAAAGGTTTGAAAAGGAATCGGTTACCGCCGAAAGGGCAGTATGAATAGACTTTTTATTTCCGATACCGTGATTTAATATAATACTTCTTCCAGTACAAGGCCATGTGCCGGCGCGGTATATCCGGCTTTACGGCGGTCTTGCGATTCCAGGATATTTTTAAATTCGTCGGATGGTATTCTTCCGCGTCCCAGTTGGACAAAGGTTCCCACCAGACAGCGCACCATGTGATGTAAAAACCGGTTGGCGTGAATTTCAAAGATGCGTACCGGTCCTTCGGCAAGCCACACCGCTTTGCGGACATCGCAGAGATAATGGTCCTTGTCTAATTTGGAAGGACAGAAAGACTGGAAGTTATGGCATCCGGCAATCAGCGCGCAGGCCGCCTGCATGGCATCCCAGTCCAGCGGATGGGGATAAAACCAGTAATATTGCCGGCCTATGGCCAGGGGGCGCGTAGCAATATAATACCGGTATCGTCGTTCTTTTGCGGAAAAGCGCGCGTGAAAAAGGTCTTCGGCAATTTCTGCGTGGCGAATCCTTACGTCCGGCGGCAGCACGGCGTTCAGGCCTTTTTGCAGGACGGCGGTATTCATCGCTTTGTTAAGGCGGAAATTGACCACCTGTCCGCGCGCATGGACGCCTGCGTCGGTACGGCCGGCGGCGTGCGTCGTGACCTTCTCCAGCGTGATCCGCTCAATGGCCGCTTCGAGTTCATGCTGAACGGTGCGCTGATTTTTTTGGTATTGCCATCCGAAAAATTTCGTACCATCGTACTCGATGATAAGTTTAATGTTTCGCATAAAGCCTTATGGGTGCTGGGTTTCCTAAATTACGTCCTAAAAAACGTCTGTAACCGCGGCGTCTTCTGCGGCGGGATGCTACGGGCAAATATCAAACAGCCCCGTTGTGGCAACGGGGCTGTTTACATGGCCAATATAAAAATTACTTGTTTTTCTTTTTATGCCGGTCCCGGCGTAAACGTTTCTTGCGTTTGTGGGTAGCCATTTTTCTTCGTTTTCTTTTTTTTCCGCAGGGCATAGAAAATGATTCCTTTCTGGTTTTACGTTTATTATATCAATGGTTTATTTTGCGCTTTGGTTAACGGACTTCCGCATATCACGGGATGGTTTGAACTGCGGCACGCGGCGTTTTGGCAGTTGGATTTTTTCTCCGGTTTTCGGATTTCGCGCCAGCCGGGGTTTCCGGTCAATAATGCGAAAACTGCCCAGCCCGCGGATTTCGACTTCATGGCCCTCACGCAGCGATTGGTTAATCATGACGATAAAGCCGTTGATCACAGCCTCCGTCTCTATGCGCCGCAGCCCCACCGCTTCGGATATTTTATTGACCAGGTCGGCTTTGGTAATGTTCATAATCAATAATAATACCGGTAGCTGATTTGTGGATACAGTTTTAATTCAGGGATGCCGACGCTTTCTTTAAGCTGGGCGGCGCCGTCTTCCTCGAACATTATCTCGAAAAGCGACGGTTTACGTTTGTCCTTTTTAACAATATGGGGCTCCCCTTCGATGCCTCCCATCCGTGCCGCGATATCCACGGCGTCTTCAAAGGTGCCAAGGGCGTCAATCAGCCCGTTGGCTTTGGCCTGCTGGCCGGTGTATATGCGTCCGTCCGCCAGCTTCAGCACCTCCAATGAGTCCATCTTGCGGCCCTGTACGATGGCGCTGACGAACTGATAATACGCATTCATGATGAACTGTTGCAGATATTCCGTTTCGATTCGGGTGGTATCGCGGTAAGGGCTCGGCGCATCCTTGAATGGTCCGGATTTAAATGTTACGAAATTGACGCCAATCTTGTCGAGCATTTTATCAATGTTCGGATACTGCATAATAACGCCGATACTACCGGTAATGGTGCCGGGATTCGCCAGAATCGTATCGGCCGGACAAGCCACATAATAACCTCCTGAAGCCGCAACGCTGGCCATGGATACCACAACCGGTTTTCCTGCGGCCCGTGTTTTTTTTACGGCCTCATAAATCTCTTGCGAAGGCGCAATGCCGCCGCCGGGACTGTCGATGCGGAAAACAATCGCGCGTACGGAAGAATCCTCACGGTACTTTTTAAACTGACTCACGATGTCCCGCGAGTCCTCGATCGGCCCGGTTAATTCTACCACCGCTATGCTCTTACCAAAATGCACCTCCGGCTTGAGCAGCATCACGAACATCAGTACGATCATCGAAATGAAGCAGAAACCGATTAAAATAAATAATATAATGGTTGTCCTATTTTTTGCCATAAAAAGCCCGCATTTTATAAATTCCGGTCATTTTATAAAAATCAAATTCTAAAATCAACTATTTATTAAAATATATCATCATTTGTTTCTACCTAAAAACGGACGTTTTCTTTTTGCATGTCAATTGTTTCTTTTTTAAACGAATATTTAAGCGAAGCGAACAAAATATTTATCCTTTTTACTTAATTCGTTTATTACGCTAAAACACAAGCAAAGACGGGCTCCGGACAAATAATAAAACCCATGAGCGGATCACGGGTTTTTACATACGTGGCTCCGGATCCCGATTCATCGGGAAACCGCGGCATTGTGAAAATAATAAAACCCATGAAATAATCACGGGTTTTACATACGTGGCTCCGGACGGAATTGAACCGCCGACACAAGGATTTTCAATCCTCTGCTCTACCAACTGAGCTACAGAGCCAGCCGTTTATTTGAGACAATAGTATACCAAAATCGGAATTTATTGTCAAGAAAAAATGTTTTGTTTAAAAAAATCATTTATTATATTAATTTTAATAGTCTTTATAAGATAAAAGAACAGATGGAAGAACTGGCCTTAACCGATTATCCCTCTCCCGCTATTCTGGCGGCCATTCGCAAATGGTTTCCTGTTACCCGGCATAAGATCTATTTAAACCATGCCGGATGTTCACCGTATTCCGCAAAAGTCCATCAGGCGATGAGCGCTTATATCAATGAAGCCTACGGCCCCGTGGTTGAAGATTACCCGAAAAACCTGTCCACGCGTGAAGCACTGCGATCATTGATCGGAAAACTGATAAATGCTCCTGCGGATTACATCGGCTTTGTAAAAAACACATCTTCGGGCCTGAGCGTACTGGCATCCGGGCTGAAATGGAGCCCGGGCGATCGGATTATTCTGGCGGATTGCGAATTTCCATCCAATATCTATCCGTTTCTCAATCTGAAGCCATACGGAGTTTTAATGGATTTCATTCCCAGTCGGGCAAAGTTTAACGGATTTATTGATGTGGATTATATACAATCGCTTATAACACCAACAACCAGACTGATTGCGCTCAGTTTTGTGGAATTCGCGAACGGGTTTCGTAATGATCTGGAAACGATAGGAGACTTGTGCCGTCAGAACGGAATCCTTTTTTCTGTGGACGGGATACAGGGGCTGGGCGCCCTGCCGCTGGATGTCGGAAAATGTAATATTCACTTTCTATCCTGCGCGACGCACAAATGGCTGATGGGACCTCAGGGGATGGCCTTCATATATGTGCATCCCGATTTAACCGAAAAAATAACCATGACGCAGGTCGGATGGTTATCGGTGAAAGACGCGTGGGATTTTTTCGATTACCGCCTGGAACTGCTCGATGGCGCCCGCCGCTTTGAAACCGGCACAGAGAATTGGCCGGGTATTTACGGTACGCGGGCCGCAGTCAGTCTGCTTATGGAAACAGGTATTGAAAAAATTGAACAGCATATTCTTTGTCTGACAGACCGCCTGCTGGAAGGTCTTTGCGGACTGGGTTTAAAAACGTTGAGTTCCACCGAACCGGGAAGACGATCGGGCATTGTATCCTTTGTGTTTCCCGGGCCCCATCAAGAAGAAAAAACCGATCAACTTTTCAGATTTTTGAACCGTAAGAACATTATTACAGCATTTCGTGACAATTCGATCCGCATTTCGCCGCACTTTTATAATACGACCGAAGATATGGATGCCGTCATCGATGCCGTTAGGGAATTTACCGAGAGAAAACCATGAAGTCGCAATATATTGTTGACGGTTATAACCTGATTCACCGCATTGATGCGTTGCGTTCTCAAATGAGTAAAAGCCTTGAAGCGGCGAGGGAAATGCTCATCCGTAAGCTGTTGCAGTTCCAGTTGCAACATCGGAGCGTCGTTACGGTGGTGTTTGACAGTTCCGAAGGAGGAGCCTTCCCGGGTGTCCATCGGTCCGGTATAAATATTATTTATACAAAACCGCCCCAAAATGCCGATCAGACGATAAAGAGCATCGTTGATAAAAACAAGAATCGCCATGAGCTTGTGGTCGTCAGTTCCGATCAGGAAGTAATGTTTTACGCCAAAGCTTCAGGTTGCCGCTTTTTATCTGTTGAAAGTTTTTATCAGTCTCTTTCCGTAAAATCCGAAACGGCTGCAAACGGCGCCCCGGAGGAAAAAAGCAATCCTCAGATGTCAAAAAAAGAAATTGCTGCGTGGTTGGATTTGTTTAAACAGCACGATGAAGAATAATTGTTTTTGAAACACCCTCCAATTACCCGTCCATCCTGATAATTAGGCGCCACCGTGGACGCGACTCATTGAAAAGGATTGGGTGGCAATACCCGTATCGGCCGGACCTTTTCATCTAACGCTTCGCACCGAATTGAACGGCGCGGACATTTTTTTTAATCCTGAGGCTCCTCTTTCGGATAATTTCATCTTTACGGCTGAATGTTTCGGTCCGTACCGCTTATTGCGCAACAACCTTTAAAGCTGCTGTGTTCTTCATTCAGGTTATCAAAAACATTTTCCTGCCAACCTATTCACGAAGCCGTTTACAGTGAATATTGGTTCGTTACCTTGTTACGACACGGTTCGGTATCACTGGAAACCATTAAGTTTTATTATGATGGCGTATAACCTGATCAGCTTGTTGTGCAGATTATCCACCTTTGGCGAGGGGAAGGGTGAGCGGTTTATCAGCATGAAACGACGGTTATTCGGTTTCGACTGTCCAGGCGTTCCTACAACGAATTTTCTGATGACCAATCCGTTTTATAAGTCGGTTTTAAAGAAAAAGAAGCGTTTAAACCGCGCTTTGTATGTATCCGACTTCGTATTTGTTATGATTGGTGACGATGGATGGGTAATATTTTTTTAATTTTGTTAGCTGATCCTCAGAAAGTATTCCATATTGACGTAATATGGATATCACAGGAGGATAAAGCGCCCGGAAAGCGCCATCGGCGATTTTAACGGTTAATCCCATCGCTTTACGGCTTCCTTCGGCTGGAATGGCGACACACTCAATGCCTTCAGCGCCGATTTTAGCCACAACAGAGCTGTTTTGCATGAGGTCCGTATCGAACCGATCATCGCCGGCTATCATATAGGGATAATGGTGCATTAAAGAAAATGCTTTTTTAAGTGCGGGCGTTTTCCGGGCCGCTAACTGAGCGTACAAAAAAGCCATCTGATAAACTTCCATATGAAAAACCGGTGCGCTGCAGCCGTCGGTTCCGGACTGAACCGGCGCGTGGAGCATGTGCTCGATTTTTTTCTTTATCGTCACCTGTAGCGGGTGGTCAAAATCGAGGTAATGATCAACCGCAAGATTATGATACACGCAGTAGGCCAGCATACCGCCGTGCTTTCCCGAACAATTATTATGCAGCGGGCCGGGGCGCTCCTGTTGCCACAGCATTCCTTCGGCGGTGGGGATATGCATGGGTAAATGCGAACCGCATCCAAGATGTTTTTCTTCCAGGCCGATTTTTTTTAAAATGGAAGCGGCGGTGCGCACATGAACCGGCTCCCCGTTATGCGAGGCGCACATAAGGGCAAGTTCTTCATCGCTAAAGCCAAAATGTGAAGGCGCCTGGCTTTCCAGCAACGGGAGAACCTGAAACGGTTTGGCGGCGGAGCGTATATATCCTTTATAATGTATATCGCCTTTGGAATAAAGAACCTGTCCGTCTTCATCCACCAGGACGGCTATGCCCAGATGAGCGCTTTCCCACAATGGGTCCACCAGCTTTCCGTTTATATATTTGCCCCGATAAACTTCCGTGAGCACTTCAAAGGGCGTATTCATACGAGGGATTTAAAATCCTTTACCGCCTGAGAAATCCCGACAAGAATCGCGCGGTTAAAAAACGTCTGGGCAACGTTAATTTCTTCTATTTCGGGAATATCCGCTATGGATTGGATATTGGTCATATCAAGATCGCCGGAGGCAATAATGCCAATATTATATTTGGCCGTGGCCGCGGCGATAATTTTCAGGTTTTCCAGTTCGCGTTCCATATCTCCGAGGTTCTCCGCTCCGGAATATTTGGAGGTGTCCAGTTCTACATAATCACACTGCATACGGACCGCGGCTTTGATTTGATCGGCTGAAGGCTCAATCAGCGCGCTGACTATGGCGCCTTTACCGCGCAAATAGCTTATCATCGGCGCCACGGCGCTTTCCTTTGACAGCAAATTAATCGCCGTTGCATTCGGGCCGTCAAAATCCACAATCGTCAGCATGCCGGCTTTGCTTTTAAGCGCGGTTTGGACGGACGATTCGCCCGGGTAAAAACGAAGGTTGAAATGGGAATGGATGCACTCATGAAGCAAACCCATGTCCCTGGCGGTATAAGCCGTTTCTTCATTTCGGAGCGTATAAACAATACTGTCCACGCCCGCCGCCTCCAGCAAGGCGATAACGTGCACCGGATCGGGTGTTTTTTTCCCCGACCAATCTCTGAGACGGACTATTGTATCAATATCAATACCTATTCGTTTCACTTTGCATCTCCGGAATTGGTGTTGTCGTATTTCCTTAAAATACTTAATAACCGATAACAATCTCAAGTATAAAATCATTTTGTGCTTTATTTTTTTAATTTGTATGATTGCCACGAATAGAATATATTACATGAGTCAATTAAATTTTAAGGCCTGTAAACTCCGATGAAATCAGGAAATATTGTTTATTCCACGCATCCCGTAGAACCCGAAATTGAAGCCACGGAAACCGAGGCTGTTCCGGCAGAAAAACGCGGGGGAGCGGTAAAAATTTTCTGTGAAAAACGCAGCAGCGGAAAAACGGTAACCCTGATTAAAGATTTGCCCTGCAGCAAACAGGAATTGGCCCGACTTTTCAAAACATTAAAGAAAAAATGCGCCGCAGGCGGCACCATAAAAGACGACGTGGTTGAACTGCAAGGCGATCAGAAAAAGAAAGCCGCCGCGGAACTGCTTGCTATGGGATATAAGGTTAAAGGCGCCTGAGCCATCTATGACCGCTTCATCGTTCAGGATTCTGCAATTATCCGTTTTATTATTGGTGCTAACCGGTCTTTTCAGTTCACTCATTTATTACCTGAAACTGTATCCTGAAAAAGATGCTCCCAGGCGACAGCTTCGTTACTGGAAGATCCAATCGCCTGAGGCCTGTTTTGTTGAGCGCATGACGCCGGAGGAAAAAGCCGGGCAACTGATGATTGTCGGTTTCACTCCGGGCGCCTTAAAATCCATGCCGGACCGGTTAAGAACGTATCAATACGGCGGAATTATTTTATACAAAAGAAACATAACCGATGTGAAAGGTTTATACGCGCTGACTTCCGATTTAAAGCGATGGAACCGGAATAATCGTTTACCGTTGTTTATCGGAATGGATGAAGAAGGCGGCACGGTATCCCGTTTGCCGGATTCGGCGACGAAATTTCCTGATGCCAGGCTCATCGGCCGCATAAACAATCAGGATTTAACCTATCAGATTGGAAAGGTCATGGGCGCCGAAATGCGGGCTATGGGTATTAACATGAACTTTGCGCCGGTTCTGGATATACAAACCAATCCTCAGAATTCTTTTTTATCCAGCCGCGTATTCGGCGTCGATTCGGAACGGGTTACGCGCCACGGGGTTTTCATGATACGCGGGATGCGGTCGGAAAAGGTTATCGCGGTGCCGAAACATTTTCCGGGACACGGCGATTCGGACGCGGATTCCCACGGCCGGCTTCCCAGGATTTTTATTGACCGCAAAAAGCTGCTGACGCGTGAGGCCGTTCCGTACCGTTATGCGATTGGGGACGGCTTAGACGCTCTGATGGTGGGGCATATCGCTTTTCCGAATATTGACACAACCGGCGCGCCGGCTACATTGTCCCGGGTAATGCTGGACGATATACTGCGGACCCAACTCAAGTTTGACGGGCTGGCAATATCCGATGAGATTGAAATGCGGGCGTATATGGAATTCAACGATACGCTGGAATCGTCAATTGTCCGCTCGTTTAATAACGGGATTGACATGTTTATTGTGGGACATACCAGCAAAATCCAGGACGAGGTATATAAAATATTATACCAGGCTATACTCAGCGGTAAAATAAGCGCCGAACGCCTTAACCGAACCATAGAGCGTATTTTAAAGATTAAATTAAAATATAAACTTTATCATTACCCTGACTATGCTTATAATGAAATGGCGCAAACCGTCGGCGGCGAAAGGCACCGGCAGATTCTGAAAAGTATTGATAATTATCCATAAATCCTGAATGATGTTATGCCAATAAAAAAATCCTTAATAGTTGTCGGCGACCGTGTTTTAATATTGCCCGATGAACGCAAGGAGCGCACCTCCCACGGGCTTTACCTTCCGCAGGGCGTCGAGGAAAAAGAAAAAGTACAATCCGGCACGGTCATCAAGGTCGGCCCCGGTTATCCGCTGCCGGAAGTAATTAATCCGGATGATGAACCATGGATGACAACACGGCGGAATGAACCGAGGTATTTGCCCGTTCAGGCGCAGGAGGGCGATTATGCAATTTTTTTGAGAAAGTCAGCCATTGAGGTTGAATATGAAGGTAAAATGTATTTAATTGTTCCTCAAACCGCCATACTCATTTTGCTGCGGGATGAATATATTGATACGGATTAGAATATAAGGGAATTCTTTATGTCTATGTTTATACTGGCGCTCGGCCTTGTTGTTTTTTTATCCTATTTTTTCTCCTCGGTTTTTGAAAAATCCAAAATTCCCGATGTGCTGCTTTTGATGATAGTGGGCATTATGGTTGGTCCGGTTCTGCATCTTATTTCGCCTCAATTTTTCGGTCAGTTCGGGAATGTGCTGACCACGGTAGCCCTGATTGTGATATTGTTTGAAGGCGGCACCACTATCGATCTAAAAACCCTTGGCCAGTCAATTGGTCCTACCATGATTATTACTTTGGCCACGTTTTTTGTTACGGCGGTTATCGGCGCCGCGTTTACGCTCAGTATTATGAATCTGGAATTACTTCCGGCGATAATGTTTGGGGGCATCATTGGCGGTACGTCCTCGGCCGTTGTGGTGCCAATGGTCAAAGGATTAAATCTGAAAGAGCCGACGTCCACCATCCTCATACTGGAATCGGCCATTACGGACGTTTTGTGCATCGTTCTGGTGGCCGCTTTGATTGACGGCTATCACCGGGGCGGCGGCGCCAACGGACAAATTGTAGGTTCCATCGTATCGTCATTAGTTTTTGCGGTTATTATCGGTATGGTGGGCGGTCTCGGATGGCTGGCAGTCATTTCCAAGGTGGAGCGGTTCCGGCGGTCGATGTTTTCAACGGTCGCCGCAGCATTTATCGGATACGGGGTCGCGGAACAACTGGGATACAGCGGCGCCATAACCGCGCTGAGTTTCGGTTTCACGCTGACGAATTTCAAGTCCTTTCGGTTTGACCGGCTGCCGGTCCTTAAAAACGTCAGCTTTGCCGTCATCAACGAGTCCGAAAAAAATTTCTATAAAGAGATTGTATTCTTGCTTAAGACGTTCTTCTTTTTGTTTCTCGGATTATCCATTAAATTCGAAAGCGTTCTTTCATTTGCGGCGGCAATCGGCCTGGTGGCGATGATCTACGCGGCGCGGCTGTTACTGTGCCGGTTGGTCGTGAGCCGAAAAACGACGCGCTATGAAGCCTCGATTATGTCCATTATGGTGCCCAAAGGCCTTGCCGCGGCCGTGCTGGCCGGTATGCCGTTGCAAGCGGAGATACCGGGAGGTGAAATTATTCAGAATGTTGTTTACGCGGTGGTGCTCATCAGCATCATTGTCACGGCCGTTATGGTGCCCTTGATGGATAAAACCCGATTAAAAGGTTATTATGAACGGTTTTTCAATTCTTTTGCGGCTAATGAAAATCCTGTTCCGGAGCGAAAAGAAGCCGTCACGGAACCGACGGATATAAATAATCCATCCATTCAATAAACCACAGGATATACCCATGGAATCATCAAAAAACAAAGACGCCATTGATAAATTTTATCTTAAGTACGGATTCGCAACGCGGGCGCTGCATGCCGGAGAAAAAATCGGGCAACCAATATCCCACGCGCACACCAACGCGATATTTCAGACCTCCACATTCATTTTTGATTCCGCCGAGGAGGGCGCCGATTTATTTGCCGCCAAAAAAGAAGGTTATATTTACACCCGTATGGGAAATCCCACCGCGTTAGTGGTAGAGGCCAAACTCAACGCGCTGGAGGGCGCTGAAATCAAACTCAAAGATCCCGATAATGTCCGCGTATCGTCGCTCATATTTGCTTCCGGGATGGGAGCCATCAGTTCGACGATAATGGCCGTCCTGCAAGCCGGCGATACGATGATCTACGGATCGGTGCTCTATGGAGCGACGGATAATCTTATCACAACCATTCTGCCGAAATACAACATCCATGCAATTCCCTGCGATACCGATAAAACCGAGCAGTTTGAAGCGTTGATGAAAAAGAATCCGCAGACGAAACTGGTTCTGTTTGAGACGCCGACCAACCCGATGATGACCATTACCGATATTGCCGCGATCTCAAAAATTGCCAAATCCGTCAATCCGAATGTGGTGATTGCCGTCGATAATACCTTTGCCACGCCATATTTACAGCGTCCCCTGAGTTTAGGCGCCGATGTCGTCATGCACAGCACGACCAAATACATCGGCGGTCACGGTACGGTCATTGGCGGGGCCGTCATCACCCACCGGGAAGATGTTAAAGATAAACTCTATCATGTCATGAAAGATTTCGGCGCCTGTCCAAGCCCGTTTGACGCCTGGTTAGTTAATCAGGGGCTCAAGACGTTGCCGCTGCGTATGGATCGTCATTGCGAAAACGCCAAAAAGGTCGCCGAATTTCTGGAAAAACACCCTAAGGTTGAAAAAGTTCATTACCCCGGACTCCGTTCATTTCCCCAGTATGAACTGGCTAAAAAACAGATGAAGGATTTTGGCGGCATGGTGACGTTCGAGATTAAAGGCGGTTATGGCGCGGCGACTAAACTGCTCAACAACGTCCATGTGATGACTCTGGCGGTCAGTCTCGGCGGCGTGGATTCGCTGATTCAGCATCCGGCCAGCATGACGCATGCCTCGGTGGCGCCGGAAGTTAAGAAGCGGCTCGGCATTTCCGACGGATTAATACGCTTATCGGTCGGTCTGGAAAATATTGAAGATATACTCGGCGATCTGGAGCAGGCGCTTGCCGGAATTTAAAAAACAGTTGCATTTGAAATTGTTTCAATTATATTTGCCGTAAGCAAGTATAATGGGGCTGTAGCTCAGTTTGGGAGAGCGCTTCGTTCGCAATGAAGAGGTCGTCGGTTCGATCCCGATCAGCTCCACCAGTTTCCCCCGCAAACGCTTATCCAACCTTATGATGGTTTTATAAAGCCACAGATTGCACAGGTTTTTATTATGATAGTACCGGCAGAATTGTATGATTACTTTCAAGGCGTTGAACCGGAGGTTAAGGCCAGAATATTAAACGCGCTTGAAACAAAGAAGATTAACGCGGTGCGTATCAACACCAATAAAACAACGACAGATTTTATTGTCAAGCGTCTGAACGAAAAGGGTTTTGAATCAGAAACCATCGGATTTGCCGACGGTTTAATCCTTAAAAATGAATCGTCGCTTATCAGTAAAACCCTGGAGCATTTTTTGGGATATTTTTACATTCAGAGCGTCGCTTCGATGATACCTCCTCTGGTTTTGAATCCGTGCGCGGATGATATCGTGCTGGATATAGCCGCCGCGCCGGGTTCCAAAACGACACAAATGGCGCAGATGATGGGTAACAAGGGCATGCTGGTCGCCAACGAGTGGGACGGCAAACGGATTAAGACCTTATCGCACAATTTGGACCGGATGGGCGTCGTTAATGCCGCGTTGGTCAACATGGGCGGGGAACGGATTGGTAATTTGCTGCCCGAAACATTTGACAAGATTTTAGTGGACGCGCCGTGTTCTGCGCTGGGCGTCTTGTATAAAGCGCCGCAGGCGGTAGCCAATCTGAATTACCTGCAAAAGTTTGTTTTTATCCAGGAACAACTGCTGGTCAGCGCCATCAAAGCGGCAAAAACCGGCGGCAAGATAGTATATTCCACCTGCACGTTATCGGTCGAAGAAAACGAGAAACTGATTCATACCATCCTTTCCCGCTACCCGGTGGAACTTGAAGATATCGAATTACCATCCGGCCTGGAACACCTGAAGGGATTGACAGCTTTCCGGGGTGAAACGTATCATGATTCCTTGCAAAAAACCATCCGCCTGTTGCCGGGGACACACAATGCGGAGATGTTTTTTATCGCCGCATTGCGTAAAACCGGTACCGTCCCGACACGGACGGATGTCGGTCCTTTTTCCAACGCTAAAGCTGTTTTTGAATTTTGTGACCGGAAGCATCCGGCGATTGGCGGGATGATTAAGTATTTCAATGACCATTTCGGAATACCTTCCGAAATCTGGGACGCATATTCATTTATCCGCAGGCCCGATGAAATTCTTGCCGCCAGCCCATCCTGGCTCAACGGTGAACGGTTAATCCGCCAGATTTATACCCATCGCGTTGGCAGCCGTGTAGCGCGCACGCGCCGTGAAGGCGAATGGAAACTGTCCACCAATATGGCGCAGTTACTGGCGCCTTATATATCCAGAAATAAAATTATTCTGACCGATGAGAAGGATATACATACCTTCATCACCGCGGGCTCGATACATCGGTCATTTGATATCGAACGAGGCGGCGTGGTAGTCTGGGGAAATGATTACCCGCTCGGCTGCGGCGTGATGCATCAGGGCGCGCTGAAAAGTCAGATGCCCAAAAGCCGGACGGTTATCACGGTGGATTCGCCGGATTAACCATTAATCGTCCTGGATTACGGACGCCGTCACTTTCTGAATGATGTCCTGAGCAAATCCTCTCTGGTTTAAAAAAGCGGTCAATTTTATTTTAATTTTTTCTTTTTCCATGGCACGGCTGGTTCGGATTTTTTTTTCAGCCGCTTTAAAAGCCAGATGATACTCATCCGGATACACCGCATCCAGCACGCGTTCAATTACCGGCGCCGGTATACCTTTTTTAATCAATTCGTTTTTTACAAATAATTTTCCCACCGGTTTTTTACTGATGATGCTTTTAGCAAACCGCATGGCAAATGTATGGTCATTGATATAGCCGCGCTCTTTCAGGTATTCCACGGCCAGCCGGATATCAGCCGGAAGAAAATTTTCTTTCAGAAAACGGATTCTCAGCTCTTCGGCGCTACGTGGCCGGAGCGCAATCAGTTTAACCGATTTTTTTATTATTTTGCTCTGATTGTCATAGGATAGGATCTCCGCCAACCGGTTCTCATCAAGAGTGTCTTGCCCGTGGAGATTAAATTTAACGATCGTTTCGCCTTCAATCAGTCGCTCCTCCCCGTTATCTAAACGCAGTGCGAATACGGGATCATGCCGCCCCTTTTTTCTGAAAGGCGTTATCTCAATAATTGTGATCACGTATCGCGCGTGTCAATCCTTTTTTGCGCCGGATGCTTTCAGGCATAATCTTTCCGCCAGAGTAATTGCGGTGCGGTCATCCAGAATACCGCTGGATGGGATGAGAAATTCTTCCTGAAAATTTTTTAATGCTTTTTCGGTCTGCTCCCCAAAAACGCCCTTTTCCGACGGGTCTACCGGAAATCCGAGCGCGGTCAGATCATCCTGCAACCGCGCTACTTCTGCCGATAACTTCACGGCGCCGTTATGGCGTTTTAGTTTTTTTCCTTTATAGCGGAGAGGATTGAATGTGCTCCAGTTATCTCCGAGCGCGGATTTCTGCAGGGCCGATTCCATGGCTTGGGCTGTCTTCCTGGCAAAAACCCCGTCGGCTATAATACCGTTATCGGTCTGAAACGCTTTGACCGCGCGCACCGTGGCGTCGTTGTAAACGCCGGTTACGCCCCCATATGGTTCAAAAAATATCCCGTAACCGAGATAATATAAGTCATACTGCAGCAACAAAACCATCGTGTCCGTTTGCTTACCGGATGTTTTTTCCAGAATTTGTCCTTTGTAACGGTTTTGCGCTGCGATGCCGTTCAGCGCCAGAAGAAATAAAATCCAACCAGTCAAGTATACCCGTGAGGGCGCGGATGGAAACCTCATGACAACTCCAGCCATAGTTTTATAATAATGATCTTACGGTCAATATAACAAAAAAGGCCCGCGAAAGAAATATTTATTTTAATTTAAAATCGTGCAGAAGGGAATATATCGCGCCACGGGAAGTCAGCCGGCTTTGAAAAAGATGCACGGAATGAACCGGCATTTCCGTACCATGAATAATGTTCCGAACAATCGTTATCGCTTCATGAATTTCATCGGGCGTGCATCGGAAATGGGCCTTTTCGTTTACGCGGGCCAGCGTCAGATGAGGCCTAAACGGCTTGTCTTCGGGAGTAAAATCTAAAGCCGTGAGCCGTTGTTCGATTGTTTGATGCAAGGCGTTAAGGGCCGGATGCGATTCCGTTCCGACCCACATCACGCGGGGTTTTGCGCATGAAGGGAAACAGCCGAAATCCGCAAAGGACAAAACAAAACGTTCTGTGAAAATAGCGTTATCCAGCGCGGTTATTATCCTGTCCACATCCGCCGGTTGGATGTTCCCAAGAAACTTCAGCGTGATATGAATCGCATCCGGTTGAACCCATTTTATAGCGTGATGGTTGAGTAATGGTTTCATGCGGGTCTGAATGGCTTTCAATTTCGCCTTAATATCATCAGCCAATGAAACGGCTATAAACGCGCGTAGGGCCTTTTCGGCGGGTTTTTCGTAATTGGTTTTCATCTGGTTGTAATCGTATAAGGTATTTTCAGACCTGCGGCCGAACGGGCTGCTTCTTCTTTAGATGGATAGCTTCCCATCCATACGAGATACAGGGTTTTTTCTTTTTCCGTTCGGATTTTTATTTCGATATTTTTATAGCCCTTATTTTGTAACGACACTTTCATTTGCTCGGCGTTTTTTTTGTCGGAAAACGCGCCCAACTGGACGGTGTACGCCGTTTCTTTAACCACGACGCCTTCGTCCGAAGTATTTTCAGCCGGGACGGTATCATCGGCATCCGGAAAAAGCAAAGAAGCCGGTTTAATGAATTCAGATTCCCGGTACTTACTTTTTAACAGGTTCAGATTTTTTTGAGCGGTGGCATATAGGCCGAGACTGACTTCATATTGAATAATTTTGTAGAGACATTCGTCGGCAAAAACATTCGCAGGGTAATTCACGATGAATTGTTTATAAAAATCATACGCACGGGTGCCGTTTTCGTTCATAGCGGCGGCCAAAAACAAGACTTCCGGAGCTTCAGGATACTTCGTTTTCAACGCAGGGAGATCTTTGGCTACGGTGTCAATCCGGCCGGATTTCCACAAGGCAACGTAAGGTTTAAGTTCCTGACGGCTTAGGGCCTGGGCATTTAAAAACCGTTCGCTTATTGCCGGCTGAAATACAAAAAAACATAGTATCCATTTCAAGCTTTGGGGCATAGTTGTTATTCCGATAAATGGTTTATGTAGCTATATAAAAAATGATCCACGCGCCGTCCGCGGATAATAAGATATTTACGTAAAACGCCTTCCCGCTCAAAGCCGCATTTTTCAAGCAGTTTAAAGGACGCGATGTTATCCGTGGTGCATTTGGCTTCAATGCGTTCCAGCCCGATTTCGTCCAGGGCGATTTTTAGAAATTGCATGAGGGCTTCATAGCCATAACCTTTCCGGTGATGTTCCGGCGCGATGCTGTAACCGATTTCACCGATCTGATGCATGCGGTTACGGACATTGAGGGTGAGCCAGCCTATGGGTATCTGTTCGGGAATTTTTTCTATCATCCACTGGTAACGGTCCTGATAGGCGTTATGGCGGTAACCGAATTTTAAATAATCTTCTTTTAACTGTTCATGACTCATCTCCACCAACGGCTGATACTTTTGGAGCATCGGGTCGCGCCGCCAGCGATACAGGTATTCAATATCGCCGGCTTTAGGCGCCCTAAGAATAATTCTCTGGTCCGGCTGATAGGCGTATCCCTTTTTAAACAGGTTCATCATAATCAGGGGTTGCTCTTTACAAACTGCAGGATGCCGTTTAAAATGCCTTCGGCAATGTCCTGCTGGGCCTTTTCGGTTAAGAGATATTTTTCCTCGGTTTTATTGCTGATAAAACCGACTTCGACCAGCACGGACGGCATGGAAGCGCCCATCAGCACATAAAACGGCGCCTGCGACACCCCGCGGTTCCGGAGATTGATTTTTTTGGAAAGGCCCTGCTGAATCATAGCGGCAAGTTCCTCACTTTCCCTTACAAACACGCTCTGCATCATGCTGGCCAGAATGAACTTTTCGTCGTTAATATCCCCGTAAACGTTCTTATCGTCCTCAAACTGGATGGCTTCGTTCTCCAGCGCGGCAACCGAACGGGCTTCGTCATCGCGGCTGGGTGAAAGAAAAAACGTCTCGAAACCTTGGGATTTACGGTTTTTGGACGCGTTACAATGAATGCTGATAAATAATTTCGCGTTCATGGCGTTTGCGGTCTGTGTTCTTTTCTTCAGTGAAATGAACTCATCGGTGGTTCGGGTATAATCCACTTTCATCATGCCGTTTTTTTTCAGCAGGTCACCCAGCTTAAGCGCGATGGATAAGGTGATGTCTTTTTCTTTGGTTTTGTTCTTTCCTATGGCGCCGGGATCTTTGCCGCCATGTCCGGCGTCGATGACTATTTTATCGATTTTCCATTTATCCTTGTTCAAACCGTCATGGTTGGTTTTATGATTACCGGTCTCGTTTGGAGTCGGTGTGCGGAGAATAAGCTGTATCGCGCCTGAATTGGAGTCATACACCACTTCCTGTCCATCGATTTCCTCATTCAACTGCAGGGAAATCTGTACGGAGGCCTTGTGTCTGAATACCAGAGCTTTGCCGATTAAGGACAGTTGTTCCAGTTTCTTGACGGCGCCGGCAAAATCATCGCTGATACGTCCGCCGGAAACCGTGACATATAACCAGTTTTTATTGCGCCAAACGGATAAATCCGTAGAGGCGAAATTCTTATTCGTTGTAATGGAAATTAAAAGTCCGTTTTTTTTCTTTTCATAAGCGACGCCCAGGAGGTTATTGCCGGTTTCTTTGAGGTT
This sequence comes from uncultured Bacteroidota bacterium, assembly GCA_964609675.1. Classification (GTDB taxonomy): domain Bacteria; phylum CLD3; class CLD3; order SB21; family JBBIRG01; genus CAZSRX01. The sequence continues at coordinate 20,306 of CAZSRX010000004.1, read as the reverse complement.
GACCGCAGCGGCCGCGCTGTCGTTTGAACTCCAGGCTGTTGGCAGAAAAGCTGTTTGCATGCCTTCATATTTAACAGCCCATCCGGTCTGCTTATTGATAACCGGGATAAAATATTTTACCGGCACGTAAATGACCTTGTTTTGCCAAAAGGTAACCGCCGGCATTTGTGTTACCTCATCATTATTAATAACACAAAATGAATTATAGGCCGATAATTTAATTTCACCGTTATTCAAATATAGAACGGTTTTTTTCTTTTCATGATTTTCATAGTACCTCAAATTAAGAAAGCCGGCCAGTTCATTTAGGGAAACATATACCTGATCGCCCCGGATAGAAACGGCTAATTTACCCGAGCGGCCATTGTGCGAGATCATCAGCGAATCCTGGCATGGAGCCGCACGCCACCCGAGTAGAGGCATAAGAAGTAGAAACACGGATTTAAATAAAATATTTTTGGCCATAGTTATTGTGCCCGGGTTATAGCGTTTTTTGCAATATCCCGCCGGTATTGCATGCCCTCGAAGCGGATGGATTCTATCATGGTATAGGCATGCCGGACGGCGTCCTTAAGATGGCGGTCCCACGCCGTTACACCCAGAACACGCCCGCCGGCTGTTAGGTAATTATTACCTTTTTTTTCCGTGCCGGCATGGAATAGGTAACCGTTGGCTTCGCTTGCCGTTTCAAGGCCGGTAATGATTTTGCCTTTTTCATACGCATCGGGATATCCGCCCGAGGCTAAAACGACACAAACTGAAGCCTTTTCGGTTAATTGCAGTTGATAGCCGGACAAATGATCGCGGCTGACCATCCAGAACAACTCAGCCAGATCCGATCGTATCAGCGGCATGAGCGCCTGGCATTCCGGATCGCCGAAACGGCAGTTAAATTCTACCACTTTAGGGCCTTCCGCAGTCAGCATCAGGCCGCAATAAAGAACGCCTTTATAAATCCGGCCTTCCCTTTCCATTGCCCGGATGGTCGGTTCGATGATGGCCGTTTGGATTTGGTTGATTACGGCTTCAGAAAACTGCGGCGTCGGCGCATAAGAGCCCATGCCGCCGGTATTTTTTCCCTGGTTGCCATCGTACGCCCGCTTATGATCCTGCGCCGGCGGCAACAGGACACAGTCCCTGCCGTCCGTGACAGCAAAGACCGATAATTCTTCGCCGGTCATTCTTTCCTCGATGACAATACGCTTGCCGGCCCCGCCAAACCGGTCATTATCCATGATATCCGTAATTGCATTTACGGCTTCTTCTTCGCTTTCGGGCAGAATCACGCCTTTTCCGGCCGCAAGGCCGTCGGCCTTAATGACCCAGCGATCAGGATGAGTCCTGATGAACTTTATAGCTTCCTGGGAATTATCAAAAATAAAAAACCCGGCGGTCGGAATGCCGTATTTTTTGAGTAATTCTTTGGTAAACACTTTACTGGTTTCAATTTCGGCTGCAGCAGCCGACGGGCCGAATATACACAGTTTGCGGCTGCGGAAACAATCCACAATACCTTTCTGGAGCGGATCTTCCGGGCCGACTACCGTCAGGTCAATCGCATGGGATGATGCGAAGTCCGCCAGCGTTGTAATCTGATTGGCTGCTATAGGTACACACTCAGCGAGTTGCGCAATCCCGGCGTTACCCGGCGCACAGTATATTTTTTTTACATCCGCCGATTGCCGCAGTTTCCAGACTAAGGCGTGTTCACGCCCGCCGCTTCCTATGACTAAAACATTCATAATAACTCAATATTGGCTTACCGTGGTGATTTGTCTATGAATTCAAATTTATGCTCCGTCCACGCCACAATGGGCTTCCGGTTTTCGGTGGCCGGCGTGTATTTGCATTTATAAACCGTTTCGACGGCCAGTTTTTCAAGCGTGGCATTGTGGGTGGTATTGGATATCACTTTATGGTCGATTACCATGCCGTTCAGGTCCACTTTAACTTCCAGTATGATGATTCCGGATATCCCTTCTTTTTGCAAATCTTTGGGATATTCCGGGAATTTACTCACGATCAGCTTGGGCGGGCTGAACTCGGACTTACCCTTATCGCCGGGTGGCGGCGGCGGGGCGGGAATTTCCAGCAATCCGTCGGGTGAGCCGTAATTGAACAGTTCATCGTCCGTTAGCATTTCTTCAGCAATCGGCGAGGCGATGGGAATTACCGGTTTTACAGGTTTACCTTTCGAGGATATCGTCTGCCGTGTTTGCGGTATATCCGATACTTCGATGGTTATTTTCGGAGGGGTCATGTCGGTTTTAACAGTCGGTTCCACCGATGGTACTATGTTGAACAGAATCACAAAAAACGTTAAGGATAAAAACAAACTTAACTGAAAAAAAAAACTGTAATCGTCTTTCAGATGACGCGGTTTATTATGAATGATAATGTTTGCAGAGCGGTTCAAGTTAAAAACAGATGGCATTATATAGGTGTCAGACCGACAGGGTTTTTCGATCAAGCGTTTTCAGGGATTGAATGGCGGATTTAATGTCCTGAGCGTGAAAAATATATGAACCGGCCACAAGGACATGCGCGCCGTTTGCTACCGCCCGCGCGCCGGTAGTTTCATTGATTCCGCCGTCCACTTCGATTAAAACTTTTTTATTTCTTGTCATTTCGGCAAGGGTGCGGATTTTTTTTAAGGATTCATCAATGAACTTCTGACCGCCAAAGCCCGGATTGACGCTCATTACCAGAATGAGATCCGCCGCATCCAGGGCGTAATTCAGCGTTTCCGGAGGGGTTGCGGGATTGATGGAAACACCCGCTTTGGCGCCGGTCTGCCGGATAAAATCAAGCGTGCGGTGCAGATGGGGGCAGGTTTCCTGATGGACGGTGAGGATATCCGCGCCCGCCTGGCGAAAGGCCTCTATATACCGTTCCGGCTTCTCGATCATCAAATGCACGTCGAGCGGTAATTGTGTATGCCGGCGGAGGTGCTCCACCACTACCGGGCCGATCGTAATGTTGGGCACGAAATGCCCGTCCATAACATCGACATGAATCCAGTCGGCGCCGGCGTTTTCAGCTTTTCGGATATCGTCCTTAAGACAGGAAAAGTCGGCGGATAATATTGATGGAGCGACAAGAGCCATACTAATTTCTTTGAAAACATTCCAAGTATTTATTATACTATAATAAATAATTCTTAATAGAGAATCAAATACTTTAGTTATAGACACTAAAACGCACTCCGACATGCGGCATATCAATATCGGCACGGCCGGTCACATCGATCACGGAAAAACCGCTTTGGTCAAAGCGTTAACCGGTATAGACACCGATTCATTGAAAGAAGAAAAGGAACGCGGCATAACGATTGACATCGGTTTTGCGCACTGGAACGACTATATTACCATGATTGACGTGCCCGGCCATGAACGGTTTATCCGGAATATGATCGCCGGCGTTCATGCAATAGACTTCGCGCTTCTCGTTATCGCCGCCAACGAAGGTATCAAGCCGCAGACTATCGAACACCTGCGTATTTTGGACCTTCTGCAAATTCCGTCCGGCGCCGTGGTTCTAACCAAAACGGATCTTGCGGAAGAAAGCCGTCTGCATAATCTGGAAACGGACATCCGGCAACTCACTCAGGATACTTTTCTTAAAGACGCGCCCGTTTTTTTTACCTCGGCGGTCAACGGAAGCGGCCTTCAGGCGTTATCGGCCTATCTCACCGAATTGCCCGGTAAATATCCGGCCTACCCGACCGGCAGGATATTTCGTCTGCCTGTGGACCGTGTTTTTAAAAAGGCCGGTTTCGGTACGGTCGTAACGGGCACCGTCATTTCCGGCTCCGCCGAATTAAATGCTACGGTCGAGATATTTCCTTCCCGGCAGAAAGTCCGCGTCCGCGGGATTCAGAAACACGGCCGTGCGGCGGCATCGGCCCGCTTCGGCGATCGGGCGGCGATCAACGTGTCCGGAGATATTAAAATCCCGCTCACCCGCGGCGTCATGATCGCAGATGCGGACACGCTGAATACATCCCGCTCGTATTATGTGCACGTGAAAATTCTTCAGGAGTCCGTAAAACCGATTACCGCTTCGTCCGGGCTGCGCATTTTGATCGGGACCGAAGAGCTTTTCGGTAAAATAAAACCGTTGAACCGTATGCCGATACCATCCGGCGAAACGGCGTTGGCCTTAATGCAAATCAACGGGGATCGCTGTTATATCCGGGGAGACCGTTTTATTATCCGCGAAAAAAACGCGCGTTCCACCATTGGCGGCGGAACCATTTTATGGAACGCCGAAACAGCCATCAACGGCGCGCCCGTCCACGAAACCTTTTTATCGTTGTTATACGGAAACCTTCCTGAAGAGGCCGTTAAAAACGTTCTGCGGGAAACGGATTGGATTTCTATGAATGAACTGCCATCGCTTTTCGGACTGAAGCGGGAATTTCTAAACACGATAGTAGCGGAAGCCGTCCGTGACCGGATAGCCATTCATTTGCCGGAAAAGTTTGATTGGATCATCAATAAAAAATTTTTTGATGAATTGAAAAACCAGGTTCATCTTTTTATAGCCGACTGGCATCGCCAGCATCCTCAGGAGCATGGAATTAAAAAAAACACGCTAAAAAAAACCTACGCCCATTTACCGGATGCCCTTTATGATTATTTATTGGAGATACTGACGAAAGACGGAACCATTGACGAACAGGGTGAAATTATACGGCTATCCGGTTTTACCGCGCGCATGGATGAAGCCGCCCAGGCCATTATCAGCCGCATTGCGGAAATGCTTGATACCGGAGGCTTTGCGCCGCCCTCCGTTGAAGAAATAGCGCAACGGCTCGATATCGACATCCAAACGTTACAAGGATACCTCCGCAAAATGATCGCCATGAAACTGACCGTGTCCACCGATTCGAAAACGTTTTTTCATTCCAAAAAAATCGAAAAAGCCCTTCAATTACTTGTTGATTTTGTTACGAGGAATGGCCATATTACTATTCAGGACTTTAAGGCGCTGACCAATACCAGCCGAAAATACGCCTTGTCACTGCTTGAATATTTTGACCGGCAGGAAATAACGATCAGGCGAAATGATAAAAGATATTTAAACCCATGAAGCATAAAATCCTGACATTGTTATTAGAATTTCGTTTGATTTCCGGAGGCGTTTTACTGGCGTGTGTTAACGTCCTGTCCGCGCAGGATTTTTTCAGCATCAGCAGCACGTATAAATTCCAGGGAGTGCCTTATGCCATTCAGAGCTCCGACATCAACGGTGACGGTTATGACGATCTTATCTTAGGCGGGAAAAGTGAAAACGGCGTACAGGGTATCCTTTCAGTATATTGGGGAAGAGGGGACGGTTCTTTTGGCGAAAAAACCGACGTTCTGACCGATAAATATCCCGTTTCCATCCAAGCCGTTGACCTGGACCAGGACGGCCGCAAAGACCTTATATTTGCCAATGATGTATCCAAAACAATCTCGGTTATACTTGCCGGAGCGGGTAATGTTTTTAAGCCCAAAGAGAACCTTAAACTCAAGGAACCATCTAAATCCATTGCGGTGGGAGACTTTAATAATGACGGTATCAAAGACATCGCGGCCGTCTGCGCTAATTCCAGGGAGTTGATTCTGTTCAAAGGAACAGGGAAAGGCTCGTTTAAGCCGATTGCCGCAAAGGTACTTGAATTCACGCCCGTAAAAATAAAGGCCGGCAATTACAGCGGGAAGGGCTCCGACCAGATTGTCATCATTCAGGAAGGTACGGCACCGGTTATCGTGTGTGCCCCGCAGGAAATAAGTCCGGCTAAATGGGAATTAAAGACAGTCCAGATTAACATGCAAACCAAGCCTTTATTTGCCGAACTGGGCGACATCGACGGCGATGGTTTTGACGACGCATCGGTGATGACGGAAACCGGTTCGATGAAAATCATTTTCGGCGAATCCAATGGTTTATTTCTGGATAAGGAATTTCCTGTAGAATCCGTGTCGCAGGCCCTGTCGTTTGTGATGAAGGATTTTAATAACGATAAACGTATTGATCTGGCGATATTGGATCCGGTCAACAACGAAGCGATCATCATGCTCAATCAGTTATCCACAGCGTTTGAAAAAAAATCAAAATCGGATATGTCTGTAGCCATTATTTATGAAAAAGATCCTTCCAAGCCGAACACGGCCGATGTCGGTATCTTGCCGGACTTCAGCCACGTCAGTATGTTTTTATACAACGGGGAAGGGGTGCTGGTGCGAAAATATTTTGAGTTCGACGCCGACCTGCCGGAAGGCCAGTTTACTCTCGAATGGAACGGAACGGATGAAAACGAAAATCCTGTGCCCGATGGCAATTACATTTTCTATTATCGTCTGGGCTCGATCGTTGTTACGCGATCGGTTAGTAAGTAAGCCGGCGTTAATCGTTTCTTTTTCTGCCCTCGGTATAAAATGAAAGTAAAATCATTAAATATTATTTGTCATGCAATGCTACTGGTGTTGGCCTACGGCTTGTCCGGTGAACCGTGCCTGCCGAATACGGGATTTAAAGCGCTCCGGAATGAAATCGACCGGCTGATCAACCAGAAATTTCTTGAAAACTGTCATTGGGGCCTGATGATCCGTTCCGTGAAAACGGGAGAACTTTGGTATGAACACAACAGCCGTAAAAATTTTACGCCGGCTTCGAATATAAAAATTTTCACTACCGTTTTTGCGCTTGAAAAACTCGGTCCGGATTTCAGGTACCGTACGGCCGTATATCTTAAAGGCCGTCGTGCGAATGATTCGGTTTTCATCGGCGATCTGATTATACGCGGTTCCGGCGATCCTACGATATCCGGACGCTACTATGAAGGGCGGGTCACCCGGATTTTCGAGAACTGGGCCGATACCTTAAAACATTTGGGCATCCGGCGCATTACCGGTCGGATTATCGGCGATGATAATCTTTTTTGTGACGAACGGCTGGGTAAAAACTGGGAATGGGACAGCGAATCTTACTGGTATTCGGCTCAGGTGGGCGCCTTAGTTTTTAATGATAACTGCATCGACTGGTACCTTTCACCGACGCAACCGGGACAACCCGCCAGACTTCAGATTGTGCCAAACACGGCCTATGTTACGGTGAACAATTCTGTCTTCACGTCCGCCTCGCCGAATAGCCGCAGCAGTGTGGATTTTACGCGGGACCGTTATTCCAATTATATAAACGCGGTCGGCACGGTTTCCCGTGCGTCCGGAACCATCATGGGCAATACCGCGATACACAATCCGACGCTGTATTTTGCAACCGTACTCAGGGAAACACTCGTCCGGAACGGCATCGCCGTTGAGGGCCCTCCCGAAGACATTGACGACCTGCCGGATTTTGTTTATACCGAAAAGGACACGGATGTTGTTTCGGCGGCGGTTTATCTGTCGCCCGCGCTGAATGAATTGCTGAAAGTCGTCAACAAGCGAAGTCAGAATTTGTTTGCCGAGCAGATTCTGCGCACCGTCAGCGCGGTTAATCAGGGCGAGGGATGCGGTGAGCGGGCGCTGCAGATGGAACGGACATTTTTAAGCGCCATAGGCCTGGATACGGCCTCGATGGTCATCCATGACGGTTCCGGCTATGCCCGAAGCAGTATGGTTTCACCGGCCGATATTGTTCATACGCTGGTTTATATCCGGGAACACCGGCACTGGAAACCGTTCCGGGAATCGCTGGCCATAGCCGGCGTGGACGGCACCATCAATTACCGTATGAAAAATTCAGCGGCGTATAATAATGTCATTGCTAAAACCGGCTATATCGACCATGTCCGCTCCATTTCCGGATTTGTGAAAACCGCCGACCAGGAAGAGCTTGTTTTTTCCATCCTGTGCAATCACTTTACCGTAGATAAGCTGGAAATCGAAAAAGTTCAGGATGCCATATTAATCAAGCTGGCAGAATTCAGGAGGGTATAATGTCCATCAATCAAAACAAGCTGTTTTCGGGGCTGAATGCGGGCGAAATGGACCTGATTCGTTCGATGATCCATGAAAAAAACTATCCTAAAGATTCCATCATTATCGAGGAGGGCCAATCCGATAAGGTGCTGTATGTACTGATCGAAGGCCGCGTGAAAGTTATTAAAAGCACACCCGGTCATAAGGAAGTGGTGCTGGCCGTTCGTGAATCGGGGGACTTTTTCGGAGAGATGGCCATTCTGGAAGATGCGCCCCGTTCTGCCCGGATCATTGCCGACGAAGATTGCCGTCTGGGGCTGATCAGTCAGGAGGCCTTTGAAAAAATGATGGTGGTCGAACCTAAAATCGCCATCAACATTCTCAAATCCATCAGTTTCCGTCTGCGCCACACCAACGACCAGATTATTGAGCAGTTTATCCAGAGAGAACAAAATCAGCGCCGGCAGATAGACCGTCTGAACGGTCTTTTTGAATTTTGCAAGGCGCTTACCGCCGATTTTGACATACACCGTCTGGCGCAACTGGTTCCGGAACTCATTCAGAAACATGTTCGCTTTGATGAAATATACCTTTTTTTCTATGACGAACCCTCCGGCAAATATTATATTCTCGAAGAAAAAAACGGTACAAAAAATATACGGTACTTCAATCCGGGCGAAAATCCTTTCGGGGACTATATATCTCCCGGCCGGGTATCGGTTATTGACAAGGTACCGCCGGCGGTATCCGAAAAAAACCCGGTGATTGGTGATTTGCTGAACCATGCCAGAGCTTTCATGCTCGTGCCGTTTTCCTCGCGGGAACACGTTGAGGGCTGGATGCTTTTAAAAAACCGAAAGGCGGTCGGCTGGACGGACGACGATAAGGCCTTCCTGATCGCCTTGGGCTCTTATATTTATATTGCGCTGCAGAACATGAAACTGGTTTCTCAGCTTGTGACCTCCGAAAAACTTTCCGCCGTGGGGCGCGCCGCCAGCTCCATTCTGCATGATTTTAAAAATCTGCTTGCCGTCGTGCATAATTACGCCCAGTTTATCCTGAAATCCAAAAACGAAGACGATATTAACGACCTGGTACAGCGTATTCTTACCAGTTCGCATCTGATGATAACTATGTCGCGGGAAATCCTTCTGTATGCAAAGGGTGACATTCACATTAACCGCCAGCCCCGGCCTGTTAAAGAAACCATCGGAACCATATTAACGCTCATCGAGAATGATCTGGAAACCAAAGAAATAAAATTAATCACGGAAATTCCGGACGATCTGATTTACGATTTCGATCAGGATAAAATCTGCCGGGCGCTGTATAATCTCGTCAAAAACGCCAGTGAGGCCGTGGAGGCCCGAACCGGCATCATAACGATTTCCGCTTACCGGACGTCCGATGCATTAATCATCGCCGTGACCGATAACGGGCCGGGAATTCCTGAATCGTTTCTTCAGAATATCTTTACGCCTTTCGCGACAACCAAAAGCGAAGGCACCGGCCTCGGCCTGACCATTGTTAAAAGCATTGTGGATGCGCACGGCGGACAGGTACAAGTAGACAGCGCGGAAGGCAAGGGGACTTCATTCAAGCTTATTTTCCCAATCACATCATAAAGGATTCATTATGTTTGTCCGGCGTTTCATTTTTATCGGATTAGTAGGCGGCGTTTTATTGAATGCGGGCTATGCCCGTGCGGATTCAGGAAAGAACGGTTTTGCGTTTCTTAAAATAGGCATCGGCGGCAAGCAGGCGGGGATGGGAGAAGCCACGGCCGCCACCGTAACCGACGCAACGGCGGGATACTGGAATCCGGCCGGCCTGGCCTGGAACGACATGAACAATGTATCCTTTACCTACAACCGATGGATCGAAGAAGTAACCCATAACGCTTTCTGCGGAAAGATAAAATGGGGCAGCCATTATTTCGGTCTGCATTATGTTTACACCGGCGTGGATAACATCGAACAGCGGCAGATTCCCAGCGAAGAGCCTACCGCGTATTTTTCATCCCACGACTTGCTGCTCGGCGTTTCCTGGGCCCGAAAATTGGGCGATCGCTGGTCGGCCGGCCTTACCACGAAATATCTTTATGAACGCATTCAGAACAGCGTTCAGGCCGTCGCGTTGGACATCGGAGTGTGGTATAAAGTGCGTTTTGTTTATGACAATCCCGATTTAGATGACCGCTGGCGTATCGGTATGGTTATCGCCAACGCCGGCCTTTCAGGAAAGATGGTCCATGAAACCGTCCGCCTGCCGCTTACTCTGCGCGCCGGCACCAGTTATGATATTATCAGGAATGAGACGGGCGCCGGTACACTGGCTCTGGACGTCATTAAAATACGAAACGAAAATATCCGTGCGGTTATTGGCATGGAATATACCTATCGCGATTTAATAAGTTTTCGTGCGGGTTACCAGGCCGGTTATGCCTCCCGAAGTTTAACGGCAGGTCTTGGAGCGCGTGTCATGAAAACCATGCGATTCGACTACGGATTTATGCCGATGAGCAACGGTTTAGGGTCTACCCATCGCTTTACGGCGTCATTTGACTTTTGATGATTGTCCTTTGGCGATGTCAGCCAGCAGGGCATTGGTGGCCCGAAGCCGCCGCGCGAAAGTCATACAGAATGCCCAAAGCACCTTGCGGGCGAAATTATCGTCATTCATCAGCAGTTTGATGAACTGACTGTTTTTGATTTCAAGAATTTTTGAATCGGTGTTGGCGACAACGGTGGCCGAGCGCGGCTCCCCGTCCAGCAAAGCCATTTCGCCAAAGTAATCGCCGGTCTTCAGCGTGGCGACTTCTTCAATCTTGCCATCGGACAGTTGCTTATTGATAGTCACGCCGCCGTCTACAATCAGGTAAAAACAATCGCCTTTGTCGCCTTCCTTGAATATTTCCTGATCCCTGGAAAACGTTTTTCCGGTAGCGACTTTCAGAACTTTATTGATGTCTCTCGACTCCAGCCCTTCGAATATTTCAACGCTTTTAATCAGGTCTTCCAGCGATTTTTGTTTATCATCGGCCATAAGATATTTCTTCCTTTGTGGATAGGTTATTTTCTTTCTTCGTAGTTTTTCTTGAGGAATTCCTTATACTCCTGCTGCTTTTCCTTGATTTTGCGCCACCATATTTCATTGTTTACGTACCATTGAATGGTTTCGCGCATGGCCTCCTCAAACACGAATTCCGGCTTCCATCCCAACGCTTTCAGTTTGGACGTATCGACGGCATAACGGCGGTCATGTCCCGGCCGGTCGGCGACTTTGCGGATCAGCGTGGCGGATTTATTCAGCGCCGCTAAGATGAGATTCGTTATCTCGATGTTGGTCTTTTCGTTGCCGCCGCCGACATTGTAGATTTCGCCTACTTTTCCGTGATGCAGAACGAAATCAATGGCCGCGCAGTGGTCAATGACGTACAGCCAGTCGCGAACGTTGAGCCCGTCGCCGTATAACGGGAGCGGGATGTTATCGATGGCATTGGTAACAAAAAACGGTATCAGTTTTTCCGGGTACTGGTAAGGACCGTAATTATTGGACGCCCGCGTAATAATAGTCGGTACGCCGTAGGTTTTGTGATAGGCGCGCACCATCATGTCGCCGCCGGTCTTGCTCGCGGAATACGGCGAATTGGGCATAAGCGGGCTTTCTTCGGTAAATGCCCCGGTTTCAATGGAACCGTAGACCTCATCGGTGGAAATCTGGATATAACGCTGGATGCGGTACTTGCGCGCCGCTTCGAGTAAAACGAGCGTTCCCAGCACGTCGGTATGCACAAACTGTTCCTGATCATGAATCGATCGGTCTACATGCGTCTCCGCGGCGAAGTTGATAATCGCGTCCACATTGGAAGCGAGGTTATTGACCACGGTTTTATCGCAGATGTTGCCGTGGTAAAACAGATACCGTGGATTACGTTCCAGATCCTGTAAATTCTCGCGGTTACCGGCATAGGTCAGCGCGTCCAGAACGATGATCCGATAATCCGGATGTTTATTCAGCATATAGCGTACAAAATTACTGCCGATAAAACCGGCTCCTCCGGTGACTAGAATGGATTGCAATGAACATTCCTCGCTGGTTAGATGAATCGCTGATTATTTATTTTTGAGGCTGAGCAGGTATAATACCGCCATACGCACCGCCACGCCGTTGAGCACCTGGTCCAGTATCAGCGAATGTTCGCTGTCGGCAACGTCGCTGGTGATTTCCACGCCGCGGTTGATGGGCCCCGGATGCAGAATGGTGATCGGTTTGGGCGCCATTTTCAGTTTATCTTTCGTAATGCCGAATTCCTCATGATATTCGCGGTTGGAAGGATACAGGCCGAGACTCTGGCGTTCCAGCTGGATGCGCAGCACGTTCAGGACGTCGGCATGACGAATCGCATCGGAAATATCCGTATAGACTTTGATACCAAATTTATTCACATCCCGCGGCAGATAGGTTGACGGCGCGCAAACGGCCACATCGGCGCCCATCGCCTTGAGTCCGTGGATATTGGACATGGCCACCCGGCTGTGCGCGATATCCCCGACAATGACCACGTGCAGGCCTTTCAGATCGCCGAATTTCTCGTGAAGGGTCATGATATCCAGCAGACCCTGCGTGGGGTGTTCGTGGGCGCCGTCCCCTGCGTTGAGTATGTTCCCTTTCAGCCGTTCCGACAGGAACTTCGGCGCGCCGGCGGCGCTGTGGCGGATTACGACCATATCCACTTTCATGGATTCAATATTTTTGGCGGTATCCAGCAAGGTTTCGCCCTTGGCGGTACTGCTGCCACTGGTTGTAAAATTGATCGCATCAGCAGAAAGGCGTTTCTCAGCCAACTCAAACGATATTCGCGTCCGGGTGGAAGCTTCAAAAAATAAATTGACAATGGTGTAACCCTGAAGCGTGGGAACTTTTTTTACCGGCCGGTTTAAGACTTCCTTGAAGGATGTCGCGGTCTGAAGGATTAAATCGATTTCTTCCTTCGTCATTCCCTCAAGCCCCAGTAGATGTCTGCTTCTTAATTCCATATTCTATATAGATTTAGATTTTGCAAAATTTTCTGAATATATCATTCCGATGTTATATTCGCAAGGAATTTTATAACATTTACAAAAATCCTTCAAAATCCATCATTTTAAGATTCGTATATTTTGTAATTAGAGATCCATTTTTTCCCTTTCTTTTCTTTTTTGCCGGATTTTATATATCACTCAGACAATTCCCGATTCCGGCATTGACCCGGGCTTGGCGTATGAAAGCGCTCTAACTAAATCGGAAATAAATTTTTCTAAAACCATTTTATGATTTTTCGATTTCTAATTAACCAACCATTATTTTTAGATAGCCCTAAAGGAAAAAGACGGGGAATGATTTGCGACGTTTAAAAATCGCAAAATGAAATTTATTGTTGTAAAATTTATAATTTTATTATAGAGTAGAAAAAAGTATTAACAGATACAGGAATTTTTATGAACCGTGATGATGCCTGGCAATTACTTTGTGAATACACGCAATCCGAAAGTCTGCGTAAACATGCGCTGGCGGTGGAATGCGCCGTGCGCGCTTACGCGAAGCGGTTCGGCGCCGACGAGACGGAGTGGGCGGTAGTCGCCCTGCTGCACGATTTTGATTACGAACGCTATCCCACAGCCGAACCGCCCGACGGGCATCCGTTCAAAGGCAGTCAGATTCTGGCTGAACGCGGTTATCCGGAATCGGTACGGAGAGCCATACTTTCCCATGCGGATTATACCGGCGTAAAACGGGAAACGCCGCTCGAAAAAACGCTGTTTGCCTGCGATGAGTTGTGCGGTTTGATAACCGCCGTCGCTTACGTTCGTCCGGGTAAAAGCGTACAGGAAGTGGAGCCGGCGTCCGTGCGGAAGAAAATGAAGGATAAGGCCTTTGCGGCGAGAGTCAGCCGGGAGGACATTCTTCGCGGCGCGCAGGAACTCGGCGTGGAACTGGACGATCATATCGCCTTCGTTCTGGAAGCGATGAAAGCCAATGCGCCGGCGCTGGGTTTGTAAGTATTCCTCCGCATTGGCTTTATCCGGGCATAACGGAGCAACCGAACCCTGCGAAATAGCCGTTGCATTTTTCGGGCGGTTTGGGTAGATTTTCTGAGAAAAAACAATTGAAAGTATTCCGCATGATTAAAGCCATACTGTTTGATTTCGGCAACACGCTGGTCCGGCACGATAACTTAGACTGGAAAAAACTGGAACGCGCCGGTCTTTACAACCACGCCGGGTTTTTCGAGAAGCGCGGAATCCGGCATGTTTCTCTGAAGGCCTGGAGCGAATGGTTTACCCGCTTTTATGCCGAACAGGAGGCCTTCGCGAAGAAGCATCTGGTGGAGATAGACGTTTACCGTATATTTCGTTCTCTTATCGAGGCGTTTCATCTGCCCGCCGACGTAACGCCGGAAGCGCTGGCCGCAATGTATTATCAGCCGATCTGCCAGTCGCGTATTCTTTTTGACGATGTGCAGGAAACCCTGAAAAAAATCCAGTCGCAAGAACGGCACTGCGGCATCATCTCCAATTCGGTGATTCCCGGTTCCATGGTCCGTAGCGTACTGGCTCAACTCGGCATCCTCGAATATCTGGACGTGGTGCTGATATCTTCTGAAATCGGCTACCGCAAGCCGCACCCCCGTATGTTTGAAATCGCCGCCACGCGGTTGGCACTGAAACCGAAAGAAATGATGCTGGTCGGCGATCATCCGGAGGACGATATTGCCGGTGCCAAAAAATCCGGCTGGACGGCGGTGTGGCTCAACCGTACCGGCCAGAAACTTTCCGGAAGGATAAAGCCCGATATGACGCTATCCTCTCTGAATGCATTGCCGGTGGACACGGTGCGCGTTGTAAAGAAAGCCAAATAAATGAAGCCGGTGCACCAAATTCTGTTTGACTTCGATTACACCATCGCGGACTCTTCCTCGGCCGTTATCGCCTGTGTGAATCACGCGCTCCGGCAAACCGGCGCTTCCGATGCCGATGCCGTGGCAATTCGCCGGATGATCGGTCATTCGCTGGAGGACGTGTTCGGCAAACTGCATTCCCGGCCGGATGCCGAAACCGTGGCCGCATGCAAAAAATGGTTTATGCAGTACGCCGATACGGGCATTATGGTGGCACAAACGGTTCTGCTTGACGGCGTCGATACCGTACTGACGGCGCTTTACGAAGATTTCTACACGCTCGGCATCGTTTCCACCAAGCGCCGGGTAACCATTGAGGAAACCCTTACACGGCTGGAATTAGACGACCTCTTTGACGTCATCATCGGTTATGAGGATGTGACGCGGTTAAAGCCCGATCCCGAAGGTCTGTTGAAAGCGATTGCAGCGATGGAAGGCGCGCGCGAAGATTCGCTTTACGTGGGCGACAGTCTGATTGATTGGCACACCGCCCGTGCGGCCGGCGTACCGTTTGCCGCCGTGTGCACGGGCATGACCACGCGGGATGACTTTTTACGCGAAGGCGCTACGGTCATTCTGGATCATCTGGCTGAATTACCGGGTTTTCTTAACAGGGAATAATTGTTGATGAAGACTTTTTCTGCCACGGCTATTTTTGCATTGGTGTGCTTTCTGACGGTATCGGCCTGTTCACAAACCGCGCGCGTTGCCGGTGCCGGAACGCAAACCGCCGACTCGCTGGCGTTTCGCATCCGTTCGCTGACGGAAGAACCCTGGCGCCTGAATCCGCGCCTACAGCGCCTGCCCGCCCAGCCGGCGAATTATGATTGGCTTAAGGATACCGCCACGGTGAAAAAAAATTCATCGGCGAATATAATTGGTTACCGGATTCAGATTTTTTCATCCACCAATTATTATGATGCCGTCCGTGTGCGGGACGAAGCGGCCGCGCGTTTTTCTGTGCCGGTATATCTGGATCACGAAGTGCCGTTCTATAAAATCCGCGTCGGCAATTTCAGAGATAAAGACCGGGCCGATGACCTGAAGGAAACCGCCAAAGCACTCGGATACCCCGACGCCTGGATAGTGCAGATAACGATAGAAGAGCAAGAATAATAATACCGATCACCAAGAAGGAGTGCCAACCATGGAAATCAAAGATGTCAAAACGATAGGCGTTCTCGGCTGTGGCCTGATGGGTAGCGGTATCGCGCAGATAGCGGCCGCGGCGGGATTTAAAACCATCGTATGGGAATTCAAGCAGGAATTTCTCGACAAATCGCTCGGCGGATTAAAGAAACAACTGGAGCGCAATGCCAACAAAGGCAAGATAACGGCCGAGGAAAAGGATAAAACCATCGCCAACCTGCACGGAACCACAAACCTTGAAGACCTGAAGGATTGCGACGTGATCATCGAGGCAATTATCGAGGATCTGAAAATAAAGAACGATCTTTTTGGGCAATTGGACAAACTCTGTCCGCCGCATACGGTATTCGCGTCCAATACGTCCAGTCTCACGATTACCGAGATAGCCGCGGCTACCCAGCGGCCGGACCGGTTCTGCGGGCTGCATTTTTTCAATCCCGTACCCGCGATGAAATTGGTGGAAGTCGTTAAAGCCGTCCGTACCTCGGAAGAAACCTTCCGAACCGCCTTTGAACTCGGCAAAGCGCTGGGTAAAACGCCGATTGCCGCAAAGGACAATTCCGGTTTTGTGGTCAATTTTCTGCTCGTTCCTTATCTGCTCGGCGCCATCCGCGCATTGGAAAACGGCGTCGCCTCGATGGAAGATATCGACAAAGGCATGGTACTCGGTTGCGGCCATCCCGTGGGCCCTCTCACACTGCTCGATTTCATTGGTATCGATACCGTG
This sequence comes from uncultured Bacteroidota bacterium, assembly GCA_964609675.1. Lineage (GTDB taxonomy): Bacteria > CLD3 > CLD3 > SB21 > JBBIRG01 > CAZSRX01. The sequence continues at coordinate 3,577 of CAZSRX010000004.1, read as the reverse complement.
TACCGTGTTGCCGGCATCATGAGTCAGGAGTACGGCGACGCCATGTATTCCTGCCCGCCATTGTTGCGTAAGATGTTCCTCGCCGGATTCTACGGCAAGAAATCCGGAAAAGGATTTTATGATTATTCAGCCGGTATGCCGATTCCTAATAAAGATCTCACGAATTTTATTAAGTAGGGTTACGTGAAATAAATTTTGTATTGAAATAACAACGCGTTTATACTAAATTAATTTAACCGAATCCTTTAAAAATTTAATAACGGAGGTCAATCATGAGACGCTATGTAAAAATTATCGCGCTGAGTCTGGCCGTATTATTTGGAGCGACGACCATGTCCGGCTGTTACGGGAAATTTATGCTCACGAAAAAAATCTATACATGGAATGGAACGGTTTCTTCAAACAAATTTATCAATAACCTGGTGTTCTGGGTTATGGTGATTCTTCCTGTATACGGGCTCGGCACATTTATTGACGCGGTTATACTGAATACCATTGAATTCTGGACCGGTTCAAATCCTATGGCTATGGGGCCGGGTGAAAAGGAGACCAAGATGGTGACGATCGAAGATACGCAGTATCAGATGACCGTCAGCCGCCATCATGTGGAGTTGGTCCAACTGAGCGGCGACCGGAAGGGCAACAAGACGGTTCTGGATTATGATGAACCCAGCCGTTCCTGGTATTTAACCGGCGAATTCGGCAAGCAGAAAGTTGCCGAAATCAAGAGCGAGAACCAGGTTGTGTTTATGAATCCTTATGAAACAGAAATGATGGCCAGCTACTAGCTTAAAAATCTATGAAAAAAAAGGGAGACAAAACGTCTCCCTTTTTTTATGTATCCTCGCAAGATTATTTAGCGACCCGTTCCAGCCATTTCAGCATGAAGAGCATGGTGGCCATGGAAATCAGGCAGACGATCACGAACATGGACCAGGTCATCCAGATGGGTATGGATTCATACAAAATGGCGCCGATAAACAGCAGTTGGTTGCCGATAGCGGTGGCGCTAAGCCAGCCGCCCTGCATGATGCCCTGATACTGGGGAGGGGCGACTTTGGAAACGAAGGAGATTCCGAGCGGACTAATGAACAGTTCCGCTACGGTAAGAATAAAATAGGTGCCGATCAGCAGGAACGGCGTGACGCGCTGAAGGTCAGCCAGACCGCCCATGGCGTCGACGGCAGATTTCAACGGCAGTCCCAGCGAGCCCAAAGCCATGATCACATAGGCCAGTGCGGCGATGGCCATGCCGATGGCTATTTTCTTAGGCGTGGAGGGTTCCATATCCCTCCGGCGCAGCCAGGCAAAGAAAGCCAGCACGAGCGGCGTGAGCACGACGATGAAGAACGGATTAACCGCCTGGAACTGTTCCGCCGTAATGGCCAGCCCGCCGATTTTCAGGAGCGTGTAATCGCGCGCGAAATACGTTAACGTCAGGCCGTTCTGGTGGAATGAGAACCAGAAGAAAATCACGATGCCAAACACGGCGAACAAGGCGTATAAGCGCTGTTTGACTTCGTGGGCGTCCATGACCGGCGCATTGTTCGCGGCGGCCTGCTCGGCCAGTTTTTTGGCATCCGGCAGTTTCTTCTTGTTGATGACAAATATGGTAAGCGAAATCAGCATCGCGAGGATGGCCACGCCGAAGGCATAATTAAAACCGGTGGCGAAGACGTCCAAATAATTATGGGCAAATTCGGAAAGATTGGCAACCGCTTTGCCGCTGACCTGCGCCGACAAATCCGCAAGGCGCTTCAGGCCGTCCTCGTTGATGGTGCCTTCCAGCTGGGCATGGCACAGTTTGGGCAGGTCGGGATTATACGCGAAACCGTTTTTGACGAGCCACCAGTTCCTTACGCCGGCAGCCGTGAAAGGAGCGAAGAAAGCGCCGATATTGATGAACATATAAAACACAGAGAACCCGGAATCACGCATTTTGGAAAAAGTCTCGTTATCGTACATCTGGCCGACCAGCGCCTGCAGGTTGCCTTTAAAAAGGCCGTTCCCGAAGGCGATGATAAACAATCCGATACAGGTGAGCGTGATAAACAGCGTCTTGTTCGGCGAAGGCGTCGGCGTGGGAATGGCGATGAGAAAATATCCCAGCGACATCACAATCAAACCGGTCAGGATCGTCGCCTTATAATGCCTTGTCTTATCAGCAATCAGACCGCCGACAAACGCCAGAATATAAATAGAGAAATAAAACGTGGCGTAAATAATGCCCGCGCTTTCTCCGGTGAGTCCGAATTTGGCCTGCAGAAAGAGGACCAGAATCGCCATCATCGTGTAAAAACCGAATCGCTCGCCCATGTTAGCGAGTGCCGAGGCCAGCAGCCCCTTAGGATGCCCTTGAAACATGTAGTTCTCCTATAGGTTATAAAATATGTGTTGAATAGCAGAATTAACGGTTACCGGTTTCCGCGATTTTTCCGCGCATAATAAACGCGCAGACCCCAATTGACATCTTCCCAGGTCATCTGAACCCGGGCGCCTTCTTTCCAGAAAAGCGGTATTCCGAAATCGTCCCACTTGGTTATTATGTCTGGATTGTTGGCGGCTATCAAACCGGCCGAACTGATAATGGCTTCATTCGTGATTGTATTTTTCGGTATCGGTTCCTTATAGACCTCATCGTGATACATCTGCATGAGGGATTTGATCTCTGCCCGCATATAAGGAGAGGTGGTAATATAATACCCGCTGTTCAGGCCGTTGATAATGCGGTTATTACGCTCAATGGCTAATTGCCGTTGTTCTTTCTTGTAATCTTTCGTCATCTTGGCCTGAACCAGGGAATCAATATTACGCGCCGGTTTTTCCGGAACTTCCCACCCCACGTTCCTGACCGATTCCTCTTTTTCCTGAAGCAGGGAGATTACGAGTATGGCCAGGAGTCCCGCCAGTCCCGCCAGAGCGGCGCCATAAAGCACCCGCCGTTCACGAAGAGTAAGTCCCGAACGGTTGCCCCAGTACCGGGATTCATGAAATCCCCAGCTGGAAGGCTCGGTGCGCCAGGAATTGAAGATTTTTGTTTTTTTAAACCACATCCGGTAGTTTTCAGGAAGATTGTAAATAAAATCTCTCTTGGCGTCGAGCAGTTGCTGATCCCTTTGTTTTTTAGCTTCATCGAGTTCGTCGGGTCCCAGGCCGATGTTGGTGGTCGTGCTCAAATATTCCTGCTCGATTTCATGCACCAGATTTTTGAAACTGTTAACAGCCTGTTTATATTTCGTATTGTCGCAACCAAATATTTTTTCTAAACCCCACAAGTCCAGGCTTTCCTGTTTGGCTTTGAGCCATAATTTCAGGCCGGAAAACAGGGGATTCTGGACTACCGCGATGGTGCGCTCGCCGATCTCTGGTTTTGTTTTATCTTCATCCATAATGATTACTAATTATTATGTTGTAATTGTTTGTTTTTATCATTTTGTATCAATCAATTATAATAAACTATAATATATTATTCAAACATTATCGTTAAAACCTTAAAAAAGTTTATAAATCACTGAGATTATCCTCCTGTTTTCCGCACCTTTTAAAAAATTTGCTTTAAGTTCTTGAATTTATTGAG
>CAZSRX010000003.1:0-125546 GCA_964609675.1 uncultured Bacteroidota bacterium | reverse complement strand
GCAGTTTTATCAGGAAGCGATTGCTGTACTGAAAAAACATTTTGACTTTTACAATGACCATCGCTTACATTCCGGTATCGATTATGTCCGTCCGGTGGATATGTTTCCGGGTCAGGCAGACCAGGTTCATGAACAACGTAATGAAGGTTTAAATAAAGCAAAATTGGAACGAAAAACATGGAACCAAAACTATAACCAAACGAAAATCTATAACCAGAATCCTCCAGAAAATGAATCACGATTTTGTTCGGTTTAACTTAGGATAAACATAACCACTTCGCCTAACACCTTTAAAAAGCAAATTGTCAGGAAAAAAAATATCCCGCGGAAAAAAATCATTTTTTTCGGTTGGTTGATGATGCAGTTTGGCTGACCGGTCCGTAGAGCGATCAAGAGCCGTGAACATAGGCGTTTTCAGCGTGCGGCGAATGCCATCGTATATCACAGCGGCGCGTGGTGGATGTAACCCATGGATGGAAAATATGCTTGATTTGTTCCTCGGCAAGAGAACCTGGAAATTTCCGGTCACTTTCACGAGTATAGCATCACCGGCATCATGACCATCATTGCATTCAGAAAAAAAGTCTAACATAAGAATTCCAATAAGGAATAATCCGGAAATAGTAATCAGACTGCGTTTGCCGGTCTGTTAAAAAAAAAATCAGACGATGATAAATATTACGATTAATGAGGATGCCGATAAAATATTTTTTGCCATGCGAACAATAATATCGGCAGTGCGTAAAAAAAAATTTATTTCTGTATAATAACCGCAACTCTTATTAATGGATTGAAAAAAACGTAGAAATTATATTAAGGGTTTTACTATTGTTTTTTTATATGGCGTTTACGCTTTTTAAAAATTTTAGTTTCGTAAAAATCGTGTAGGGCGGAAGCGCGGAGTCGGTCAATATTCCGCTGTTCCTTCCGATGCAATGAAATTGTTTCGATTCAGAAAGTGACCGCCAAAGAGGGCGGTTTTAAACCCAATTTCCGGCTACGCTACCGCGATTTCCTGAGGCCTAACCCCATAAAACACACACGCACAAAGCATGCGGATTTTAAAAGATATTTTGATGCCGTTCTATATCAGTTTGCGCGGATATTTACAATTTTTTTTCCCTACGACCCATGCTCATATCGACGCGTTATTTTCTCACGGCACCATCGGCAAGGACGGCGGGGATCCCCAGTCGGCCGAGCCGGAAGCGGATTTGCAGCCTTTCATAACCATCACGGCGCCGCCAACCCCGGCCAGGGTTACACCGCCGACAATCTATTTTGTATAATTGCCTGAAGATTTTTCTTCGGAATCGTTCTGCATGGACTCCGCAATCATACTCCCGAATAAACTTTTGGGTATGACCGATTGCTCAAGAGCGCCGGTGGTTTTTCCCGTTGCTTTGATACCGCGACAGTATTCTTCTACGGCTTTAAGCGCGGTCGTGTCGATACCTTTACCGTTTTCATTCGTCCCTAATCCCGCCAGGCTTTTTAACAAAGCCACCGACGGCTGGTAGCCGGGAAAAAACTGCAAACTCTGGCAGGCGTACTCAAGCGCTTCTTCTTTATACTTTTCCACATTACGCTTACGGTATAATTCGTAGCACACATCGGCCATTTCGTAGTAGGCGTCAAACAAGTCGGCCGATTCCGTTCGGATTTTAAACGCTTTTTTATAAGAGGCATAGGCCAGCGTATCCATGCCCTGCACTTTCTGGATGTTACCCAGTTGTTTATAAGCGTCATACAATTCATAAAACATTTTTTTCGCTTTCCGTACTGTGGTTTGTCCTTCCTGAAAGCGATTGGCGTTGGTCAGATCAAATATGGTAAGGTATCCGACGCGGTAATCGCCCTGATTGAAGCCCTGATCCATTTGCCGCGCGGTCTGGTAGATCTGCCGCACCTTACCGGTGTCCTGGCGCTCCATGTTGATAATCATCAAATCCGAATAAACCGGCAGGAAGGTCGGGTCTTGCTGCTGAATTTCTTCGATGACGGATTCGCCCAGTTCTTTGCCGCTCTTGACGACCCATTCCACATGCCCTTTATCGTTTTTGACCGGAAAGGTGACGGTATCCATCTGAAGGTACAACTGGGCCAGTTTGTATTTAATGCCTATGACACCGGGATTTTGCGTAATGATGTCTTCATAAACCGCCCGCGCGCGTTCCATATTGCCCCGCCGTGTAAAGTACTCGGCAATTTCATATTTGTCCGACGCCGATAACATGGCGTAATCTTTATCGCCCAGCAGGGCCTTGAGACCGGGATCTTCTACGACGGTTTTTTTAGCGGATCCGCATGAAGTCCATACCGCAACCAGCGCCATAAAGCAAAACCATTTGAATTGTTTCATATCTGATTTTCCATATTTAATAAATTGTTTGAAATTTAATTTATAGTTTAATGCTTAAAAATTCAAATGTTTTCTCTATTTTAGTAAAGTCATTTTGACCGTTTGATTCCACACTTTGCCGGTAGCGGCCTATACGTTAATCCGGTAAATGTAAATATCGGAGGCAACCGTACGGTTGTTGCGATCCTTTCCGTTCCAGAATAATTCATGAACGCCTGCGGTAAAGTATTTCTGATGCATCAAGGTAATGATTTCCTGACCGAGTGCGTTGTAAATGATTCCGGTAACTTTCGCGTCAACGGGAAGTTCAAAGCGCAGGTGCGTTCCGGGATTAAACGGATTAGGATAATTCTGCCGGAGCGCAAAGCGTGCCGGCTTCGATTGATGGTGTTCGCAGATATATTGTTCCACCGGATCGACGTCGCTGTAAAAGATTTTAAAAGCCGTGACGCGCGCCGCCGGTACCGAGGCCGCATAGCGACCGGCATTCAGCGTCATGGCCACGGTATCTTCCGGGCCGGCACCCGCGCGGTAATGCAGTACGACGCGTTGCACAAGAAGATTGTCGTTAACCACACAGGAGACCGGTAGCGCGACCGCCTGATTCACCGTATCCGGCGTCTGCACATCGCTGATGACCGGCGGCTGGGCATCGGGATGAACCGTTACCCTGAAGGAATCCGTGACCGATGAAAATCCGTCGCCCGCGGTAACGGTGATTACCGACGTTCCGGTCTGATCGGCTACGGAAACCAGGTAGAGACTGTCGCCGGATATCTGGGTGCGCATCACAGTTATAACGGACGGAGCCTGAAACGATAACAGCGGATTATCCGGAAGAACTCCGGAAAGCTGGTTATTTTTGAGGATCAGCGTGTTCAGAGCCGTGAGCAGACTAACGGAATCGTGGAGGATGCCGCTGAGGGTATCGGAACTCAAATCCAGACCGACCACCCGCTGAGAGGAAACCGTTACGCCGTACCATGTATCCACGGGTCCTGTAAGCCAGTTGGTATTATTGGTCCAGCTATCACCATGAGCATGACGATAGATCGCCACCCGCGCTGCGGAATCCTGCGGGTTAGTCTGCGCGTTTATGAAGGCGCTGGAAACCAGCAGCGTAAGCACGATACAAAGATAAATTTTTAAATATTTCATGGTGAAGCTCTGTTACACAAATTATCGCATGTTTCTTATTGTACCACAACCGTCTGATTTGTCGTATTGCCAAACACTTCCGGTGCATACATTTCTTCCGCCTTGGTGGGCGGCAGTTCAAAGGTTCCGTAGGTGGTTGCGCGTACCCGATACGTGAACGCATGAGTACCGGAAGGCAGCCGATCGGCAAAAACGACGACCCGGTCATCCCGCATTTCCGATTTATTAAATCCGCCGAAGTTCCACCACCAGCGCGCCGAGTTGCTTGTATTTTCACTGCTGTTATCTTTAGCGGTAGTGGCCAGATTAACATTGACCGCCTCAAAGCCCGCCGGCAAGGGATCGTCCACAACAATAAAATAGCGATCGTGCGGCACGCTTACCGTGAGTTTGACTTTATACATTTCTCCGGCCGTGAATTTTCCCTGAGTTACCGGATTGCCTTTCATGTCTTCATACACTTTGGTGATTTTTATTCCTTCGTCCCTGGCCGCAATCTGGACGGTGTGTTTTGGGGCATAGGTCATGCGCACGGTATAGTAGTAGCGACCTTCGCCGGACATGACGAAATCAACCGGCAGCGCGGTTTCGCGGCGTAACTGCTGGAAGGAAACCAGCGCGGATGCGGTCTTCGTGGTGCGGCCCCGGTAAAATTCGTTCAGCACCGAACGGCCGTCTACCAGCACCTGCGAGGAAAAATTCGGAACGGTTTTTTCAAAAGCGGAGAAATAGCTGCTCAGCGCCCAAAATACAAAGAGGTTTTCATGGGTGGTGCGCCAGCGGCCAATTTTTCTTTCTTTCAGAAGGTAGCGAACGGCTTTTTCCGCCCAGGGCACATTAGTGCCGTCCACAGTCAGGAAGGCCTCCAGGATCGCGGCCGTGGTGCGGGTGTTGGAATGATACGTCCATTCGAGACCGGGCAGGGAGGCTTCCTCAAAATGCGCCGTGGTGGGGTCCATTTTGATGGCATTCATGAGGCCGCGTTTGAGTTCCTCTTTGATATAAGTATGGCCGCGACCGATATGTACGGCTTTCAGCAGTAGCGCCCGCGCGAAAAGAGGCATTTCGTCCTTGCGCTGAAACAGCAGTTCGGCGGTCGGCGCGTCATAATAATTATTTTCGGCCAGCACGTACAGCGCCATGGCATAGGTGATATGCGAATAATACAGGCCGTACGGCTGATCCACCGGGTGGCGCACGAGCGCCTTTAAATAGGTAATACCCTTATCATAACAGGATTGATTGATGGTATAATTGTTTTGTTTAGCTTTGGTCATCGCCAGCATGGCAAACGTGGAGACATAAGGAGACTCCACGTCGCCGCCGATCCAGTAGCCGAAACCGCCGTTGTAGAGCTGGTATTTGGGAATCTCATCCAGATAATCCTGTACGACCTCATCCATGGATTTCGCCGGGCCTCCCGCCAGCTGGATACGCTCATAGAACGGCGCGTCCTTGCGGAAAGCCGGCAGGTTAAACGCTTTTACGACATCGGCAAAGAGAATGATGGGCAACGCGCGCGAGGTCTTCTGCTCCAGACAGCCGTAGGGATACTCAAATAAATATCTCACGCTGCCGTCAAGGTCCACCAGGGCGGTTGAAGCGGTCTTTACTTCCAGACCGCCGTAGCCGGCGTACAAGGCGCTCGGGACAATCACTTCTTCTTTATGGTTTACGGTATCGCTGCCGTAGAGCGCCACAGTTTCCGTGAACGTCGGCACTTTAAGCGGCATCGAGACTTCTACGCCATCGGTGTACGAATTCATCATCGCCTTGAACGTGAAAATACCGGTGCGCGATTCGGTGATTTTGAACTTAAACCGCACTTCTTTCGACTCGCCTTCTTTGAGGGTAAAACTCCTGAGCGTCGAATCGTTTACCGTCACGCCCTGCATATCGGCGGTCAGCTTAACCAGGCCCTTATCATCGGAATAATTATGCACTATCACGCCGGCGTCTAGGGCGTCGCCCACGCGGGCAAAGCGCGGCAGAGCGGGACGCAGCATCAACTGTTTACTTACGGTAATATCTTTGTCGGCGCTGCCGAACTTCGATTCCGCGTTATGCGCCACCGCAATGATACGGAAAGCGGTCAGGTTGTCCGGCAACTGGAAGCGCGCCCTGACTTTGCCGTTGGCATCGGTCATCAGCGACGGATTCCAGTACACACAGGCCTTAAAGTCCTTGCGGATAGCGATGGCGGGGAAAAACTCCTCGCCCCCGCCCCCGCCGACGTCGCCCTTGAGGTCGGAAACTTCTTTCATGAAAATCTGGTCCAATACGTATTTGCGCGCTTCATACGTCCGTACCGAAAGCGAGCGCGGCTGATAGAACGCGTCAAACGGATCCGGCGTTTTATAACTCACCAGGTTCAGCACGCCGATATCTTCGACGTACAGGGTTACTTCTGACAATTTGCCCTTGCCGGATTTATCCCTAACGCTGATGTCCACGTCCACCCATTCCTTCGGCGCAAATTTGGTTTTGTTCGGCTTCACCGTCACCTGGAGCCGGTTGTCGTCCGGATTGACCAGGAGTTGCGTATAGCCGATTTTGAACGCGGGTTTACCGAGATCTTCAGACTCGTTCTGTTTGGGCAAGGCGGTGCGCCCCTTCATTAGTATAACCGAAACAAAAATATTCGGAACAAAGTCCTGAATAATGGGAATCGTGATCACCGAGGCATTGCCGCTGAAAAATTCCGTCCTGTGAAAAAGTATTCCGTCGCGCTCGATGGTTATCAGCGCTTTGGTGCGCTCCCACGGTGATTTGACCAGGATCTTCGCTTTGTCGCCGACGGCGTAATTTTTCTTATTCGGCACCAGATCAATCCGGTCGTCATTATACATCCACCAACTCGCATAGGCGCTGCCGGTGACATATATATAACAACTGCTTTCGATAATATTCTCATATTTATCCTGCGCCTGAGCTTTGATGATGTAATAGCCGGTGGATTTCGGATGGAGCGCCAGAGAACTTGTTTCGGCGCCCGTCATTACCGTCTGCTTGGATTCCACCGTATCCCGGATCCGTGAACTCCACTCATAGAAGCCCTCACTGGTCTTCTGGCGCACCGAAATCCACTCACGGCGGATGAGTTCCAGTTTGACCGGCTTGTCGCCAATTTTCTCGCCGTCGGGACTCACGGTAATCAGATCCAGATTTAACGGTTCGCCCATAGTATGAAACGTCGTGGAAGGCCGGAGTCCGATGTAAAACTGCCCGGCATGAACGATAATATTTTTACGCCCGCTGACTTCCTGCCGGTTCTTGTCACGAACAGTGCCTTCAATCGTCAGCATCGCCGTTTGGGCATGGCCGTCGGATTTCAACGGCCACTGGATTTCCAGCAGACCCCGATCATCCAATTTATCGGATTTGCTGAGCAGTGTCGATGAATAGCCGCCGTACCGGTAAGAAGAATAATAACCATCCTCCGCCTGGGTACCGAAATAATATTCGTCATAGCCGGGAGGCGAAAAATACGACGGGCTTCTGGATAGGGAATAATGGATGGATTCATTTCCCAGGGGTGCCCCGAATAAATAATGTCCGTCCAGCACGGCGTTTAGCTTCTCACCCCAGACATAGCTTTTTTTATTCGGATGAATGGTCACTTCCATTTCCACCGGCTTGAATTCCTGCACCTGGAAGCTGACGGAAGTCACCGAACGGCCATCGGCTTCCGCACTGACGGAATAGTAGCCCAGCCGGGCATTCGCGTCTATGTTGTGAGTAAAATCTATCGCACCATAGGCGTTGGTCAGATATTCTTGATTCAGGATTTCCTCATAGTCCGGATTGCGGATAATGATACGAATATTCTTCCGCGGTGTCAGCGTAAGCTGGTCATTGGTAATCTGCCGGAAAATGCCTTTGATTTTAACTTCATCGCCCGGCCGGTAGATGCCCTGATTCGTAAAAAGGGAACCATGCGTCACATCTTCTTTTTGCACGGCCCAACTGTAGGGTACATTAAAGCTATATAATTCGATGGTATTATTGGAATTGGCAAAGGCAACCTGATCCCCTTTCTGCGCAAACACCCACAGGATTGGTTCCTGCCACTCACTGCTGGGAATCAGTCCCAAAGCGCCCCATCCGGGCGTTTTCGCAAAACCCTGCTCATCGGTTAGACCGCTCCATTTAACCTGGCCGGTATTATCGCGTATTTCGAGCATCGCCTGAGCCACAGGGGCGGCATCCCGCAGCGACGTAACACTGATCAGGTTCTGAAGCTTGGAGAATTTGGCCGTGATGCTGATATCGGTTATCTGGACGAGTGCGCGTTGCGGTGAATGCCAGGGCTCGTGTTTCATTTCGATCAGCACCACGCCGCTTTTCGCGTTGCCAAGCACCTTATCGCAATCCACCGGTATCCGCTGGGGCTGGTTCGGTGTTGTGGGCGGTATGCCGCTCCAGGAAAAATCCCAACCGTTGAAATCCAGTTGGTCCGTATAGAAATAATCCTGATTGGATAGATTAATAAGTTCTTGCTGATTCAGCAACGCCATTTTCAAATCCACATGCATCGGGTTTATGGCGTAAACAAAGAAATTATGCCCCAGATAGGATTCGATCACATGGCTGCCGCTGTTAAAGCTGACAGAAGCCGCATAATCACCCGTCATAAATTCTTTGACATAATCCGAACCGAGTTCGTTGCCGTACTCATCTGTCAGGTTTTTGCTGATTTTGAGCCGGTAGCGGGTCCGCGGCTTAAAATCAAAACTGATATGAATCGTATTGTTTTCATCCCAGTAAGAATTGTAGGCCGATCGCAGTTCGGCTTTAGGCGTCACGCTCAAATGTTCTTCTAAAACCGAAGCGTCCACGCGGTTACTAAAACGTATTGTAAAATAACTGGTCGCATACTCCGGCTCCGTGACTTCGGTTATCTGCAAAGCCGCGTAGGTGGCAAACGGAATAGATTTGTACTCCTCCGAGCCCAGGTTACCTTCGGTGCCGCGGATATCGCGTCCGATTTCGAGTACATAGGACGTTTCCATGGGCAGTTTCATGGCTGGTTTAATCTTGATCACTTTGCTCACCAGTTGGGATTTGGCAAGGTATTCATTATCATCATAATAATAACTGTACTGCGAAATATATTGTTTGATATCATTGGTGTCTGCCAGGCTGATATTCAGCGGCACTTTATTTCCCGACAGGGTGTTAATCAGCGTGACTTTCTGCTGAACGCTGGATAGGGATACCGTCTGATTAAAAACCAGATAAAACGCCGGCGTCAGGGCGACGCGTGCGTTCTCCTCAAGCGTTGTCTTGAGCAATTTCGGCCGCGGCGTTTCAAAAGCCCATTGATAAGGCGTCTTCAGCGTTTGCCCGGATAGACTCTTGAGCCCGGAAGGGACGGTAACCACAAACCGCGAGGCCATCGGCAAGGTTTTCGACGGCGTGAAAGTAAGCGTATGGCTGCCCAACCAGCGGTATTTACCCGGCATGGCCGGCTCGATGACCAACGGCCCCGTACCGTCTCCCTCCGGTAAAGCCTGCAGCGGCACCATCGGCTGATTGAAGATAACCGTAATGGCATAAAACTGATCCGAGCTTTGCACCATACCGGACGGTGTGGCGGAAACCACCTGCAATTCATTTGACGCCTGCTGGACGACTTCGTTGTCGCTGTACCGGTCGGCGCTTCCCTGGAGTATTTCATATCTGAATAGAACAACAGCGGCCACAAATAAGACTGTTACGGCGGCAGAACATAAACGGAGTACCCATGATCTGGACATTTTATTTTCCCTGAATTATGTTGATGGTATGGAATATTTTATTTTCAAAAGAACCAGAAAAACATTCAACAGCAGCGCAATTGCATTGGCAATGATGATGGCCGGATCCGATTGGATAATGCCGTAGAGAATCCATACCGCCATACCGGTCAGAAGGATTATCGGCTGGAAAAGCGATACATCCGTAACATGCCTGGTACGATAGCTTTTAATGACTTGAGGAATAAAACCTACGGTGGTCAGAAAACCGGCGAGAAAACCGATCCACGTCAAATCCATGTTGGTCCTGATTAAGTTACGTTAATACCCTGTTAAGAAGATAAGCAAGCGTTTAATCCAACTTAAAAAATTATTCTGTGATATGCAATTGTCTTTACAATTCTTTTTGTTTTATCAAAAACTGTAATTCCCCGATTGACCCGGTCCCTGTTCAATACTTGAGCTGAATTCTCTGAGATTGAATGACGTATTTTAGAAATTAAAAGCCGATAAGGCATGTTCCTGATGTTTTTATGACAATCCATGCCATAAATAAGTCTGCGGTTACGCCAAAGTATTATCGGCCTTATTGCGTTGATTAACCATATATGTCCATAAAGCCCAACAATATAATCATTTATAATCAAATATTTATATTCAAAAGTTCTTGATTATACACTAAAAAATTACTAAAATTTAAAGCTATTGATATTTTATACATATTAGTACAGAAAGGCGTATATGGCAGGCTTTACAATATTATCCGCACAGTCGATGAACCGTCTGGGTACAGAGACGGCTTTTGAGGTTCTGGCCAGAGCCCGCGCGCTCGAAGCTCAGGGTAAAAAAATAATTCATCTGCAGATTGGCGAGCCGGATTTTGCAACACCCGCCCATATTGTCGAATCAGCCGTATCCGCCCTGCGGGAGGGATGGACGCATTATAACCCCGTGCCGGGACTGCCTGAACTTCGCTCCGCGATCGCCGAATATATCAGTAAGACACGAGGCATTCCTGTGGAAGCGGATGAAGTCGTGGTAACGCCGGGCGGTAAACCGATTATCTTTTACGTAATGCTGGCCGTGCTGGAACAAGGCGACGAAGCAATCTATCCTAATCCCGGCTATCCGATATATGAATCCATGATCAATTACGCCGGCGCCAAAGCGGTGCCGCTCCCGATCCGCGAAGATAAATGTTTCCGCTTTGATATTAATGAACTCAAAGATAAAATCAGCCATAAAACTAAAATGCTAGTCCTGAACTCCCCGCAGAATCCTACGGGCGGCATGCTGACAAAAAAAGATCTTGAGGACATTGCCGAAGTTATCCGGCCCTATAATTGCTATGTTTTGTCCGACGAGATTTACAGCCGGATTATTTACGACGGCGAGCATCACAGCATCGCATCCATCCCCGGCATGAAGGAACGCACCATTTTGCTGGACGGCTTTTCAAAAACCTACGCCATGACCGGCTGGCGTGCGGGGTACGGCGTCATGAACAAGAAACTGGTAGCCTGGGTAACCCGACTGATTACCAACTGCAATTCCTGCACCACGACGTTTGTTCAGAAGGCCTGCGTGGAAGCCCTTAAGGGGCCCCAGCATGATGTGGACAAAATGGTCGCGGAATTTCACAAACGGCGCGATTTAATCGTTGACGGACTGAATGCCATTCCAGGCATTTCCTGTTGCAAGCCCATGGGCGCGTTTTACGTGTTCCCGAATATCACCGGCACCGGCATGGATTCCAGAAAATTCGCCGATTACCTGCTGAATGAAGCCGGCGTGGCCGCTTTATCCGGCACAGCCTTCGGCAGCTTCGGCGAAGGCTACCTGCGTTTTTCCTATGCCAATTCCATTGAAAACATCCGAATCGCGCTGGAAAACATCAGAAAAGCCGTGGAAAAATTGTCATAGATATTAAATCGGATTACAGATGTATCAAGCAAAATCGGGTCCCGGTATGATGAAACCGGGATTCCTCTTTTTATAAATCAAACAAGGAGAATCACCGTGTCAAACGCATCAGGCCTTACGACTTCCAAAAAAACCCCATTTTATGATAAACATGTATCCGCCGGAGCCAAAATGGCTGATTTTGCCGGTTTTCTGATGCCCATCCGTTATGACGGCGATATAGCCGAGCACCAGCGGGTACGCACCGGCGTCGGTATGTTCGATGTCTCGCATATGGGCGAATTTTTTGTCAGCGGCAATAACGCTCTGGCCTTTCTGCAGAAAACCACCGTCAACGACGTATCCAAACTGTCCATTCATCAGGCCCAGTATTCCGCCATGTGCAAAGAAGACGGCGGTATCGTGGACGATCTAATCGTTTACCGGTTTGTGGACAAATACATGCTTGTCGTGAACGGATCCAACGTCGAAAAAGACTTTAACTGGCTGCAATCCCACTGTCCCGCGGACGTAAAGCTGGAGAATCACAGCGACCGCATTGCCCTGCTGGCCGTTCAGGGATCGCATTCCCGCAAGCTCTTGCAGGCCCTGACACGCACCGACCTGTCAAAGATCCGTTTCTACTGGTTCGACGAGGGCGACCTGGCCGGCGTACCGATGACCATTTCACGCACCGGCTATACCGGCGAACTGGGCTTTGAACTTTACTTTGATGAAAAATACGCCGACACCGTCTGGAACGCGGTGATGGAAGAAGGAAAGAAATACAATCTGGGACTTTGCGGTCTTGGCGCGCGCGATACGCTGCGTCTGGAAATGAAATACTGTCTCTACGGGAATGATATTGACGAAACCACGCACCCGCTCGAAGCCGGCCTCGGATGGATCACCAAGCTTAATAAAGGATTTTTCCTCGGTCGCGATGTGATGCAGAAAGCCAAGGAAAACGGGCTGAAACGTATGCTGATTGGCCTTGAAATCGAAGGTAAAGTGCCGGCCCGTCACGGCTATGAGGTTTTTAAGGATGGGCGCAAGGTGGGCCACGTTACCAGCGGTACCGTATCGCCGTCTTTGCAGAAAGCCATTGCGATGGCGTATGTGGAAACGAACCTGGCCGAAATCGGCACCGAACTGACTATCAGCGTGCGCAACCGTGAACTGAAAGCCCGTGTCGTTAAAACACCCTTTTATCCCGGCGATCCGAGCAAGGATTAATAACGCGTTTGGTATATTCCATGGCTTCACGAAAAAAGAATAACGCGCGGCAGCCGGCCCCGGCCGACAAGCAGGCGGGCAAATCCAAGTCCAGAGGGTTGCAGCTAAGCGTTAAAATCAAGGAGGAAATCTTCGGCCTGCTCCTGATGGCCGGTTCCCTCCTGCTCATCCTGGCGGTCATTTCCCACAACCCCGCAGAACAACCGGCCAGTATCTGGGGCCTTCATGCGGCCGACCGGCTGACCAATCTGATGGGCATCATCGGCGCGTATGTTTCGTATTGGCTCGTGACCTATACGTTCGGATACGCGGTGGCGGCGGTGCCGGTCATCACCTTTGCCTGGGGCTGGCTGGTATTTACGCACCGGAGCATCTGGATCGCCAACCCGTTTACGATTTATACAGCCACCCTCATGATCATCGTTTCGGGATGGATCGCCATACCCAACTCTACCGGCTCGGAGATAAACTGGGCGGCCTGCGGTCTCATCGGCGGTCTGCTGGCGCGCCAACTGATTCATTGGTTGTATCCCTTCGGTTGCTACACGCTGTGGGTCCTGCTTTCCCTGCTGTGGCTGATTCTGGTCACGCGCATCAGTATCGCGGATCTTATTCCGAGCATACGTCAGAGCGGCTTGTCGGTATGCCGCGCTCTGGCTGACTGGTTGAGAAATTTCCGGCGCCGGCAAGACGAACGGCTCGCATCGGAAGTACAAAATAAAGCGACAACGGTTTCCCGTGAAGAAATTCAGAAGCCGGTCATTACTTCCCAGGAAAAAAAGAAGCCTCTTAAACCGGAATATCTCCAGACGGAAATTGACCGGAACGAACCTGTAACGGTCAAACCCTCTGAAACCCCTGTATTGTCCGAATCAGAAAAAACGAATGAAACGGTCGAACCCATTCCTGTTCGCGAACCGTTAACCGAAAAGCCGATACAGGCAAATCAGGAATCGGTCGGGTTTCCCGGCACGCAACTCACCGCCAGCCTGGACACCACGATGCTGAATGATATCCGAGCCATCGGCTATCTTGAAAAAGAAATTGAAATCACCGGACTGGAATACCTCCTGGGCAGAAAAACGTCCAACCAAAAAGCCGACGATCCGGTCCCCGATGAAAATAAGTCCGAACCCGTAAATTCAATACCTCCCGAAGAAAAAGTACAGGTCATCGAGAAATCCGCCATTCCGGATGCCGACATCGATCTTACCGACATTGCTCAGGACGCGTTTGATAAAGAACAGGCCGAACTGGAACAACAGTCGGAATCCCTGCACACGACGCCGGCGATAACTTCGGCCGCAACGCAGAACCAAATTAAGGAACAGGATGCCGAGGATGTCCGGAAAACGCTTACGGAGCACAAACCGCTGATTGACGAGGTGAATGAACTGTTCGGTAAAAAAACTAAGATCAAAGAAAACAAAAAATCCACAGAGACGAAACCCTCAGAGTCCAAAACCATTGATTTCGACAGTGAAAACCGTATTGCCAGAAGCAAATACCGTTATCCTTCCTTAGATCTTCTGGAACCCACCCGGGAAATAGAAAAATTGTCCGACCGCGATATCAAGGAACTGGATGATAAAATTCATCAGATCATCGGAACACTCAACGAGTTCGGTATCGAGACGAAAGTGGTTGCCACCGAATACGGGGGGCCGGTCGTAGCGATTTACCAGCTCCAGCTTCCGTCAGGACTGAAAATTTCCAAAATTACCGGTCTGGAGGACGAACTGGCCCTGTCCATGAAGGTTAAATCGGTCCGCATGATTCCGGTTACGGCAAAAGGAACGATTCAGGTGGAAATTCCCAAACCCAAACCGTCGCCGGTATTGATCCGGAGCCTGTTTGAGGACGCTGCATTCAAGATGGTCAAGCAGAAATACAAACTGGGTCTGGCCCTCGGCAAGGACATTGACGGAACAATCCATTTTGAGGATCTTTCCCGAATGCCGCATCTGCTGATTGCGGGCACGACCGGCTCAGGAAAAAGCGTCGGTATCAATACGGCCATTACCAGCCTGTTGTATCAGTTTGATCCGTCGGAAGTCAAGCTGATTCTCATCGATCCTAAAAAAGTGGAACTGGCGCTGTACCGCGATTTGCGCAATCATCACCTGATCTGCCTCCGCAATCCCGCCGGCGAACTGATTGAAGACGTGATCACCAAACCCGAAAACGCCAAACTGATGCTGCGGGCACTGGTGGAAGAAATGGAGATGCGGTATGAGCGCCTGGCCCATGCCAACGTGCGCAACATCGAGGATTACAACAAGCGCTGGCAGGACGGCACGCTGCCCGACGACGGAAAGTTCACGCACGAAAAGCTGGAATACATCGTGGCGATTATTGACGAACTGGCCGACCTGATGATGACGGCGCCGCGCG
The DNA here is from genome assembly GCA_964609675.1 of uncultured Bacteroidota bacterium. GTDB lineage: Bacteria > CLD3 > CLD3 > SB21 > JBBIRG01 > CAZSRX01. The sequence continues at coordinate 110,756 of CAZSRX010000003.1, read as the reverse complement.
AAGTGGAAACCTACATTACCCGCCTCGCGCAGATGGCCCGCGCCGTAGGCATCCATCTGGTCGTGGCTACCCAGCGGCCGTCGGTGGATGTGCTGACCGGACTCATCAAAGCCAATTTTCCGGCGCGTATCGCTTATCAGGTTCGCAGTAAGATTGATTCCCGCACGATTCTCGATATGGGCGGCGCCGAACTGCTGCTCGGTAAGGGCGATATGCTCTACCTGCCGCCCGGACAAATGCCGACACGCATCCAGAACGCCTTTACCTCTACGCAGGAAACCGAACAGATTGTCAGCTTTATCAGCAAAATGCCGCCTTTCCCACGCAGGGATTTTGTCATGAAGGAGGAAACGAAGGACGAACCGGGCGGCGAAATGAACCCGAATGATTTTGACAGCCTGTTTAACGAAGCGCTGGAAATCGTCGTAAAATACAATCAGGGCTCGGCTTCCCTGCTCCAGCGCCGCCTGAGTGTCGGCTATGCCCGCGCCGCGAAACTGATCGACCAGTTGGAACGCGTCGGTGTCGTCAGTGCGCAGGACGGCAGTAAAGCGCGGCAGGTGCTTATTACCGAGGACCAGATTCCGGGTTATCGCGTATAAATTATGCACAGGAGCGGTAGGATTTTGTACAATAAATTTATTTTAAAGGAGTTATGCATGCGTTTTCGGATCTTCTTAGCCTTGTTGGTTTTTGTCGGACACACCTGGTGTTATGCGGGTGAAGACGCGCCGTCCATCATTAAAAAGGTACAAAAAAAATACAAAAGCATTGATAATATGTCCGTGCAGTTTGATTATTTCTTCAAATGGAAACTCACCGGCAAAAGCCAGAGCCTGCAGGGTAAAATGTTTTTCAAAAAAGAAAACCACATTCGCTACGAACTCGGGCAGCAACTCAACATCACCAACGGCGAAACCGTATGGCAGTACTCTGAGGGCAATAATCAGGTCATCATCGACAAACTGAAAAAGAACAGCAAGAGCCTCTTCATGCCGAAGTACTTTATGTACGAATACCTTGAAAAGTTCATTGCCGAGGTCATTGCGCACGAAACCATAAAAGGCCGTGAAGTATACGTACTTAAGATGTACCCTAAAGACAAAGACGATTTCGTACAGAATATGAAAGTCTGGGTGCCGGCCGATACCTGGATCGCCGATAAATTTGAATATACCGACCTGGAAGGGAATCAGATCACCTATCAGTTCACAAATATCCAAATAGACACCGCGCTGGACATGAAGCTGTTTCAATTCACTGTCGAATCCGGCATGGATGTGATTGATTTAAGATAGGGAGATTGCGTTTTTTGAAAAAGAAAATCTGGTTCTCGGTTAACATCCTTATCAGCGCGGTTTTTCTCTGGCTCGCTCTTCGCGGCGTGGATTACGGGGAAATGATAGACTCTTTTACACGGGTCAATTATTTCTGGGTGCTGGCATCGGTCGGCATTAATATTTTCAGTTGCTGGCTCCGCGCCGTTCGGTGGCAATACCTGATGCTGCCGGTAGCCAGGATTAAAACCAATAGAATGTTTTCGGCGCTTATGATCGGTTTTATGGTCAATAACATTCTGCCTTTTCGGCTGGGTGAATTTATGCGCGGCATAGCCCTGAAACGGACGGAACGCGTCTCCTTTTCGGCTTCCATGGGATCGGTCGCCATCGAGCGCGTGATTGACGTGATAACCCTGATGATGATTTTCGGACTGACATTGATATTTTTCCCCTTTCCCTTATGGGTCAAAAGCGGAAGCGTGATTATTCTGATCATTATCGCCGTCAGCATTCTGATTTGGTATTTGATGGTGCATCATACCGAAGCGACCGTTGCATTCCTCGAGCGCTTTTCGCAGCGGTGGATGAAAAAATCCAGCGCCAGAATTTCTCAAATTGTTCGTTCGTTTATCGTCGGCATGTCTCTCATCAAATCATGGAAGTTTCTGTCCGTGATTTTTATTCAAAGCGCCGTGGTCTGGGGCACTTATATTTTTGCAATTCTGGCCATGTTCTATGCAATGAATATGGATATAACCTATGCGCTCGGCCTATTGGAATCTACGGTAGTCATGATTTTTACCTCGTTTGCAATCATGATCCCCGCCGCGCCCGGATATGTCGGCACCTATCACGAAATCGCCAAACAGGGGCTGCTGATGTTCCGTGTGGACAAGGAACTGGCCGTCGGCTGGGCCATTTTGTCCCATGCTTATAACTACATTTCGATAACCGGTATTGGTCTCTATTATTATTTTAAAAATAATTTAAATCTCAAAGAACTGTTTCAACCAATGAACGAAAACGATTGATGCTTATCACCATGACAAAGAAAGAAAACAAAATAATCCTGTATGCTATCATGATGGCGTTAACCCTGGGTCTGCCATGGGTTGCTCATACTCAGAATAATCTAACGGTTGACACCTCCGGCATACGACTGGATAAATTACAGCCTTCCAAACGGAAGATTCTGCCCGGCGATAATCTTCAGATAACGGTTTACGGGCATGACGAACTACCCAAGGAAGTCCGGGTCGAGCCTGACGGCACTATCAAATATCCGTTTATGAAGGACATCAAAGTGGACGGCATGACTCTGGAACAGCTGAACCGCATTATTTCAGCCCGGCTTACGCAATATATCGGCGGCCGCGCAGAAGTCCTGACCGGTTTTTCTGAACTTGAGGAAATCGAAGTCATCGTTCTCGGCCAGGTTAACCAACCGGGCGCGCACCGGATTCCCAAGCATCATACCATGCAGGGAGCAATTGCGACCGCCGGCGGGGCAAATGCCCGCAGCGACCTGGATAAAACCAAACTGATCCGCATCAATCCGGAAACTGGCTTCCGGGAAGAGCAGGTTGTGCCGATGGTCACTCTGATCGTAGAAACCGGCGATATCAGTAAACTGCCGCCCCTGCGTAACGGCGACGTCATATTTGTGCCCTCCATCTATGGCGCGGTATTCGTTAATGTGCTGGGCGCCGTCAACCGGCCCGGAAACTATGAACTTTTCCCCGGCGCCAACTTGATCGATGTTATATTCCTAGCCGGGGGGCCTAAGGACGACGCTTCCATCCGTAATGTCAAACTCATCCGGAGAATCGGCGCGGCCCAGACGGAAGAAATCGTTGACATCGAAAAAGTACTTAAGGCCAAAGGCGGTCAGGTGCCTCTGCTGGAACCCAGCGATATTGTTTTCGTCCCCGCGAAGAAATTCACGATAAAAACATTTTTTACTATCTTAGGCTACACCACCTCTATACTATCGGCCTATCTTCTTTATTTGTATGTAACAAGAAACCGCAGATAACATTTTATATGAAGAGTCAATTATGGAAGATATTCAGGTAAAACAGGGTCTCGATCTCGGATCGATATTACGGATTGTTCTCCATCACAAATACCTGGTCCTATCAGTCTTTCTGTTATTTCTGGGAGTTGTGTCTTACTATTCCCTCAGTGAGCCCACCATATACCGTTCCCAGGCCTTGCTGTATTTTGAGAACATATCGAATATGCCCATGCTGGATGCAACGGGTAAAGGGCAGGCCATCAAGCAATTTGATCTGGGTTATTACGAAATTATTCTTTCTACCGGACTTCTTAATGAACGCTTTCGGGAAGATTTGAAAAAGGAAATCCTGAAGACGCGCGAAGAGGACTACGCCGAGAGGGCCGCCCGGAGCGCCTCTACCGGACAAATCACCCTGCGCCCCTACATGGGCTCCTCGCAGTTTATTGAGATATCCGCCACTTCCACCGACCCTTTTTTGGTAAAAAAAATCGTTGAGGTGGCCATGAACCTTTTGAAGATTCGCACCGCAGAACTGGACCGGGAAGGCCTTCAGAGCAGCGTTAATTTTATCGATGAACAAATGGAAATCACCAAAAGCAACCTCGAAAAAACCGAGATGTCCCTTCAGGCTCTGAAGAAAAAAATCGATATCACCAAGGAAAACGAAGGCCCGCTGAGCAAGATCATCCTGATGAAGGAAAAACTCGCTGAATTGGAAATTCAGATTCAGATCAAACAAGCCAACATTCGCGCCCTGGAAACTCAGATGGATTCGCTTCAGAAAAAAATGAGCGGAAGCCTGAACCGGCCAGTGTACGAATCTGAAGATATAAACCAACTGAAGAAAAAGATTCAGGACCTTCAGGATCGGAAAATCGCTCTCTATCAGCGTTACGGCGCGAAAGCCTCCGAAAATGAGGAACTCAAAAACATTGAAAGACAGATGACAACATTAACCGATGAATACAGCCAATCCCTATCCACCATCACGACACAAGAGGATCGCAGTGTCAATACCGATTTATCGGGCGTCTGGAAAGATGTCTTTGCGAAAAAAAACGGAGAGGAAATTGAACTCATGCTTTTAAAAGGCCAGGCCCGGTTGTATGACGGTCTGATCCGCAGCTTTGAGCAAAAAAACCCGAATTTGCTGGAGGACGCTATTGAAATCAACCGGCTGGAACGCTCGAAGCAGTTCCTGGCCGAAACGCTGAATTCGCTCATCAAACAGAAAGAATCTTTTTCTATCCAGATGTATGGTACGACCGGCAATCTGAAGATTATCGACCCTCCGAAAAATCCTACACCAATTTATAAAAAAGTATACACGAATATATTCATCGGCGCCGTCCTCGGCCTGCTGATAGGCATCGCCCTGGCGTTCGGCCTTGAGTATCTGGACAATACCATCAAAGCGCCCGAACATATCACGGGAATCACCAACATTCCGATTATCGGGACCATACCCCATATCAGCATCGAAGCCGCTACCGGAGACGCCAATGAAGGAACAGGAGAAAAAATTCAAAAAAAATTACGCCTGAAGAAACAAAGCCTTTCCGATTCGGAAGAACGCAATGTCGCCCGGAAAAAAGCCATGATTTCTCAGTTTAATCCACGTTCATTTGTTTCCGAAAGTTACCGTACCCTGCGCACCAATATCCAGTTCGCCAATATCGATTCTCCCTTGCGCTCTATCCTGATCAGCAGTCCCGGCCCGAGTGAAGGCAAGACCACCACGGCTATCAACACGGCTATCTCTTTCGCTGATATGGGCCATCGCGTATGCCTAGTCGATTCGGATATTCGGAAACCTAAATACCACCAGCTCTTTGAACTCAATGAAACCCCGGGACTGGCAGACGTTATACTCCAAAACCGCGAAGCGGAATCCTGCATACAGCTCTCGAACGTGAAAAACCTCAGCATTCTTACTGCAGGTACCAATGCCATGGACCATTCGGAGATATTCTCTTCCCTGCGCATGAGTTTTCTGATGAACGAACTGGAAAAACTCTACGACATTGTCATCTACGACAGCCCGCCGATTCTGTTGCTGACTGATACGCTGATCCTGTCGTCCCGGGTCGACGGCATGATACTTGTTGTTAAATACGGCATAACAGAAAAGGCCGCCCTTGAAACCGCCATCACGGCGATGAAAAACGTCCGAACGAATATTATTGGAATTGTCTTCAACGACTTTACGGGTGAACGGCGGGGTTACTACGGTTATTATAAATACGCTTATCATAGTTATTACGCGCAGGACGATACCGGCAAGCAATCAAAAACGCGACGGATTGAAGTATGATTTTTCTTGTTACAGGCGGTGCGGGTTTTATCGGATCGCATCTTTGTGAGGCTTTGCTGGAACGCGGCCACAGTATCATTGCATTGGACAACTTCGACGATTACTATGATCCCGCGATTAAAGAAAAAAATGTACGAAACTGCTTAAATTATTCGGACTTCCATCTGGTGCGAGGTGATATCCTAAACCCACAACAGCTCGAAGAGGTTTTCAGCGGACAAAAACCCGACATGGTTATTCATCTCGCAGCCCGCGCGGGTGTACGGCCTTCAATAATGCATCCATTGCTTTACCAAAAAGTCAACATCGAGGGAACGGTTAATGTCCTGGAAACAATGAAGAAACACGGAGTAAACAAGCTGATCTTGGCTTCCTCATCTTCGGTATACGGGAATAATGAGAAGATACCTTATTCGGAAACCGATAATGTGGACCGGGCCATTTCACCCTATGCGGCCACTAAGAAAGCGTGTGAAGTTTTGGCGTATACGTACTATCATTTGTACAACATCGAAACATTCTGCCTGCGTTTTTTCACTGTTTACGGGCCCCGGCAGCGGCCTGAAATGGCCATTCATCAGTTTACCCGAAAGATTTTCAGCGGTTTGCCTGTACAGTTATACGGCGACGGATCTACCTCCAGGGATTACACCTATATTGAGGATATCATCCATGGCATCCTGGGCTGCATCGATAATCTAAAGGGCTATGAAATTCTGAATCTGGGCGAATCTAAAACCATCACGCTTATCAATCTCGTCCGCCTGATTGAAAAGGAATTAAACAAGAAAGCTATTATCGAATGGCTTCCCTTGCAGCCGGGTGACGTAATCCGTACTTATGCTGATATAGAAAAAGCCCGGCAACTCATCCGATACTGCCCCAAAACAGCTATCGAAGACGGTATAGGCCGTTTTGTCCGTTGGTTTACCTCATCGCAAAAATAAAAGATATTGCATTAATGATTATTGCCCAACGTATCTTCGCATACACTCTGTTCGCATTTATAGCAGTTTTTTTTATTTTTATATTCGGCTTTGAAATTAACAATGACCGGCATTTTGAAAAACATCACGACCCGTTTGATTATGCCATGGTTGGAGTCAATATCTGGCAGGGTAACGGTATCACGCTGGAGGGCCAACCGTATGTGGTGCTCCCTCCGGGATTTGCGGTTGTAGCGGGCGCCTTGAATCGTCTGATCAAGGATCCTCAAATCGCGGTTACGGCTGCAAGTACAGGCTTCTGGCTTCTCAGCTTATGGATGTTTTACCTGATTGTTAAAAAACTTTTTATAGACGTTTTTCTACAGCTAACCGGCCTGCTCTTATATATTTCCAATTACCAAATGATGGTTAATGCAGCGGGTGGATGGGCGGAACCAATGTTCGTTTGCGGCATGATGGCCTTGACCTTATTACTCTTGAAAGATAAAACCCGTTTATCTTTTTCGGGTATGGGCATCGAAGCAACAGTGTTCGGCGTTCTATCGGCCGTTATCTATTATACTAAGCCGGAAGGATTATATTTATCCGTTCTTTTGTGGATAATTTACCTTCGAAGATTATCATCGACCTGGCTTGTAAAGCTATGGCTTTCGGCGGCGCTGTTTGCAGTGATGGCTGCGCTGATGCTACCTTATCTCCATTTTCTAAAAGAAAACACCGGACGATGGCAGATATCAGGTAAAACCTATATCAATCTGGTCATGGGAGAGTTACAAAGCCCATACCAAACCATGGTTACAAACACTGAGAATATATATGAGCGGTATACGATCATTGAAAAAGTGCAGAGGAATCCTGCCGAAGCAAAATCATTACCAGAGTATCTGACCGAACCTGAAAATGATATTCTGAAGCGGGTTCCGGTGAATTTATATAATATTATAAAAGTTTGGTGGTACACTTTTTCCATAGTCGGGATAGCGCTGGCGATTACCGGTATGATAAAAATCCGGTATCCCGCTGGTACGGTTTTTCTAGCCATCATATCCGTGATGCTTTTTTATCTGTTTTTTTTCATATTGGCCCGATTTGTATCAGCCTATCACTGGATATTTTATATATATATGATCGCCGGTCTTAAAGCTGTCAGCGAGTATTTATCGGGAAAAAAAATTCTTCAAAAGTATATACAAGCTTTTTCCGCGGCATGCGCCGGTTTCATTGTTTTATATCAGCTACGTTTTCCGGTTATGAAACAAATTATTTTCTTGCTAAATTAACCCATTATCTATAAGAAAATCTTGCAGAATGGATAACGATATCACCATAAAGGCAATAACCAGTCTGAAGGATTTCCAATCACTGGAACATTTCTGGACGTCATTATTGAATAAACGTCCTTATTCGTATTTCCAGTTTTCATTTGAATGGTTATATACATGGACGCAGCATGTCAGTCCAAACGGCGGTTTTTTAATCTTATCTTTCTGGAAAGCCGGTGAACTGGTCGGTATCATTCCCATGTCCATTATAACGCATAAGGCGTATCGGTTAGTTCCCTATCGGACTCTGACTTTTTTATCCCATAACTATTGCGATCATTCGGACCTGCTGATTGCCGGCCATGAAACCCAAATCATGGAAGCGTTCCTCGATTTTCTGGTTGCAAATAAAACGGAATGGGAAAGGGTTATTCTGAAAAATATACCCGAACATTCCCCGACGCTTTCTCTGTTTCCTCAAATACTCGAACAGAAGAAATTTACCTATAAGCAGTCCGACTACAAACGGTTTTATTTTATTGATCTCAAAAACCGCGCCTTTGCCGATTATTACGCGACAGACACCAGCAAAAAATTCGTACGGCGAGATCTGAACCGAATCCGTAATATGTTCAATAGAGAAGGTGGATACGCGCTGGAACACTTTTCGGCGGACAACGATGCCGGTGAACTGAATAATCTGTTTAACGCCATCGCCTTTATGCATTCAGACCGCCAAAGTGAACTGGATCGCAGCAGTATGTATGATGATCCGGCCATGCAGCGTTTTATCAGGGCCATTTATCAAATATATCATAACCAGCATAAATTGGATATCACGCTGCTGAAATTCAAAGATCAGTACATCTCTTACGCCGTCGGGTTTATTGCGGATAACATTTTTTACTGGTGGAATACCGGCTTTGATACCAGCTATAGTAAATACGCACCGACAAAGTTGCTGCTGTATCATCTGATCGAATCCTGTTTTGAGCGGGGTTTTTCAAGGTTCAGTTTTATGCGCGGTGAATCGGAGTACAAGGAAAAATGGACAAAAACCTATTTTAAAACTTATGATATTGTTATTACAAACACCCACAACCTGAAATCCCGGTTGATTCATAAATTCAAATAATTTTATAACCGATATCCTGTTTAACTCCATCGACATAGCGAAATCCGGATGAAGCATCAGATACATTTTCTTATTACCATCGACACCGAATGCGACAAAAGCGCGGACTGGTCCATTCCGCATCCGCTCCGCTTTCAGAATATCGAAACAGGCGTGGGGAAGTTGTTTCAGCCATTTTGTGAACAAAACGGCATCAGACCAACGTATCTTTTAAGTCCGGAAATCATCCGCGACAGCCATACCGCAGATTTGTTCCGTTCTTTCGGATGCCGGTGTGAACTGGGCACCCATATGCATACGGAGTTCATCGAACCCGATCCGGTTGTCCTGCCCAAAACTACCGACCAGTTTCAGGCCGATTTTCCGGAAGCGATCGAATACGAAAAAATGAAAAATATGACGGCACTGTTCCATGAAACATTCGGCTATGCGCCGTCATCGTTCCGCGCGGGCCGGTTCGGAATGGGACCGGCGACTTTCAGAATATTATCTCAGCTCGGTTACAAAGTGGATTCCAGCGTATTTCCATTACACGTTATTCATACTCTGAATAACCGTTTCAATTATTTTGATCGCCCGCTGTATCCCTATTTTATTGAGATGGAAAACACGACACCACCAACACGGCTGCTGGAACTGCCCATGACGGTCCACTCACGTTTTTATTCCTCCCAGCGGCCGGGTCTGCGCAAATGGGTCAGCCGGAGCCGTTACAGCAAAGCCGTTCTGCGGAGGGTATTGCCGTCCGGTTATATGAAAGTGTACAGCCTCCGGCCCAGTACTTATTCCTATGAAGCAATGCGTATGGTCGCCGATGCGTATATACAAAGGCACCAAGAGCATGACCATATATTTCTTGTGATGATGTTCCACAGTAATGAACTGACACCCGGCACAAGTCCTTACAATAATACTGAACGCGATGTCGCCGCATTTATGGAACGGTTATCGCGTATCACCGGCTACATCCTGTCCAAAGGTGCCGGAAGCCCCACGATGCATGAGGCTTATGATATTTTATCGGGCAAAACTTTAAAAGCTTGATGGCGCCCTTAGACGAGACCAAAGAAATGATGCCGAAAACAAACGCTACAGAAAAGCCTTCCGAAGGTTCGATTGCGAACTTAAAAACGGTTGTTAAAGGCGCTTCCATTTTTACCTCAGGTTCCCTGATCAGCCAGTATTTTCTCAGCCCGCTGGTCGGCATTCTGAATACGCGCATTCTGGGTGTCGAGACGTACGGACTCTTTTCTCTGGCGTCCAATATCATAGGATTCTTTAGCATGTTTTCGCTGTTCGGCCTGCATGAAGGAATCATCAAATTCATACCCGAGTACATCTTTAAACAGCGCCCCGGGAAAGTCCGGCAGGCCCTCTATTTTGCCTTAAAGTGGGGCGCGGTGTTCGGTATGGTCAGCTTCGGCGCCTGTTTGCTCTTTACGTATTTCTTCGCATACAGGATTTTTGAAAAGCCGGGCCTGGATTACATCCTGTATTTCGCCGCCGGAACCATCCTCCTGAACAACTACCAGCACCTGTATTCGGCGTTTCTCTGCGCCATGAAGGACATTAAATACCGGACACTAATCAAATACATTTATCCTAATACCGCGAAACTAATCATTCTGATTATCGTTTTTATCTGGGGCGGCGGCGTAACCGGCGTGCTTTTGGCTGTGGTCATCAGTTCTTTTATACAGGCCATCGCGGGTTGGTATTACACCCGTACCGAATATCTGCCGAATTTTTCTGCCACGCCCGGGGAGAAGCTGACCGCTGCTGAAAAAAAAGATTTTATGGTTTATTCCGTGCCCCTGTATTTTGTCCTGTTTGTTGATGTCATGTTTCAGCAAACTGACGGGCTGATGATTGGTTATTTTATGACCGCCTCCGATGTGGGAGTTTATGAGGTTTCCTTCCGCATTACCCCCTTTTTACTGATTGTCCTTGGCAGTACCAGTCAATTATTCGTACCGCTGATTTCGGAATTCACGGCCCGGCGGCAAATCGCCACGATGGAGGAATTATACAAACAGGTAACTAAAATCACGTTTATCCTGACGCTGCCGATTTATCTGATGTTGATGATTTTTCCCGAAGAACTCCTTCTGATTTTCGGCCGCGGCTTCACGGCCGGCGCCACCTGCCTGATGATACTCAGTTCCGGGTTCCTGTTTCAGGCCATAACCGGACATACCGCGCAGATAATTTCTTTATCCTCCCGCTCTCGATGGCTGTTTTATTCCAACGGAGCAGTCATGACCTTAAATATCGTACTTAATTATTTATTTATCCAGTGGTGGGGAATTATTGGCGCGGCGGTAGCGACAACAATTTCCATCATTTTTATCAATCTAATCCAGCTGGGCATCGTGTTTTATTTGTACCGCATTCATCCTTACAGCCTGCAATACTGGAAACCGATCTTTGCCGGCCTGATCAGCGGTGGCGCAATATATTTTATAAAATTATATTGGCTCTCGAATACGGCTTTTGTGCTCCGATTCATTGCTCCTGCAGGTATTTTGTTTCTATTGTATTTTATCACCCTATTACTTTTACGTTTGGATAGTGATGAAAGGCGATTATTAACAGCCGTAAAGGATAAAATGATAAAAAAATTCGGCATTAAAAAGTAAAATAAAGGATATCATGAACATACTTATACTAACCGATCATTTTTTCCCCAATATTGGCGGCGGGGAATTCGCGGCGCATTTCTGGGCAAAGTATTTGGCCCTGCGCGGACATCGGGTAATCATCCCTCTGACGGAAAAAATTTACCCGAAAATTAAACATATGACGTTCAACTATGAACTGCATTTTTACAAATCCTATCCGTATATTTATAACTGGCTCAAATACCGAGCCATCGTTTCATTGCATAAAAAAATCCGTTTTGATGTTATCCATGCCAACTTCTTGTATCCGCCCGGCGAAATGGGCATTCACTTACAGAAAAAACTGAACGTACCATGTTTTGCTACGGCGCAGGGCGCTGATATAAAGGTTTATCCGCCACTGAATTACGGAAATCTTATGAATCCGAAAACGGTAAGAAAAACCAGGCGGGTCTTACGCGAAGCGGCCGGATTGATTTATACCTGCGAGGATATTAAGCATCTCATGCTCGGGCTGGGCGCAAATCCCGAAAGAATGTTTTATGCGGTCAGCGGAAGCCCTTATGAGGAAATCGTCTCCGGCGAACGACAGCGTATCCGAAACCGTATCGGAATCCGTGACGATGAACTGATGTTTGTGCTGGTCAGCCGTAATTCTAAAATCAAAGGAATGCATCTGATGATTGACGCCGTTGAGCAACTGAGTCATCAGTACCGGAATTTTAAAGTGGTTATTATCGGTTTAGAAACGGAAAAGATGCAGGCGCCGATTGAACAGCGCGGGTTGACAAGATATTTCCACATTGTCGGCGAAGTGCCGGTGGAAACCGATCCCGTCACTCATATTCCGCGCATGCCCTCACAGGCCATTATTGATCATTTGTGCGCCGCGGATGTTTTTATCTCGCCGGCACTTTCGGGCGGTTTTGAATTATCCGCGATGGATGCCATGTCTGCCGGACTTGCCGTTATTTTATCCGACAACATCGGCAATAAGGATCTGGTGACGAACGGCGTAAACGGCTTTGTCTATGAAAACAACAATCCCACGGCCATAGCCGCATCCATGGCCAACCTGCTGAAGGATATCCCGGCTACACGCGCTATGGGAATGTATAACAAAAAAATGGCCGCCGATTATTCTTGGGCCAAAGTCGCTGAGGCCTATGAGAACGCCTATAAAGCAGTCCTTGAACGATGGAGAAAATCATAAAATGAACGCTTTTAAAAACAAGAAAACGCTCATTATCGGCGGCGCCGGTTTTATCGGCAGTCATCTGGCCGACTTTTTATCCGAAAGCACAAAAAAATTAGTCATTGTCGATGCCTTCATCGAAAACAGCGGCGCCAATGAAAAAAATCTGTCTGTAATCCAATCAAAAAATATTCCGATTATCCGAAAAAATCTGCATGATATCGAATCGTGGGGAGAAATAATCGCCGATATGGACCTGATTTTTAATCTTGCTTCCCTTAACGCCCATAAAGAAAGCATGCAGAATCCGTTTCTTGACTATCAGCGAAACGCCGCTGTTCATCTTAATTTTATCCGCTATTGCCGGAGTCTTAACCGACCGCTGAAAATCATTTTCACCAGTACCCGGAGTGTATACGGCGCCGCAGGCGCTCACCCTACTAAAGAGACCGCTCAGACCCAGCCGCGTGATTTCTACAGTCTGCACACACTTCTGGCTGAACATTATTACCGCTTATCCGGCCATGAACGAATATCCGTTTGCTGCGTGCGGTTCTCCAACACCTTTGGCCCTAAAATGCGTCTCCGCGGTACGGATATCGGGCTCTTCGGCGAATTATTGAAATCAGCCCTTACGGGCCATCCGATGGAAATCTACGGCACCGGCGAAACCCTGCGCGACACCTTATTTGTTGACAATCTGATTGAAGGGCTTGCGCTGATTGCTGAAAAACATCAAGAACCGTTCCGCGTGGTCAATCTTGGCGGAATTGGTATCTCTATTCTGCAATTTGCCAAAGCCATACAAAATACGGTACCGGACGCGTCGGTTGATTTCAAAGCTCTGCCGGAGCATTTAAAAAGCATACAAGTGGGTGATGTGATCTTAGATAATACGCTGGCCGTTCAAGAATATCATTGGACGCCAAAACTGAATTTAAACGAAGCCCTGCGGCAGACGATTGCGTTTTATAAAAATAACAGAGAATTTTATTTATAAGGAGTGACCGTGAAAATCTGGCGATGTGACCTGACCAAAGAAAATTTACCGTTAATGGATGAAATTCTGGAAATCACAAAACAGGTCGTTTCCTGCGGCCGGTATATATTAAGCGAACGGCTCGTGGAATTTGAAAAGCGTTTCGCGGAATATTGCGGCGTAAAGTATTGTGTCGGCGTCGCGTCCGGAACGGAAGCCATTTATCTTGCGCTTTTGGCGCTGGAAGTCGGCCAAGGGGACGAAGTCATCATTCCTGCATTTACGGCCATTCCGACGCTGTCCGCCGTGCTGATGACCGGCGCCAAACCGAAATTTGTAGACATCGAACCGGCCACGTATAATATCAATCCTGATCACATTGCATCCGCCATCACGCCGGCAACCAAAGCGATTATGCCCGTTCATTTGTTCGGACTCATGGCCGATATGAACCGTATTAATGAAATTGCGCGCCGGTACCGAATTCCGGTCATTGAAGACGCCGCGCAGTCCCACGGCAGTTTATATCACGGTAAGAAATCCGGGCAATTTAGCGCGATGGGCTGTTACAGTTTTTATCCTACTAAGAATCTGGGAGCAATCGGAGACGCCGGCGCGCTTGTCACCGATGACGATTCATTATATCACAAACTAAAACTGCTCCGCAATTACGGCCAGGAATCACTGTACAAAACGGTTATCCATGGCGTCAATTCCCGGTTGGATGAACTGCAGGCGGCTTTCCTGACGCTGAAATTGAAACATCTGGACGCATGGAATCAGAAGCGGCGCGTTCTGGCGGACTTATATAAGCATAAACTGCCGCCTGAATTTATCACGATTCCGGCGGAGCCTGAAGGCTACCGGACCAATTATCATGTCTATGTGGTTCGTGCGAAAAACCGCGACGACCTGCAGGCGTATCTCGATCAACAGGGAATCCAGACCAATATTTATTATCCGATACCATTGCATTTGCAGAAGTCCAATGCCGCGTTCGGCCACAAACCCGGTGATTTTCCCGAAGCGGAACGTGCCTGTCATGAAGTGCTCGCGCTTCCGATGTATCCGGAACTGCCGGAAGAAACGGTTTCATACATTAGTCAAAAAATCATAGAATTTTATTCCCTACACAGCAGGTCATAACCGCGTTGACAGAGTTCTTAACATATATTCCGCGCCTGATTTTCTGGCTGATGGTCAAAATACTTTCAATAATCAACCGCCGAAAACATGCCATCGCAGATAATCGGTTTGCAGGCCAGAAAATTTTAATAAACATTTCTTCCGGCATCGGTGATGCCGTTATGGCCATCCCTTTATTGAAAGCGCTTCATGACCATTTTCCTGACGCCGCTGTGTCTGTTATCGCGAACCGTCCCACGCAGCCCCTTTTTAAAACGCTTTCTTTTGTCAGGCAAATATATTGCGAGGATGAAAACCGATCATTCATAAAATATTTACGGTTCGTAAAAATTATCCGAAAAGAAAAATTTACTCTTTATATCGGCGCTATACCCAGCAATACGATCCGGATGATGCTGCTTCCTTTTCTTTCGGGTATACCGCTCCGGATCAAGCATGTTTCTCCGCATCGGGGCGTCCGTAATTTTGATTTTCTCTTCGACCATCTCGAACCGATACCCGAAAACCGCCATCGATTGGATTGCAATCTGGATTTGATGAAAACCATCCATGTTAATTCGGATTTTCCTGTTGAATTTCCGCTTTTACCATTACCGGAGGAATCGTTATTATCGGTAAAAAAACTATTATCGGAATCGGGATATCATTCCCATTTGCCTTTGGTTGCCGTACATCCGGGTTGTAATCCTAAAGCGCATTATAAACGCTGGCCACCGGAGAATTATATGAGTTTACTCAATCAATTACAGAGCCGCCATGCGCTTCAGATTCTTCTGGTGGGCAGCAGCGATGAAACCGTTGCCTTACAGCAAATTGAAAATGGTCTCACGGTAAAACCGTTCAATGTGGCAGGAAAGATGAATCTGCTGGAAACGGCGTGCGCTTTATCGTTTTGCAAATTACTCATCTCCAACGATTCGGGAATCATGCACCTGGCTACGGCCGTAAATGTACCCGTTTTTGCAATTTTTGGGCCTACCAATGACCGGCATATCGGACCATACGGCAAGGGTCATCATGTGATCCGCAACGGAACGGATATCCGCTCCGTTACGGTCGAACAGGTATTCGACCGGATAATTTCATCCGGGATTTTTGAATGTTAAAATTTATTGCTCGAAATACTCAAACGCATCAATAATATCCAGATACACGCCGTCAAAACCGGCATCCAGTATTTTTTTCGTGTAGGAAGCGTCGTTGCCGTATAGAATGGCCTGCCAGTCGCTGTCCCAGTAACGGACTTTGTAATTACCCGGCCAGTCGGGATTGGCTGCCGCCAGCCATGAAGGCGGATGCGTATTCCATGAGGGTTTCCAGTAATACCGGTAATTTTCCGCCTCGCCGATGCTCATGTAAGCAACGACTAACCGTGAAGCTCCTCCCGGCTTGGTTTTAAGCGCCTGCACATCCGATATCGTCAAAGCGCTGTCGTTGAAAAAGAGATCCACAATCAGCAGGTCGTAATTCGTGCTGTCAAGCGCCGCCAGATAGGAAGCTTTTGAAGCAAAACCGGATGGATTAATAAGGTATAAAAAATTTTTTACATCCGGCAGGCGCGTCACGGCATCGGGATTGGACTGGTAAGGCACGGCGGGATATCGGGGTATCTGATCGAGTTCGCGACGGCTGGCGGCAAAGGATATATAATTTCTTGCCGCGTTATAATAATAGGATGAATCTATTTTTGCGGGTGTATAGCAGTAATCGGTCACCAGAATTGTTTTTCCGCAGGCTAACGCGCGATCAAGAAAAGCGGTGATATAGCCCTGTTCGCCCGGCGGCGTACGTTCGTCATCACGATGATAACCGTAGAAAAGGTCTTCGCGCCCCAGCCCGTCGATAGCCTGCAAATAATTTGCGGCCAGAGTATCCCCGGCTTCTCCGCGGCTGGTAATCAACTCTTGCCCGTTTTGAGGGATTAATATGAAATGGGCATCATAACTTCGGGCATAACTGCCAATCGCGGCGACAAACGCTCTCATCGCTTCCCTGTAATCTCTATGACCCTCATCCTTACATGCGGCAACGGTGAGTACACAAGCGATAAGTAAAACCCGGACTAAGCGGCCGGTTATCATGCCTTTACTCCCGGTTAATTCAGTCCTTTATGGAAAAAAGAAAATACATTGATGCCGTGAATGTTACACCCATGCTGATATAGCCGTACAACGCGCGCCGATCATAGCGTCGGGTTTTCGCGCGGTAATAATCAATGGCTTCCTCATCGCCGTAATAAGCGGCTGTTTTGGCTTTTTCAAAGTATTTATCCGCGCGGTTTTTATAATAGGCGGTGGCCGATCCGGCTGCCACACATAAAGCCATAGACACCCACAGCGGCGTTCGGTTTGCCTCCCTGAAGTTGGAGCGGTGGGCGGAAGTTGTAAACACCGAAGCGGATGGCTTGCGCAAGGGCTCCAGTTCTGCGTTAATTTGTATGGCGGAGTCCGTAACAAACACCTGCTTATCCTTATATCCCTTTTTGGAAAATAGAACCGATTCGTTTTCCGTTTTAATCCACGCATAAGTAAACGGCGTATAACCGAGCAGGACGCCGCCAGCCCGCACTTCGGCGCCGTAAGGATTTGAGCGAAAGCGTATTCTATGCTTTTGCCGATAAATCAGCCGTATATCCTCACCGGCTATAAGCGTTATGGCCGTATCCCACTCCACCGCATGATAATCCATGGCGTCGGTCACGCGAATGGTGTATATTCCCTGCGGCCGCTGATAAACAAAGGGTTGCTGGACTATAAAAACGGTGTCATTAATCGTAACAGCGAGGCGTTCGGAAGGGCTTGTAAATGTGATACGGCCTAAACCGGGCATTTCCTGAGCAACCATGTGACCGGCTAAGGGTATTAAAAAAAGCAAACTTATTCCCCGTAACAACATTTTGTTCATTTCACACCGGCGGATTTAAACGCATACACGTTTTTATTTTCAGCGGCGATAAGAATATAGTCGCCGTAGAGGGCAGGACTGGTTTTAATACGCCCGCTGGTTTTGTAGCTCCAGACGCATTCGCCGCTTCGGATATCGATGGCATAAAAATATGTATCCTGCGATCCGACAAACACATAATCCGGGGTAGCTACCGGCGAAGCGCTGATGACGGCGTTGGTTTTGAATTTCCACACCGGTTGGCCACTGGCTTTGTCCAGGGCGTACAAATAGCCGTTCGTGGAACCCACAAAGATCCTGTGGGTACCGACAGCCGGTGTGGAGTATAAATAACCCGGCGTGGGATCGCTGACCGCCTGTTTCCAGATGATGGAACCTTTTTCAGGATCTATGGCGTAGAGCGTACCCGGCATCGCGGCTAGATAGAGTGCGTTTTTATCCACAGCCGGCCCCGCCAGAACCGGCTGGCGTAAATCCAGCGTCCAGAGCACATAACCGCGAAACCGGTTCAACGCCGTTATCACGCCTTTGTCGCTGACAGTATATACGGTGTTGGTCAGCAGTGCCGGGGATGACTGGCAGGACGCCTGTAAATCCCGGCTCCATTCGATATTGCCGTCTTTGGCATTCAGACAATACAGCATTCCCTTCTGCGTGGTTATATAAAGATAGTCGTCATAATAAAGAGGATTTGACTCAATCGCGCCGAGATTCCGGATGAAATTGTATTTGCGTTCATAGACATTATAACTGTAAAAAGTACTTTTCCCGCTGCTCAATCCGAGAAACATGTTGTGATGCTCGACGGTGATGCCGCCCATAGCCGGGTGGCTGAATTTCATCGTTCCGCGAATCTTACCATTCCGCAGGTCCACGACAAATATTTTTCCGTCCATCGCGCCGAAATACACCAGACTGTCGCTGACGGTAATCATATCATGTACGGCCGTGGTGGCTTTATACATCCATGCGGTTTGGAGGGGAAACTGCATCGTATGCTCACGGAAATTATCCCGGGTTATTCCGCCGCCAGCCGCAGACCAATTCGGATTCTTGCCTTTTCGGAAAAAATCAGAGATGTCGATACTGCCCGTAGTGGCGCAGCCGGATAGAAAAGAATAGAATCCCGTTAACAGAAATAATTTAACGATAAAGGTAATTCCGGATACCGGCAGGGTTATTCGTTTATTATTAAACAACATGAATAAAGTATAGTTAAAAGCCATAAATGAATCAACCGTAAACATTCATTTAGTTATCCGGATGACTATAGGGCATTGAGTGAGAACGGAACGTTTGCTTTGCTGATCCGTTACCTGTATATCCAGCCAGTAATTTCCGTTTTTTACATTACCAAGGTCCACGGTCAGAAAATAAGTATCCTCTCGTTTCAGACAAGTAACATTAAAGGAAGACCGGATTTCCTCGCCCGAGTTGCCGGTGATTTGGTTCCAGATATGAGACAAATAACCACCGTCTCTTGGACGTATGCGGGTTTCGATGGTATATAGCGCCTTACCGTCAGGATTGATAAAAAGATTATACACCTCAAAATACAGCAACAGGCTGGACGCGGTAACGATTGAATCCCGCAATGGCAGCAGATCCGACCTTGAAAACCCAGCGATGGGTTCTGACAGGATCACGTCGCTGATCATCAACGTATCGCCTGAAAAATTTCTCAGCGTAAAATCCTTCCGGCTGACGGCTGAGGCGGCGGCTGACGGCCAGTACACCTCTATTGAATATGACAAACGTTCCAGGGTATTCGGCAACGCTTCAAGCGAAAAAAAACCCAGAATAAAATCCGACGTTCGTTTTATTTCGCCAGGCCATTTAACCGTTTGCTCATTGAGGATTTCGAAACCGGAATTCAGCACAAAACAGCCTGCCCGGCTCAGGGTATCCGTTTCATTTTTTTCCGGAATGCGCTTACGGTCCAGATGATAAACCCATAGCAATTGAGTGTAACGCTGTGGGGAGCGGAACTGGTAAAGCCGGGAATCGACAGGAACCGCAGTCATCGGATTGACAAAATCATCAGGCCGCGTATTATAGGCGGATATTGCCGTTGAAACGGTTTCGTCATCCATCAGAAAATAACCGGTGGCGTATTCATCACGGAAACGGAACACATTATCGGAATAGACCCATATTTCCCAGCCGCCCAGCGTCCGTTCATCAGGCTGGATACGGAACCATTCGGCGGGTTTGCCATAACGGATGTAAATGATCCCTCTTTCGGTTTGCCAGCCCTCAATGCCTTGCCGTGGGACACTGAATCGGAGACTGACATACGCCATCCGGTTAAAATGTTCCAGTTGCCGTTCGTTGTAACCGGTTAAATAAAGCGGGTCCCTCTTGTTCCAGAATTTTTTAACAAACGCGTCGTACTGCTTCTGGTCGTTCTTATAATTTTTATAAATTTCAAATTCGCCGGCGGGCACAATATAATCGATGTTCTGGAGAAGATAATATTCCTCCTCATTGAGCAGGCTTAACGCTTTCTGATAATATCTGTTACACAGATCAAACAGCTTCAGATGATATGCCGCCAGGCCCGCATACAGCCAGTTATTCTTGTTGGATGGCTCCAACCTAATGGCGCTTTGGAATAAACCCAGCATCATTGGATAATTACGAATTTCAAACAACAGCATGCCCATCCTCTGTCGGGCATCGGAGTGATCGGGTGCCAGAGTTAACGCCTGTTTGTAATAATTCAATGCATTTCTGAAGTCGTTTTCGCTGTACCGGCTGAGGTTCAGATCCAGCGCCTCTTCCATGGATCCGGAGGTGCTTCTCATATTCCGATAACGGAACGCTTCCCTTTCCGCGATCCATCCTTTATAGAAATAAATCTGCGCCATCCACGCTTCATTGACGGCTTGGCCTTTCCGGCCCTGCTCGATCAGTTTATCGCATTCTTTATCCGCCGGTTGGTAAAAACCTCTTGCTAGGAGTACTTTAACCAAAGTAAAACGAAATGCGGCATTTCCGGGTTGTATCTTCAGCGCCCGGCGTATGCAGTCTTCGGCTTTATAGCGGCTGTAAACGGTATTCTGCTCCAATAACCGCTCAGCCAGTTCCTGCATCACATAAGCGTATGACGGATGGCGTGATGCTATGCGTTCAAGCGAATCCGATCGAATGTTCCGGAACGCATCGCCGGTGACGCCGTACCGCGGACTCAGATCAACCTCAAACTGGGCCGCCAGCGGCATAAACGACAGGACGGTCATACCCAACACTAAAATATGTCTTATCCCAATGCCCATTTATGGAAAATATAATAATTGTTCACCGCAATGTCACTGAAATTGTCCATCACCGATAAAAACATTGATTATGTATTATATTTTCATTTTATTTTTTTGTGTTACTAAAAGCAAGGGATCAGCGGTATGATTGAAGCGGTGATTTTCGATATGGACGGCGTACTTCTGGATTCAGAGCCCTTCTGGCGGGAAGCCGAAAAAAAAGTTTTTGCGAAGGTGGGCATTACGATGACCGACGCGATGTGCCGGGAAACCATGGGCATCCGAATCAACGAAGCGGTTGAGTACTGGTACCGCAAACGTCCCTGGACCGGTTTAACGCAAGACGCGGTCGCAAAGGAAATCGTAGAGACCGTTCGGCAGCGCATTGCCGAACGCGGGGAACTCATGCACGGCGCGGCGGCGATGATACAATTCTTCAGGAAGCGCTCGCTGAAAATGGCCGTCGCTTCTTCCTCCGCTTTCTGTCTGATCCATACGGCAGTGGATACGTTGGGAATACGAAAATATTTTGACGCCATTCATTCCGCTGAGCATGAGCGCTACGGGAAACCCCACCCGGTCGTGTACCTGACCGCCGCCGAGCGCCTGTCCGCCGATCCGCTCCGGTGCCTCGCCGTGGAGGATTCGCTGAACGGCGTCATCGCCGCCAAAGCGGCGCGGATGAAGGTAGTGGCCGTACCGGATGCCGAACACCAGACCGACACGCGATTCGCCATAGCCGATATCCTGCTCCCTTCTTTAGCCGCCTTTGATGAAACCCACTGGAACCATCTCAACACCCTCTCCTGAAGTTATTCCCACAAACGCGTATGAAATATCAATTTATTTTGTTTTTTTCTGTTGTACTGCTGATACACGGTTCCGTTAATTATTACATCGCGCTTCGCGGTTATCAGGCGATTGAATTGTACCCGATGCTTCGTCCCTATTTTGTCGCTCTCATGATTTTCCTGTCCGTGGCGTTTTTTGCGGGGCGCCTTCTTGAAAATTGTTGTTATACCTTCTTCACCGACGCGCTGATATGGATGGGTTCGTTCTGGTTTGCGGCCATGCTGTATTTTTTCCTGTTCATTCTGATTGCCGATATCCTGAGGCTTCTGGACGGGTGGTTTTCCTTTTTGCCCGGATGGCTGGCGCCCTGCAGCCCGAGGACTAAGTTTATCCTATTCCAAGCCGCCGTAACGTTTATCGCCGCCATACTGGCCGCAGGGTACTTTAATGCCCGTCATCCCCGCATACGCCAGCTTGAAATCGGCATTCCCAAAAACAAGGGCGGCGCCCCTTTGACCATCGCAATTATGAGTGATATCCATCTCGGCACCATCATTGGAAACGCCCGGTTCGAAAAAATGGTACAGCAGGTAAATGCATCCCAGCCGGATATTATTCTGCTTCCGGGCGATATATTGGACGAGGATCTGAAACCGGTGCTGCGGCAGGACACCGGCGCGTGGCTGCTGAAACTGCAGTCCCGCCTGGGCGTTTACGGGGTAACGGGCAATCATGAATATATCGGCGGCGTCAACCCGGCTTGCGATTATCTTGAACATCACCATATCCGTATGCTGCGCGACACGGTCGTACTTGTAGACAACCGGTTTTATCTGGCGGGCCGGGAAGACCGAAGCAGCCGGTCATTTGCCGGAATTCAGCGTAAACCACTGGCCGATATCCTCCATGGCATTGACCGGTCCTATCCCCTGCTGCTGATGGATCACCAGCCGCTGGAACTGGATGAGGCGATTGAAGCCGGCGCAGACCTGCAGGTATCCGGGCATACGCACAACGGGCAATTGTGGCCGCTAAATTATATCACCGACCTGATTTATGAAATCAGCCACGGCTATCTGAATAAAAACGGTACGCATATATATGTTTCCTGCGGTATAGGCACCTGGGGACCGCCTATCCGCATCGGAAACCGTCCGGAAATCGTTTTGATACGACTTGTTTTCACCGGAAATTAAAAATCCGACGCTTCAAAAAATTTTTCGTAACCCGGGTAGCGCAGTTTTCGTTCGGCCAGATGGGGCGGATAAATAAAATAATCCACTACGGCTTCCGCGCATAAAATCTCTTCGGCATCCAGCAGTTTGACGGCTACCGAGGCCGTACGACCCTGAACGGCTTTGACTCCCGCCCGGAGCGTGATGAGCCCTTTATGGGTAAATACCGGCTTTTTAAAAAACATTTCGAGGCGGCTGGTTACCCCGGCGGTTTTTAACTTTACAAACACGACCCAACTGGCAATTTCGTCGGCCAGTGTGGACTGAATACCGCCGTGTAGGATATTATCGTATCCCTGCAGATGGTCTTTGGGATTCCATCGGCAGATGACCTCTTCGCCGTCCTCGTAAAATTCCATACCAAGCCCGTAGGGATTGTCCGGCGAACAGCCGAAACAGCGGTAATTTTCCAGTTTCAGATAAGGATTGATTATCTTTCTCAAGGACTATGCTCCCGATTATTTTTTTGTTAGTATAGGATTTTTAGGCGCCGAAGTCAATAAATAAACATCGGAAAAACTTGCAAAAAACGAACGATATAAATATATTATCGAAATTAATTTCTATACCAATCATAAGGCAACAATGTGGACATAAACGATTTAATCCAGAAGGCCATCGAATCGCGCTCCAGGGCCCGGGCAATGTATTCCAATTTTCAGGTGGGCGCTGTAGCCGTCTCGCGGTCCGGGCGTCTCTACACCGGCTGTAACATCGAAGTCAGTTCGTATGGACTGACGATTTGCGCGGAACGTGTGGCTATATTCAAAGCGATTTCGGAGGGCGAACACGACTTTTCTGCTATCATCGTGGTGGCCGATACCGAAGCGGTCTGCTATCCGTGCGGCGCCTGCCGGCAGGTTATAACCGATTACGCCCCGCAGGCCAAGATTGTCTGCGCCAACCTGAAAGGCCGTTCAGAGATATTCAATCCTTCCGAACTGTTGCCCCATGCGTTCGGCAGTAAAGATCTGAAATAAACACACTGCGGAGACTTGCCATGCCCGATTTCTGGAATACATTCATAGCGGATGAAGGCCGACGGGTTATACTTGAGGCCGTAGGCATAGCCCTTGCGGCGTATGCAACGGCCTGGATCGCCCATTTTCTGCTTTACCTGCTTCAGATTAAGATTGCTAGCAGAACCAAGACCGATCTGGATGACCGCATCATTAAAGTCATCAAAAAATCCGTGCGACGCATCATTAACGTCACGGGCCTGTATTATGCTGTCCTGCACATAGAAAAAGTGTACGAAGGTGACTGGACCCACACAACCGATGGCATTTTTTTCGTCCTGGTAGTCCTGCTGGTAACAATATTACTCACCAACCTGGTGTCTGAGATATTCCATTGGTATCTTATCAATGTGGCTCAGAGAACAGACAGCCAGATTGATGACGAAATCATTCCGATCGTCAAACGCATTGTTAATTTTCTGCTTTACACCATCGCGACCGTGACGTGTCTGGATCATTTTGAAATCGACATCAAGGCATTAATTGTTTCCCTCGGCGTCGGTACGTTTGCGGTGGCTTTCGCCGCGCAGGAGACACTGGCGAATATGATCGCCGGCTTTGTCATCATGGTGGACCGCCCGTTCCGTGTCGGGGACCGGATTACCATAACCAAAAATGCCACCTCCGGCGAAGTGCTGAAGGTCGGCCTGCGAAGCACGCGCATCCTCGGCTTTGACAACAATATCGTCATCATTCCCAACGCGGAAATCGTGAAAAGCGAAATTATCAACTTTTCCTATCCGACCGTCAGCACCCGGTTAAAGATTGACGTGGACGTGGCCTACGGATCCGATATTGACCGGGTCAAAGAGATTCTGGTACAAATCGTTTCATCTTTTCCGGATGTCATGACGGATCCGGCACCGCAGGCGTATGTGCTGGATTTTAAAACCTCATCCATCGGCATGACCGTCATCGGCCGCGTACATCATTACAACAAACTGTGGGACACTCTGGACGCCGCACGAAATAAAATTTATAAAACATTCCGGGAACAGGGCATTGAAATACCTTTTCCGCAAACGGTCGTTCATTTAAAAAAAAATAATACGGATAATTAAATTAATGCCGTTGCTTTTATTTAATGGGTTTTCTATATTTTTTTGTTGAATGATTTATATGTATATCATCACCTGGAGACATATTATGATAACATCACTTCGTACACACCTGACCTTGAAACACCGCACGCTGTCGGTTTCAGATGCTCACCGGCGCATCCTGCCGGTTCTATTGGCGCTGATTCTGTCCGTATCGGCCGTATCGTTTGTGCAGGCGCAGGCGAATCCCACCGGCGCTTTCGAATTCGTCACCCGCATCGGCAATCCGGATTTTGGCGCCGTGCGTATGCATCTGGAAGGCAACCGCCTGTATGTTGCCAATAAATTCAAAGGCCTTCAGATTGTGGATATCAGCGATATGTACCGGCCAAAGATACTCAGCACAACAGCCTCCGTCGGCCAGAATTGGGGAATTGCCAAGAAGGACAATTACATTTACATGGCCGACATCAAGGCCGGACTGTTGGTCTACGACGTCACCAATGAAAAAAAACCTAAAAAAGTCAGTGAACTGGAAGTTAAAGGCGAGGCCTGGGACGTACAAATTAAAGGCAACTATGCCTACATGGCTGCCGGTCTGGGAGGTCTGGTCGTGGTCGACATTACTGACCCGCTAAAGCCCCAGGTCGTCACGAGCCTCCGATACGACCGCGAATGGGATTTTGCCCGTCAACTGAAGATAGTTGAAAATACACTTTATCTGGCCGACCGCAAGTCGGGCATTCACATCATTGATATCAGCAATCCGACTGCGCCCAACGAATTGAAGCGGTATGCCACGCAGTTTGCCGAAGCGGTTTATCCGGACAACAACAAATACGCTTACATAGCCGACGGGCCCGGCGGTATGCTCATTCTCGACGTGGTGGATCCCATACGCCCCAAAAAAGTCGCGGAGTTTAAAATGCCCGGCCATGCCAATGATGTCGTCAAATACGGCAATTACGTGTATATCTCTTTAGACGATGCCGGTATTCGCTCCGTGGACGTATCCAATCCGGCGCGACCGAAATTTGACGCACGCTATGACACGCCGGGACAGGCATACAACATCATCAAACAAGACGTACTCCTGGTGGTGGCGGATCTTTCTTCCCTGCTGATTATGATTCATAACAAACCGCCGGTAATCGTAAAGGTCGGCAACAAGACGGTCGCGGAAAACCAGACGCTGGAATTCCGACTGCGCGGCAGCGATCCGGACGGCAATGCCATCGAATTTTCATCCTACTTTATGCCTGAGGGCGCTGTCCTGAAAGATTCCATATTCACATGGGTTCCTTCCTACGAACAATCCGGAAAGTACGAGGGCATCATCTTCGCCGCTACGGAATTGACCAAAACGCGGCTGTTTGGGCGCGATACCATCAGCATAACCGTTACCAACACCAACCGCCCGCCGGCCCTGCCTATAACCGGTAATTATACCGTAGATGAAAACAAACCGCTTAATTTCCGCATCAATCCTCCGACCGATCCCGATGTGGAAGATGCGGGCAAACTTAAAGTGAGCGCTTCCGGGTTGCCGGCCGGCGCCGTATTCAACGAAGATTCGCTGAATTTCAGCTGGATTCCTACGTATGAACAGTCCGGTGAATATACGGTTAAATTCACCGTGAAGGACGCTGAAGGCGCCACTGATTTTAAAGAATCTAAAATAATCGTTAACCACATTAACCGCCCGCCGGTATTTGCCGCGCTGGATCCGGCCATGTCCGTAAACGAGAACGCCACTCTGACGTTCACGGTGCTTGCCAATGATCCGGATAAAGAGGACGACGGTAAACTGGAATATGCCGCCGTGAATCTTTTTCCCGGCGCATCCTTTGACAAGGACACCCGCACTTTTTCCTGGACGCCATCGTTCGAACAGTCGGGTAAATACAGTGGACTTTCATTCATCGTTAGAGACCCTGATGGCCTTTCGGACACAGTTTCTACAATCATAACGGTCAACCACGTCAACCGGCCGCCGTTCATGGCCGCTGTGAACGCTCAAACGGTCGATGAAGTTAAAACGCTGACATTCCGGGTGAGCGCTTCCGACCCCGATGTAGAGGACATTGGAAAAATAACTTTAAAAGCCATCAGTCTCCCCGAGGGCGCCGTATTTGACGCCGCCAAAGGAATTTTCACCTGGACACCGACCTACGACCAGTCCGGCGATTATAATGCGACGATTGAAGCTACGGATCCTTCCGGCGCGACCGACAATCTGTCCGTCGCGGTAAAGGTCAACAATATCAACCGGCCGCCGACGATCGCTGAAATCAAACCGCAGGTCAGCGATGAAAATGTGGAATTTGTTTTCGTGGTTCCCGAAGGCATCGATCCCGATAAGGAAGACATCGGCAAGCTCACCTACACGGCCGAGCGGTTACCGCAGGGCGCTTCTTTTGACGCGGCCACACGAACAATCCGCTGGCTGCCGAACTACGACCAATCGGGCGTTTACGACGGTATCAGGATCACCGTAAAAGACGTCATGGGCTTAACAGCCAGCGCCACCATGAAGCTGACCATCAACCATGTCAACCGCCCGCCGGTGCTGGATGCCATTGCCGACCAAACGGTGGATGAAAACAAACCGCTTCTGTTTACTATAAGCGGCTCCGATCCGGATAAAGAAGATGCGGGCAAGTTGATTTTCAGCGCCGAAAACCTCCCGGCCGGAGCCAATTTTGACCCGGTGAGCCGCCGTTTTACCTGGACGCCCACCTTTGAACAATCCGGCATCTATGATGTAAAATTCGTCCTGACTGACCCCAGTAAACTTTCAGACTCCAAAACGACACGCATCACGGTCAATCATGTAAACCGTCTGCCGAAACTGCCTGCGATCGCCGCCGTTACGGGTGATGAAGAGAAAGATCTTTCCATAACCATTCCCGCGGCAGAAGATCCCGATAAAGAAGACGAAGGCAAGCTGACTTACAAAGTCGATGGAATTCCTGAAGGCGGCTCGTTTGACGCGACCAGCCGGGTGATCACGTGGAAACCTTCGTACGAACAATCGGGCGCATATATTCTGAAAGTCACTGTCAGTGATCCAAGCGGCTTGAGCGACTCCAAAAACATTGACCTGCGGATCAACAACGTCAACCGGCCGCCGGTGATGAGCGCAATACCGTCGCAGACCATCGATGAAAACCAGCGACTGTCCTTTACCATCAATGTGAGCGATCCGGACAAGGAAGACCTCAACCGTCTGACCGTCAAAGCCGAAGGCGCGCCGCTTGGAGCCGTATTTACCCCCATGAACCGGACGTTTACCTGGACGCCGACGTTTGAGCAGGCCGGCGAATATAAAGTCACCTTTACGGTAACTGACGCTGCCGGGCTAAGTGATACCAAGACGGCCACGATAACCGTCAATAATGTCAACCGTAAACCCACACTGGCGATTATCCAGAATCAGCGGACCAGCGAAAATAAACCGTTGAGCCTCTCATTATCTGCAACGGATCCGGATAAAGACGACGCCGCCAACCTTACGTTCTCGGCGGAAGGCTTGCCCGAAGGCGCGACATTATCGAATGACGGTAAGTTCGCATGGACGCCAAACTTTGACCAGGCGGGCACTTATACGATTACGTTTAAGGCCAAAGATCAAGGCGGTATGGACGATTCAAAAACCATTACGGTTATTGTGGATAACGTGAACCGCCCGCCGAAACTCGAGGCCATCGAAAATCAGAAGACCCAAGAAAACAAGGCGCTCGCCTTTAAGATTAACGCCACGGATGAAGATAAAGGCGATAAAGTCACGTTCAGCATGACCGGAGCCCCGGCCGGCGCCTCCCTTTCGGCTGACGGCAACTTCGCATGGACGCCAACCTATGATCAGGCCGGAACGTATACGGTCAATGTCCGCGTCGCAGACGGCGCGCTGAACAGTTTTGATACCAAATCCTTCACGATTACGGTGGATAACGTCAACCGGCCGCCGGTACTGGAGGTAGCGACATCGCCAAAAGTTGACGAGGGCAAACCGATCAACTTTAAAGTCACCTTCAAGGACCCGGATAAGGAAGATGCCGGCAAGTTGACCCTGACTGCAGACGGTGTGCCGACCGGAGCTACCTTCAACGCGCTGACGGGGCAGTTCAGTTGGACGCCGAATTTCGAACAAGCCGGCGATTACACGGTAACCTTCAAAGTCAAAGATGCCGCCGGTCTTGAGGACAGTAAAACGGTGACTATTACCGTGAACAACGTCAACCGGGCACCTAAACTGACGGTCATCGGGCCCAAAACGGTAAAGGAAGGCGCGGCACTGACGTTTAAACTTTCCGCCACGGACGATGACAAAGACGATGCGCTGACTTATTCCATGACCAATGCCCCGTCCGGCGCCGATTTGTCGTCTGATGGATCTTTCAACTGGACGCCACAGAGCGGGCAGGCAGGCAATTATACGGTTACCTTTACTGTCAGTGACGGAAAATCCTCAGATTCTAAAAACGCCGTTATCACTGTACAAAAAGGCAGTAACTGAGAATAATTAAAAAAAACCAAAAAAAAACGCTCTTCCATGATTTCGGATGAGCGTTTTTTTTATTGGTTTTTTAAAAGCATCGGTAACGAAAAACGTCTTGATCGGAGCTTTTTTCTAACCAGCGACTCCACCTAGGCTGTCAGTCCGGATGCAAAAAAAATTACGGTTCCCGGAGCGGCCGTAAACTATCGGCCGGGACGATACTCCGGCTGTGAAAAGTAATTTAATTGATAAAAAAATCATTTCAAAACGGCTATTTATGCTTGCCGTGCGAATATGATGGTGCCTTACGATTAGTCTCAGGAATATCGACGAGGAACGTTCACACGGTTTACCATATCCTGAAATCAAACTCAAGATTTTCTTTTCTTGACGCCGGATGTTGCCGGCCTTTGGTCAGCGACTGAACTTTGTTTGCCGTATAATCGCGCAGTTCCGATAGGCTTATTTGCCCGTCATTATTTTTATCCGCACGTTTCGATTTAAGTCCGTCAAGAAGCGCGTAGGTAAACACGCCGTTTTTCCATTCCGCCGATTCCCATGCGTATTCCGCGCCACCGGCCGACGCAATTACCATGGCTCCCGAGCCTCTCGAAAGATCCGCAAACAAGGTCTGCATCAGTTCATAGGTATTCTCCAGTCCAAGTTGCTGTTTCTTTTCCACCCGCTTTTTGAACGATCGGCTCTTTACGGATCCGCTTCCTGTGTTATCACCCGCTACCAGCACGTGCTCCTCTCTATCGACCTCGCCCGAATGACAGGCATCCATCAGCAGTAGTTTCTTTCTCGCCGGTATCCCGTCCAGCAGTCCCTCCAGTTCGTCATAGGAAATGCCTTTGGCGGACGGATGGGAAAAATCAATATCCGACGGCGCAAAATACCAGTTCATCTGGTCATCCAGAACGCCGTGTCCTGCTATAAAAACGATTACCTGATCGTCCGGTTTTGAAGGTGTAAAAAAAGACTTCGCTTTCAGAATGTTTGCCTTAACGGCGTCACGGTCCAGCAGTTTTAAAATGTGTATCGTATGATAATACCTAACGGCGTTTTTTTGGAAAAGACCCGCAAGATCGCACGCGTCTTTGGCGGCGTATCGGAGGTCCATCTCATCATCCGCATAATCCGATATGCCGATGGCCAGGATGTATAAATCCGGTTGGACCGGAGGTCCGTCATAATTTATGATAAACATTTCCCTCAGCGATTCCACGCCTTTTTCATTCAATACCGAAACCTGGACTTTATTGTAGCCGGTGGACAGTTCCAGCGCGATATCCTGTTCGTAGAATGATGATTTGTTGTTTCTCAGACTGATTCCATCGCTGCCGTAAATGGGAACATCATTGATAAACAGATTCAGACGGTCGAGGAGATATTTCGAGTCGCCGGCTTTCACATGAACGGTTAAGGCCGACTGATCGGTGGAAACCGGCAGGCCGGTTGTGGTAACCGATATTTCCGGCAGGTGAATGTCGCCGCTCAGCATGTCTTCGGAAAAGCGCATCTTGCGCAGCCGGCGCCGATACGCGGCGTGATACGAAGCTACCAGCTCTTTAGGGGCCAGCCCGATACGATCCGCAATAATATCCGGACGGTTCAGGCGCAAATCAAACTGTTCAAACGGAAATATTTTATCGCTTACGCGTACACCCACGCGTTTCAAAGCGCCTCGGCTGGCTGTATAATAATGATCAGGGGTTTTAAGCAAGTATTCGCCGTCGCCAAAATCAAATATATCAAGAACTCTTTGGCCGCTGTCTCTATCCCATAGAATGACTCTGCCGTCCCAACCGGATGAAACAACGAGGCGATCATTCGCCGCAAACGAAAGCGATGTCACTCTGTCATTATGTCCCTTAAATGTTCTCAATAATGAACCGTTTTGAGCGTCCCATAACCGAATGAGCGGATCCTTGCCGGCGGAAGCGATATATTTAGCGCTTCCGCTGACGGACACCGTGTTGACCGGGCCGTTACTGCCGCTTAATTGTAAAAGTAATTTTGATAATTCCGGTTTATGCACAGGGCTTTCATAATACCACAAGTCATGGTAGGAAAAAATGTCCCACAGTTTGACGTGTCCGTCGTCACCGGCTGAAACAATCATTTTACCGTCGTGACTGATGACCATACTATTTACTTCTCCGGCATGGGGCGCATCATGGGAAAACCGTTTCCATTTTCCGGTCAGGGTATCATGAAAAGTAATGTTCTTAAAAGAAGCCGCGAGAAGCATTTCGCCGCCACCGGTATAGCAAAGGGAGGTTATGGGAGAACTGGACGCGTCAAAACGGATAATCTGCGAGTTTGCGGCAATATCCCATACGCATATCTTACCCGTGGTTGAGCCTGCCGCCAGCTTGGCGCCCAACGGATGAAAGGCAAATGAACGAAATGCGTCCGTCATAGTTTCCGCAGGCTCAAGTATCCGAAAAGGATTGTCTTCGCCTGTATTCCAGACATATATTTTCTTACCCGCATTACCGCCGATACGGCGACCCGACGGCTGGAAACGTACCGATCGCAGCCATTGATCACATTCTTCTGTCCGCTTGATATGAACTCCGGTTTTCATATCCCATAATAAAACCCGTTTATCACTGGTCATCGCCAATACATCATCCACACTAACATCCGAAGAATAAACCGACCGGCTGTAAGAGGTAAACGACCAAATCAATTTTCCAGCGACACGGTCCCAAAAACGGATAGCGGCATCCCGACCTGAACTGATCAGAATGGAACTGTTTTGGTTTAACCGTAAGGCGGTAATCATATTGACATGCGCATCCCATGAATACAGCAGTTTTTCTTTTTTAATGTCCCAGCAATATATTTTTGTTTTTTCCCCGAGCATCAGGCGGCGTCCCGATCCGACTAACAGAAGGTCCGAGTCCGGAATAAAGGTCACGGTGGAAGCGCCATAGGTGTGATTTTTAAATGTTTTTTTACATTTGCCTGAATGTGTTTCCCAAATCCGAACTGTCTGATCCATACTTCCTGAAGCCAGCCATGCGCCATCGGCGCTAAACGCAACGGCATTTACAGTTGATGAATGCTCCTTCAGGATTTTAATAACCGCTCCATGCCGGACGTCCCATATGATCACGGTTTTATCGTCGCTCGCGGAGGCCAGCAGGGTCCCGTCGGGACTGAAGGCAATCTGGTTAATAAATCCTGTATGGCTTCTCAGTGTCCGTATAATCGCCCCGGACGCAGGATTCCAAATCGAAATGGCGTAATCGCCGCAAGCCGCGGCCAGCATCGATCCGTCAGGGGAAAACGCCAGCGAATGGCAAAAAGGTGTTATATTAATTTGCCGCAGTGTGTTGCCGCTTTTTGCGTTCCACAATCGGATATCATCACCGCCCGAAGCCAGCATGGAGCCGTCCGGGGAAAAGGCCAGCGTATGGATAACGTACATGTCTTTACACAGCGTGCGGATCTCAAATCCCGTCTTCATATCCCACAATTTTATGGTCCTATCGTCGCTGCCCGATGCCAGCGTGGTTTCATCCGGCGAGAGCGCAACCGCATTGACGGACAACGCGTGCCCGGAAGCCACAACCAGTTCGGCATCCTGGGCGTATAAAAAACAGGAATAGCCGAAAGCGGCGATGAATAATGCATGAAAAGACATCCAAGCGGCTTTCATTTCTATTATCGCTTCCTCCGGGTTATAAGCATTAAATCTTTCTCAGCAATTAACGGCCATCGAATTCTATGTCTCATCGATCATTTGCCGCATACTTCTGAACATAAATATAATTAATAAAGGTATGCCTACGACCGGAATGGCGATGGCCCATAGCCCGCTAAAGCTTTCTGTTTTGCCGGTAATATAAATATATTCGGCGTACCGTATAATGATCATGGTCAGGTTGACCATTACGGGAAACCAATATATATACGAAGCCAATCCCTTCAATATCTTCCCGCGCCGTTCCTCGCTGAGCGCCAGAAATTTTTTCTTGCTTGCCGCCGGCATATTAACCATTTCCGGACGTTTCCGGAGCGCCGGAATCCAAAGGGCTACCAAATAGAACAGCAATGTGAGTCCGGCAGCAATGCCCGGCACCAGCAGCCAGCTTATCATCGTGGTACCCGACCAGCGGTCGGGCGCGCCATGCACATCGTAATGCATCGGTATCCGGTCTGGCAGCGTATTGAAAACGGCGATCGAAAAAATAAATAGGAACCCAAGAAGGACCACATTGGCTACATGCGCGAAAACTCTGATAGGACAAGTCATAACGCACCTCTTAAAATTTAATTAAATTATTTATTTAGGCCTTTTTCTTACCGCGCCTATTAAATGGTCGCGTCCATTACAATCACTTCAGTTTCCAGCTTTCCCAACCATATTGTATCGCCGGACTGACGCTGACATTCGGCGTCTGGATTTTTCCCGAAAGGCCGGTCTCTTTCTGTACGCTTTGGATCAAATAATCGGATAAATTCTTGAATGAAACGGCGCCGTTTGTTTCCTGAATTTTTTTCAGAAGGAAATAGGTAAAATAGCCGTGCTGTTTTTCACGATACACCGCCGATGATTCCTCACCGGAACTGGATGCAAAGACTATCATATTTCCTGTTAATTTTTCTTCCTTTGGAACTAATTTGATGCCTTTGACAGCCAATAATCCTTTATTTCTTGCTCCGCCGCTGAAACAGGCATCCAAAAACACAGTAACTTTCTTTGCGGGATATTCGTTGAGTTTGGAATATACGTGGTTCAAACTGATCGCATATTGGAGATCTTTTCCGCTCACATCCACAGGAATCAGATACGGCTCACGTGTGTTTTCATCCGGCAGGCCGTGACCTGAATAATAGAATATCAATTCCGCATTGCCGTTTTCGATTTTTGCGAGATTACTGATCCAGGATAAAGCCTGATTCATTTGGCCGGCGGTGGCGTTTTTTAGAAATTTCACCTGCTTGTCCGGCACGCCCAGAGTTTTTACTACATATTCTTTGAAAACCGTAGCGTCATTTACAGCGAAGTCCACATTAACCTCCGTATTCAACCCGGTCTGAAAACTGCTGTAATCTTCGTTTCCTATGATAATCGCATAGGTATTCGATTTAACCGCGTTACTTACCGGAATATTCACATCCACATCCGCTTTACCGACCACGGTTTTAGTTTCGACTATTTTTGTGCCGCTTGAGGCATTCTCATTCTTAACGCTTATATTGATTTCTCCAAAATTGTATTGCACGTTGCTCGCGGCATAAGTGGTTGGCATTTTGCTGTCATAAGTATATCTAATTCCGGTAGCCGGATTGACGACGGATAATTTAGCAAGAACCAGTTTATTATTGCTGATATAAAAATCCTGATTCTGATATTTAACGGCAGTCCAATTTTGTTTTAACGATTGCGCGGCGGCGATGGGCACAGGCAGAGCGAAATTGCCGAATTCATCGGAGGTAATCAGATACGTTTCGTTATCCGCGTCATAAGTACTTAATTCAAGGCTTCGCCAGTTTATGGAATTGATATATTCTTTTTTCATGGCGGTAATAGCTTCATCAGTGAATTTTTGAATCTTCTGGTTTCTGGTTGTTTCATTCACTCGTTTCTGATAATCCAAAGATTTTTCAAATTCTCCTTTTTGCTGCCATACAATAATTTTTTCTTCAACGTATTTTTTTACATAAAGGTCAACCGGAATTTTACCGATCGGAACACGTCCGCTGACCATAGCATAAGAGGATGATTTGCTGTCGGAATAGGTTTCGCTTTGAGAATAAACGTTATTCGCAAAAATAAAACACAACATAATAAAAAACATTAATTCTTTCATGGTTATCTCCTAAAAATAAATTAAAATAATTGTTTTACCTTAAATTTTCCTTCTAACTAATTTACTATATTTATTTGAAATGTAAAAGTAATTCCACAAATAAACGGAAAGTTTTTTTGTCAGTATTTGCTTTCGCAGCCTGAAAGAATTATAATGAATCATCAATCCAAGATATGAATTAATGCTTGAAAGAAATGACTTTATTACATTATCGGAGACACTCGATTTTATAACAGAGATAACCCTCCGATTCGTTGTGTTTATACATTTTATTAAATTCCCTTTTGTGCGGTTTTTTATGTAAGTACGGTATGGCTTTATAACGGCGCCGAGAAATTCAACTCCATTGGAATAATGCTGAAGATATATCTTTTTCGGATGAAGCGTTAGTTTGAAAGTGGAAAGTAAATAGTTGGAAAGAAATGGAATGAGGGACTTTAAATATTCTTTGTCTTGATGAATCAAAACAAAATCATCCACATAACGACCGTAATATTTTATTTTCAGTTTGTGTTTAATATATTGATCAAATTCATTCAGATAAATATTACTGAATAATTGCGACGTCAGGTTACCAATGGGAAAACCGCAATCAGGCGCGGCATGAAAAAGGCTTTTAGTCGGCGGCAACCCTTCCCAATCCGATGATTGACCTTTCATGACGCAATTTCGGGTTGGATCGTTGAATATGATTTTGCGTAGTAAATATAAAACAAATTCATGTAAAAAATGCAGGTTCGTATATTTGCCGTAATAATTTTGTAATGCCGTTTGAATTTTATTGAATAGCAATGTACGGTTCATGGACATAAAATAACCTTTAATATCCATTTTAAGAATATAACAATCTTTTTTATAATTATCCGAGCATGATCGTATAAAATATTCCAGACGTCTTATGCCGGTCAGGGTTCCTTTCCCTTTTCGACAGCTATAACTGTCATAAATAAATAACGGATCAAATATCGGATTGATGTAGTTAAAAACCAGATGATGAATA
This sequence comes from uncultured Bacteroidota bacterium, assembly GCA_964609675.1. GTDB lineage: Bacteria > CLD3 > CLD3 > SB21 > JBBIRG01 > CAZSRX01. Next base: position 74,275 of record CAZSRX010000003.1, on the reverse strand, counting down.
ATACGATCGCGGAAATCGGCGGCAAATATTTCCCTTTGAACCGGTTTGAACGATATGAAACAAATACTGGGCTTTATGGCATACCGGCGGTTAATGATTTCATCGTAAAGCGAAAACAAATTTGATTCATAATTGACTTCAAAAGCAATTGCGTTAATGGTGTTCCGTTTATTTTTACGGGCGTCATAGTATGCCTGAAACAGATCATACAAAATCTGCTTTTTATCAAAACAAAAGTTAAGTTCCGGTTTTAATCTTCCGGGAACGTCAAAAAGACTTATTTGATTTAATTGGGCGTTAATCATGGCGAAACTATAAAAAAAATAAAACCGGATATTTCATTCTTAGTTCTTGCGCAACGCACACTATAGCCGTTATTCTTGTTGTTGTTGTTCAAGTTGGCTTTCTTGTTGTTGCTGTTCACGTTGCATTTCCAGGCGTTATCTTTATTGTTCTCAGAAGACGACCAGAAGTTGGCGTAATTTCCAATGTTGTTGAAATTACCATTATTGTTACGGTAACCGCCAAACAACGCATTTTACAAAATAACCGCTGTACTTGTGAATACGTCGAATTGCGGCATATTCAGCTTTCATTCCTCGTCCCGATTTATCAGGACAAGAGGGTTATTGGACTAAAATGGCACTCTCCCGAAGACCGTGGCCGAACGGGACTCAGGCCGATACATGAAAATATCCGGTTTATTTATATTTCTTTTGCCAACCGGTTAATTGTTTAGAAACTATTTCTATTTTTTCGTTGATATCAACAAATTTGTTCAGAGTAATTTGACGAAGGTCTTTTGCTAAACGCAATAAAAGCCGTATAACTTCCAAATGTTCGCGGGCATTTTGTATAATCACATCTTTTTTCTCAACGCTGTTAGCTCTGTATATTTTGACTATCATATCCAATGTTTCGTTTTTAAGCTTTTCACCGATCGTGTATTTGTATTCCTTATTAAAGTGTTTTGTAAATTCAAAAATAGTTATTAGCAAATCGTAACTTGCTTTATAAATCGGTAAGTGATCGTATTGCATATACCCGTTTTTTAAAAAAATTTGTTTTGGGGGCTCCGCCCCCAAACCCCCAAATAGTCAAATAGACAAATAGTCAATTGTCCTTGACGCAACGCACACTATAGCCGATATTCTCGCTGTAGTTGTACAAGTAGGCTTTCTTGAAGTAGCTGTTCACGATGCACTTCCAGGCGTTATCTTCACTGTTCTCAGAAGACGACCAGAAGCCGGCGTAATTTCCAATGCTGCCGAAACTACCATTATCGTAACGGTAACCGCCAAACAACGCTGTAAATCCCGAAGAGCCGCCAGGAATCATTTGGTTATAAGCGTTCGCCCCTTCGCCGCCGCAATTGCGCAAAAGCGATTCCCATTCCGACTTGCTTGGCAAATGCCATCCGTACGGAGCCACACGCTTTGCAGTCTCCCAGTTATATAACCTTCCGTATTGGTCGCAATTGGAAGAGTTGTCACCATAACACCATGACCCGCTTGAAGTGTAATAATTAAGATTTTCCGCCATCCAAGTCTGATTGCCTATTTTTACGGTCTTGTATTTTTTCCCGTCTCGTGAGTCGGTGAATATCCCAAATTTAGAATATCCTTTAATGCGAAACGCCACATCGCCGTAAAGCATATCCATCTCACTGAATACATTCCATGTAATTTGTTTTCCGTTACCCGGCCGAACTTCACGGCCAACATCGCCGGAAATGGAGCGCAACGGACTATTGCTAAAACTCTTCCCGCCGTCCGTTGATAGATATACGGTTATATCCAGCGGCATTTCGCTGTCCATATCATACGTGATAATGATCCGTTCGCCGTCCTGCCTGTGCTGGACGTTGGAAATGGATTGGGAGAAAAGAATGAAAGGGAAAAATACAAAACAAAGTAAAAAAAGAATGTTTTTACACATAAGACACCCGTGGATATATTTTTTCTATTTGTATATTCTATTATATTAAAGAATAATGGTTGAAATATCAATATTATTCTCACCATGGAATTTCTAAAATAGCTCCGGATACAGTTTCCGCGCGCATTCGGGGCAGGTGCCGTGACTGAATTCCGCGTGCGAGTGCGTGGAGATATACGCTTCCAGCTGATGCCAGTAGCCGCTGTCGTCTCGGATTTTCTTGCAGTTGGCGCAGATCGGCAGCAGCCCGCCGAGCGTTTTCACCTCGAACAGCGCTTTCTGGAGATCCTCCACGGTCTGTTTCAGCCTGGCATCGGCCTGTTCGAGCTCCCGCTCCAGCCGTTCACTGTTCAGCAGGATGAAAGATATCGTACCCGCAATTTGCAGTAAAATCAGCGCGATGAAATACCCGATTTGCACCGGCGATTCCGACATCACATTAAATTCCGGCAGGGTGAGAACCCACACGGAACGAATGAGTATCAGCAGGCCGTTGATGAATATCACCGCGCCGATAATCGGGTAAAACGCCGACTCCCGTCTTGGTGAATGCCGGAATATCAGGTAGGCCATAACCCCGTTCGGCACGGCGACGGCAGCGGACATGATGAAATTCCTCCAGGCGGTATTATCCGAGACAAAATAAAAAACCGAACATCCGATCAATGAGATGAGGGGAAAGATGTACATGGTAACCGCCATACGTTTTAGTCCCAGAAATTCGCGCATACCGTCCAGGTACCATACTACCGCAAGGGGAAAGGATGTATTGACGATCAGGATGGAGATATAGTCATTAATAACGCCCCGAAGGATCAGAAAAATAAAGCCGGCGGCCATCACGCACGCGCCCCATGTCCACCGCGTAAAGCCCGGGTAGGTCTTGCGTGTAGACTTAAAAAACAGCATAATCAGCGCCATGAGGACGGTTACCACGGAGACGATGATAAATAATAGCCGCATGTCAGAACAACTCCGGATACAGTTTCCGCGCGCATTCGGGACAGGTGCCGTGGCTGAATTCCGCGTGCGAGTGCGTGGAGATATATTCTTCCAACTGGTGCCAGTAGCCGCTGTCGTCGCGGATTTTTTTGCAGTTGGCGCAGATCGGCAGCAGCCCGCCGAGCGTTTTGACTTCCTCCAAAGCGGCATGCAGACGGTCAATCGAGTTTTTCAATTCCAACTCGGATGCGTACAGATCCCGCTCCATACGCTCGCTGTTCAGGGTAATAAAGGATATCGAACACGCAATCTGGAAAATGATGACGGAAATAAAATATATATACTGAATGGGCGCTTCGCTCATAATATCAAAATCAGGGATGAATAATATCCATACAGCCCGTATGAGAATAATCAGTCCGTTAATAAACATAACCGCGCTGACTACCGGATAAAACAATGACGGGTCTTTGCGTTCGCTGCGGATGATGAGCCAGGCGACGGCCCAATTGGGAATGGCCACGACCAGCGCGATGATGAGACTTCGGTTAACCAGCGAATCTGTAATCAGATGAAAATAGGCGCAACCGATCAGCGACGCCAGCGGAAAGCCGTACCACCAAAGTGGCATCGGCGCCTGATTCAGAAAGCGATACGTACCCTTCAGATAAAACACAATGGCCAGAGGAAAGCACGTATTGCCGCCCAGAACGGAAAGCCAGTCCGGGATGATGCCGCGCAGACTGAGGAGCAAAAAACCGGCGGCCATCACAAAATGCCCCAGCGTCCAAGCGCCGAAACCCGGATACGTTTTTCGCGTGGATTGGATAAATATCATGGTAACCGCCAGAAACCAGATCACCAGCATGACGATAATAAATAACAGGCGCATACACGCTCCCCTTTGTGTGGCCGCAAGTTACGAAATTACAATATGAAAAACAATTTTTATTTGATTACCACATTCACGAGCTTGTCGGGAACCGCGACTACTTTGACGATGGTTTTTCCTTCCAGCCATTTATGCAGTTTTTCGATCGCCAGTTTTTCGGCCTCGGCTTTCGGCAATCCTTTTTTGACATCCACGCGCTCGCGGATTTTGCCATTGACCTGAAGAACCAAGGTGACCGCATCGTCCACGGTGAGCGCGGGGTCGTATTCCGGAAACGGCTCCCAAGTCAGCGATTGGGTATGCCCGAGCATGTGCCAGAGTTCCTCGGCGATGTGCGGCGCGAACGGCGCTAAAACGAGAACAAAGGGTTCGAGAATGCTGCGCGGCCGTATTTCCGCCGGCGTCAGTTCATTGACAAAAATCATCATCTGCGCGATAGCGGTGTTGAAACTGAGCGCTTCGATATCCTCGCCGACTTTTTTAATCGTTTTATGCAGAATTTTCTTTTGTTCCGGCGTGGGCTCCACATCCTGGACATGCGGATGCAGCCGGTTATCAGCGCCCGCGTAGAGCCGCCAGACGCGCTGCAGGAAGCGGTACACACCTTCGACGCCGTGGGTACTCCAAGGTTTGACCTGTGTCAGCGGGCCCATGAACATCTCGTACAGCCGCATGGCATCGGCGCCGTATTCGCGGATGACGTCGTCGGGGTTGACGACATTGCCGCGCGACTTGGACATTTTCTGCGAATCCTCCCCGAGGATCAATCCCTGATTGACGAGTTTCATGAACGGCTCCGGCGTGGACACATGGCCCAAATCATAAAGCACCTTATGCCAGAACCGCGCGTACATCAGATGCAGAACCGCGTGTTCCGCGCCGCCGACATACAGATCGACAGGCATCCAGTAGGCTTCTTTTTCCTTGTCGCAGAAAGACTGTTCATTGTGCGGATCAATATACCGCAAATAATACCAGCAGGAGCCCGCCCACTGCGGCATGGTGTTGGTTTCGCGCCGAAAGGTTTTTCCTGTTTTCGGGTCTTTCACATTCACCCAATGCGCAATCGTGGCCAGCGGCGATTCGCCGGTTCCTGCGGGTTTATAAGATTCCACAGGCGGCAGTTCCAGCGGCAGTTCGGATTCGTCTAACGGCACAATCGTGCCGTCCTCGGCATGCAGGAGCGGAAACGGCTCGCCCCAGTAACGCTGTCGGGAGAAGAGCCAGTCGCGCAGTTTATAATGGATCGTTTTCTTACCGAGGCCTTTTTCCTCAAGCCAGGCGATGATCTTTTTCTTCGCCTCATCCATATACAGACCGTCGAGGAAACCGCTGTTAATGGCCGGGCCGTCTTCAACATAGGCCTTGCCCTTGAAGTCAGCCGGCGGTTGTACGGTGCGGATAATGGGCAGGCCAAACACTTCCGCGAATTCCCAGTCCCGTTCGTCCTGCCCGGGAACGGCCATAATCGCGCCGGTGCCGTAGCTGATCAGCACGTAATCGGCAATCCAGATCGGAATATCTTTCTGCGTGGCCGGATTGACCGCGTAGGCGCCGGTGAACACGCCGGTTTTTTCTTTGGAAAGTTCCGTCCGCTCGAGATCGCTCTTCATGGATGATTTGCGCTTATAATCATCCACCGCTGATTTCTGGGCCGCCGTCGTTATCCGATCCACAAACGGATGTTCCGGCGCCAAAACCATGTAGGTGGCGCCGAAAATGGTATCCGGCCGCGTGGTAAAAATTTTCAAATGCTCCTGATGGCCCCGGATTGGAAAATCAATTTCGGCGCCTTCGCTCCGGCCGATCCAGTTGCGTTGCATCTCTTTGATATTTTCCGGCCAGTCGAGCAGGTCAAGGTCCTTCAATAACCTTTCGGCGTAAGCAGTGATACGCAGCATCCATTGTTTCATCGGTTTGCGCACCACCGTATATCCGCGTTCGATCTGCTCGGGCACTTCCTCATTGGCCAGCACGGTGCCCAGTTCCGCGCACCAGTTTACGGGCACTTCAGCCAGATACGCCAGGCCTTTTTTGTATAACTGAAGGAATATCCACTGCGTCCATTTGAAATAATGCGAATCGGTCGTGTTGACCTCGCGGTCCCAGTCGTACGAGAAGCCGAACATCTTCAACTGGCGCCGGAATGTTTCGATATTCTGCTGGGTTGTTATGGCCGGATGCACGCCGGTCTTGACCGCATACTGTTCCGCCGGAAGTCCAAACGCATCCCATCCCATCGGATGCAGAACGTTGAAACCCTTCATCCGCTTGTACCGTGCCACGATATCCGTCGCCGTGTACCCTTCCGGATGCCCGACGTGCAGGCCCGCGCCGGAAGGATAGGGAAACATATCCAGCACATAAAACCGTTTCTCTTTCGGAAACTTCGGATCCTCAAACGCTTTAAAGGTTTTATTTTCCTCCCAGTAGGCCTGCCATTTTTTTTCTATTTCGGTGAAATGGTAGCGTACGGCTTGCGGTTCGTTTGTTCGGTCGTGGTGGTCGTTCATAAGCTTTCTTTGATTTAATCCATATCTTAACCGCCTCAACGCGTTGACAAAAACGTATTGCGCAGGAAAAACCGGTTAACCGCATAACGTTATCGCCCGGTGGCGGTATCATAAATAATTGCGTGAATTATAAACAATCCTGACAGTAAATGCAAGAAAGAGATGCACCGGGGCGGATTGGCGGCACCGCTCAGATAAACCGTTACGATAAACCGGAAAAGATCTTTATTTATGAACTTTGCGAATAAATTCTTCCACTTCCGGGACGCCACCCTGGTATATGAGATAGCCGTTATAGGGTTCCCGCGGCGTGATGTCATCGTTGACGGGCGTCAGCATCAGTTCGCGGACTTTCTCTAAATCGTCGGTCTGACCGAGCGCCCAACCGAGCTTAATATAAGCGACTTCCGGCAGCATATTTTCCGCGGGGATGACGCCTTTGGCCATAAGGTCGCGGCCGGTATCATACACAAACATGTGGACATAACCCCACAGCGTCTGCACGGTCATGTATATGGCGACGCCTTTTTTCTTAGCCCGCTCAATGGCCGGATACAGCGGCTTGTTCACGTGTCCGAGTCCGGTGCCGATGATGATGATGCCGCGGTAGCCGTTGTCCACAAGCGAATCAATCATATCCGGCTGCATATTCGGGTAATAATAGATCATGGCGACTTTTTCCTCGAAGTACGGCAGAATCTGCACCTGACGGTCGCGGCGGCGGTGATTATAGACGGACTTGATGGGTTTCACTTCATGGCGCGTGACGGTGCCCACCGGGGTATCGCCGATGGTGCGGAACGTGGAGCGGTAGGAGGAATGCATCTTGCGGACGCGGGTGCCGCGGTGCAGGAAGCCGTATTCGTCGGAGGTTGGACCGAACATGCAAACCATAACTTCCGCGATGTCGCCCCAGCCGGCGGCGCGCGTGGCGTGCATCAGGTTCAGCGCGGCGTCGGAACTCGGCCGGTCGGACGATCGTTGCGAACCCACCAGTACAATCGGCACGGGCGGTTTCTGCACCATGAATGTCAGCGCCGCTGCCGTATGATGCAGCGTATCGGTTCCGTGACCGATAACGATGCCGTCGATTCCTTTTTCGATTTCTTCCCCGATCGATACGGCGAGCTTCTTGTACTGCTCCGGTCCCATGTTTTCGCTGAATACCGCGAACAGTTTTTCCGTGGTCAGGTTGCAGATGCCGGCCAGTTCCGGCACGGCGCCGTATAGTTCCCCGGGCGTAAAAGCCGGTATCACCGCGCCGGTACGGTAATCCAGCCGCGACGCGATCGTGCCGCCCGTACCAAATAATTTGACTTTCGGCAGGCCCGGCGTGTACGGGAATTCTTTTTCAGGAATTTTGTAATTGGCTTTTTTATATCCGGTCTCTTTCATGCCGGTGATGGTCGCAATGTCAATGCCGATATTGTAACCGGTGGCAATTTTGAGTACAATGTGGCGGTCATCGTCGTTTTCGGCACGCGGCAGTACTGTCCCCTTAAACGTTCCGCGGGTCGTGGTCACATCGGACTGACCCCAGACGCGTACGTTGTATTTTTTTAGCACTTCCAGTGCGGCGCCTTTGTATCCCTGAAAAATATCTTCGCTCATGCTGCCTGCCGTTATGGGTTTGAGGGTTCAATATGCCGGTACAATTCCTTCAGCGCCATGTTACCGAGCGCCAGTTTTCGTAATCCGCCCATGATCCAGTCGGTGCGGGCCCGTGGATTTTTGCATTTTTTATGCCTAACAAACTTTTCTCTCAAAAACGGTATCTGCGAAACAATCTCATCCCGAGTCGCGCGCTTGAACCGGAGATTGACCAGCACGGAGTCAAAATCCATTTTGGGATGCTGATAAACCACCGGCAGCATTTCCCGGAGGTACTGGACGTCGATTTGCTGATCCCTGACAAAACGAAACATTTCATAAATGCGTTCGTAACTGAAATCCGCTGATCGCGTATAATGGCCTTCGACATATTTGAGATCCTGTCCGAAAAATACGCCGGTGAAACGCGGATTCTGGTTCAGTTCATTCACAATCCGTTCAATAATCGGGAACAAATTTTTCTTGAAAATATACGTATAGGTATCCTCAGGAATATCCCATGCTTTCATTTTTTGATAGCGGGTGATGACTTCTTCCGGAATTTTCTGGCTGAGTTCACGGATATAATCGTCCTGGAGCGGGATTGGGGCGGAATCGGTGTCGGGATACATGCGGTCAGCGCCGGGGAGCACGCGTTCGAACATGGTGGTACCGTCGGGAAACGCCTTGCGCGTTTCGTTGGGTACGCCGGTAAACGCCATGACACAGCGTTCTTCCACCGTTTCCAGCGCCGTCGGTATATCCTCCGGTGGCCCCCATAGAATAATCTGCGCGTCGTTTTCGCCGGCCTTTAAGAGCGATTGTATTTTGTTTAAATCATCCAGACTGATGTTCTGTTCGATTTCCTCGGTATGAATCATATTCGGTTTTTCAATACAGGCAATCACTTTCAGACGGTCGCTGATTTCGTCGGCAAACATTCGGCCGGGCTGCGTAAAATGAGATAAGATGCCTTTGAACTGCGGCAGATTCACGGCCACAACGGTATATTTCTTTTCAAAGGCCTCTTTAACGCGGCTGTCGGGAAAGCGCAGATCATGGCTGTTCAGCTGGATAGAACGGGTCTTCCAGTTTTTTGGGGTTTGCACCTGTTCTTGCAAGCGCTGGCGGATGTGCAGCAGCGCCCATTGCCGGAAACACTCGTTATGCGTAAGTTCCGGAATCCATTTGGTGTGCGCGACCCCTTTGAGTTCCACGCGGGTACCGCCCCGGCAACTGACATTGACATCCTGCCGCGAAGCGCCCATTCCGGTGCGTACTTTACCGGTGCTGCGGTTCAGGAATCGGATGTAATTGCAGGCTTCCATCACTTCATCCGGATTGACCATGTCCGGGTACGTCACGGTTTCGATCAGCGGCATACCCAGCCGGTCGGTCTTGTACACGCGCCGGTGCCCGATGTCCGATATTTCACGGCAGGAATCCTCTTCGAGACTCAGCTGGATCAGCCGCACTTTTTTATGACGGAGCGGTATCTCGCCTTCCACGCCGATGATGGCCGTGCGCTGAAAACCGGTCGGTATGCTGCCGTCCAGATACTGCTTGCGCGTGATGTGTACTTCACCGACAATGTTCAGTTTGGAAAGCAAAGAAATTTCGATAGCGATTTCCAGCGCCTGCCGGTTGATCGGGAACGGCGGCGTATCGTCCACTTCGTAGGTACACGTGGTTTCGTTCTTGACGCGGTAGATAATCTCTTTCCGGGTCTTGAACTCCATCAAAGCGGTACCGTCGTATTCGCCCAGTTCACTGAGCGTCGGGCGCATGTGACGAACCAACTCGGCATCGAAATCGTCGCTGCTGTGATAGACGCCTGCCGGACAACGGCAGAAGAGTTTCCGTTCCGTCTTTAATTGCTGATGCACCTCCAGTCCGGACATAAAACCTATGCGGTCATAGGTGGCCTGCGTGGCTTCGCCGCGCGGTACATACCCTACGGCATGGCGCGTGATCTCATAATTCTGCTGCGGATCAAACCGACTATTCATGGATATTACCTGCTGTCATGACGTTTAAAAACGGTAAGCCACGCCGACACCCAGCGCCACCAGAAACCCGCTGCGGTTATACCGGTTACCCAGATCCTTAAAACGATAGACAAAATTTATCGCCGGCCGCAGCGCAATGGGTTTGATGGTATAATTTGCAGGAATGAGCACCTGCATATGCGTGATTTCATTATTCTGGTTATACTGGTCGCTGATGGCAAAAGCCAGCGTTGGCCCGATGTTGAAATCTTTATTGAACGCGTAAACCATCCCCGCGCCGATTTCATAGTAATCGCCTTTCATGCCCACGTCGAAACCGTGCGCGTATTGAATGTAGGGCGAAAAAAACTGGTGGATCGCAAAGGTGTTGGTTACGCTGATTTCATAATCGCGTTTATTGGTTTTATTGTAAGAGGCCCAGTCCGATACAAAATGATAGCGTTGTAAGGTTACATTCACCAGCCATCGTTTCCGGATGATATCGCGGTCGTATGATAGCGAGAGATCGACTTCATCAAAGGAGGATTCACTGTCTCCTAAAGATTGTTTTTCGGCCAGGCCAAGAGAAGACCATACCGACGCGCTCAGGCCGGGCAGATACGCGGGCGTATAGGTCAGGCCGGATTGCATCGCGCCGTACTTGTGATTGAGGTCATAACCCCGCCACAGGTAGCGGCTGACTAAGTCCATGGTAAAATCAAAACCGTACTCTTTTTTCTGATTTTCCTGAGCCGTCAGAAAACCGCCCGGCAGTAGAAGGAAGATTATCATCAGGATGCGAAGTATCATGAACAGTTCCCGTTTTAATCATGCGTTTTAGTTGCGATTAACAGTATAAAAAGATTTTAATAATTGCAAGTTTATTGTTTACGCGGGATAAACGGCCACAACGGGTCGCGTTCGGTAAGCCGGGTGATCGTAAAACGCGGAAACAACTGCTCCCTGGGATCGGATAAGCGGTGCCGGGTGTTCAGCGAATCCACGGCCTGATTGAGGTCATCCAGAATGTGCACCAGCATTTCATAACGGCATTTCGGTTCCAGTTTCACCACCACAATGAGCCTGTAACGGTCTTTGAAAGCCGCGCCTTCGTTGCGCTTCAGGTTGCGTTCACTTTCATCAATGAACAGTTCAAACAGATTGTTCGGGTCCGTCGGTTTCAGTGCGTCGCCGCCGGATTTGAAAAATAATTCATGGCGTTCGGTAACCGCTATCTGCAGAATGTTGGATTCCTGGACCTGAATCTCCCTGCGTTGCAGCGCTTCCTTCGGGAGAGTAATTTCGATGGTTTGGGGGCGTCGGAAGGCGGTGGTTACCATGAAGAACGTCAGCAGGAGAAACGCGACATCCACCATGGGCGTCATGTCCAGCCGGATGCCGACCCGTTTGATGCGGCGGCGTGTTTTTTTGGTGCGGTTTCGCGGTTCGGTTACGGCGGCCATAAATGCTACATTTCAAGGTTGGTCATAAAATGCACCGAGGTAATTTTTTCGTCTCGCAGAACACCGAGGATCCGGTCGATTACATCAAAATCCGTGTGGCGGTCCGCTTTCAGGATGACATTGATATCAGAACTGCCGCCGGGTATCGTAGCAAAACCATTGCGGGCCATTTCAATAAAACCGGGCAGTTCTTCGAGCGTGACGGGACGGGAGGCGGTTTTCTGGTAACCGACGCCAAAAACCTTCTGCCGGACCGACTGCGCTTCAATGTGAAGCCATAACTGTTTCTGGTGATCCGCAATGATCGTCAAAACCTGCGCGGTTGGCAGTTTGAGTTTGGAGCGCGAATCGGGAATATCCACGGGTACTTCTTCCGGCGGACGAAACGTGGTCGTGCTCATGAAAAAGGTCAGCAGTAGAAACGCAACATCCACCATCGGCGTCATGTCCAGCCGGATGCCGACGCGGGCTTTTTTAATGCGGGCCATGTTCAGGCCTTTGACCGGTCATTCGACACGGAAAGCAATGCCACCATATCGATGCCGGCTTCTTCGATTTCGTACATATAACTATCCACTTTGTTAACAAAGTAATTATACGCGACGATAGCCATAATCGCTGCGGCGAGTCCTCCGGCCGTGTTAATCAGGGCCTCGGAAATGCCGACCGATAGCTGGATGGCGTCGGGCGCGCCGGCCTGCGCCAGCGCTTTAAACGCGCGGATCATGCCGATCGTCGTTCCCAGAAGACCGACCATGGTTGAGACGGAAGCAATCGTCGAAAGGGCGATGAGATTTTTCTCCAGCTGCGGGACTTCCAGCGACGTGGCTTCCTCAATGGCGCGGCGGGTTTCCGACAGCGCCTTTTCCGGATGCAAGCCCTGGCGCTGGGCGCGGGCAAAGCTTTCTACGCCTTCGAGCAGAATGCGTCCGCAGGAACCACCCTGTTTCCGGCAGGTTTCCGCCGCGCGTTCAAAATCCGCCTGCTCCAGATGCGCCTTTAATTCTTTAATTAACGCCGCTACCGGCACCGCGCCGTAAGCTTTCCTCAGTGAAAGGATCCGCTCAAATATAAATGTAACCACCATGATGCTCAGTATCATCAGCACAATTACCAGCGGGCCGCCTTTATAAATATAATTCAGTCCGAAGGCGTCCTGTTCGGCGCCGAAAATGAATATATACACCAGAGCCGACACCGTTGCCGCCAAAAGAATTAGCACGGTCATAAACAGAGAGGGTCGCATGCAAAACTCCCGTATAGGTTTCGTTCATTCATATTTAATCTTAACCGGACTTACGGCCGGCGCGGTATGGGACTCCAGAAACAGAATCTGGCCTTCATGGCCGCACATAAATCCCATAAAACCGGCGGCAGGCCCGTGATCATCTTCGCGTGTATAGGCATAGATCGCCCTTCGGAGGGGATAATCGCCCGTGTACAGATATCCCGGCATCGGCATGACGGTAAACGAATCCGCCTCGCTCCGCCAGGCCAGCGTCCGAATCATGGAACGGAAGAGCCGGTAATCCGGATTGTCACATAACCAGGTCGTGCTGATAAATCCCAACGCGCCCGGCTTTCCGGCGACTGACTCCAGCACCCTTGCCGAGGCAAACTGGACGCTGTCTTCCGGTATGCTGATTCCCGTCCCGCCTTCCATCGATTGAATCAGCAGTAATTCCCTGAGGCTTCGGACATTTCCAGACGCATCGTTTTCCATAATGAGAATAATACTGTCGGCCGGAATTTTTGCGTCGAAACGAATGTCTTTCCACGTCTTCATTTTTCCCGTAAGAATACCCGTCAGTTCACGACGGCTCAATGAGGTAACCGGATTGCTCCGGTGTACAATAACGGCCAGTCCGTCCCATGCCGTTGCCCGGCCCGTCACCTTCCATTTATCAGTATCCTTATTCAGAGCGGTCGGGCTTAGCGTGATGAACATATCCAGTTGCCGGGCTGTAAATAACGATTCCGCAAGCAACGGATTCAGCCAACGAATGCGGATGTCCGCATTCGGGTACCGATTCATAAATTCCAGCCGCTGTTTTTCAATGGCGGGCGCTACCGCTTCATCGCATCCAACGACTGCGGTTCCCGAAGTCGGCGTGCGGTTGCCCGTGCAGCCATCGGCAAACATTTCATATGCGAGAAATAGGAGAAAGAGTTTTTTAATGATTTTTCTCAACCCATTAATCCCGTCGCTGAGAAATAATACGGTAAATTCCGTAAAGAATAAAAATAATTCCGATAATAATCCGATAATGCGATTCTAAGTCAAACCGGATGATATTGGAAACCAATACCAAGCCAAAAAGAATAAAAATACCGGCCAGAATCATTCGTAAATATTTTAAGAAATCAGCCATACTATCATCATGAAATATGAATGCGTTTATTACCGTCCAAAAACCGCCGTCAGCCGTTTGGGATCCCGGAGTAAATTCAGCGCCTCAACGGTTGAACGGCATGTGGTATTCGCGGCAACAACATGAACGTCCAGTCGTCCGGATAGTTCTTTAAGCCGTCGGGCGATCCCCGCATCCGCTTACCCTCTGCAGCCGGCTTGCCGTTTAAATTCAGAACCAGAGGATACCATACAAAAGATTTAATATATCCGGGAACCGTTAGGGGAATCATGGCCATCCTTGGAATGTAAACGCGTTTAATATAACCAATTTTAATTCATTTCCAATGCCGGGATTCATCATTATGCTTACTGCGTTTTCATTCGGCATATTATTTGTTGATTTTAAGCCCGGTATACCTTATAATCGTGCCCTAATAATTTACCGAATATTTACAGGCAGGTATAATTTGGAAGCATTGAACGGAAAACAAAGACGCTACCTTTCCTCCCTGGCCAACAGCATTAAAGCCACGGTGATGATCGGCAAGAACGGGCTTACGGATAACACCCTTCTTTCTATCCGTAACGCCTTTAATACACAGGAACTGGTGAAAATCAAAATCCAGGACGGTTGTCCGGATGAAACGGAAACCATGGTATCTAAAATTGAGGCCGGTACCGAGGCACAACTGGTGCAGATACTCGGGCATACTTTGCTGTTTTATCGTCGGGATCGGGATCATCCCCGCCTCCAGCTGCCGTAATCAGCTTTCCAGATGCTTTTCTTCTTCGCGGATGATCTGGAGGGCATCCGCGGGCGTTTTAACGTCAATAATTTTTCTTCGGAACGCGGCTTGGTTCAGCAGGCGGGAAATACGCGATAGCATTTTGATGTGCAGGCTGGATGCTTTTTCCGGACCGACCAGTAAAAAAACGATGCGTACGGGTTTGCCGTCGAGCGCTTCGAAATCAATATCGCCGGCGGTGATGCCCAGCGCCACAACCAATTCTTCGGCGGCCGGAGATTTTCCGTGCGGTATGGCCACGCTGTTGCCGATACCGGTGCTCATCATTTTTTCCCGCTCCAGTACGGCTTCTAAAACGGCTTTACGGTCGGTGATTTTACCAGTGGTAAGCACCAGATCCACCATTTCGGCTATTACATCATTCTTGGCGGTCTGGACCAACGGAATTTTTATTAAGGAATCATTGAGTATGTCGCCGAGTCTCATGCAGCCTCCTGTCGCGTTATATGCTTTCCGATAGGCCCGGATCGGTCATGGAAGCGTATTTAATTATCAAATGTTTCAACGGTTATTAGTCCCGGAAAAAAGTTATATCCCTGAAAGACTGTACCCGTTCGCGGATGCGTTCCGGCGTCAGATTTTTCAGAGCGCGGATGCTGAAATCTTCCACGGAAAAAGAAGCCATGGCGCTGCCGTAAACCACGGCCCGGCGGAGATTGTCCGCTGAAACGTCGTCGGTGCGCGCCAGGTAACCCACAAAACCTCCCGCAAACGTATCGCCGGCTCCCGTTGGGTCGTAAACATCTTCAATGGGATAGGCCGGAACAAAAAAAGTCGTGTCGGGTGTCAGCAACGCGGCTCCGTGCTCACCCTTTTTGATAATAATCGTCTTCGGTCCCATTTGAAAAATCGATTTCGCGGCCTTGATCAGATTGCCGTGGCCGGAAAGTTCGCGGGCTTCGGAATCGTTAAGCAGAAAGATATCCACCCGTTTCAGCACCTTCTTCAGCGACTCCAGACTTCCGGAAATCCAGAAATTCATGGTATCGAGAATGACCATGCGCGGGGCCGGTACCTGTTCCAGGACGCTGTACTGCAACTCGGGGGCGATGTTGCCAAGAAAAACATAGGATGAATGTTTATATTTTTCGGGAATAACCGGCTTGAAATCCGAGAAAACATTAAGATGGGTGTATAGCGTCTTGCGATCGTTCAGGTTATAATCATATATGCCAGCCCAGCGGAATGTTTTTCCCGGCACTACCTGAAGGCCGGTAAAATCCACACCGCGCTGTTTCAGAAAATCAATTTCATGCATCGGATAATCTTCGCCGACCACGCCGACGAGATTCACTGGCGCAAAATAACTGGCGGAACTGCTAAAAAACGTAGCGGAACCGCCAACGGCTTCTTCTACTTTACCGTACGGCGTTTCTACCGAATCTAAAGCGACCGAACCAACAACAAGTATTTCCAATCATTAACTCCATGCTTTATTATTTTAGGCACTCAATATAAAAAAGCGATTGCCTAAAGTCAACAGCGAAACCGGAGGATCATTCTTTTAATCGCTATTCCTGTTTTTCTAATAAATTCAGTATCCCGGCCTTTCTTTCCATTTCTCGATGGTGGACAACTGGGAAGCCACGCCGTACACATCAATGGATTTCGGGTCAAACTGCGTGCTGAAATACGAGATAGAGGGCATGGAAAACAGCCAGGCGCCCAGGCTGAGTTCCCGCTCCAAATCGCTGATGCGCTGGGCATAAGCCTGTTTATCGCCGATTTCCCGCGTGCTCATGAAACCGTAAATATATTCGAGCAGGGTCGCAAAGTCTTTCCCTTCGTTCCGGTTGGTTTCAATGTCCATCCGGAAAAAGTTTTTGGTTGCAGTCAGCGAACGCGGCGATATCTGCGTCCTGCCGTCGGCGCCGGTTTCGGTTATCAGGTTGATTTTTTTTACGGAAAGATCGGGCTCACGCAGAAAAATGTCGTACAGGTCAAAAAGAAAGTTACTGCGGTATCCGGGAAACGCCATCAGCAGCGCGTCATATTGTCCCGTTTTCACGGCATCATTGCCCACGGCCATCACGTGCAGGCGCTTTTTGAACAGGTTTTCGTCATTCAGAATTTCGATCAGTTCCAGGTATTCCTCGCGGAACCCGTAATTCAGGCAAACACGGACCCTTAGCGTATCCGGCAGTTTCGTGAAGTCGGCACCGGTAGTTTCCGGCTCGGCCGCAACGATTTTTTCCTCCACGTAATAGGATGTCGATGGGAACACGCTCGCGTTAATCAGATCCGCGTACCGGTTCATCTGGCCTTTATAATCCGTGATGGATTTCTGCTGTTTGGTGCCGGTCTTGTAAAAGCGGTTGACAATCGCTTTCTGGCTGAACATCCGGCGCAGTTCGCGGCGCTGCGAGCGGTTTAGCCGTTCGGTATTAAACAAAACGCCGAAAAAAGTCGTGCTGACATTCGATTTGTAAAAAAAGTCGGCGGTATCTTCCAGAATCGGCGACAGCGCGCCCAGCGGGTTATCGAGAAGCACATTGATGCGATGGTGCCGTAACTCGGTTTCAAACGTGCTGTTGTCCACAAACGGAATCAGTTTGACATTGCGGATAACCGCGTTACCAGACGGATTCTTGTAAAACCATATTTCAGCGCTGTTCGTGCGCGGCACAAAAAGATAGGGCCCGGTACCAACGGGGTACTTCAGACCGGAAACGTCATCGCCGGCGGGAATAATTTTAAACGACAGCACCTCCTTGATGTCGTCCGTGCGCCAGATACGGTCGCCGCGGAATTTAAAGCGGATGAGCATGGCTTCATCCGGGCCGGAAAACCCGAATGTTTCAAGCGCCTGCGCAACCATAATGTAATCCGGCGACAGCGTCCCCAAACGTTCGATGCGTTTCAGGGTATAATCAAGATCTTTCGCAGAAAATGTTTTCGGCGCGCTTTCCTTGATCTGCAGAGCGTCGTCTTCTGCCTGCACGGTATAGCTGTGGTGCCATTTTTTGGGGTTCAGCCGGACCGTCACATTATGATTCTGGTCGATGCTGTCGATTAGCGTGCCGAGCGCGTCTTCGAACATGATGCCGCTCGGGTTGGCAGAAAGATTGAACAACCCGTCGTAAAGGATTTCTTCGATTTTATCGGATACGGGATCCGGAGCCGGAAGGTGTGGATCCAAAACCGGCGGCTGATGGGCGATGTACGGAAGAGCAATAGTATCGCGCAGTCGGTCTGACGGCCAGAGCAACCAGATTAAAACAACGGCCGCGAGTATGCCGCCGCCAATGTAAACGATTTTTTTCCGGTTCATAAATGTGTCCTGTTTTTTTAATTTTTCTTGATTAACGGTTTCTGCGCCATTACGCTGACTTCAAACACTTTATAGGATTGATGCTTGAAACGGATTTCCAGAATATTGTCGGCGCCTTTGTTCATCTGCACCGGCGTGATTTTAGATTCATACCCATTGGCGGCTGTCGGCGCGGATATCGAAAACCGCCCTTCATTTTTAATTGGCCGCTGATTGATGGTAATTTCTTCGTACCACTGCCGCGTTCCTGCGTCCTTGGCCACTTCTTCCGGCAACTGCACATGGATGTCGAACACGGGGAACTGCGCGTCGGATTCGATCTGCACGTTCAGACGGAAGAGATACGTGTTCGCATCGTTGACATTATCCGTAATCGGCAAGACATAGAACTTCCGGTACGTAGCCGGTTTGGTAATCCACTTGGCGATGCGGGTGTCGCATTCCGCAATAAGGTTAAGGATTTTGCGTTCTTTGCCCTTATAGAAATAACCGTGCTTGGCAATCGCCCGCGCCTTGGCCACGCCCTGTTTCTGGATGTTCGCCGTAAAATCCTTGTACAGCGCCTCGATCGCCGTCGCCGGAAACGTCTCGGTTTTGAGCGTACGCATGCTTTCCTGCAGGGCGTTCTTGCGCCGCTGAAAATCTTTCTCCGATCCGGTGTGAAATTGGATGTCATGCACCACACGGAAAGCGTCGCTGTTGTATAACGATTCGATTTTATCGGTCAGCAGTTTGCTGGTTTCAATGAACTGCGTCGCGCGAAGCCGTGAATAATTTTCCACGCTGGCAAAGAACGCACTTTCGAGCGCCGTCACGGTTGCCAATCGGATTTTCTTCATGCCGACCGGGTCGATGAATTCCTGATCCGCGTATAGTATTTCCAGCTGATTCTCTGCCGAGGCCCACAGACTGTCGCGCAGGGCCGCTTCAATCCTTGTTTTCTGCTGTTCTAATGACAACCCATCCACATCCGGATACTGGGCAATCAGGAAATCCAGGTCGCGGTTTTTCTTCAGCAGGCGGATAATCTCGCGGTAGGTCGAGTTGGTCCGGATAATATTAATCTGCCGTACCAGCCCGCCGGCTCTTGTGTACTGGCTGTCCATACGGGTTAGCGTCGCGCTGATTCTTCGGAATTCCTCATCCAACATGATTGCGCAGCGGTGCGACTGGAATGACCGGAAGGAACCGAGATCGAGCGCCGGTACCGTGTTTTTCATCGCATAGACCTTGGCCAGCACCGACGGATAAAAGGTATCCGGCGGCCAGGTACCGCTGTTCTTCACTTCGGAGGCAATCTGGTCGAGACGGTACGGGTAATCCAGTATGGATTCCGCATGGACGTTATACTGCGCGATGAAATCCGCGGCGGCGCGGAAATCCTCCGGCACGCTGCCCCGGCTTTGCAGAAAAAGCGCTTCCACATTCGCAATCTCCAGCGGAATCGGCTGGATGTCGTTTTTCTGGCGCAGGTACGCGAGATAATACTGCGTGACCTCGGCCAACCGCTTATCCAGCACCCGCCGGACTTCTTCGGTGACATGCGATTCATATTTCTCTTTTTGAGCGAAAAAATTCAGAAAAACCGGTATGGACTTAACAAACTGCCTGGGATCGTTTCGGGTTTCATACTCAGTCTTAAACACTTCAAGCACATCGAGATACGCCGATTGAAACCGAAGCTCCGTTTCCAGTAAACCGCGCAAATCGCGATAGGCCAGGTAGGCCGTGTCGGTGGACGAAACGATGTTTTCGGGAAAGGTTTTCTTAATTTCTTCCAGCGCGGCAAATACGTCGCTTAGCGTATTGGTTTTATTTTTTAAGGTATCGATCGCTCCGGCGTAAGGATATTTGTCAAAATGAAAATCGCGGCCAAGTCCGCGGTACTGGGCGCTGTCCTGCCGGTTCGCTTCAAATGTGCGCCGCATCTCGGCATACTGCACCTCAAATTTAAACCGCCAGACCGGCACATAGCGGTACGAAGCAACCAGCGGGTGGTTGGCAAGGACGGAGTCGATAATCCAGTAGTACTGCCGGACGGTAGTGTCCAGGCGGAACACGCACAGGCGATCCGGCTGATGCGTCTCATCGGGCAGCGGCACGGGAATGATTTTGCCATCGCTGAACGTGTCGGCCAGCGCGCTGATCAGCAACGCTTTATCGCGAACATCCAGTACCAGATAAAAATTAACCGCACCGGGCTTCGGAAATTTCATGACATATTTATTCTTATTCTTCAGATCGAAAAAATCCTTGCCTTTTTTAATTTCGATATAACCGTTTTCCTTTGAATCCAGCGGCGGCTTTGGCGTCAGTTCAGTAAACATCGAACAGCCGGTAAACAGCAGTATCGCCGGAATGAGGGCCCATTTTATACATCGAATCATAAAATATTTTCCTTTTCTTTTAGTTTTTTAAACGCGATCAAGGTAAAAAATAAAGGCAAGTTACGCAAGGAAATACGGCATTCAGGAACAATCACCTGCCCGTCCTGTGGACAGCGCGGTAACATATAAAATTTTGTTTGTATTTTTTTTGTTAAACGCAGAAACTCTCGGGCCCCATAAAAGTCATAACCACGAGGTCATGGGATTTTACCTGAAACGAATGTCTTCGAAAAAAGGGGGCAAAACAGCTATAATGACCCGCGTCCCCTGGAGAAGCAGAGGACGCGGATAGGATAGTTTGTGTTCGGAATCGTTTACCGGCCGCCCAACGCGATGGCGAAAATGATAATCCCGAAATAGCCGATCCAGAATAAACCGCAGGCGATGGTGCCAATCCAGCCCGTCCATAAGCCGATTTGCGCGAGTGTCTTACCGGATTCCGGCGATTGGCCTTCCTGAATCGCGCGCAGTTCCTGATTGGCCAGAATGATAGCGATGATGCCGGTAACCGGGCCGCAGGAACCAACGATCGAGAGAATGCCCAGAATGAGCGCCGCAGTTGGTGCAGAAAGCGGAAGAATCGGGAATATGAGTCCCACAGTTTTTGCAAATGGCCATAATCACCTCCGTTGATGTTCAATTAAAAAGAGTTTCATGCATCCAGTTTATTACCATCGGAAAAAGGATGACCCGACGCCCAGGACCATCCAGAAAATCTGCAATATAATACCTATCACGCCTGTGGTCATTCCGATTTGTATCAGCCGTCGTCCGGGCGCTGGAGACAATCCGGCCGTAATTTTGCTAAGTTCCATCGACCCGATAACAATAGCCGTAATGCCCAGCAGAAAACCGCACATCACCAGTGATAATAGTCCCGTAACCAAGGTAATCTTGGCATTCGTTGATGATTGCGCAAATGCCTCTGACAAATTCAGCGGCGAGGATGCGCCGGGTTCCGATATCTTTCGATCCCCGGATTCTATCGGTGCGCTGCAGAATTCACAATGCGTACGGCCGGCGGCGTTTTTAGTTCCGCAGTTTGGACAAATTGGCATTGTAAGCCTTTATGACCTGCAGATTGGTGCTATTTCATGCATTATAAAATGCTGAAGTTGGTGCCGAGAACCAGGCCGAAGGTGTCGTTCTTCTTGACCTTCTGGTACTTGCCAAGCGCAAACACATTCAGGGGACCCACGCCGGCCTTAGCGCCGAGTTGCAGGTTAAAGCCGCTATATGTTTTCATATCCGCGCCGCTGATATCCGGTTTGGCCATCTGCATCACATAGCCGCCGCCAAAAAACATTTTGGCAACCATCGCACTGGCCAGCGTGTACTGCAGATCCAGATTAACCTGGTGCAGCTTGCCGTTTTTGACGAACACGTATTCGTAATTCGGCACAATTGTAATGAACGGAACCTTGAGTTCCACCTGCGCGCCGCCTAAGTAATCATTGTCCTTGGTCAGCACACCGCCGCGCACGCCCGCCGAAAGGCCAATCGGCAACTGGGCATACGTCATGGAATGGTCCATAATAATGAAGGCGATACAGGCCAACGCCATCACGGTAACTTTTTTCATGGTAACCTCCGTTAGTAAAAGATTGTATGAAGTGTTATTGTTCAGGCCAAAGTACTTCCATACCGTTGCTGGGGTTGCTTAATGCGTCGGGATGGGTACGGGCAATGCACCACGCGCCGACCAGATACCCCTTTTCTGCGCGCATATCTTTATAGGAAACCGTACCGTAAATGCTGTTGTCCACGGACAGGTAACTCACCGCCAGCACATTATCCACATGAAGACCAAGTCCGTAATAGGCCAGCTTGCCTTTTTCATACCAGCGTACCTGGTAATAATCGCCGGTCTTATTAATGGCGCAGCGTATCACGTAGGTTGGTTCGGATGTATAGGATTCTCCAGGCCGGAATCCCTTGGCCACGTAGGTGCCGGAAAAATCGGTGGAAATGGCCGATTGACCAGCCTGCTGACCGTAAACAAAAAAAGTTTGCACACACAGCAAGAATAAAACAATGATGGACTTCATAACATTTACCTGCAAATTTAGGTTAATGATGTTTTATCTTTCGGTAAAATATAAGAATTTTCGGGCAGTAAAAAAATAATTATTTCTCATTTTTTCCGGATTTTCCGGCGGCCAGCAGGATCGGGTCCCAGACCGGCGCGAAGGGCGGTGAATAAATCATATCCAGTCGGCTCAATTGATCCACGGTTATCCGGCCGGCAATAGCCGCGGATAGTGTGTTGACGCGAAGAGCCGCACCTTCTTTACCGACAACATTAGCGCCAAGCAATTGCCGTGTTCGTTGGTCATAAATCAGTGTGACGGTAACCGGTTGAACTCCGGGAAACAGCTTCGCGCGGGAAGTTCCGGTAACGGTTTCGACCATGACCGAATGCCCGGCTGTTTTGGCGGTGTTAGAACACACGCCTGTCCGTGCCGCTTCCAAATCGAAGATTTTTACGCCGACGGTCGGAATCACCGGTTGAAACGGTTCATGCCCGCCGGCGAGATTGACGCCCACCGTGCGTCCCATCCGGTTCGCCAGATTACCAAGTGGCAGATAGGTATATTTATTGGTCAGACGGTTGCGAACTTCCGCGCAGGCACCGGCGGCATAAATATGCTCCGCGCTGGTCTTGAGGTAAGGGTCCGTGAGTATGCCGCCTGATTTTCCGCAACGGATGCGAGCGGCGGCGGCTATGGAACTTTCCGGTTTGAAACCGAGCGCCAGGACGAGTAGATCGGTTTTGATAGCGTGGTTTTTTGTGATGACTTCGATAACGGATGCGCCGCTTTGTTTCAGATCAAGTATCGTGTCCCTGCCGTAAAAGGCCACGCCGTACTCACGCAGTGCTTCCAGAATTTTTTCGCGCGATTCGGTTTCAAATCCGGCCATGGGCAGGGATTGCTGTTCGATGACCGATGTCTGAATGCCGCGGAGCGTCAGCGCTTCAGCCATTTCCATGCCGATATACCCGCCGCCGAATATCACCGCGCGCTTAGGCTGTTGCATGGTAATGAATTCATTAATCCGTATACCGTCATGCAGGTCCTTGATGGCGAACACATTGGAAAAATGTTTCCATGCAGGATCGGGCCATACAGCTTGGGCGCCGGTTGCGATGAGAAGTTTGTCATAGATATACTCTTCCACCCGGTCGTTTTCCAGGTCACGCACCACTATCCGCCGGCGGTGGGGCCGGATTTCCTCAACCCGGTGACGGGTTTTGACGGTACATCCTTTTTCCTTGGAAAACATTTCCGGCGTATAATGAATGAGGGACTTCACATCCGGTAGGATTCCTCCGATGAAATACGGAAGGGAACACGCGCCGTAAGAAATGAATGTATCCTGCTCGAAGATGGTGATATCGAGATTCGGATTGACTCTTTTGGCTTTTGCGGCCGCCGAAGTGCCCGCGGCGACGCCACCGATGATGAGGATGGTTTTTTTAAGCGGTTTCATTTAATCGTAAACGGTCGCTAGGTCTTTTGCGGTTTTTTCTTGGCCGCAGGGAAGAGTACGTTATTCAGAATCAGCCGGTAGCCCGGCGAAGTTTTGTGTAAAGCGAGGTCCGTGGGCGGATCGCCGACGGCGTGCGTGTAATCCTCCGGATCATGACCGCCGTAAAATGTAAACGTACCCTTGCCGAAATTGCCATGAATATATTTCACCGACCCGATGGACGCATCCTCGCCCATAACGACCACATGATCTTTAATCAGGGACTTCCGGAAACCGGTCGTCTGGCCCATGAACCCTTTAACGATGGACACATGATTCTGGGTCAACATCGTCGGGACAGGATCGTATTTCGCGGAAAATTCGAACAGTGAGAAGTAATCCTCCTCGGGTGTTTTCAGCCGCAGACCGATCGAGGAGGGATGATCGATGTCGGAAAACTCGTAATTATAGGGATTCATATCGACTTTAAAATCCCTAAAGGCGAGCGTCTGGGAATAATCCAGCTTGTCGTTCGCGCGGGGATCGGCCGCATCGCCGTCGTACATATTTTCACAGATGTCGGTATTCTGGGCGGCCAGCGCGATATCGTAACTGTCGGTCGCGCCGCACATGGCAAACAGAAAACCACCCTGGGCGACGTAATCTTTGATTTTTTTC
Organism: uncultured Bacteroidota bacterium; assembly: GCA_964609675.1. Classification (GTDB taxonomy): domain Bacteria; phylum CLD3; class CLD3; order SB21; family JBBIRG01; genus CAZSRX01. The sequence continues at coordinate 49,983 of CAZSRX010000003.1, read as the reverse complement.
GCTACGGCTAATTTTTCGCGCGATACCTTGGTATAGCCCATTTGCTTCGCGAAGGATTCATACTCCTGCTGCTGCTGAATATACCAGTCGGCCCGGGAATAAGTGGCGTAGAACTTTCCGTACTGTCCGGTAAAATCCTCGTGGAATAAATGCAGCCAGTCGTATTCGGGCAACTTGCCCTGGAGCACTTCGAGGTCGAACACTTTGTCATATTTAATTTCTGCGTATTCCAGGGCCAGCGTCACGGCGTCGTCCCATGGTTTCTTGTCCGGCGGCGTGTACACCGCCACCAGCGGCGCTTTCTCAAGCAGAACGCTTTCCATATTGTTGTCTTCGACGGTCTGATAAATAACGGCCGCCTGAGTGCCGCTGACCGTCTGGTATGTAACGCCGCGCACCTGACAGGCGTTCTCCATTTCGGGCATATAATCCATCAGGAAAGAGCCGCCGCGATAGTTCAGGAGCCATTCGACGTTGTTGCCGTAAGTCAGCGATAAAAAAGCGACACCGTAAGCCTTGAGATGATCCGTCTGCTTCAGGTCCATCGGAATCAGAATTTTCATGCCGTCAGACGGCGCGCCGGACAGCGATACCAGTGAGAACAGCGCTACGCTGAAAATAACTCGAACCCGTTTCATGAGGCTTCTTTCATAATCGAAAGGATTTCATCGGGAGTGGCGGCTTTCAGAATCCTTTCGCGGTTTGACGGCTGATTAAAAAATTTAACCACCTCCCGCAGGGCCTGCAGGTGCGGTCCGGTAACCGTCAGCGGGGAAAGCATCATAAAAAAGAAATGGGCAGGCTGTTTATCGACTGCATCAAACATCAGGCCTTCGCGGTGTAGACCAAACGCGGCCACCAGCCGTTCCACTCCGTCCGTTTTTCCGTGCGGCACGGCCAGACCGTTCTCTAAGCCGGTACTCAACTGACGCTCACGATCAATCACCGATTGAAGGGCTTTCGACCGGTCGGTTAATAAATGGTGCGCATCCAGCACACCGATGAGTTCCTCAATGACCGCCTGCTTGGTCCTTCCGGTCAGATTCATGCGAATGAGTGAAGGTTTCAGCAAGCTCGCAATGCTGGTTATTTCTTTTTCGGTAAACAGCAAATAAAACTCCATTCAAATATTTTTAAATTTACTGATAGAATTTTTAAATATCAATATTTTTAACCGTTAATTATACGCCTATTGTAAAAATTTGTTCTCTCAAAAAAAAAAATTATGATACCACGGAATCTTTGTCCTTCAATTCTAAACCGTTATTTGTTACCGTACAATATTTCAGGATATACCGCTGTTTCAGTCCGAAAAGATTATTCGATGATGGTTTTGGACGGTATAGCCGGCGGTGCCGTTTCAACTGTTGCGCGCCGTTCGTTGGTCCAGGCGAACCGCAGCATCATGACGGTGCTTACCACCATCATGAAAAAACCCACCAGGAACGTGTTGCCGATACCCGCCGCGCTGATTAGCCAGGCGCCGATAAACGGCGCGATGATGCCGCGAACGCCCGTTAGCATTGTGTGGATACCCATGTACATACCGACACGGTTTTTGGGGGCAAATTCCAGCACGCACAGCTGCCAGCTGAGCTGGGCGCCGCTCATCGCCAGTCCCTGCAGAACGCTTGCGATGTATATCAGCGTCAGATCATTCGCAAAATAAAACATCACGATGTTGACGGTAGGTAATATGTTGATAAGAAAACGGATTTTTATCACGCCGTATTTATCGATTTGTTTTCCCCAGAAAGGAAACGTCAGGAGCATTACGGCCTGCGGAATGACCATAATAGCCAGAATGGCCTCGTTGTAACCGGCATTGATGCCGTATTTCGGGTCGGTCAGATAAATGGTCTTCACCGGATCAACCATCAGCACGGCGAATCCGAAGACAGCCCAGTACAGCATGAAGTAGGCAAAGGGCTTATCCGATTTCAGAATTTGCACGGACTGTTTCAGCGGATGCGCCTGATTATCTCCGCTGTGGGTTTGCCCGGGATCAATGACAATTTTCCTGAAGTGCGAAAGCCCCCAGATGCCGACCAGTCCGATAATCGGATACACATAAACATAATTGTGTCCATCCAGTTCCAGCATCCAGCCGAAAACCAACGAGGCGATGATAAACGCAAGATTGAAGTAGGTCCGCACGACGCCCATAATGTGCCCGCGCGAGGCATCAGGATAATGGGTCTTGTAAATGCTGGTAATAACCGGCGTATTCAACGCATTCAGCGCATAGGCGGCGCACAGGATCAGCGTAAATACCAGCGATGCCGTATAAATCGCCGTCACTCCGGCCGCAAGAATGAACAGCACGCGCGCCAACAGATCCGGATAATAGACGTAATTCATTTTATCCGGACGCTCCGCTTTCACCGCCAGGAAGATGCTGAACAGCAAACCGAGACTGACCGCACTGTGTACCAGCGCCACTTCAAAATCGGAAGCCTGAAAGGTTTTCTTGATAATCACGCCGGCCACACCGGCTGAACCGGCAAGAACCAATCCCTTGGAAATGCCGTAACGCAAATCGCGCCGGTACGTGTCCAAGGCTTCCGGCGGAATACGAAAATAAGACCGGACCGTATGTTGAATGCGGGTTATGAAGCGTATTTCCTTTTATGATATTGCGCGGCTGTCGGTTCGTCGGCCGTAACCGAGGCAATGCTTTCAATTATAATTTTGGCACTTTACCGAGTACATCTTCATGGGTCAGATTCACGATCTTTCCCAGTTTCATTTTTTTTATGCCCGGCTCAATCTTGCTGCGGTCGCCGGCTATAACAATCACCAGATTGTCGGGATTAATATAGGCCTTAGCGACGCGAAGCACATCCTCGCGCGTTACGGCCAGAATGTTTTTCACGTAATCATTGAAATAAGCATCCGGCAAATCGTAAAATATTTTTTCGTCCATCAGCGATGCCACGGACTGCACGCTCTGGAAATCGCCCGGATAGCCCAGCGCCACATAATTTCGCGCCTTCGCAACTTCCTCATCGGTGACGGTGCGGCTGATATCCGTAAGTTCCTTCATAAACTCCATAAGGGCTTTATCCGTCACCTCGGTCTGGACGGCGGAGGCGGCTACAAACGCGCCTTTGGACCGGAACATTCGGAACCGCGATCCTGCGCCATAGGTGTAACCGTGGGTTTCGCGCAGGTTCTGGTTCAGGCGGGAGGTAAACGACGCGCCGAGTATCGTATTCATTACGGTAATCGCGTAATAATCCGGGGTGTTTCGGTTGACTCCGACGCATCCGATTTGGATTTCCGACTGCGCGGCGCCGGGCTTATCCACGATATATACCGTACGGCCTTTCACCGGTTTTGGATCGCTGACCTTCACCGAGTTAGACGTGCCGGACTTCCATTCGGCAAACAGCCGTTCCAGCTTTTCTTGGAGTTCCGATTTGTCAGCCGCGCCGACCGCAATCAGATAGGCATTCTCCGGAACATAGTGTTGCCGGTGAAAGTTTTTTAGGTCATCGGTTTTAAACGTGCGAATGGTGGTTTCCGTGCCGTTTTTCATCCGACCGTATGGATGTGAGGATCCGTACACCAACCGACTGAACGCGGTGGCGGCAAGAATTGAGGCTTCGTCGTGGGCCTGCGCGAGGTTCACCAGAAGCGATTTACGTTTACGCTCAAGCTCCTGCTCCGAAAACTGCGGATATAATAAAATATCCCTCATCAGTTCGAGAGCCGGGTCCAGCCGTGACAGCGGCGTAAACAGCGTAATGCCCGATTGTTCCGTACCGGCATAGGCGTTCAGCGTAATGCCCAGATAATCAATCTCATCGGCTAGTTCCAACGCCGATCGTTTACCGGCACCTTCCTTCAGCATGGAGGCCGTTATTGCGGCAAGTCCGGTCTGTTTTTCCGGTTCATGCGCGCTGCCGGTCTTTATCATCAGATGGAGTTGCAGCACCGGCACTTCGGATTTATTCAAATAATAGACCGGCAATCCGTTGCGTAAGGAAAAGGTTTCTATCGTCGGCAATGTCACCGAAGGAATTTCTCCGGCCGACGGATATTTCGATCGGTCCACCTGTTGAGCGGTAACAAAGGCGATGGCGGTCAGTATATAAACAACGACAAGAAGAATTTTCGTTTTCATCGGGTTACTCCTTTTCTGATTGGGCGGCCAGTTCGGTTTTACCTTTGGGAACCACGCTCAGCACGAGACGTTTCCCGGGATCAATATATCGGATCGCCATCGCGGTCACGTCGTTGGGACACAGCGCGCGGTACCGGGACAGATCCTCATGGATCCAGTCAGGATTGCCGGTAAATGTTTCATAGCGGTTCAGCATGTCGGCTTTATAATTAATGTATTGAAACATATTGAGCACCTGCGTTTCATACTGATTAAGCGCTCTCTGCAATTCCCGTTCCGATACGGATTCCCGTTTTAGCCGCTCCAGTTCGTCGTCTATCGCTTTCTGCAGCTTTTTGAGGGAATGACCCGGACGCGCCGTCGCAATAATCATAAACTTGGATCCGAGCGAACCCGACTCCTGGTAAGCCGTAACATCCTGGGCCATTTGCAGTTCATAGACCAGCTTCCGGTAAAGCCGTGAATTTTTGCCTTCGGTAAGTATGTTGGCCAATATATCAAGCTCGGCGTCGCCGGGCATATACCGCGCCGGCGTTTGGTAAGCTATATAAATCCGCGGCAACTGCACCGCGTCTTCCAGCAATACATGCTTTTCACCGTGGATTTCAAAGGGCACCGCTGCGGGGCTTATGCCGCGGGTTCCGGGTTTTACGTCGGAAAACCAGTGTTCTACGGATTTCCGGACGGCGGCCGAATCAATATCCCCCGCAATGACCAATGACGCGTTGTTCGGGATATAATACCGGTCGCAGAAATCAATCACATCTTCATAGCTGGCCGCCTGCAGGTCTTCCATGGAACCGATCACAGGCCAGAAATAGGGATGGTTTTCGGGATAAAAATGTTTAAGTATCGTTTCTTCCGCCAGGCCGTACGGACGGTTTTCATACGACTGCCGGCGTTCATTCATCACCACGCCGCGCTGCCCATCGACTTTTTCCTTGGACATCGATGACTTGAGAAAGCCCATCCGATCCGATTCCAGAAAGAGCGCGATATCCAACGCATTCCGCGGCAACTGTTCAAAATAATTCGTACGGTCCTCGTTGGTGGAACCGTTGTTGTCCCCGCCGACGGATTCCAGCAAATTGTCAAAATCCCCCTCGCGTACATGGCCGGAACCCTCAAACATCAGGTGCTCGAACAGGTGTGCAAAACCGGTACGGCCTTTTTTTTCATACGAAGAACCGACGTGATACCAAACATTGACCGCCACCATCGGTGTGGAATGATCTTCGTGCAGAATGACCGTCAGACCGTTGGGAAGCACAAAACGGGTATACGGCAGCTGGAGTTTCAGTTCCTGAGCTTGCAGCCATCCGGTCAGCGTCAGAGAAAACCAGATCAGATTCAGAATTATTTTCATAAGCGCGCCTTTCAAATGGTTATTCGGATTAAAATTTTGTTTTTTTACGTGTATCGGCCGGTTAAGTTTCATAACTGTATATATATATAACCAAACGCGGCTTTTTAAGATATAAAATTATTATTTGAAAAAAAACGAATAATTACATATACTATTTAGTTATATAAATTGATCATCGCTTAATTTCGGGTAAGGTTATGGCCGATTTAAATACTTTCGACGACGTGGAATATAAAATTGAAGCCAACAATGTCCGTACCGTAGAGCGGATGCGTGTAGGCAAGTTTCTAAATGACATAAAAGCGAATATGGCTATTGATATTCTGGTCAGCGAGGGCATGGAAAAACGCTATATTACCCAGAGGGATGTCCATCGTCCGGGGTTGGCGCTGGCCGGTTTTGTCAAGCTGTTCACGCATGAAAAAATCCAGGTGCTCGGCAACACCGAATTCTATTATCTGGAAACGCTGTCCGAAAGCGAACGGCGCATCGCCCTGGAACGTCTGATGAAATTCGAAATCCCGTGCATCTTCGTGACCAACGGCAATCCGGTATATCCGGAAATCATTGAATATTCCAAAAGCTACGGCATTCCCCTGGTTTCCACGAATTCCGCTACGACAGACACCGTTCACCTGATCAGCGGCATGCTGGATGAAATCTTTGCGCCGGAAATTTCCGTACACGGCTCCATGGTGGACGTTTACGGCATCGGCATGCTGATAACCGGCAAAAGCGGCATCGGCAAAAGCGAGGTCGCTCTGGATCTTATTGAGAGAGGCCATCGTCTCGTAGCGGATGATACCGTACGGATTTCAAAAATATCCGAAAGCATTCTGATGGCGCGGGGCCATGATCGGCTCAAGCACTTCATGGAAATCCGCGGCGTGGGTATCGTGAATGTACGCGAAATGTTCGGCGTACGGGCCGTGCGCATGCAGAAACGTCTCGAGGTACAGGTGGATCTGCAGATCTGGGACCGTAAAGAAGAATACGAGCGCCTCGGCCTGTGCGAACAAACCAATTCCATTCTTGATGTCAAGATCCCTTTGGTGAAACTGCCGGTGTTGCCGGGTAAAAATATTACCGTCATCATCGAATCCATTGCGCTGAATTGGCTCCTGAAAGCTTATGGATACAACCCCGCGCAGGATTTCCAGCTTCGTCTGGCTCAGGAAATCCAGCGAAAAGGCACGCGGAGCAAAACCTTTAATTATTTTATCGACCGCGATTTTGAATAACGCACATCCCTCGAGAGGCTGCTTTGAACGAAAGTAAAATTCTTGAATTAAAAGTCGGCATCACTATTCTGGTCGGACTGATCCTGCTGATGCTGAGCATTGTGTGGATTAAAGGAATTACCTTCAAACCGAATACGTACAACGTTACGATTTTGTTTCCTAATACCGCGGGACTTCAGGCCGGCGATCCCGTCAATATCAGCGGTATGAAGGTGGGCAAAGTGATTGATCTGGACCTGATCGGCGATTCCGTGGAAGTTACGGTGAGTATATCCAATTCCGTTGTCCTGAAAAGCAACGCTTCCGCGGTCATCTCGAGCGTCGATTTTTTCGGCGCTAAAAAAATCGAGATGGTGCCCGGCACTGGTGATCAGCTCTTTGACCGCAAACAGCGCCTGATCGGCACGCGGGAACCGGATTTGTCCGAACTCACCAGCCAGTTCCGGGATATCGGTCAGGATATAAAAATCACTCTCAAGTCCGTGGACAGCGTGTTGTATGCCCTGAACTCCGTTGTCGGCGACCGGAACTTCACCAATTCCCTGAAGCGCGTCGCGCATAACCTGGATACAACCACCACCCGAATCAAGACCATCGTGGCTAAAAGCGACATGAAAATCGACAGCACGTTTAACCGGATCACACTGATGCTTCGCAGTTACCGCCAGCTGGCCGACAATGCGGATATCCACATGGACACAACGTTCCGGGACGTGCGCGCCATCACCCGGCAGATTAGCGGAGTCACCGCGTCGCTTGACAGCATCATCAAAGCCGTGCAAAGCGGCGAGGGCAATCTCGGTAAAATGGTGTACGATCAAAGCATCTATAACAAACTCGATCATGCCGTAACCCAGATGGATTCGCTGGTTTCGATGGTACGACGCAAGGGTATGAAAGTGGACGTTAAACTTTTCGGCGATTGACCCTATCCGTATGAACCTGGAATATTCCCTCCTTTTCAGCCTGATATCCGGCCTGCTGATTATCGCCGGAGGGTGGATTTTTGCTTCCAGACGGCAGTGGGAAAAAAAATATCTGGATGTGTTTATCGCTCTCGGAGCCGGCTATATTCTGGCTGTGGCTTTTCTGGACATGATTCCCGAAGCGTACGAAGGCGCGCCCTATACCATGCTGCTGGTCATTCTCGGTTACCTGATCATCCAGCTTTTTGAACACGTATTCACGCCGCATTTCCATTACGGTGAGGAGATCCATCAGCATCTGGTATCGCATCTGGTAGGCACAACCGCGCTGATTGGTTTGATGGTGCATAATTTTTTCAGCGGCGTGGCCATCGCTTCAGGCATGCTCGCCGGTTTTCAGATCGGCGTAACCGTGTTTCTCGGAACGGTGCTTCATAAACTGCCCGAAGGTTTTACGATATCTTCCATTATTTACGTTTCCCATCACAGCCGTCGGCACAGCCTTATGGCGACCGTTCTGCTGGCCCTTTCATCTATCGTCGGCACGGTTCTTATTTACATTCTGTTTCAGTGGATTGATGTGCCGGTTAAGGAAATCGCGCTGGCTCTGTCAGCCGGGACGTTCATCCATGTCGCCACCACCGACCTGATGCCCCGCGTTAATGAAAATCAGAATAAATGGCTGCCGGCGGTTGTTTTTCTCGGCGTCGGCCTGTTCTGGGCCAGCACACTGCTGCTCGGCCATCACTAACGCCTTGTCCGGCTAATAACTGCAGACATTCTGCGCAAGAGGTTTTTTTTGTTAATAAGTCACCAGCGGTTTTTCCCTTATAAAGGCTGGCCGATCGACTTGTTCCAGGATGAAATGAGCTACGTCGGCCCTTGAAATTTTTCCTGCTTTCACGCCGGTTATATCGGTAACTATTTTATATGAACGAGTAAGCGGGCCGTTGGTCAGAAAACCGGGACGTACAATCATCCACTCGGTATCGCTCTGTTCTATCAGCGCTTCTTGACGATTTTTGTCTTCATAGATTGTTCGCAGCAGCAACGGATGCATTATCCGATCATAGAAAAAGCCGCCGTGTCCCCTCGTCTCCCCGGCGCCGATGCCGGTAACGGTTATAAGACGCCTTTTCCCGTATTGCTCCATCGCCTGGAGCACATTTTTCATGCCTTCCGAAAATACGCTGACCGGACGGCGCGTAGGCGGATGACCGATGCAGACGATTACAACGTCCGAAACACCAACGCCCTGTTCCACGCTTTGCCTTTCACGGATGTCGCCTTGAATGATTTTTAAATCGGGCTGTTTAAAGGCAAAGCGTTCCGGAGAGCGCGCCAGCAGAAACACCTGATGGTTCCGTCCCCGCGCCTGTTTAACCGTCTCAAAACCGATGCCGCGCGTACCGCCGATGATAAAAAGATTCATGCCGTCTCCTTTAATCGCTGGTTTGTTGGGTGGTATCTTCGGATGAAGGATTCAGATAGGACTTCAACCAATCTATGAAATGATCCTGGCTTTCGGCATGGTCGCGTAACCATTGCTCGGAAACACCGTCTTTTCGGGCCTGCATGATATGATAACAGAAAAATTCCGACTGTTCGGCCTTTGCCATGGCATAATAAAAATCAATATAGAAATCGCGCCAAAAACCGAAACGCGCGTTTCGGGTCTCGCCCAGGATAAGAAAAAAGGATTGGGTCAACTCGCTAAAGAGCTGATGATTGGTTTTTTCTTTGCCGCTCTCTCCGGTCTTTTTTGCGGCCAGAAGCGCCAGGGCCATTTCAGCGGAACCCAGACCGCCGGTATCCAGCGCTGCCGAAGACAGGGACACTTGAATATTTTTCGAATCTTTCCGGGTTACGCCATACTCCAACATTTCGGTTAAACTAGCCCAGATCTCGGTCGACCGTTCGCTTTGCGGCTCTAAAAACAGAAAATAATATAACGGCAGTACAGCGTAAATCCGTTTGTTCTGCCGGCGCATCACATTCGACAGAACCAAATGGCTGCTGGCATGAAGGGGATTAATCCTTATACCCTGTATCAGATGCTTCTCGGCTTCATCATAGATGCCGCTTTGATAATAGGTCAATCCCAGATTGTAATATAAAAGATAATTGTCGGGATACTTGGAAATACCTTCCTTAAAAACCTTAATCGCTTCTTTTTTCCGGCCCAGATTATCCAATGAGGAACCGTATAGTACATAAGAGTGTTTCTGGTAAATCGTATCGCCTTTAATGGACTTTTCAATATGTTTGATAGCCTGCTTATAGTTCTTCATACTGAAGTACGTGTAAGCCATTTCATAATGCACCAGCGCGGATTTCTTGTCCAGTTTCAGCGCCTGATTATACATTTTCAGGGCGGACTCGTAATCCTTCGCATCATGATACGCCACGCCTTTACGCACCAGCGTGATTAAACTATCGGAAGGTGTTTGGGCTTTCGTCGGCGGCATCATTCCTGCCGTAATACAAAAAATGAAAAGAGCCATCTTTGCAGCTTGAGGCATGATTTGAAATTTCATGGTCGTTGGATTCCTTTTTTTTTGTTTGCTTAAAAAAGCTTACTAAAAAAAAGGTTATAAAACTAGCGATATATTAATGGCGATAGAAAAATTAATTTTAAAAATAAAACCGAATCCTGAATTATATTATCAGGATTCGGTTGTGGTAAGGGTATATAAACGCTTTTATGCATTAATCATCCGGTCCGCCCGGATCTTCTATGCCCGGACCTATGAACTGATCCATCCATGGTGGTCGCTCCTTGGGTCCGCGCATACGGAACATCATCTCCTGCATACGCCGCTGGAAATGCTCTTCAAATACAATAAACCGGGCCAGTTGCTGAGCCGTCAGGATTTTTTCCAGCTCGGCGACGGCTTTCTGCCGTCCGCTGATAATCTGTTGTTCCACAGCCTGAAGTTCCCGGATATTGGATTGGATTTTATCATCGGAAACGTCCTCGCCGATTTCCGACATGAGGAGTAGTTTCTTCATAAGCTGCTTCTTGGTCTGATGCAGTTTCCGGTCGTTTTCAATCATAGAATCGTATATTTTAATGAAGGCCGGCTTCTGCTTTTCGGTTAGCGCCAGTTCCTGCATAATCTTTTCTTTGCGTACTTCCCGGACTTTCTGTCCCAGTCCGTCCCCGCGGCGCTGGGCCCGAATGTCCGCCGAACTTGCCGTCAGACCTATCAAAATAAGGATAGAAACAATTATTGATTTCATACCGCACCTGCCATTTCATATAATTTTAGATTGCATGAGTTCATCGATGAAGACTTTTTGCAGCGGCTCAGAAAGGCCTTGTATGGCGCTTTCGGGGTCAATCAATTCCAGATCGTCATGAATCGCCTGCTCGGTAGAATACACTTTCGGGTCCTCATTGAATGCCTCCGGTGAGATGGAAAAATAATTCATCAGCGCGTCTTTTGAGACCGGATGCTGTGTGAGGATATGATTAATGGTTTCTTCAGGCTCTATCGTATCGATCCATGACATCTCGTCGGATGGCATAATGCCGTGATGGCCGAATAAACCCGTGTAGAACATGACAGCCACCACAGCGGCGCTCAGCGCGGGGGCCAGAATAAGCGACCACCGCTTCCATGCCCGGCGGTGAAGACGGGCGTCCAAATTATCGTGCAGACGGGGCAGAAAATTGTTCCAGTAAAAATCCGGAACCTCCCAGCGCGTTGTTTGCGCCTGCAGATCCCGCTCGAACTGTTCCAGGTCGCCTGATAAGCGTTCATACATTTCCCGCCATTCCGGATCGTCCCGGATAAGTTGTTCCACCCGCCGGCGTCTGTTTCCGGTTAATTCACCGGCCAGATAGGCGCTGATAGTTTTTTCTTGATCATTCATGATGCTTCCTTTAAAGCGGTTTGGCTTAAATATTTTTTTACTTTCGTCAGCGCGTGAAAGTAATTAGCCTTGACGGTGCCTTCCGCGCTGCCTGTTATCTCTGCAATCTCCGCGATGGAGCGCTGGTCATAATGCCGCAGAATAAACACGGTTTTCTGCTTGTCAGGCAGTTGTTCCAGCGCGCGGTGGATCAGATCTTTCAGTTCGTTATGCTCCGTTTCAGCGTCCGGTTCCGGCTGGCGGGACACCAGCGGCGTCGTCACCTGATCCAGCGTGATCCATGAGCGCAGTTTCTTTTTGCGCAGGTGTGTCAGGGATTGATTAATCGCGATACGCGTCAACCAGGTATACAGGCTGCTGTCACCGCGAAACTGGTGCAGATAACGGAACGCTTTCATAAATGTTTCCTGCAAAATATCGTCCGTGTCTTCGTGCTCATGTACATAACCCCGTATTACCGCGTAGAGTCTTTCCCGGTACCGGATGACAATCTGGTTGAAGGCCTTATCCCTTTCATGGCCGGTGGATTGACGGAATTGTTCTAAGAGCGTCTGATCATCCATTTATTAACCCGGTTACCGCTTACAACTCAGTATTTCTTATTGAATTAGACGGCTCAATATAGATAAGGTTTAATTAAAAATCATTAATAATAAAAAAAATCTTTGGATAAAATCGCGGGAAAAATTTATATTGCCCCATGAAAAATAAGAACTTCAATGAGTTTGAATTGATCGCAGAAATACGGAAGTGGACGCAACCCCTTTCGGTAAACGGCTTATGGCTGCGCACCGGAATCGGCGATGACGCGGCGGTGTTTCGTCCGGGCAAAGACAAAGACGCCGTTATAACCACGGATTCCATGGCGGAGGGCGTGCATTTCAATCTTACATACATGACGCTGGCCGATGTGGGCTGGAAATCGCTGGCGATGAATCTCAGTGATATCGCCGCCATGGGGGCCGCGCCCAAGGGCGCTTTAATCAGCCTGCATATTCCCGAACATTATGGATACACAGAAATAAAAAATTTTTACTCCGGTTTGCTCCGGTGTGCCCGCAAATACCGGACGGCGATAATCGGCGGTAACATCTCGCGTTCAGCCGGCGGGTTTATCGTATCCATTACGGTTATCGGTGAAACGAAACGGGGCTGCGCCCTGAAAAGAGACGGCGCCAAAGCCGGCGATGTGATAGCCGTAACCGGTTTCCCCGGATGCGCTCAGGCCGGAATGAAAGTCTTGCGAAATAAATTAAAAACCAATATCTTTACAGATGTTATCCGCCGACATTGCCGGCCGGAACCGCGTTTAAGCGAAATCCGACGTCTTTTGACGGCAACCATCAAAGTCAACGCCTGCATCGACATCAGCGACGGGCTCAGCGCGGACCTGAAGCATGTATGCGAGGCCAGCCGGTGCGGCGCCGTTATTGAAGAAGCGGCGCTCCCCATACATCCGGAATTGAAAAAGGCGGCGCAGACCTTGCATGAGAACGCGGCCGGTTTCGCGCTCGGAGGCGGCGAGGATTATGAACTGATTTTGACAATGCCGCCGAAAGATTTCATCCGCGCCAAAAAAATTATGAAACACACACTCACGGCAATCGGCATTATCACAAAAACAAAAGACATCCTAATCATCCGTTCTGACGGCAAACAAGAAAAATTACCCATAACAGGATACCAACATTTTTAAAGGGAGGCTACCTCATGGAAGATAAATATGGAATGGACTTCATCCACAGCCGCATACCGAAAATCCAGGAAGCGATTCGGAACAGCGGGTTCGACGGATGGCTGCTTTACAGTTTCCGCCAGAACAATCCGATTGCAAAAAAGATTCTCGATCTGCCTCCCCATCTCACGCAGATGCGCCGGTATTTTTATTACATTCCCGCCAGCGGTCTGCCGAAAAAATTAGTTCATGGCATCGAGCGGTACGTGCTGGATTCGGTACCCGGCGAAAAAATCGTTTATAAAAGCTGGCAGGAACTGGAGGCCGGCCTGAAAGAAATTACGATGGGCGGCAAGACGATTGCCATGGAATATTCGCCCGAGTGCCAGATCCCGTATGTATCCATCGTGGACGCCGGCACCTTTGAACTGGTGCGCAAGACGACCGGCGCGCAAATTGTTTCCTCCGCCGACCTGATCTCCTATTTCGATTCTACCTGGGACGATGATCAATTAATTCTGCACCTGGAAGCCTCCCGCGCGCTCATGGAAATCGTGCATCTGGCGTTTAATTATATCAAAACCAGCCTGCAGTCCAAACTCCGGGTCACTGAATATGACGTGCAGTCCTTCATGCTCCAGCAGTTCAAGGAACGCAACCTGATATCCGTCGATGCGCCCAACTGCTCGGTCAACAAAAATTCCGGCGACCCGCATTACGAACCGACCAAGGATATCTTTACGGAAATCCATGAAAACGATTTTGTGCTGATTGATCTGTGGGCCAAAAAGAATGTACCCAAGGGCGTATACGCGGACTACACGCTGGTCGGCTACTGCGGCAAGACCGTGCCGGAAAAATATGAAAAGATCTTCCAGATCGTCAAAGGCGCTCGCGATGCCGCCGTCAGTTTCATCAAGGAACGGCTCGGCCAGGACAAACCGCTCTATGGTTGGGAAATTGACGATGTCTGCCGCAAATACATTACCGAGCGCGGCTACGGCGAAAACTTTATCCACCGCACCGGCCATTCCATCGGCGAGGAAGTTCACGGTAACGGCGCTAACATCGATAATCTGGAAACCAAGGACAACCGCCGGATCCTGCCGCGCACCTGCTTTTCCATCGAACCCGGCATCTATTTCCTCGATGATTTCGGCGTGCGCAGCGAAATTGACGTGTATATCACCGATAAAAACGATATTCTGGTTACCGGTACCCCTATTCAGCAGGAGGTGCTCGCCATCCTGAAATAAGGACGAAACCCGAACGTTATAATTTCAATAACAATTCTTTCCCTTTCAGCGGGATGACAGCTTCTCCCGCTGAGAAATTTTTTTTATTTTTTTTAAGGAGTAATTAGGAATATGGAAAAAGTATATTTTACACCGGAAGGCCTCAGAAAATTGAAGGAAGAAGTGGATTATCTGAAAAACGTCAAACGGCCCGAAATCGCCGAACGCGTGCAGGTAGCCAGAGAACACGGAGACCTGAGCGAAAATGCCGAATACCATGCCGCCAAAGAAGAACTCCAGAAGCTTCAGAACCGCATCAACGAGATGGAAATGAAAATGATGAACGCTGTCATCATCAATGAAGACGATATTCCTAAAGATAAAGTGTATATCCTGGCTACCGTAGAACTGGAAAACGTGAAAACCAAAGATCGGATGACCTATACTCTGGTTCCGGACACCGATGCGGACTGGGAAAACGGTAAAATATCCGTAAAAACGCCGATTGGTAAAGGGCTTCTTGGAAAAGGTATCGGGGAAACTGCGACCATTCAGATACCAGCCGGCGAATTGCAATTAAAAATTTTAAATATAACAAGAGAATAATTCACATAGGACCTTATCGTTTATCTGAAAAAAAACCACCAAACAGACTGAGGCTTTTTTATTATCGGCACCGTTTTATCGTTCGGTTAAATGGCTGATCAAAAAGTTTATACTTGAAAACAAGTAGCATATTGCTTATTTTTTGGTAAGGTCCTTTTCTGCCTACATTATAACAAAACGGATTTTAATGCGCCATCTGAATATCAAAGCGCAACGTTTGTTTTTAGCGAGTTGCATGGCGTGGAAATTTTTACTGCCGGTACTTCTGAATGCCGGAAACCACGCTTGGCAGGCATCGGTTACGCCGCAGATCCTCATCACACCGGAACAGAGCGAATATACCGTACACGACTACCTCCGCATTCTTGAAGACAAAGAAAGCGTATTGGACATCCATCAGATTCTCACTGAAGAAAACCAAAAGCGATTTGTCGTTTCTGAAGGCGGTATACCGAATTACGGATTTTCAAAATCGGTTTTCTGGTTTGAATTTCGGGTCAAGAATGAAGACGCCAAAAATACGGACTGGTTTCTTGAGGTGGGTTACCCGCTGCTGGATTATGTAACACTGTACCAGACTGATACCGCCGGCCATTGGATCGCTTCTCAATCCGGCGATCAAATTTCTTTTGACCAGCGTAAATACCGTCACCGAAATATTATATTTCGTCTGTCATTGTCGCCGGGTAAGGAATATGTTTTCTATATGCGTGTGCACGGGGAGAGTTCCATCCAGTTACCGCTGAAACTCTGCAGCGAAACCGTATTTCTATCCAAAACGCTTAAAGAACAATTTATCTATGGCGGTTTTTACGGCATATTGGTTCTAATGGCTCTTTATAACCTTTTCTTTTTCTTTACGATCAAGGATAAAAGCTATCTCTATTACGTGTTATATATCTCATTCTATATTATCGGTCAGATGGGTCTTGACGGGTACGCCTATGAACTGCTGTGGCCCGGCAATCCGGCGCTGAACAACCCCAGCATTTCGTTATTCCTGGGTTTGGCGCTACTCTTCTGTGCGCAATTTACCAAAGCGTATCTGCAAACAAAAGTCATTATACCAAAAGTCAACCTGATCCTTAATATTTATATGGCAGGCACGCTGGTTCCAATCCTGTTATCGCTCATCGGTAATTATCCTGTTGCTATTTCGATGATAGCAGTCTTATCGCTGATAATGTCCGTTATCCTGGTTCCCAGCGGCATTTTATGTTGGACCAAAGGCTACCGCCCGGCACGGTATTTTCTTCTGGGATGGGTTGCCTACCTTCTCGGCGTCAATCTGTTTGCGCTTAAATCTTTCGGAATTCTGCCCAGCACCTTCATTACAAATTACAGCATGCTGATCGGTATCATCATGCAGACGACGCTCCTTTCGCTGGGGCTTTCCAACCGCTTCAATATGCTTAAGCAGGAACTGGCTGAACAAACCCTGCAAAAGGAAAAACTCAAACGTGAGAAAGAAGCGGAACACAAGGCGCTGATCGAGGCTCAGAAACAAGAACTTGAAAAGCAGGTTGCCGAAAGGACGCGGGATCTTCTGGAAAAGAAAGAGGAACTGGAGAAAATCAATATGATTGTGAAGGCCATCAACTCGGAAATAGATTTTTCCGCGTTGCTGGAAACCCTGCTTAAAGAGGTCAACATACTCCGGAACGCCCACCGGGCCTGTATTTTCGTTCAGGACCGCGAATCCGAAAATTTTAAAGTCAAAATGACGCGGGGATGGAGCCAGCCTTCGCTGACCAGTCTGGTACTGACACTGTCCGAGGTTGAGACGTTACTGATCGGCCGGGCCGATCGCCTTTTCGAAGACATCTATCTGCTCAAGGCGGGAGCGATAACGGATAAGCACGCCATCGACGAAATCTTAGGTGCACCGCCGTCCCGCTTAATCCTGCGGATACACGTGGAACAAAAAACCGAGGGCTATTTTATATTTGACAACCTGGACGCCGGCGCGGGTTTTTCTTCCCAGGACCTTCACCTGTTGTTTACGCTGAAAGAGCATATCACGTCGGCTTTCATCAAGGCTAACATTCTCGAGGAACTGAAAATCGTCAACGAAAAGAAAAACGAGTTTCTCGGTATTGCGGCGCATGACTTACGAAGCCCGCTGGGCGCGGTAATCGGTTTTGTGGAACTGGTAGTAGAGGACCTTAAATCCGGACGTTTTAACAAAGAGGACGCTATCAACGATCTCTCGATGGTCCTCAAATCCGGTCGCGATATGGTACAATTAATATCCGACTTGCTGGATATATCCGCTATTGAAGCCGGCAAAGTCAGTCTGGAACTGCACAGGGAAAATATGGCCGTCATCCTTAAGGAGTGCGAAAAAATGCACCGCAAGACGGCGATGATGAAAAATATTGCGCTGAACATCGAAAAACGCAGTGATCTACCGATGGTAACGGTGGATAAAATCCGTATTATTGAAGTCGTCAACAACCTGCTCAGCAATGCCATCAAATACACATTCCCCGGCGGTTCGGTTCGCGTCTACTGCGAAGCTTCGCCAACCGCGGTTATCACCCACATCCGGGACACCGGCCAGGGGCTGAGCGAGAATGATTTGCGGGAAATATTCACCAGCTTCAAGAAACTCAGCGCCCGGCCCACCGGCGGAGAATCCAGCACCGGTTTCGGCCTGGCAATCGTTAAAAAAATCGTGGAACTGCATAAAGGTAAAGTCTGGGTCGAGAGCGAACTCGGCAAAGGTTCCACGTTCAGTTTTTCGCTGCCGACGGTGGCCTAATGATTGAATTCTTTACCATCATCTTCGGGTAGCGGTTGCCGCAAGCCATTCCGGATTAATACCATCATAAAAAAACAGCTCCCCGCAGGCCTGCAGGGAGCTGTCCTTTAAAAAATATTTTGGCGTGACCTATATCAGACCTTTTCGCTTCAACAGAGGCTGAATGCTGGGTTCAGCGCCGCGGAATTTTTTATACAGTTCCATGGGTTCTTCAGTATTGCCGCGCTCCAGGATATTACTGCGGAATGATTGCGCGGTCTTCTGGTCGAAAACGCCGTTCTGTTTGAAATAATCGAACGCATCGGCGTCCAGCACCTGCGCCCAGATGTAGCTGTAATATCCCGCAGAATATCCGCCGCTGAAAATATGCGCGAAATACGTACTGCGGTACCGGCTGATGATTTCCGGAATCAGTCCAATCTGTTTCATCGCTTCGGCCTCAAACCGGTTGACATCCTGATTGAACGGTTCGGTCATCGTGTGGTATTTCATGTCCAGTATCGATGCCGCAAGGTATTCCACGGTCGCGAAACCCTGGTCGTGGTACTGACTCTTCGTGATTTTATCCACCAACGCGGGCGGAATCACTTCGCCGGTTTTATAATGTTTGGCAAACAGATTCAGTCCGGCGGTATCGGCAGCCCAGTTTTCCATAATCTGCGAGGGCAGTTCCACGAAATCGCGCGCGACATTGGTGCCGGAGAGGCTGACATAATTGCATTTCGTCAGCAGACCATGCAACCCGTGACCGAATTCATGAAACACAGTACTGACCTCGTCGTAAGTCAGCAGGGTGGGCGTGTTGGCGGTCGGCGCGGAAAAATTAAACACATTAGTAACAACCGGACGGATGTCCTTGCCGTCCTTGATATATTGGTTGCGGTAATTGTCCATCCAGGCGCCGCCGCGTTTGCTGGCCCGGGTATAGAAATCCATATACAAAATGCCGATATGCTTTCCGTCGGCTTCCTGCACTTCGTAGGCCGTTACGTTTTTGTCGTATTTCGGCAACTCCGGTTTTTCAATCATCTTGAGGCCCCATAGCTTGTTCACAACGGTGAACAAACCTTTTTTAACGCTCTCGAGTTCGAAATAGGGCTTTAATTGTTCCTCATCAAGGTCATATTTTTCTTTACGCACTTTTTCAGCGTAATACCGCCAGTCCCACGGTTCCAGTTTAAAGGATTTTCCTTCCTTTTTGATGAGCGCCTGCATATCGGCGGCTTCTTTCTTGGCGACCTTTAAAGCCGGTTCCCATAACTGCATCAGCAACTCATTGACGCGGCCCGGGTTTTGCGCCATGTTGCGGGCCAGCACATACTCGGCGTGGTTTTTATACCCGAAAAGTTTGGCGCGTTCCAGACGAAGATTCACGATCTTTTTTATGGTCTCTTTATTATCGTATTCGTTATTGTTGTTGCCGCGATTGGTCCATGCCCGCCATATTTTCTCGCGAAGTTCCCGTTTTTCGGAATACTGCAGGAACGGCAGGACGCTCGGATTGTGCAGAGTAAACATCCATTTGCCTTCCTGGCCTTTTTCCTTGGCGGTTTGTGCTGCGCCGTCAATCAGGTTCTGCGGCAACCCGGCCAGGTCTTCTTTTTTATCAATCACCAGCTGGAAGCCGTTGGTTTCGGCCAGCAGGTTGTCGCCGAATTTCAGGCTGAGCAGGGACAATTCTTTATTAATATCCCGAAGACGTTCCTGCTGTTTTTCATCAAGGCCGGCGCCGCCGAAGATGAAGTTTTTGTAGGTTTCCTCCAGTAAACGGCTTTGTTCGCCGCTAAGATTTTGCTTGTCTTTGGCGTCGTAAACAGCTTTAATCCGCTTAAACAATTCCTTATTCAGCGATATATTGTCGTTATGCTGGGACAATAGCGGCGCCACTTCCTTGGCTATTTTCTGCAGGGAATCGCTGGTATTGGCGGAAGACAGGTTAAAGAAAATGGCGCTGACAGTATTCAGCAACAGGCCGCTTCGGTCCAGCGCTTCCACCGTGTTGGCAAAGGTCGGCGCTGCCTGATTGGATGTAATGTCGGCAATTTCTTTTTCCTGCGCTTTGATGGCTTCTTTGAAAGCCGGCAGAAAATCGCCTTCTTGGATCTTATCAAAAGGCGGTACCTGGAACGGCGTATTGAAGGTTTTTAGAAGCGGATTGGAAGTATCTCCGCCGCTGCTACAGGCGTACAGGATCATACTCATTCCTAACAGGATTAACAACCATTGGGATTTCATAGATTATCCTTGGTTTCTGGTTATGGGTAATGTTAATTAACGTTTACAAAAAGCGTAAATACTTAATCAATTTATAACGGAATTTCAATAAAAAATAAAAATATTTTTCTTGATTTATCCCTTTCTTTTTTTTATACTACCCCCCCGATGGTGTTATGCGTCCATAGCTCAACTGGCAGAGCAGCAGACTCTTAATCTGGAGGTTCTAGGTTCGATTCCTAGTGGACGCACATCAAGCCTCGCCAGTCCTGTTTCTATAAGGACTGGCGTTTTTGTTAAAGACGAACCCGAGACCAATATCTATCCATCCCCGCGCAACCGATACCATGTACCGCTAACCGTACCAGCTGTTTTTACGAAATTCCTTTTGATAAAATTATTGCTGAAGTGGTAAAATATAAATACTTTATGGTTGCGCTGTTCCGCACAACCATCTTTCAGGGAAATGAATATGCATCCCATCGAATGGATTAAAATACTGAGCCTCGCGCTGCAACTTCTGCACGCCGCGGAAATGGACAGCACAACCGAACTGGTCTGCCGGTGGGCGTCTGCGGAATCCATTAATTACATTGCGCCTGACAGCGCCAACGCGCTCGTAGTAGAATTCCGTTTGAAAGACAATTCCGTGACCCTTGCGGAATACATAATTATTCCAAGGCAGAATCTTTATAAGAAAAAAATCACGGCGCAATCCAATGGAGCCGTCGTCAGTCCGGATTTTATGACGGTCAACAAAGACGCCATCATCTACAAAAAAAACTTTCCAATTACGGAACAAAATAACATACTGAAAGCCTGTACATTTGACGACCTTTTTAAAAAATCCATCGGTTATGATTCCTGCCATGCAAGGATACGGAAAACGGACAGTTTTACTCTATCCGACGGTTGGCAGGTTATCAGCTTAGAAGAATATCCTTACTTCATCGAACTAAAAATGGCCCGGCCCGGAAGCCAAGCGATACCAAAATCAATTCCCGACGGCCTGCCTGCTCATAAAATGATACACCAGTATCTGATACCCGATTACGGTCCCATTCATGAACAGTGGATATTCCAGCCCTTTACTGATACCGACAGCCGTGTAGCGGCGACAACGGACAGCGTTTTACGGATTTTTCTGGAAACATTCACCGAAGCTGTAAACGGACTCCCCGTTTATTACCGAAAGGCCTATTACCAGAAGTGCCGGGAACGGATTGACGCTTACTTACGAAGTGCTTCCTGGTATTCAGCCGGACTTAGTAACTTCTGGGCAAAAGAACTTAAGCGTCTGATGTTTGCCGGTTCCGAAATCGACCAAACAGACGCCATTCATTCCATGTACCCGGACTATGAACCCAAAACCACTCCGGATGATGCGTATGATTACCGGCCTTCCCTCAGCGGTTATACGGCATGCCTGCCGGCGGCTGAATGGAACAACTTGCCCGCCCTGCTGGATTCATTCACATTCTATAAGAAAGCCGCCAAAAAAAATCCGGGACGCTGGCATGACGGCAAAGTGATGCTTGGCGCTAACGCTCAAGAGTACTATCCTTCGAATGAGGAATTAATTCTTAATGAAATCGGCGAACGTATACGGCTTATCATTGATTCGACCCCCAAGGAAGAGCTGGACCGCATCCGTAAAGAAAAGCGCATACGTAAAAAGTCAATTTCATTCAGACAGTTTACTTTCCGTCACTGCGACGTGATGGGTTCAGGCCGTTTCTTTTACGTGGATCAGATTTTGGATGTGAAAGTGGATCTTCGGAAACCGTAGTTTATCCCCTCTAACTATTGCCAACCGTTCGCCTTTTTCTACAAGCGGATTTGTATCGTATAAATGACGGTAACGGTATCCGGATGGCTCAGGCGAAGCCCGATCCTGCCTGTGTAATAACGGTTTCATTAAAATTATCATCATTGAATTTAAAAGGACGTTTTTATTTACCGCGGCCCGCAACCGGTACGCCACGCCGACGCGCCCGAATTGGAGTTCGCGGAACCGTTTGATGAATCGGACGCCTGCACAAGGTCTTGCGCAAATCCGGACCGTGTTGCCCCGGGATAATAGCTTTTGCCTGACGTTTACGCGGCGCGTTAACCCGTGTGTTTCGGCCAATCGTTTAATACGTTGACCTTACCTGCATCCGGAGCGCCGAGATACTTCGCGCCGTATTTTTATGCGCCCAACATGGATATATAATTGTGAGCGGGCGCTCGCCATTCGGTGTACATGCCAAAGAACAACGGAACGTGTTGGTGGAATCCGGACCGGTCATTAATTATTAAACAAAATATTTTGCTTACTTCACAAGCTCAAACGCATCAAACACTTTACCCGATGCCGTGTATGAAGTATATTGCAGTCGATTACCGTTTACCGTAATAATCTGAAACAGGGTCACATTGGCGGCGTATTTGGCCAGCAGGTTCTTGTATTGAAGATTCATCTTATACTGCTTAGTCCCGCAAACCGACACGACATAGACGGTGCCTTTATCCGTATCGCCCACGACCTGTCCGTTTTTCAGTTTGTGACTTCTCGAATAAACATGGTCGTGGCCGGTTAGCACGAGATCCACAGAATATTTATCAAACACCGGCATCAGTGTATCGCGGATATTGTCCTCGTCCCTCTTGCCGCCCATAGAAAACACCGGCTGATGCACAGCGGCAATGGTCCACTTGTTCGGATTCGCCGCAAGCAGGGAATCCATCCAGGCCGCTTGCTGTGAAAGCCGCTCATTGCCGTTCAGCATGACAAAGCGCACGCCTTGATAATCGAAATAATACGCTGTTTCGTTCAGGGTTTCGGGGCCGTTCTCCGGCAGGGTAAAATGCGCCCGCCACAGAGGCGTCAGATCGCGGACATGCATTGTCGCTTTGCTGACGGCGGAATATTCATGGTTGCCCGGAATCATCACCGACGGCATGATGCGCGGCGCAAAATCCCATGAAAAAAATAAATCGTTCCATTGCGCGTCTTTTTTAGGCGCGGTGGTCAGATCGCCGATATAGAGCCAGAACGCAGCCTCCGGCGCCGTCATCAACGCCCTCCGGAAAAGGCGCGGCAGATAATCCCGAAAACCGTATTGCGGATCGCCGAGGTATACAAACGTCAAAGGCGACTGTCCCTCTTTGGCCGTGGTGAACGTGTTCCACTCGCTCCAGACCGAATCCCCGCCAACGCGGTAAACATACCGGGTTGACGGTTTCAGATTTTTAATAACCGCGGAATGATGAAACACCATGTTCACACTGTCCAGAACTACTTTTTCGGAAACTGCTGGGATGCTAATGGCCAGACGTTCAAAATTGAGGCTGTCGGTTTCTTCGGTAAATTGCGCCAGGGGCTGCTGGATCGCTTTATTTGTGCGCCAGGTAACCGCTATGCTGGTTTGCGGTTCAGCCGTTAGATTCAATACGATACGATCAGGATATTGACCCGATTCCTGGGCGAAACACAGTTCCGTGATAAATACTATCAGTGGTAAGATTTGTTTTATAGTCATCATTTTTAAAATTTTGTTTATAATCTTTTCTAACTAATATAATGGCCCGTTCTTAAAATTCAATTGGTATTTTATGTTAATGTATGCCTTATGAAAAAATTGTATCATAAAAGAAAACATTTACTTTATCTGACAAAGATCCATCAATCGAGTACTACCTATACCTGATGCTGTTTTTTATAACCAACGACAACACGATTCCCGAAACCAAGTATGGAGGCCCTGCTTTAGAACCAAAACGGAAGTTTCCGGTATCAGAATCAGTCTGTCAGGACACATCCTGAGTGTATTCGAGGCTGTTCTAAAGTAAAACGAAAAGCGATTGAGTAAAAAACTTTTGAACTGCGCTTTCAAGTTATGATATCACGGGACGTACAAGATAGATTTTATCGTTCATCCGGACCTGCGATTCGCATGAAAAGGTAATATCCGTACCCTTTGCGGCCCGACTCACGGGTTGGTTATTTAGCAGGATTTGTTCAACCGTGATTCCGACCACGCCGGTTGTTGGTCCGATTAATAATATCTTGTCTTTAACATGCAACCGCCCTGATTCTATACGGGCATGAACGACATGGTTTTTTTTATAATAATTGATCACTTTCCCAATATATTCCTTTTTCTCGGTCGCCTCGCTGTTTTCTTTATTAGCAATACTTTCCTGGTCCGGTTTCTGAAAATAAAAACCGTCTGTGAATCCTTTATTATAAACGGCTTTCAACTCCTCAAATAATTGCCGTTTGATTTCGCCCGTTAGTTTTTTTTCAATATGCAGGTCAATGGCTTTTCGGTAAACGGCTGTAACCGTCGCCACATAATCCGGACTGCGCTTGCGGCCTTCGATCTTGAAGGCATCAATACCGGCGTCGATTAGCTGATCAATGAATTCGATGGTGCATAAATCTTTTGATGATAAAATGTAATCCGATCCTACAATAATCGACTGATCCAATTTCGTATCTTTCATTTCATATTCGCGCCGGCAGGACTGGTAACATTCGCCGCGGTTGGCGCTTTTACCGAACATTTCATGACTCAGAAAACACCGTCCGCTGACCGCGATGCACATCGCGCCGTGAATGAACGCTTCTAGTTCAAAATTCGATTTTCTCCTGATTTTCTTAATGTCTTTCAGAGAACATTCCCTCGCGAGAACGACACGCTTTGCGCCAATTCGCTTGATGAACTTCAATGCGTCGGAATTGGAAAGCGACGCCTGGGTGGAAATGCAGAAAGGTATTTTATGTTTTTTGCATCGTTCGATTACGGCGTAATCCCACGCAATAATCATATCGATTTTAGCTTTTTTGGCGACGGTAATGATACGATCCAGCAACCGCAGCTCACGCTCATACACGATCGTGTTCAGCGTTAAATAAGCTTTCACCCGATGGTCATGGCAGTATTTTACAACGGCAGGCAGTTGCCGGAGCGTGAAATTATCCGCTTTGGCGCGCATATTGAGTTTGTCGACTCCGAAATACACGGCGTCAGCTCCGCTCTGCACCGCCGCGGTCAGCATCGTCCGGTTGCCGGCAGGAGCCATCAGTTCGGGTTTTTTTAGGGATAATTTCATGCCTATTATTCCATCTTTTCCATCTATTGGTTCTTAATTGTACAATAACAAATTAATAACTCAGTCATGGAATTCAAGTAAAAATATTATCCAAACCCGCACCTTTTTAGATAACGATTTTATGAATCGATTAACAACAAAGGGTGCGGGCGATTATCGGAACTTACTTATTAGAAAAATTCGGCACTATGCACAACCGTTTTACGGATTATTACCTGTTTTCCATAAAAAGGCAAAAATTGCCCCCAATAAAATTAAAATAACCGGTATGAAGAAATTATTATTCCATGCCCATTTAATACCGGTTTCATTAAAATAAAACGCGAAACAGCTCATAACACTGAAAAGAGCCAGGCTCATAAAGATTTTTTTCGCTTTCATAACAATCCTTTCTTGATAAAGATAAATAAGTTACTCCTCAAGATACAATGGATTGAATGAAATAAAAGTTGAAGAAAGGTTGAAAAAGGGTTGAAAAGGGGTTGAAACCGTGAAAATATTAATCTGATTTGTTGCTTTTCATGTACAATTTAACTTCTTTTCTGCTCTTAATTCCCAGTTTCTTATAAATCAGGTTAATATGCGTTTTGAGCGTGCTTAATTCGATAACAAGGTCATCCATAATTTCTTTGTTGGATTTTCCCTGAATGATCAACTTGAAAATCTCACTCTGCCGGTCTGTTAACAAGTCCAGTTTTTCATCGGTCGCATTGTCTCCTGATGTGTTGTTTTTGATTCTGTCTATCTGGGTCTGGATTTTTGCTCTTTCAATATTTATCCAGACATAAACCAGAAGCACGGCAACAGAAACCATCGTTACAGCGATAAAGGGAAGATCATTCCACAACCATTCGGTTTTGTCACTGTCAAACCGAAACGATATCGCGATCAGAACAAGAAATAAGGAAAGAGGAAGAATAATTTTTTGTTGTTTATAAAGATAATTGATGAAAAATTGCATATGATTATTTCATGATTTGGTTATAACAAGTACATTCATTGGAGCTGGTAGGACTGTTTTAAAAATTCGATTAAAACCCGGCACGGGGTTTGAGCTGCATGAGTAAGCGGTTACAATTATTTAACTGTGCCAGTAAAAAGAAGGTTTCCGCGTAAAAACGATTCAGAATGAGCGGTTCGCTCGTCATAAAAGACAATGCGCTTTTTTGATGCGGCGTTAGTACTTGTGAAAACCGGTTGATCCGAAGCGTTTTAAAATCAAACAAAGATTTTTCCAGTTCCAATACCTTATTGAATTGCGCCAGTCCGAAATCCGTATTCCATTTGACATTATCGGCTAAAGAGTAATATTCGATGATGCTGTCCGCAACGCCTTGACGGATAAGCCTCAGACCTCCGGCGTTTTTCAACTGCGTAATAGTGCCGTCTGTGTGAGAGAAAAATGTTGCATTGAACATATAGCGGAATGAGTAATAATAAACATCACTAACGAAGAAATTGGATTTAGGTTTATCGAGTATTGTTAATAATGTGTCAATGCCATTGGCCTGTTTTTTTGTGCTTTCAATGATTGCTGACATGCTCAAAGTATCGGCGGCAAGATCCCGTATCAGACTGGCAATATATTGCTTTTCGCGACTTCGTTCGGCATAATTTTCCCTGACATTTTCAACAAAAAAGCCTGCGGTCACGGCAAGAAATAGCATGATGAAATCGAAAAGATAATCGGTAATCGATTTTTTAATATGAATTTTATTTTTCAAAACCGGTTGCTTTTCGCTCCCTGCATCTTTGCCTGGCGTTGTTCTTGCGATATGATTTATATTTTCCAATGGTTCCATTGTATCAGTGTTCACATCATCTGATATTGCTGCGTTCTCCTCTGCTTTCTGCATAAAAGTCCTATCAATTTAATTGCTAATGATTTGTAGATGAGTATGGTTTTTTGATCATCTGTTTTGATTACATTCGGTTTCTTATTCTTGAAACTTACGAAAAGGGTGTACATATTACGGCATGGAAATAAGACGTTACTGCCGATTAAGACGTTCTGACCCCGTATTCGATTTCGAATTTTTTGTGTGTCACGCGGGCAGAGCGTTTTAGATCATCTCCGACAGCAGTTCCTGTCTCGGCGCCGGGATGACGACTTTATTGACCAGCAACCCTTTTTCGGCGATGATCCGGGCGCCGGCCTCGACCGCGCTGGTCACCGCGGCGACTTCGCCGGTGAGCGTACAGAACGCCTTGCCGCCAAGGGCCATGGCGAGCCGAACTTCAATGAGTTCGACGTTGGCCGCTTTTACCGCCGCGTCGGCGCCTTCGATGAGCGAAGCAACCGAAAAAGCTTCGAGAATACCTAATGCCTCCAGCGCATCGATACGCGTATGTCCGGACAGCGCGGGAAACAACGACGGATGAACGTTGGGTATGACGAAATGATCGATGACCGCGGTATCAATGGTATGCACGGCGCTGTCCACGGCGGCCTGCACCGCGGCGACATCCCCGCCGATGAGCACCATGTATTTACCGGAACAGATCGTACGCGATAAAATCAGTTCCACGGCGGAGGTTTTCAGCATAATATCGGCGGCGAGCATGCCGGAGGCGATGCTGGTCAGTTCGATGAGTCCGATTGAATTTTTTTCCATGACCGTTCCTATGATTTAATCGTGATGAAATGTTCGGTAATTTGTTCCACCGTTCCGCTGATGGACGCGTGAACCGGCACGCCGAGTTTGTCTTGGGGAACATCGGCGATGATTTGCCCTTCGGCCACTTTTTCGCCTACGGTTACCACGGGCTGGGCTTTTTCACCAACATGCTGTTTGAGAAGCATTTTAACCTTCGATGGTTCCGGACTTTTTTCATTAAACGGCGTATGCACGTCGTACATCTGCAATTGCAGCCGTTTCACAAGCTGTTTGATGGGCACGCGGCGCGATTCCTTCATCGGATGGACTTTGACGGGAAAGTTCTGCTTATACTTAATGCCTTCTTTCCGCATGGCGGCTTTGGCGCGGTCGCAGGCCTCTTTCGGGAAAAGGTCTTCGGGGCAGGAATACAGTGTGCACAATCCGCAGGCGCAGCACAGCTCCGCGAGGTTGTTCCACATGGAAGCGCCGCCAGTGGTGAATCCCAGCGTGCGCATGACTTTATGCGGTTGGACATCATATCCGAGCAGATATCGCGGACAGAATTCCGTGCAGTAACTGCACTGGTCGCACGCCGATTTGCCGATACGGTGCCAGTTTTTCTCCGGCTGGTTCTTCCTTTTAATCAGCAGGTGATCCTTTGGCAGGACAATCAATCCGGCGGTTGTTTTGGTAACCACTTCGTCAGGATCAAGCGTCAGCGTCCCCATCATCGTGCCGCCGATGTAAATCCCGAAAGCATCTACAGTCGATCCGCCGGCGTGCGCAATCAGTTCACGAAACGATGTGCCAATCGGCGCAAAAAACGCCGAAGGCTTCTTTACCGCTCCCGTAACGCAAAGGAATTTCTGCGTCAGCGGAATGCCTTTCGAGGCGTTATACACATTATAAAACGTTTCGACATTATTCACCACGCAGCCGACGTTTAGCGGAATGCCGCCCGCGGGAATCAGACGCCCGGTGGCCAGGTAGACCAGTTCGTATTCGTCGCCGGCCGGGTAAAAATCGCCGAGTTCGGTTATTTCAATGGCGGTGTTTTTCAAAAACGGCTTAATGGCGTCAATCGCTTTTTTATTTTTACTTTTAATCCCGAAATAACCTTTTTTTGCGGTTGCGCTTTCCATCATCAATTTCATGCCTTCGACGATCGGTTCCGGATAATGAACCATGATTTCGTAATCTTTGTGTATCAGCGGCTCACATTCCGCGCCGTTGGCTAAGACGAATTCCACCGTAGAGGCCGCTTTAACATAGGTCGGAAAACCGCCGCCGCCCGCGCCGACAACTCCCGCTGCACGTATCTGATCGGAAATGCTCATGCCGATGTTCCTTGTGATATATTAAATTCCCCGCGAATCATACGAACTGTATGCAACATACTGTAATCCGGATGTTCCGCAATTTATCATAACACAAAATAATGCAAACGTATAAACAAAACAATTAAATTTTTCTGTCTATTATTTTATTTTGTTTTTCGATGATTTTCTTTATTTTTTTAAGAAGTGGCCCGGATACGAAATCACCTGAAAGGAAACCCTGAAAGCAAACGTGAACGATAATGACAAAACATTTAATCCTACACAACTAATCCTATAACCAAGGAGTTACCCATGAAATCACGAATGTTTTTTATCACAATTGTCAGTCTGATGGTCGTCATGGCATGCGGAAAAAGCAAAGACCTGCTTGAAAAAGAAAAAGCCCTTAACGCCGAGGTTATGAAACTGCACGACGATCTGATGGCCATGCAGAAAGAACTCGACGGACTGGACGCACAGTTGGACGCCGCTCTGAACCAGCACAACGAACTGGCCAAGGACAAATCGCTGGCTAAAAAGATCGTCGGCCATAATGCCGACGATATCACCGCGGCGAAAGGCCTCATCACTGCCGCCAAAGCAGGCATGAGCACATGGATGAAGGGATTCAAAAAATATGATCCGAATAAACCGCATGAGGAAGTCATGAAAAACCTGAATGCCGACAAGGACGCGCTGACTAAAATCAAAGCCGATATGGAAGCCGCATCGGCCGCGGGTAAGAAAGCGGTTGAAGATCACGCTAAGTTTGCCGAAAGCTTAATGCCGAAAAAAACCAAAAAGTAATATTTTAATCTTTACACAAGCGGCACAGGCGCCCACTTAATCCTTTTTTATTATTTAAGGCTTACATTTATGCAAAAATATTTGTTTGGTTTGATATTTATCGGCATAACGGCACTGCACGCTCAGGTGAGCGGTAATGTTGAATACGAAAGAGGTTACACCGATTACTCCCATTCGTCCTCTTCCAAATCCTCGGCCACCTCATACGACAGAATTTACCTGAGCGATACCACATTGCTGATTCCCGCCGCCGTTTTAATTAACGTCAAAGCGGATCAATATGTCGCGGTATGGGCTGTGAAAGAAGAGTCCAAAACAATATCCCAATGTGTCAGCCGTTTGGACACACGGATTAACGCATTCATGCAAAATCTTAAAAAAATGAATATACCGGACAGTGACCTGTTTATTGATTTTATCAGCGAACACCCCATCTACGATTATGCGCTGACCGGGAACGTGGCGGAAGAAAAGCTGGAAGGTTTTGAAGTTCAAAAAAACGTCACGGTCCGTTTTGACCGGCGTTCTTTGTTTGACACGCTGGCGGTTCTGGCTTCGCAAAATGAGATTTATGATCTGGTCAAGGTGGACTATTATGTCAACAGCAGCACGGAATTGCGCAGCCGCCTGTTTGAGGAAGCCGTAAAAATTATCCACAGGAAAAAAGACCTGTACGCCCAGAAACTAAATGTCAAGCTGAAAACCAACGCCCAGGTTTATACCGAAGATTACGAAATTTATTTCCCATCCGAAATGTACAATTCCTATCTTGCTTATGAAGGCGGTAATATTAAGAAAAGCGCGTATTATTCATCCTCCAAGACCGACAGCTGGATCAAGGAAAAAAGAAAATCCAAAACTTTCTTTTACAACGGCCTTTCCGTAGAAGGATTTGATCTTGTTATTAACCCGATGATCATTGAACCCGCCGTGCAATTTACACTGAAAATGAGCGTACGCTACGAACTGGTCCGATGATAAAGCTGTTTACCTGCTATAAGGTTTTTTACTTGTCATAGTATTATTTGTTTCTTAGATTCCATGTGGAGATTCGAACGCATCCATAAACAACCATGAGCTCATCCGGTATAAAAAAGAAAGAAACGTCGCGGGGTAAAGCGGCGCGCCGCATTAAAACGCGCCAAAAATCATCGGCAACGACGCGTAAAGAAAAGCTGTCTGGCAATCGGACACCTGTGACAAAGACGAGCGACAATTATAGTTCCCTGGATTTGTTTAACAGTGTTTTGGAAGCCATCTACATTCAGGATAAAAACGGCGTGTTTCTGGATGTTAATAAAGGCGCCGAGGCCATGTATGGTTACCCCAGGGCTTTTTTCATCGGTAAAACTCCGGAGTTTATCAGCGCCCCCGGAAAAAATGATCTGAAAGCCGTAGCCGCCGCCGTGCGAAAAGCTTATCGCGGTAAACCCCAGCAGTTTGAATACTGGGGTCGCCGCCGGAACGGCGAGATATTTCCGAAGGACGTCCGTTTATACCCCGGCTATCATCAGGGGAAAAAAGTCGTCATCGCGCTGGCACTGGACATCACTGAGAAAAAACAAACTGACAAGATATTAAAAATTTTTAAATCCTCGGTGGAGCATTCATCGGATGCGGTGGGCATGTCAACGCCCGAGGGCCGGCATTTCTACCAGAACAAAGCTTTTGACGATTTATTCGGCGCCATTGGTGAAGACCCGCCGGCAACGCTCTACGTTAATGAGACACAAGGCCGGGAAGTTTTTAAAACAATCCAGTCCGGAGAGATATGGAACGGCGAAGTGCTGATGTATTCCAAAGAAAAAAAAGTACTGAGTATTTTTCTTCGCGCTTATCCACTCAAAGACCCCTCGGGCCACGTCACCGCTCTTGTCGGCATTCACACGGATATCACCGAGCGTAAACGATCCGAAGCGATTCTTAAGGAAAGTGAAGAACGGTACCGCCTGCTTTTTGAATCCGCCAACGATGCCATTTTTTTAATGAAAGACGACCGTTTTATAGACTGCAACCGGCGTACGCTGGAAATGTTTCGCTGTACGCGCGAACAGATCATCGGCCAGCCGCCGTATCGTTTTTCACCCGATACACAGCCCGACGGAAGTCCTTCAAGGGAAAAAGCGCTCAAAAAAATCCATGCGGCCTTTGAAGGCCACAGCCAGTTTTTTGAATGGCGTCACCTTCGCTACGACGGCACCCCGTTTGATGCGGAAGTTTCGCTAAACCGCATTATCGCCGGCAACCGTATGATGCTGCAGGCCATCGTCCGCGACATCACGGAACGTAAGCGGGCGGAAGAGGCGTTGCGCATAAGCGAGGAACGTCTCAACATTGCCGTCGACGGCTCTAACGCGGGTATGTGGGACTGGGACATGATCAACGATCATGTCGTTTTTTCTCCATACTGGAAAAAGATGCTCGGTTATGACGATCATGAGGTCGAAAACTCTTTTGCCGGATGGCGTAATCTCTGGCATCCCGAAGACGAGACAAAAATCCGGAAAGCTGTTGACGATCATCTCAAAGGACTTACCGCGAACTATGAAATCATACACCGACTTCGCCATAAAAACGGCGAGTGGCGATGGATTATCACGCGCGGCAAATTACTGAAAGACGCGAACGGACGGCCTTACCGCTGGGTGGGCACGAACATCGACATTACCGAACAAAAAAGCGCGGAGCTGGCTCTGGCCGCCAGCCAACGGAAGTATAAGCAATTGCAGGAACTGTTCCGGAACATGGCCGACAATCTGCCGGATATGATCTGGGCAAAAGACATTCAAAAAAATTATATATTCGTCAATCAGTCCATCTGTACAAATCTGCTGAACGCGAAGGATACGGAAGAACCGATAGGCAAGAGCGATATGTTTTTCGCGGAACGCGAACGCGCCGCCCATCCGGAAAATCCGCAGTGGCACACCTTCGGCGAAATCTGCCGCGATTCCGATGCCGTTGTCCTTAAAAGCGGACAAACCGGACGCTTTGATGAATACGGTAACGTGAAAGGCCAATTCCTTTATCTGGACGTGATTAAAACGCCCCTTCGCAATGAAAAAGGCGAAATCATCGGCCTGGTCGGCGCCGCTCGGGATGTCACCGACCGGAAACTTGCCGAAGAAGCGCTGCGGGCCAGCGAAGAGCGGTTCCGCAAGCTTTTTGAACATTCACCCATGCCTATTCTGCTGGTACGGCAGGAAAAAATTCTATATGTCAATGAAGCCTTTAAAAAAACCCTGGGCGCCGAAGCCACCGATACGTTTGCCGGACTCAATATACTGGATTTTATCGAAAGGGCGGACCAACAGCGCATAACGTCGTACATCCAAAACCGGGCTTTAAATCTGCCGGCGCCGGAGCATTACGAATGCCGGGGCATCCGCAAAGATGGCACCACGGTGTTGTTAGCGGTTCATATCGCGATGCTCGATTTATCGGACGGGCCGGCGACGATGGCGTTTTGCCGGGATATAACCGAAACCAAAATGGCCGAGGAGGCCCTTCGAAGCAGCGAGGAACGGTTCCGTAAATTATTCGAGTCCTCGCCGATACCCATTCTGCTGGCACGACAGGGATTGATTTTATATACCAACGAGGCCTTTATAAAAGGCGTCGGTGCGGATTCCAGAGATTCGGTGATTGGCGCATCGGTTATGGATTTCATTGCACACGAAGACCGCGACCGGATTGCCTCCTACATCCGCGACCGGGCCGCCGGCTTATCGGTGCCGGAGCATTACGAATGCCGCGGGCTGCGGCAGGACGGAAAGCGGGTATTGTACGAGATCAATATCGCAACGGTAGAATTATCCGACGGTCCGGCCACGATGGCTTTTTACCGGGACATTACCGAGCAACGCGATATGGAAAATCAAATTCGCCAGCGGGAAACCATACTGGAAGCCATGGCGTTCGCCGCCGACCGGTTTCTCACCTCATCCGACTGGGAAATCCACATGGACGCTATTCTGGCAAAATTAGGACAGGCGGTGGACGTAAGCCGAACCTATATTTTTGAAGTCCATAACGGTGACGGAGACGAAATATTTGCCAGCCAGCGTTTTGAGTGGTGCGCGCCCGGCATACAAGCTCAGATGCTGAATCCCGAACTGCAGCATATTCCGTTGCGGGCATCCGGCTACGGCCGCTGGGTGGACCTGCTTCAGGCCGGCGAAATGATCTCCGGAAACATCGGTGAATTACCGGAATCGGAACAAGAACTGTTGCGCGCTCAGGATGTCCAATCCATAGTCATCGCGCCGATTTTCATTGAGCAGCAATGGTGGGGATTCATCGGATACGACTACTGCCTTTCCGCCCGTTCCTGGCCGGCCACGCAGTTGGATCTGCTGAAAGCGACCGCCAGTCTTTTCGCCAAAGCCATTGAAATCCGCCGGGCGGAAGAAAAACTGCGGGAGAGCGAAAAACGGTATAAAACGCTCATTGAGACTTCGCAGGACGCAATTTCGCTCCTGAAAACAGACGGCACCATATTATTCTGCAACGAACGCAAAGCGCAGATGGTGGGGGCTTCCGGACCAAATGAACTGATTGGAAAAAACGCGTTTGATTTTCTTACGGAATCAGGCCGAATGAATATTTTCAGTCTTATGGAACGATTTCTCGCCGCGGGTAGTATGAACAATGTTGAAGCCGAAGTTCTGAGGCTGGACGGCAGCGCCTTCACCGCCGAATTGAACGGTTCGGTGCTCTATGACAACCAGGGTCGGCCCGAACACATCATGTACACCATGCGCGACATTTCCCGGCGCAAACAGGCTGAAGAAGCGCTCCGGGCCAGCCGTGCCGACCTGCAACGCCATCTGGCTTTCACGGAATCCCTCTTGTCAGCCATTCCGACACCGGTATTTTTCAAGGATACCCACGGCAAATACATCGGCTGTAATCAGGCCTTCACGGAGTTGATGGGCGTCCGGCCTGAGGATATTATCGGTAAAACCGTCCATGAATGCTGGCCGTCGGATTTAGCGGAGACTTATCACCAGAAAGATATGGAATTGTTACAGCATCCGCATCATCAGAAATATGATTTCCGTATCAAAGACAAAGACGGCATCGAACATGACGTCATTTTTATCAAAGATGTATTTTATGACGACCAAAAAAAAGTTGCCGGACTGGTCGGCGCTTTTCTGGACATCTCCGAACGCAAGCAGGCCGAGAAAGCCCTTCAGGAAAGCGAAGAAAAATACCGCCAATTGATTGAGCAGTCCAGCGATGCCATTTATCTGTTATATAACCGGCATTTTGAGATTATCAACCGGCGTTTTTCGGAACTGTTTGAAATCAGCGCCGAAGAAGTCAACGATCCCTCTTTTGATTTCATTCAACTGGTTGCGCCCAAGAGCCGCGCCGTCATAGAAGAGCGTGTGCTCCGTGCCGCTCGGGGAGAAACCTTATCACCCAATTACTCGTTTACCGCACGCACGCGTTCCGGCCGCGAAATCGATATCGAGGCGTCGGTATCGTATATTGAATACAAAAACGGCGTTGCCGTACAAGGTATCTTACGCGACATCACCGAACGTAACCGGCTTGAAGCCCAACTGCGACAGGCCCAGAAAATGGAGGCCGTGGGACAACTCGCCGCCGGCGTCGCGCATGATTTCAACAACATTCTCACGGTGATTTCTGGATACACCTCGCTGATGCTGAAAGACCGGCATCTCGACCGCACGGTGGCCGACAAAATATCTGAAATTCAAAAAGCCGGAGAACGGGCCCAATTCCTGACCAATCAGCTGCTCGCGTTCAGCCGCAAACAAATTATCAACCCAAAACTGATTGATATCAACCGGCTGATTCAGGATTCTCTGAAAATGCTCACGCGGCTGATTGGCGAGGATATCTATATCCAGCTCCGTCTCCGCGAGCCCGTTCCGCTTATTCTCGCCGACCCGATCCAACTGGAACAAATCCTGATCAACCTGATTGTCAACGCCCGCGATGCCATCCATGAAAACAAAAAGCCTGATGCGCAAAAGATTATCACGATTGAAACGGCCGAAACCACGGTGGAAGCGGACTCGCGATTGTTATCCGCCGAAGCCGGCGACCGACGGCGGCTGCAACTGACGATTATCGATACAGGAATTGGTATGGATGCCACCGTACTTAGCCGGATTTTTGATCCGTTTTTTACAACCAAAGAAACCGGCCGCGGAACGGGACTTGGTCTCTCGACAGTATACGGCATTATCAAACAAAACAACGCTTCCATCGAGGCAGACAGCGAGCCGGGCATTGGAACCACATTCCGTATATTATGGCCGCTGGCTGGCTTAGATATTGGCAAAGATTCGAGCCCAGTAATTGACACGGAACCTTTAAAAGGGTCTGAAACCATTTTGGTGGTCGAGGACAACGACGCCGTACGCGAATTGACTACCCGCATGCTGGAAAACCTGGGCTACCGCGTACTGGCCGCCGCCAGCGGCGAAGCCGCCATCGAATTATTCGTATCAAGCGGCGAAAAGGTGGACCTGCTCCTGACCGATCTGGTCATGCCCGGCATCAGCGGCCGGGAACTGGCCGACCAACTGCACATTATCCGCGCCGATTTACCGGTCATTTTCACTTCCGGCTATACGGATGATCAAATCATCCATCGCGGCGTTATGAAAGACCAGGTCATTTATATTCAGAAGCCGTTCGACATCCAGCAATTGTCGGAAACGATTCACCGGACGCTGCATCCGAAGTTATAATTCCCGTATATGCCGGACAGCTTATCGCTAGAGTGCCTTTAGAGAACAATAAAAAAAAAAAGGGAAAGATGCTTTCCCCCTTTTTTTTATTAAAGAAAATTTACTTCCCACTCAATATGCCAAACACAATCGCCGCCGCGCCCAGCACCCAGCAAACGATTGCACCGATCATAAATCCTTTAATGGCTGATTCGGTAGATTTGGTCAGTTCTTCCTCCGATTTCAGCGTGATAATATAAGGTTTTCCTTTCTCTTGCGGCTGCTGAATCATCAGCGCACCCGAACTGTCGGTAGCTTCCCCGAGCACGTACACGCTTCGGTCCAGGGGAATAATTTTTTCGGTGTATTCATAGCCGAGAATTTTGCGATCACCGGTGCTTCCGGCGGTGAGATTCAATGAAAAACCACCAAATGAAATTCGGGTCTGGTTGGCGGTGTGCGGCTCGTATTTATTGACAACCTGCACAGGATCGATATCGGCGCCGTTGGGATTGACCTGAATGCGGCCGGTGGCATCTTCGACATAGAAATTGACGCGCTGGCTGTTGCTGGAAACGGTTGTATTTCCCGTCCGAGTTTTGCGGACCTGGTTACCGTTGGCATCCTTGTCCCAATACGTTTCTTCATACCGCTCCTCGACTTTCATGTCATAATACACGCAGGGCTGTTTGGATAATTCAGCCGTCAGCGGGGTATCGCATTTAATAATCCCTTTCACTTCGGCCAACTGACGGAATCCTCCGGTTGTTCCTAATTCCTGATTGATGGACGCACACATTTCGGTCAATTCTTTTGCCGTAGACGTCTGAATGGACTTGATCTCTAGCAACATGCCTTGCTTTTTTGTCCGCAGGAATATCAGCAGTACACCCACGCCGATAAGTATGGCACCAATAATAAGACCGACTAACATAAAGGCCTCCTTCAGTTTGTAAGATTGGTTAAAACCACTTTAAATTTAAAAGCTTCCTTTTTAAAGACAAGAAAATAATTTTAATATATTCTTTACGCCCATTGGATTCATGCCTTACATAAAATATTTACGGATTGATAAGCGCCTTTATTTCAACCGTTATTTGCTGGGGTGTTTTATGGGATACATCGACGGTCATTGCGGCATACTTGTAAAAGTTCTGACGCCGTTGCCATTCTTTTTCGGAGGTTTTCGGATCGAAAAGCGGACGTTCTTTAGTGTCCTTAAGCCGCTCCGTTATGACCGGCCAGTCACACTGCAAATAAATTAATAAACCGGAATTTAACACATCCTCAAGATTGCTCTGATAAATAACAGCGCCGCCCCCAAGCGCTACGACGACCGGATCGGGCTGCAATATCAATTGGCGGATCACCTGCCGCTCCTGTTCGCGAAAAAAAGCTTCGCCGTGACGCAGGAATATGTCGGTTATTGTCGATGACAGGTTTTTCATAATCATGTGATCCGTATCGGCAAAGGCATATCCGAGTTCTTTTGCGAGCAATTGTCCGACGGTGGTTTTACCGCTGCCCATGAAGCCGCATAAAAAAATCTTTGATTTCATAGGCATTCGTTCCGCTGCCGGTTTAACCATGCGTTGAAGATTAACGCCGTCAGGATGAGCCCGCCGCCGCCTATAGCCCATGGGCCGGGCTGTTCGCCGATTCCAATGTACGCCCATATCGGATTACAAATCGGCTCCAGCAGGGTATAAATGGATATTTCCACGCTCGACAGATACGGTACGCCCTTCGCAAAGCATACATAGCCCAGCCCAAGCTGGCCGATCCCCAGCGCGAACAGAACGACCGCATCATCAGCGGTCATCGTAAATCCACGGAATACCGCTTCCGTTAACGATACATCGGCGCCCGCGTTGAAAAACCCCGTGCCGGTCAGCAGTAACGCCGTTACCAGTACGGTTAAGCCGTTTCCGATGGCCAGATGATAGGTAGACTGAATATTTTGTGTCTGAACATCCGGTGAGCCGTCGCTACTGACCTTTGTTTTTTTTACAAAGATCTGCAGCAACGCGAACACGACGCCCGCGGCGACACCAAGGAGGTTGCCCCATAAAGCGGTTGATTTTTCCTCTTCCATGAAAAACAATGCCATGCCCGTAAGGCAAAGGATGACGGTGATGATTTCCGCAGGATAAACTTTTTCCTTCAGAAAAAGATATGTAATGGCAATGACGTAAACCGGAGCGGTGTATTGCAGGAAAACGGCGTTGGCCGCCGTGGTCCATTTGTTGGCGGCAACAAACAAGGTAACGGTAAGCATATAAAAAAAGGCGGTACCGAAATCCCGCCAGCGGATGCGGTAACGGATTCTACCCGCGTGTCTGCGTTTGATAATCATAAAATAGACCAATAAAAAACCGCCTGCCCACAGGGAACGGTACATGGCCACGGATAGCGCCGGCAGCGTCGTCCATTTAATCAGCAGGCCTGCGCTGCTCCAGAACAAGGCGGCCATGGTGATGAAGAACACCCCTTTGAAATAATACCGGCGCATAGCTTGAATAAGCTATTCCTTTGCTGGACGGATCCAGAATTCCATCCGTTCCTGAACGGTTGCCAGCAGCCGCTCAATATTGGTAATGTTGTAAACGCTGACGTTCCGCATCAGATCCTCGCTGATTTTCCGGAAAACTTCCACATGAAAACGCGCCGATCCTTTCATCAGGCGGTCTGCAAGATCCTTCATCTGATCGGAGGAAACGGCTACCTGACCTTCAATAACCACCGGAAGAATAGCGTCCCTGAGCCAATCACGGCATGCGGCAGACAGCGGCAATGCCTCGGGATAGGATACCTCCATGTTTGCCGCTTCGTCCGGTTCCGTTTCGGTTGTCTCTTCAATTGTATAAGGAAGATATTTAATCAAAACATCCAGCAGCGCTTTGCGGGTTATGGGTTTGCGGACAAAACCATCGAATAATTTGTGAATCTCGTCCTCATCGGATTTCATGGCCGTCGCCGTCAGAGCGACAATAGGGATGTTCTGGTATCGGGCGTCATTTTTGAGCAGACGCGTCGCCTTGTAACCGTTCATCACCGGCATTTGAAGATCCATCAGAATCAGCGAGGGATGAAGCAGCTTCGTTTGCTCAATTGCTTCTTCGCCGTTTTCGGCTTCGAGAATCCGCACATGGCAGGGCTCGAGAAACCCTTTGACGACATCGCGGTTGGTTTCTACGTCTTCCACAATAAGTACCGTCGCCTCGTTAAAATTCACCGCGGTTTCATCGGTATCCCGGGCGATGATATCGGATTCTTCAGGGCGGCCGACCAGTACATCCGTAAGATGTACGGTGAAGGCGGATCCCTTAGCCGGTTCGCTCTGTACCGTTACCGTGCCGCCCATCATTTCCACTAAGCGCTTGGTAATGGAAAGCCCCAGCCCGGTACCGCCGAAACGTTTAACGCTCTGGCCCTCCTGCTGACGGAAGGGATCGAATATGGATTCCAGCTGATCTTTCGGAATACCAATACCGGTATCGGACACGGTAATGCTGAGATCCTTACTGTTGACTGCGACGCCCGCAGGCCGGACATGAACCGAAACCGTCACGGATCCGGTTTCAGTGAATTTCACGGCATTACCGATCAGGTTAAACAGCACCTGACGGAGCCGGGTCTCATCAAGAATCAGCGTTTCAGGCAAATCGGGGTCATATTCGATTTTAAACTGAATCTGCTTCTGCATCATCTTCAGCGAGAAAATCTGCCTGAAATCGTTAAGGATCTGACGCAGATGAACGGGTTCTTTCTGGATCTCAAAACGGCCGGCTTCGATTTTTGAGAGGTCGAGAATGTCATTAATCAGCCGGAGCAGATTTTTTCCGCTGGTATGAATGCCCTGGATATAATCTGTATACTGCGGAAACGCTGTCAGTCGGCTCTTGAGGATTTCAGAAAAACCGAGAATCGCGTTTAGCGGTGTTCGGATTTCATGGCTCATATTGGCGAGAAACTCGCTCTTGGCCTTATTGGCTACTTCGGCGGCATTTTTGGCCGACTGCAACTGTTCCTCAAATCGTTTTCGTTCGGTGATATCCTGCGCCTGGACGATGACCATCCGCGGCTCGCCATTCTGGTTGTGAAGTAACGAGGCGTTATGAAGAATCCAGATAATCTCCCCGTCCTTGCGGATGTAGCGCATTTCCATAACATTTTTCCGGATCGTGCCGCTGAGAAGACGGCTGAGCATTTCACGGCTCGCCGGCAGATCATCCGGATGGATAATCTGAAACCGGTTGGACATCAGCTCCGACTCGGTGTAACCGACCATTTCACAAAGGGCGGCGTTGACTCGCTGAAACTGCAGGCCGTCTAAGGATACCAGCGCCATACCGACGCTCGCCGTTTCATAAATCCCGCGCAGAAGGTTTTCGCTTTCCCGGATGGCGATTTCCGCCGTCTTCCGGTCGGTGATATCTTCCTTGATGGCGATAAAGTGCGTGATGACACCCTGCGAATCCTTAATCGGAGCAATGGTTGCGTATTCCCAGTACAATTCCCCGTTTTTCTTCTTATTCTGAAACTCCCCTTTCCACTCGCGACCCGATTTGATCAGACTCCACAATTCCGCGTATTCTTCCCTGGTTTTATTGCCGGATTTCAGTATACGGGGATTTTTGCCTTGGATTTCTTCTTGGGTATAACCGGTAATCTTGGTAAACATCGGATTGATGTACTCAATCTGACCTTTATAATTCGTAATCAATACCGCGTTAGCGCTTTGTTCTACGGCGGTAGACAGCTTGCGGATTTGTTCCTCGGCCTGTTTGCGTTCAGTAATATCCCGGAAAATCGCGAAGGAGCCGACAAACCCCCCCAGACTATCGTAGCGCGGTGTCGCCGTAATGAGGCAATGGCGTACCTGGAGATCCGGCCGGACAATCGAAAACTCGAATGTGCTTTTTTCCCCTCGTCGTCGTAATTCGTTCTGCTGATCCACGAAATTGTGCTGGGCCGCAGGAATAAATTCCTTCAGCCGGCGACCGGTCAGTTTTCCGTGAGACACTCCAAAAATATCCTCGGCAGCGGGATTACTGAACGTAAAACGGTCCTCCGCGTCGGTCATCACAATGCCTTCGCCCTGGTTTTCCACCAGCGTACGGAACCGTTCCTCGCTCTCTTTCAGGGCTTCTTCCGTTTGCTTGCGGTCCGTGATGTCGTTCATCACGATCAGCCGGCATTTCAAATCCTGAATATAAAAAATTTCCGCGTTCAGCAGCATATGCCGGATATCGCCGCTCCGGGTACGCAGAGACATTTCCACCTCGGTTAAATCCTTCTCCTGTCTGAGCAACGTAGTAATCGTTGATTCCTGTTCAGCGTTCAGAAAAAGCCGCAGTTCCGACATCGTCTGCCCGATCACTTCTTCCTTGGTATAGCCCAGAACCCGCAGCCATTGCTGGTTAACATCGATAATATTCCCGTTGCTGAAAAGAGCTATA
This sequence comes from uncultured Bacteroidota bacterium, assembly GCA_964609675.1. Classification (GTDB taxonomy): domain Bacteria; phylum CLD3; class CLD3; order SB21; family JBBIRG01; genus CAZSRX01. Next base: position 7,947 of record CAZSRX010000003.1, on the reverse strand, counting down.
CCCATCAGCATGGCGTTATTCTGAAATACTTTGGAGAATTTTTCTTCCGAGATTTTTGTGGCGGTAATGTCTTTACATATCAGAAAAATGACGTTCAGGCTGCTCCATTGGCCTTTCGCCATGCGCGTATCGACGGGAATAGGCTTGCCGGTTTTGGTCATGAGCGTGTGGGTATGACTCACAATCCGGCTTTCCTTAGAAGTTTCCTGCCATTCCAGGCGGCTTTCCAGCCATTCCATACGCTTTTCATGCGGATACAGCAGTTCGATGGGCTGTCCGATCAGATCGGATTCGGCGTAACCCAAGCGCCGGTAAACCGTATCATTGGCTTTGATAATGTAGCCTTTATCATCAAGAATAAAAATCAGATCGCGCAGAATATTAAAAAACGACTTGAAATTAGCCTCACTGTCTAAAAGCGATTGGGTGGTTACGGTGATTTCGTCAATATTTTTCACCAGTTGCCGGCGCTGTTCATAGAATCGTTCTACCATACGGGCCAGATCCCCGAATTCATCCTGGCGGTTGCGGATTTTCCCAAGCGAATCCAGATCCTCCGATTTCATGGCGACGTTTAAATTCCTCAGCGGACGGCTGATCGTATGCGAGGTAAAGACAAATAAAAGAACGATAACCAGAATGACAATACCAATGATCGTGATCGTCTTGTTGCGAAAATATTCCTGCAGGCTGTTCAGGTATTCGGATTCATAGCGCACTTCAAGGCGCGCGATCGGTTTATTGTGGTAATCATTAAGATCGCTGATAAATCCCGCTTCTTTGGAAAGGCTATGCGCCGATTTAGCGGGAACTTCCTTAAGGAATGCAATCTCCGTGCGCGTCCATCGAGCCAGATCCTGAACGGTCTGATCATCAAACCGGCGGCCGGCTATAAAATAACCGTTAGCGGGTGATCGGCGCAAGGTGTCCCTGGCGCTCTGGATCGGCGCCGTCCAAATTTCATAAAAATCCCGCCCGCAACGGATAAAGAAATGCCGGAATCCGTCCGTGGCCAGTTGCTTTTTCAATACCGTATCCTTCATGATGGTACGGACTGTGAACCCAGCCGTCGAATCGGATAAATCATAAACCAGTTCGCCCGAAAGACGACTAACCCAGATGCCGTCTACTTTAAATTCCTTTTTTGCCGGCAAAAGATTGACCTCGGCCCAGTTCCGAAGGGGAATATATACAAAGGACACCATGTCGTCCCAGAACGAATAATCGTTGACAAAATTACGTACCGACTCATTCCGCGTTTTAACGATTTCATTGAATAACTGCTCCTGGTCCCGGTTTTTTTCACTGACAATGGATTCCAAACGACGGCTTTCGGAACACTCGTATAAAAGGAGCGATCCGGCGAGCAGAATCGCCAGAAGGATAACGAATAATTTAATCTTAAATTGTATGGTGTTCATGATACCGGAAAATTTTTTCGTCGTGGATAAGGGTAACTGGCTGCCTGGGCGATTAACTTATTTAAGCGTTTCCTTGATTTCCCGGAAAGTATTTTTGACCTGTATAAATGATTCCACCAAAAGCGGTTGGAACTGGGTGCCTGATTTTTCCCGGATAGCCGATTCCACTTTATCGAGCGGCCAGGCGGTTTTATAGGGCCGGTCGCTGACCAGGGCGTCGTACACATCGACAATGGCCACAATGCGCGCCTCAAGCGGAATTTGTTCGCCTTTCAACCCGGCCAGATACCCCTGCCCGTCCCACCGCTCATGATGATACCGCGCGATGTTCCGGGCCATAACATCGATGTGTTCGTTATCCAGAATCCGCGCGCCGATCTCCACATGGCGCTTCATGTCTTCGAATTCGTCTGTGTTGAGCGTGCCTTTCTTTTTCAGGATATCGCCCGAGATGCCAATCTTCCCGATGTCATGCAGCGAGGCGTACTGCCGGATCCGTTTGACGAATTCCCGCTCGCAGCCGAAAGCCTCCGCCAGCGTCGCCGAGTATTCACTGACCCGCTTGATATGATTCCCGGTAATCTCGTCGTTGTAAAAGTTCGCTGATTCCAGCGCGATGGTCATGGCGATGGTGATTTGTTCGATGTTGCGCGTTTTTTCGTCCACCAGATAGAGCAGATGCTGCTCGCGATCCTCCAGGAGGCGGTTCTTCAGCTTCAGCTCGTCCTGATATTTTTTCAGTTTCAGGTGCGTGCCGATCCGCGCTTCAAGCTCATATTTGTTGAACGGCTTGGTTACATAGTCCACCCCGCCGGCAATGAACCCGCGGACGATATCTTCCGTCTGCGTCCGCGCGGTAAGAAAAATGACGGGAATATCGCAAAGCGTGCTGTCTTGTTTGAGTTTCTGGCAAAGCGCGAATCCGTCCATGCCCGGCATATTCACGTCCAGCAGAATCAGATCGGGTTTACGAATAGATAAAAATTTCAGGGCTTTCTCCCCGCTCATAGCCGTACTGACAACCAGTCCCTGCTGGATAAGCATGTTAGCCAGTACCTGCAAATTCTCCATGATGTCGTCCACGATCAGAACGTGGCTGCCCTTGGATACAAACGGTTGATTTTCAGTTGGTTGCATAGATCTTTACAGTTCCTCTTTTTTTGACCACTATAACTGCTGATACGGCCAAATATTCATTATATTTTTTAAGCTACATAAATATCGCTGCAATTGCAAGAACGAAACTTTTTGACATAGAAAAAAAGACCTCGCTGTTAATATTCCTGATGATGCTGCCTTTATCGAATCGTTATTTCGATTTTGTGTAAGCGCATTTCAACCCCCCGGTAATGCATTGCAGCGGATTTGACGGCCGTTCAGCATTCTCTGGTTAAAAAATGCGCCGGTTTTGTTTAAATTGATTATGAAATTACAAAAAAACAAAGTAACGAAAAGGAGAAAAAAAATGAAAACGGTATGGGTTGTAATCATGAGCATCCTGTTAACCTTATCCTCAGTTGTGCGCGGACAAAATCAACAATCGCTGAATACGATGTTACTGGAGGGAAAGAAAAAATTCGAATCGGAATACCTTCGCTGGAATTTAAACGGCATGATTGCCGCTAAAGCATTTATGGAACGGACCCTTGCCATGGATCCTAAAAACGTGGACGCGTTATATTGGAACGGGTATGCAGGTTACCGCTAGGGGATCTATCACTTATACGGCGCTGAGAAAAATGAGGAAGCGGCAAAAAAATATTTGGATGAAGCCATCGACGGGCTTGAAAAGGCGATAAATATTGACGCCCATCATTCGGAAAGTCTCGCCCTTTTAGGCACATTGACTGGTATGAAGATATCCTTCAATCCGGTGTCCGGAATGTGGCTCGGACCAAAATCCAATGGTTATTACGACGACGCGATTAAAATGGATGGTAACAACCCCCGTGCGTATTTTCTCAAAGGGCTCGGCAAGATGCACACACCAGCCATTTTCGGCGGCGGCTTAGATAAAGCGATCCCAGCGATGGAGCAAGCCGTCATTTTATATGAAAAAGAAAAAGTTGATTCCAATTCAATCAAGCCGGACTGGGGATTTGCAGAATGCCATATGTTTTTGGGCCAATGTTACGCCGCGAACGGCAACTCCGATAAAGCCAAAGAACATTTCACCCAGGCGCTGAAGCTGAATCCGTATTCACGGCCCGCGAAGGAAGGGTTGGTAAAAGTAGAATCGGGCAAGTAAAGCATTATCCAGCGGGATGTCATACCGGGCGCAAGCGCGGTATGACGTCCGTTACTAAAGAAAAACATATTTAATAACCACCCCTAGCAATATGCATCACACATATGTTCGAAATAGACCGAGCCGATGGATTGTAATCTTATTAATGCTGATTCCGGTGTGGATGGTTGACGCGCAGTCGCCACAGACCATCTTCAAAGGTATGACGGTTGATGAACAGGGCCATGCGCTTTCCTACGTAAACGTATTTTTCTGTGACGGCGATTTTTCCGGCGACGTCAGCAACGACAGCGGCTACTTTGAAATCACAACGGCGGTTACCGGCGAGCGCGTATTAACCGCCAGCATGATTGGTTATGAAAAATTTGAACGCATGATTCAGTTGCCCTTTGATGAACCATTCACGATACGGATGACGGAAAAATCGCTGGAACTGAAGGCGATAACCATTGAGGCGAGCGTGTTCACCGCCGGCGAGGGAAACGTCACGTTAAACAAGCTTGATGTGTACACGACGCCCGGCGGCGCCGCGGATATTTTTCAGAGCCTCAAAGCCCTGCCGGGAGTGGCGCAGACGGACGAGACCGCCGCCATACCGGTACGCGGCGGTAGCCCGTCCGAAAACCTGATGCTGATCAATCAGGCGACGCTGAACCATCCGTATCATGGCGAGAACACCGCAGGCAACGGTTTGTTCACAATCGTGGAAACCGCAGCGATGAAGAATATATTTTTCTCCAGCGGCGGGTTCTCAGTCAAATACGGTAATGCGCTGTCCGGCGTGCTCGACATGGAAACCGAAAACCGCATCACCCGGAACCGTCTGAACCTTGATATTAATATGGTCGCGCTCGGCGGCGGGTTTCAGCGGGCGCTGTCCGACAAAGTGAACGTGCAGTTCTGCGGCAAGAAGACTTCGACAGAATTATTATACATGATGAATAAGCCGAGTTTCAACGTCGTGGAGGATCCCGTATCCTCCAACCTGACCGGTATCGTAAATATCAATTATTCAAAAAACGGATTGGTTCAGGTACTCGGCATTTACAGCGATGACGCCCAGACGTTTGATATCGCGCTTCAAACCAATGCCAGCCGCTACGCGCTCGCCTCGGGACACACCATCGGCAGCATGGTATGGTCGGATTTTTTAACGGCTAAATGGTTCTCTAAAAGCGCTGTATCGTATTCCGGATACCGGAATCAATGGTCGTTTATGAACTGGAAGCGGGACAATCATGAATTCCATATCAAAGGGCGATGGGACAATCAGCTGGAAATCAACCAAAACACCCATCTGTTATTCGGTTCGGAAATAGGCATCGACCGCTATCAATTCGATTTCACGCTGCCGAAACGCGGCGGCGAATTTTTCTCCGGCGCAGACAGCATAGGGATTCACGGCAATGACCAGTCCGTTGTACAGGGCAATTATCTTGAGTTCCAACACCAATTCGCCCGCCTGTGGACAATATCCGCGGGAATCCGTGAAGATTACCATACTCTTTCCAGGACGGTCACGGCGGATATCCGCGGTTCCGTGGCGCATACATTATCGCCCAATACGTTTCTGCGTTTTTCAGCGGGCACATTTCATCAATATCCGGGAATCACGCTGTACGACAAAATCTATGGCAATCCGGAACTGAAGCCGATGCGGGCTATTCATGCGGTAGCCAGTTTTGAGAAGAATATCCAAATGACGCAATTAAAAGCAGAAGTTTATTATAAATGGTATGCCCGCCTGCCGCTGGAAAATGCGGAAAAGAATTATATCAGTAACGGAGACGGCTTTGCCCGCGGAGCCGATGTGTTCCTGAAAAGCGCCATGGGGCGAGTATCCGGTTGGATGTCGTACAGTTTTATACAAACGCGGCGGAAGGAATTTGAAGTGGCGACCCGGCGGCCGACGATTTACGATATCACGCATAATTGGATAATCATACAAAAAACCCGGTTAGGAAAAGGATACGAGTGGTCATCCACGGCACGATACGCCACCGGAAGGCCGTTTACGCCGATTACATCCGGTATCTATACCGGCCAATACTGGGAACCGGTTTACGCCAAACGTTACTCGAAACGCTTTCCGGCTTTCAAACGGCTTGACACCCGTTTTACCAAAATGCTTTTTTTTGGCGAACAGAAATATATGGCGATTTACATCGAAGCTCTGAATATTTTGGGAATAAAAAACATACTTGATTACCGTTATTCCGAGGATTTTTCCGAACGCCGCCCGATTCATAGCTACTTCAGCAACCGGACAATCGTCGCCGGCCTCAGCATGAGCCTTTAATAAATCCGTTGTAAATATAACGTAAAATAATTAAACTGCCCTATCCTATGACAGAAAAAAATTTAAAACGCCATTCGATCACAAAATGCATAATCCGTGAACTTATCATGTTTACGGTCATTACGACTGTATCCGGATATCTGTTCGGCAGTTTATATATTACGATCAATTCGTGGGAAACGTACCGGACCAGTCTTTACATCGCCTCGGTTTTTTATGTGGTCATGCGTTTGTTGCCCGGTTTCGCGGCGCCCTGGATTATACAGAAACTATTACTGAAAAGATTGGAACGGTCTTTTAAAACAATCGTCATTGAAATTTTAATCTTTTCTCTTTCCGGCCTGCTGGGAACATGGATCGTGCTGGTTATTTTATCCGAAACAACCCCTATGAATTTTTTAGGTTCGGGCCAAGCCGTGTATGTGCAGTTGTTTATCGGTGTGGCCGTCACGCTCATGATCGTAGCGAGTATCTACGCCGTTGTGTTTTACCGTGAAATGATGAAAAAAATGATTGAAACCCAGGAAGCCCGCGAACTGGCGATACAAGCCGAACTGAAAGCCCTGCGAGCGCAGGTGAATCCGCATTTTCTGTTCAATACGCTCAACTCGATTTCGTCGCTCATTCCCGTCGAGCCGGAGAAAGCCGACCGGATCACGCAAAAACTAGCGGATGTTTTTCGTTACACCCTGGTGGCATCCGAAAAGGAAACGGTAACACTCAACGAAGAGCTTCAGTTTATAAGCAATTATCTTGAAATCGAAAAAATCCGTTTTGAAGAGCGTTTGACGGTCGAGACTCAGGTCAGCCCGGAAGCCATGCCAATGAACGTGCCAAGTCTCATCCTTCAGCCGATTGTTGAGAACGCGCTGAAACACGGCATCGGCAGGAACCTTAACGGCGGCATCCTGACCATCGCCGCAACGATCCGGGACGGCGTCCTGCAACTCATCGTGCGGGATAACGGCGACGGTTTTATGGTTACCGATGCAACCAAAACCGGTCTGGGCATCGGCCTGGCCCATGTGGAACAACGGCTGAAAAAAATGTACGGAAACGGTTACGGGCTGCGTATCGCATCCGCAGAACCGAAAGGCGCTGAAGTCATCCTGAATCTTCCGGCTCGGACCATGACCGGACTCAAGGAAAAAACCTGATTTATGCTGCACGTACTTATTATTGATGATGAAAAACTGGCGCGCGAGAAGCTGAAACGGCTTCTGACCGAAATAAACAATCCGGAAATCCAACTCATCGGCGAGGCGCAGGACGGACCGGAGGCTCTGGAGAAAATTGACACCCTCAAACCGGATGTTATCATTATCGACATTCAGATGCCCGGCATGAACGGTCTGGAAGTGATACGCAACATGAACCATTCGCCGGCCGTCATCTTTTCCACGGCGTATGACCAGTACGCAATTCAGGCGTTCGAGAACAACGCCGCCGATTATCTTCTTAAACCTTATGATAAAGAACGGCTGGCCAAAGCGCTGCATAAGGTACACATACCACCCAGCCAATCCTCGCTTCAACAGATGGTAAAAAAAATCGTTTCCGAACTGACTCCGCAGGCCCCTGCCTCTATCGAGCTTCTGCCGACCCGCACCGGCGAGCGGATAAAATTATTTGCGGCTAAAGATGTTTTATGGTTTGATTCCGAGCACAGCATCACCTCCGCGCATCTTGAAGGACAAAAACACGATATCCGTTATACGCTGGACGAACTGGAGCGTCAGCTTAATCCCAATATCTTTTTCCGCATTCACCGTTCCGTGATTGTCAATCTCCATCGTATCGCCGAGATCGTACCGTGGTTCAACGGCCAATACCGGTTAACATTAAACGATAAAAGTAAAACCGAACTGACGGTCAGCCGCGGACGGGCGCAGGAACTGAAGAAGAGACTTAATTGGTAAGCGCAAAAAAAAAAAAAAAAAAAAAAAAAAAAAAAAAAAAAAAAAAAAAAAAAAAAAAGC
>CAZSRX010000002.1:0-143621 GCA_964609675.1 uncultured Bacteroidota bacterium | reverse complement strand
CTTTCCATCATAAATAAACATTTTTAGGGTGTTGCAAAGCGGAAAACAGGAAAGAGGGTCGGGATGTTCCGCTATTTTGATCTAATCCTCCTGATGTATTATTAGGATCCCATTGTAATTTTTGCTGTTTAGAGTTGATTTCAAATTTATTTTCACCTTCCATAATTTCTGTCAAGCCATCATCTTTTACAAAATCATTTACTAATTGTGCTCCGTCTTCTTTTGAGCTAATTTTGTTTAATGCTTCTATAGTACTGTTCACAAACTTGTTTTTTCCTGTATATTCAGTCCCATCTGGATTCCACGCTTTGCCATCATGGTAATTTACTGAATGTTTACCACCCAATCCCAAAAATCCTGTTCTATAAAAAATTATCAGAATACTATCACCGTTGACATCGATGAACAGGCAGGATTATTCGCAGCATATTGATAAGGTGTCATTGAGGGATATTTATAAGAAAATCGATCTGTGCTGATAAAACGACCTACATCTGGATTAAAATATCTCGATCCAAAATAATTTAATCCAATTTCATCATCAAACGACTTTCCGCTGAACTGCTCCTTCGGCTCATTGCTTGTATCACTTCCGCGGGATTCTTTACCAAACGGATAGTAATCGCTCCAGGAGTCCACATTTCCTGTTTCTGTGAGCACGACACGTATGGAACCCAGATGGTCGGCAATTATTCTGGGTAAAGCGGATTTTTTCGTTCTGTGCGTTTCTGCATATAAAGAATTATTTATCAAAATATCGTAAAAATTCCCTTGATTTCACAATGGATATGCCTTCAACTTCTTTTAGGACCAACAAATCCTTATCTCCTGAAACGATATATTGCGACTTACTATAAACTGCGCAATTGATGAACATATCATCATTGGGATCACGGTAAATTTTCAATGTTTCCGGATGTTTTATAATCTGGGCGTTTTCCAAAATATATCGCAGCCATTCGTTTCCTAATATAGAATCTTTTTCATGAGCGATTTCGTCAATAACGCGGATATATTCCCTAAGAATGGGCTCATTCACGACTAACCTGAATCTTTTATCGCGCCATAATTGTAGAGCTTTTCCCGGATAGCCTCCCCAGAAAATGCCTGAAACAAACGTATTCGTATCAATAACGACTTTCATGAATGCCTGGATTTTTTGATTATTTTATCCAGATCTTTTTTCCGGGTTCCGGATTTTTTAACAGCGGCGCGGCTTTTCGCGATCAGGCGATCGAATTCGCCTGCATCCGGCTCTTGAATGGGTTTCATCAGGATATGATCACCGTCGGTAAACACGATAAATTGGGTGCCATCCCGGACATTCAGTTCTTGCCTTATGGCGCCGGGTATTACAATCTGTCCCTTAGACGATAATTTAGTGATTTCAAATGATTTCATACACGTCCTTATTTGAATAAGTAAGATATTCTTACTTATTGTAAGAGTAAAATCTCAAAAAGTCAATTATATTTTTGCCTCCAGTAGGCTTACAAGACCATTGCGTGCGCCACAGCGCACAGGCCTAAGAGACAAGCTATGCGACTGTGACCCCGCACCCGCGGGCATGTGTGAAACGAACGCTTGTCCCGAGCCCGCTGTAAGCGGATCGAGGGACATAGCACCACTTAAGCGAATAGGGCGGACTCCCTTAGTCGATGGCGATGTAGAGCCTGTCCCGACGAAAGTCAGGAGAGAGCGGCGGGAGGAACGATGACAGCGCCTGTCCTGAGCGGAGCGGGGAAAATTACTGTCTACACTTAGGCAGGTAGTATAATCCTTTTATGCATGGGCTCGAATAAATCAACTCTCCAGAACCGATGATGCCGTCTAAAGTAAATCCTAAGGCCGCATGTCCCCGTATATTCATTCCGCCATATCGAATCTCAATCATTCTCTCAAGCGTGAGATCATATGATTGGCCAACTTGCAGTACTTCACTAGTATCGGTTAGTGAAAGCGACTTATCGGAAAGAATATGGATAATCGCGTTTTCCCTTTTCAACTTGATATGATAATACGAGTCAAAAGAAGCGCTGTCTATTGATTCAATCGTCCAATTATGTGGGATCATTCTTTCAGAATTGCAATCTTTAATCAGCATTGCTAATACTAAAAACATGTACTTCATTTCTTAACCTTGTAATGATTTCTTGCTTGTTGATTCGGATCCACAAGATCAACAGCCTTACCACTGTTTGGATCTTTCACGCCATACGCACCGGTAACCGGGTTACGGTATGCATCTAAAGGCTTGAAATTAGGATCATCATTATTGGTTTTTTGATGTGCACTGTTAAATCCCGAATTATATGTACCTCCAGGATCATCTTTTGCACCGTGATAGGATTCTAAAATTTCATGCGCCGCATCTGTTCCGACGTCACTTAATCCTGCCTTTTCTACTTTTTCCGATTTATCATAGTTAAAAAAACTTGCGCTGTTTCAATGGTACCGTCGGATTTCTTCTCACTACCATCATAAACACCGATCAATATTGGAATGTCTTTCGTTCCGTCCTTCGATTCAAACCAACTTTCTTTGGTTGTGTACAAATTTACTTTAACATCCTTGTCATTGAGCGCTTTCATGAACATTTTTTCGGTTTTGGTCTTTCCTTTTCCAGTTGCAGACACTTGTCCGGTTTCTGAGTTGTATGAAATTTTTAGGTTCTTAAATTTCTTTCCTAATGCATCAACTGTTTTCTGACCATCCTCACCATGCACGTAAACATCTTCTCCATTTGGATCGATAATTCGAATCGGACTGTTTATAGCGTACACATAGGGGCTAAACGATGGATACTTATAAGCCTTGGGATCAACCACTAGCCACCTTGCAATTTCCGCATTATAATACCTCGCCCCGAAGTAATCTAGGCCGATTTAGATATCCCGTTCCTTGCCTGTGAACTGTTCCTTAGGTACATTATTGGTAATGCTTCCGCGGGATTCTTTACCAAACGGATAGTAATCGCTCCAGGAGTCCACATTTCCTGTTTCTGTGAGCACGACACGTATGGAACCCAGATGGTCGGTAAGATAATAGAGTCTTTGAATACTATGGTTCATGAGTACTTGTCAGGTTTCTGCCAACGAAACCTAAATACCACACCAAAAAGACGGCGTTGGCTATGACAAAGGCGCCTTTAAGGTATACCGGTAGATCGATGCGGGTTACGAATCCTTCAATAAAACCGGCAATCAGCAGCAGCGCGGCGGTACCGAGAATCAGTTTAATAGACTGCAGGCCGTGAATCTTAAGGGCTTCCCGCCGTGTGTAGGTTCCGGGGAAAAGCAGCGCCCTGCCAATCATTAGTCCTGCGGCGCCGGCGATGAATATGCAGGACAGTTCAATCGTTCCGTGCATCATTACCGTGAGCAAAGACTCAAACAGCAGGCCGCGCGTGAAAAACACATATAAGAAAACACCCATAATCAGGCCGTTATAAAACAGAACATAAATGGTACCGATGCCGGCGAAGATGCCCATACCGTAAGCAAAAAACGTGACTTTGATATTGTTGGTCATAACAAAACTCGAGAGTACAGGGCTGCTTTCGCTTTTGTAAATGGCAAACGGGTCCTCTTTTTCAATGTTGGCGAGGGTTTTATCCACGTACGCGTCGCCGAGGAAATGGCGCGGCAGATCGGGATTGAGAAAAGAGCCGGTGAAGGAAAGCCCGGCGCCAAGAACGAAGAGGAGCAGACTGATCCAGAAATACCGGATATTTTTGCGGAAAATGCCGGGGAAATCATGAGTAAAAAAACGCAGGATGGCCATTTTATCGAATGTCCGGGAACCGTAAATGACTTTATGAGCCTTTCCGATCAGGGTATTCAATTCCGCGACCACGGGTTCATAAGGAAAGTTGGACAGGGCGTAGGCATAATCGGAGCATACCGAACGGTACAGACGGACCATTTCGGAAAGTTCTTCTTCAGAAATCCGTCCGATTCCCCGGTAATGATGAACCAGATAGTCCAGCCGGTACCACGTATTTTTTTTGCTTTGAATGAATGTTTCGAATTTCACGGCGGATCGATAGGTATGGATGCTTCCGGCAACGCTATTGCAGGCGCTGAATGGCCTGCGGCAGGTCTTTGACGCGGGTGACGGCCATATCGGCAGATTCGGCGCTGTTTCCCGGCTTAATCTGCCAGGTTTGTATGCGGGCGAGGGAATCCATATATTGCTGGGGTTTTCGCGCTTTCGGATTATAGCCCTTCTCGCTGAGATTCCACAGCGTCTGTACGGTCAGCATATCGAGGCGGCGGGCCGGCAGGATGTCCTGATCAATGCGGTCGCCGACCATGACGGTGTTTTCAAAACTGCACGCGGCCTGATTGACCGCCCATTCAAAGATTTTTTTCCGCGGCTGGCTGACCTTCAGGACGCAACTGACGGCCTGAATCTTAAATAATCCCAGCAGCCGTTTACGTCTTAAGAAATCCAGCATTTCTTTGGGCGCGTCCGCAATCAATCCCAGAGCATATTGCCCGCTGAGTTGCCGGAGCATGTCCTCCATGCCGGGAATCAAGATCAAATCTCTGGAAAGCCGCTCGCGGTAATACTGATGCAGTTCGCGGTGCAGTTTTTGGTAATCCGTGTTGCTGAGATACATTTTAGCGATAGTCAGGTGCGGGGTTTCGTCGGCGTGGCCGAGAATCAGGTCCTCGCGGCAGGCCAGGATTTCATCAAACGTAAGACTGATGCCGTGTACGCGCAGAAAGCGCTGCAACTGCTGATAGAGATTGAACCATAATTTATCTTCGTTGACAATCACGTCGCCGATGTCGAAAAAGACCCATTGAATGCCGCTGTTATTCAATTTCTTGCTCATGGCTGTCTCCGGTTAGATGATAGGTTCCGGATTGGGAATCTGCTTAAATATAACCCAAACTGCGGATATTTCCAAACCAAAAAGAGCGAATATTTTCTTTGCAATCGCGTTATAAAAACGTTAGCTTATAGCTCGGTAAACTGAGAATCAAATAAAGCTTATGGATAATTCTTCGTATGATTTCATCATTATCGGATCCGGGCCGGCGGGGTATTCTGCGGCCATCGAAGCGGCTTTGCATGGGCAGCGCGTGGCGGTGGTAGAGCAGGAAACCGTTGTGGGCGGTGTCTGCATCAATTCCGGAACGTTTCCCAGTAAAACCCTTCGCGAGGCCGTTCTTCAGCTGACACGGTTTCATCATAAAAAGATCTATAACATTCCCTGCGGCGACGCGCCGGTGGTGTCCATGAAAAGTCTTAAGGACCGCCTGCATCATGTTCGCGCCGAGGAACACCGGATTATAGAGCGTCAGTTTGAAAAGCACCGGATCCGGTTATTCTACGGTACCGCGTCATTTCTCAGCAGCAACCGGATTCAGGTGCAGCCGGTTTCGGGAGAATCCTTTATTCTCGAAGGCCGCTACATCATTATCGCGACAGGATCCCGTCCGCGGCATCCGGGCGATATTGATTTTGACGGCACGCATATTCTGGATTCCAAGACGCTTCTTGATTTGGAAGCAATCCCGCGTTCGCTGGCGATTGTCGGCGGCGGCGTCATCGGCACGGAATACGCCACGATTTTTGCGGCTCTGGGCGTGGATGTGTTTCTGATAGATAAAGGCGACCGGTTGTTGAAATTTCTCGATGCAGAAATCGGCGAATACCTGAAAAACCATTTTCCCGACAACCGGGTGACTTATATTCCCAACCGCGGTTATGTAACGATTTACAAGCACCAGGATCGGGTGCGTCTGATCATGGACGACCAGCAGGCCATCGAGTGCGACCGTCTGCTGTTTGCGCTCGGCCGCATCTCCAACACGGACGCTCTCAACCTGACGCAAGCCGGCGTCACGCTGAATGAATACCGATATATCCAGGTTAATGAGTTATTCCAGACATCCGTGCCGACGATTTATGCTGTGGGCGACGTTATCGGGTGGCCGAGTCTCGCCGCGACGGCCATCACGCAGGGACGCCTCGCGGTTCTTCAGGCCTTACGGAAAAAACACGCTTTTTTTCCCGAGTTGTTCCCGTTCGGCATCTACACCATACCGGAAATATCTTACATCGGAATTACGGAAGAACAGGCGCGCGCGGAGAATATGCATTACGTGGTCGGCCGTTCGCATTACGAGGAGTTGCCGCGGGGACAGATATCCGGGGAGACGCAGGGCCTGCTGAAGCTGATTATCCACGGCGACACCCGCGAGATTCTCGGCGCCCATATCATCGGTCCCGGAGCCACGGAAATTATCCACACGGCGCAGATCGCCATTCAGCATCACGCCAAGGCGGATTTGTTCGCGGAAAATATCTTTAACTACCCGACCTATTCCGAAGCCTTTAAAATAGCCGCTTTAGAAGCCGTCAACCGCATTCATCAGCGTCAACCGGACACGCAAGTTCCCTGAAACCACGATATGACTAGCCGATTTGACATTCCGGTCGGTATTAATTAACTTAATTTAAGTGATTCTTTGATATCAATAACCAATCGACCTGAAAAACAAATATATCTCTAAACGGGCATTTAGCCGGAGGTGTTTCTATGAAAAAAAATAGTATTGCCATCGTTCTTTTGATTTTAATTTCAATACCGCTGAAGGCGCAAAGCAGCAGTTCCTGTACCAGCGGGGATTGCGAAAACGGGTACGGTACGTATGTTTGGGGTTCCAATACGGAATGGGCAGGGGACCGTTATACGGGTTTCTGGAAGAACGGTTACCGTCACGGGTTCGGGGAATACCGGTGGAACTCGGGCGCGAGATACCGGGGTTGTTACAATTACAATTCCATGGAAGGCTACGGGGTGCTGTATTATGCCAACGGCGACCGTTATGAGGGTTTATGGCACAACGGCAAGAAAAACGGCTACGGCACTTATGTATGGAGCGACGGCGAAAAATATACCGGCCTGTATGCTGATGACAACCGCAACGGCGAAGGAACTTATTACTACACGGATGGTTCGGTCAAAAAAGGCAACTGGGTAAACGGCGTTTGTGACGGCTGTGAAAAACAATACGGCGCGTCGCATTTGCCGCCTACGCGTTCCGGCTGTCTGAGCGGCGACTGTTCCAACGGATTCGGACTGTATGTATTTAGTTCAGGCGAAAAATATTACGGCAACTGGAGCGGTGACCTGCGTCACGGGCAAGGGACCAACTACTACTCAAACGGCGATATTTACAGCGGTGACTGGCAAAAGGACAAGCAGTCGGGTTACGGCACGTCGATTTATAATAACGGCGACATTTATGTGGGTAGTTTTATCGAGCATAAACGTAACGGATTCGGCACCTACTTTTTTGCCGGCGGAAACAAGTATTCCGGCAACTGGAAAAACGGAAAATACGATGGGCAGGGGACGATGGTTTATACCGATGGCACCACCAAATCCGGTTTATGGGCTAACGGCGAATTTGTAGGTTCCTCGGCGGGTTCCGGCTCGGGTTGTATTTCCGGCGACTGTGAGAACGGTTACGGCACATACGTCTGGACCAATGGTGATCGTTATGAGGGCGCATGGGCTGGCGGGAAACGCAGCGGTCAGGGTATTTATTATTACCCCGACGGACGATACTATTCCGGTGAATTCCTGAATGACGCCCGCAACGGTTACGGCACTTTTTACTGGACCAACGGCGAGCGGTATGAAGGCCAGTGGCTGAATGGAAATCAGCACGGCCAGGGCACTTATTTCTACAGCAACGGTACTTCCAAAACCGGACGCTGGGAAAACGGCACGTATATGGGCACCGATTACTCGGCCTCTCAGGGTACCGGCTGTGTAACCGGAAACTGTACCAACGGATACGGTGTGTATGTATTCGAAAACGGCGACCGCTACGAAGGCAATTTTATGAACGGCACATTTAACGGGCAGGGATTTTATACCTTCAGCAACGGCGACGTGTACGACGGACAGTGGCAAAACGGCTTGATGAATGGATTCGGTACTTATACGTTCGATAACGGCACGCGCTATGTGGGTGAATGGCAGAACAACATGTACAACGGGCAGGGTACGCTTTACAATACCGACGGTACCACGAAAAGCGGCTTCTGGAAAGACAATATTTATCAGGGCCAATCCAAGCAGGACAGCGGAAGGCCGGAGTTACGGTAGCAGGCGGATAAAGAAAATCCCGTCAATAACACGGGACTTTTCCTGGTTAAAAAAATTAATTTAGAGCCCGCTAAACTGCACATCCTCTATAAGCATGCTGGGACGGCGGTTGGATGAATAGGGGTAGGGATCGTTGCCCATTTCCACCAACTGGTTCCAGAATGCCTTTCCATTACCGGTGATGTTCATTTCATTAACCGCCTGAACCATTTGGCCGTCTTTGATGTATAAGCCGATGATGCCGAATGAGAAATCGCCGGTCGTGGGATTGGAGTTACCGCCGATGAAATCGGTGATGACCAGGCCCTCTTTCATACCTTTGATTATTTCTTCCGGGGAGCGGGTACCGGTTTCGAATATCAGGTTGGTCGTCGAACCGCTGTTCGGTTCCAACTTCAGTTTGCGTCCGTAATAATCATCGACGAGATAGGTTTTGAGTATGCCTTTTTCGATGAGGTAGCGTTCTTTTGCGGCCAGACCCTCGGAGTCGAAGTATCGTGAGCCGAGGCCTTTGGGGACAAACGGATCGTCCTTTACGGTTACTTTCTCCGAGGCGATTTTTTTGCCGAGCCTGCCGTCGAGGAAAGAGCTTTTCTGCTGGAGAGCCCGCGCGCTAAGCGGCTGAAGGAGCGTACCCCATAATCGGCCGGCGGCGCGGTTTTCAACCAGCGTGAGATACTTGCCGCTCTGGATTTTCTTCTGGCCGATCTTGCGGAGCGCCTTACTTACAGCGGTCTGAGCGATCTCGGACGGTGACGGGCTGTCTTTGAAATGGCGCACGAAGACATAAAAAGAGTCATCCGGTTTGCCGCCGGTATCATCCTGGACCGTCAGTTCGGCGCCTAAAGTGAATAGGGTCGATGCATATTCGCCCTTCAGCCCGTTGCTGTGCAGACGAACGCTCTCGACGGCGGAATCGGAATACGCGGCGGTGGCGGTGATAATTTTATCGCTTTGGGCTCGAACGGCCTGTTCGATCTCCATGGCAAGCTGAATGCGTTTCCTGGAATCCATATTTTCGTAATTGCTGTCCCGGATATCGAGCTTTTTAGAAAAATCTTTCGGATAATATTTCGGGTCCGGAAGCTGGCGGTATTCATCGGTGGCAAGGTATTTCGTGCCGGCCACCGCCTCTTCAATAAAGGGCTTCAAGGCCTCTTTGCGCAAGTCGCTGGTGGTGTGCGAAGAGTATTTATGATCCACGTATAAATTGACCGTTAATGAATTTTGCCGGGACTCGGCGAGTTTTTCGACTTTTTTTTCGCGGACGGAAACCTCGATGTCCCGTTGGTTGGCGATGACGACAGCGGTTTCGCTGGCACCCTGCCGGAGGGCGATGTCCATAGCCCACTGGGCCAGCTCGATGCGTTCTTTATTGGTCATGGGATGTTTCCTCTTGGTTTAATGGTTGATTTTCGCCGGGGATCAGTTCACGCCGCCGACCGTGATTTTGGAGACCAATACGGTAGGCAGGCCGAGGGACACGGGAACGCCCTGACCGTCCTTGCCGCAGGTCCAGCCGCCTTCGTCCATTTTGAAATCATCCGCAACCATAGTGATGTCCGCCAGTACCTGCGGGCCGTTGCCGATGATGTTGACGTCCTTAATCGGTTTGGTAATCCGGCCGTCCTCGATGAGATAACCGGATTTGACATAGAACGTGAAATCGCCGGGACCGATGCGCACTTCGCCGTTGGTGAAATACTCGGCATAAATGCCTTTCTTGACGGCGCGGATGATTTCGTCTTTTTTGTGAGGGCCGTTCAGCATGTACGTATTACGCATACGCGGCAGTGGAGCGTAGCGGAACGATTCGCGGCGGCCGCTGCCGGTCGGTTTGACCTTGTAATACTGCGCGCTGATGCGGTCGTGCAGGTAGCTGCGCAGGATGCCGTCTTCCACGAGGAATGTCTTCTGCGTGTCGTTGCCCTCGTCATCCACGTTGATGGAACCGCGGAAATGGGGATTGGTGCCGTCATCCACAATGGAGACGATCTTGTTCGCGACGGGTTTGTTGATTTTATCGCTGAATATGGACTGGTTTTTGCGGTTGAAATCGGCTTCCATGCCGTGCCCAATGGCCTCGTGGAGCAATATGCCGGAACCCCCGGCAGCGAGCACCACAGGCATTTCGCCGGCTTCGGGCTTGACGGCTTTAAACAGTTCCACCGTGCGGGACACGGATTCCTTGGCCAGGCGGTCGGCGTTTTCGGGGCTGAGCATCTCGAAGCCGTAGCGGGACGCGAGATTGTACCCGTTCTGTTCGCGCTGGCCGTTTTCCTCGGCCGTCACACCGACATAAATCACTCCCATCGGCTGGTAATCGTACACAAGCCGGCCTTCGGAATTCGCGAAAAGAATGTAGGAGGTTTCGTTGTTGAAAAATATCTGACATTTAATCACGCGTGCATCCAGCGCGAAAACCTGGTCATTGATGCCCTGCAGGTAAGGAATCTTACGGTCAATCTTGACGTCTTCCCATGAAATTCTGATGGGGTAATAATTCGGAAGAGGGTGTAACTTGAGTTCCACGGGCTTGCTGGATGTGCCGGCGGAAGCGATGTTGGCGGCGGTTTTTGCGGCGAGTTTCATGGCTTTGGGCGTGATTTCTTCGGTAAAGGAGTAACCTGTCTGGTCGCCTTTCAGGACGCGGATGCCCACGCCGTAATCCACGGAGCCGAATGCGCGGTTGACCTGGTTGTCCTCGAGTCCTATTGATTGGCTGATGGTGTGCTGGAAGAAAACGTCGCAGTAGTCGCCGCCCTGAGAAAGTCCTTCGCTGATAACATCCCGGATTTCTCTCTCGGTCACGCCGAAGCGGCTGTAATAATCATTGAGATTTGAAGATGCGCCGGCAAGCGTGTTGAGAGCGAGTTCTGCGTTCCCTTTGAGAAACGTAGGGACAACGACAGCCCCAAGCAGCCCTTTGGCGCCCGTTTCCAGGAATGATCGCCGGGATATGGGTTTTTTCATAAGGTGCCTTTCAATATATGATAAAAGGTTGCTTTCAATATGTATACACCAACGTAAATGTAAAGAAAATATTCTTAAAACAAACTATTTTTTCCTGAGTATTCAGATAATAAAGCGATTGAATTTTAGATTTTATACAGGGCAATACCGAATACGTTTTCATGTTTAAGAAGCTATCCCTGAAATTGCAGTATCGGAAAATGCTCAAGGCGTCTTTTACAAGGCTTCCTGAAACCGAACAACAAAAATCATTTAATGCATACAACTACGAAAAATAAACGTCGTAAGTTTCATGAATTTTGTACTTTTTTTACCCTAAAATAACACGTAATGGCTCTGCAGGTTTAGATGTAACAATTAGGTGTACACTAATTTAAAGGTAGTGCAAGTTTTATCAAATATAAAATTCAAGGGCGGCAAAGGTTGTGATTTGTTATACGGGAATATTTTAAGTTAGCTGCTGTTATTATATGTAATACTTACAAAGCTTAAAAAAAGGAGACTTTATGAAAAGTATGGCATTACTGCTAACAGCGGCGTTATTGATGGCCGTATCGTGCAGTGACGACAAAAATTCCGCAACGGATGGGCAGACGTCAATCAGTCTGAAAGTTTCACAGACGGCTTTGGCGAAATCCATGGCGGACACGATAACTTTGGATACGGTGAAAGTATTGATGAAAAACATCAAATTTAAAGTTGACGACGATTTGGAAGATTCACTCGATTTCAAGGTTGGTCCCTTTGTAGTGTATTTAAACCTTACGGGGAAAATGACCACAATCGGCGTGAGCGAAATTCCATCGGGTACGTATAATAAAGTAAAATTTAAAATTCATAAACCGGAAGACAACGAAACGGTGAGTGATCCGGAGTTCAAGACCGGAAGCAGCGGAGACGAGCGGTTCTCGGTAATCATCAAGGGGCATTACTTCGAAACGCCGTTTACTTATAAATCAAAGAAATCCATCGAGCAGGAATTAATCCTAAATCCGCCGCTGGTAATTGCCGATTCGGTCGGCAGCACAAACGTGACACTACTCGTTTCCACGTATACCTGGTTCAGGGACCGCAATGGAATCATACTGAACCCCGCCGATGCGGAAAACGAAGACACGATCGACGATAACATAAAGGATTCGTTCAAAGCGTACAAAGATGACGACAAGGACGGAAATGATGACGGCGATGATGATTAAACCTGTATGAAAGAGAAAAAAAGCCTCTCACAGAAGTGAGAGGCTTTTTTTTACTTGAGCAGGATTTTCATAAAATGCATAATTACCTCTAAACCGTAGGAAGCAATATTAGAGGATTGTTTCATAAGGTATCATCGTATTATATACCACAGCCTTCCGAAGTGATTGAAAAGAATCCACGAATGTTATGCGTCCGCAACAGAATGGGGGAGGTAATGATTCTGAATGCGATGATTCTGATGTAAAGAGACGTGGGCCTTGAGAAGCGGTGACCTCGCTGCCTCCCGACAGGTTGAGTGTTAGCAAATTACGGGTTAAGGGGAAAGGAATTACTTGTATTGATGGCATCGTAAGACCCGCTGATGCCGTCGCACCGATACGGCCATTAATTTTTGTTGCGGTAGAGGAGCAGGCTGCGGAGCCTTTCTTCATCGAGGTCTATGAGCGGTGCAGGATAACCGGGGGCAAGGGATTTATTCTCTTCGTACAATTGTTTATACCGGCGGCGGTTATGGATATCGGTGGCGGCAACGGACCGGAGTTCGGGAATCCATTCTTTGATATATTTTCCATCGGGGTCAAATTTCTTACCTTGTTCCACGGGGTGGAAAATCCGGAAATACGGCGCGGCATCAACGCCGGTGCCGGCCGTCCATTGCCAGTTACCGTTGTTGCTGGATAATTCATAGTCCAAAAGTTGCCGCGCAAAATAGCGTTCGCCGAGCCGCCAGTCGACATGCAGGTGTTTGACTAAGAAAGAAGCGGTAATCATCCGGGCGCGGTTGTGCATAAGTCCGGTGGCGTTGAGGGCGCGCATACCGGCGTCAACCACCGGGAATCCTGTACGGCCTTCGCACCAGGCGGTAAAATGGTCTTCGCTGCCGGGCCAATGCATGCCGCGATAGTTTTCCTGAAATTCCGTATCCACCACATGCGGATAGTGCCGTAGAATCATCATGAAAAATTCGCGCCATATCAGTTCGTTTAAAAAAACCACATGCGTACGAATGGTATCCGTAATAAGATCCGCAACAAGTTCCCGTATGGAGATATTGCCGAAACGCAGATAGGGCGATAATTGCGAGGTGCCGGCGCAAAGACGATTGCGGTTTTCGGGATAGGCGTAGAGGCCGTTTCGTTTAAACGCATTCCAAACGTTATGGGCGGCTAGTTCGCCTCCTTTTAGAATATTTTTTGTTTCAGAGAAACACATATCCGATAAACGGCTTACCGCACCACTGGTGAACTTCAAACCGAAAAATTTCTTCGCCGGTAAACGCCGTCGTTTCCGAGTAATATCCGGCTGATCGGCCAGGCGATCGAGCCAGCGGTTTTTATAGGCGGTGAATACACGGTACGGCTGGCCGTCGTCTTTGAGGATTTCATCCGGTCCAAAGATGACCTGATCCTTGAAATCGAGGCATGCGACGTCGTAATGCCTGCAGAGGCGTTTGACGGCATCATCTCGTTGCAGCGCAAAAGGTTCGTAGTCGCGGTTAAATAAAATCGCATTGATCTTGTTTTGTACCAGTATATGCTTTATGACTTCAATGGGTCTGCCCTGAAGCACGATTAAAGGGCCTGCGGCTGTTTCATGTAAATTATTTTTTATGTCCGCAAGTCCCTCAGCGATAAAGGTCATACGCCGGTCATCGCGGGGCAATGTTTCTAGGATATCAGTATCATAAATAAATAATAACGAAACGCGGTCATAATGTTCAAACGCATGCTCTAATGCGGTGTTGTCGGTCAGACGCAGGTCACGCCGGAGCCATACCATTGCGTGGGAATTCATAGTATCTTTTTTCTAAATAATTCGCATCGTATGATTGCGAGAAGGTTATTCTGATTGTAACAACGGCTACGGTTATCAATTGGGTTTATGGCCTAATATTTTCTGTTTTATTGAATGGTATTAGGCGCGAGTAAATAGCCGTCTGTAAAGGCCATAACAATCAGCAATTCCGTGTTTTACGGTTTCCGATCAGTTCCCGGATGCGGCTTAGAAGGTTGTCGGGTGCGTAGGGTTTTGGAATAAACGGTACAGTCTGGTCGCGGAAGTCTTTCAAATGCTGGTCGGTGAGAGAAAAACCGCTGGTGAATAGCGCGGTGATATCCGGTCTTAAAGAGCGGATGCGCTGGAATACCGCCCAGCCGCTTTTTTTAGGCAATACATTGTCAATAAACACCAAATCAAACCGGTGGGGCTGGGCCTCAAAAGCGGCCGTGGCGGTGTCGCCGTCCAGCGCTTCCACCACGTCGTAGCCGGCGGACTCGAGTAACAGTTTGGTGGCGCGGCAAATATCGGCGTTGTCTTCGACAAGAAGGATGCATTCCTGGCCGCGCGGTACGGTGCTATGAGTATCCCGGGCGGTATAGTGTATGGATTCCCGTATCGCCGGCAGGTACAATTCTATGGTGGTTCCGAATCCGGGTGTGGATTCGACATTAAAAAATCCGTTATGGCTTTTTACAATGGAATAGCACATTGACAGTCCCAGCCCGGTGCCTTTGCCTTTTTCTTTGGTAGTAAAGAACGGCTCAAACATGCGCCGGCGCACTTCTTCGGGCATTCCTGAGCCGGTGTCCTGCACGGTAACGCAGACGTAGTCCGATGCTGCCGGCGCGGGGAGAAGATTTTGCAGGCGTTGGTCATCGCGGGGAACATTGCAGGAACGCAGCCAGAGGGAGCCGCCGTTGGGCATGGCGTCGCGCGCGTTAAGACAAAGATTCAGCAGAACCTGTTCCATCTGGGTGGCGTCGAGACTGGAGTTCATAAGCCCCGGGTCGAGTTCCTGATGAATTTCAACCGAAGCCGGCATGACATGCTGGAGCATTTTAAGAGTGGCCTGGACGGTATGGTTCAGATTGTCTGTGGCCAGCTGGGGCATTTGCGGGCGGCTGAAAGTCAGTAGTTTTCTGGTAATCTGTTCCGCGCGCTGGGAAGCGGTAGCGATTTGTTCGAGGAATTCCATAATCCGTTCCGGCTGATGGGCATGAATCTTTGCCAGCTGGACGTTCATGCGTATTACGGTAATCATATTGTTGAAGTCGTGGGCAATGCCGCCGGCCAGGGAGCCGACAAAATCCATCTTCTGGGTTTGCAGCAACTGTCGTTCAAGATTTCTTTGACGGGTGACGTCTTCGACCGTGGCTTCGTAATATTTCAGCTGGCCGGCGTCGTCGGTGATGGCGCGGTTGTGGATGTGGACGTCAATCAAGGTGCCGTCCGCGTGTTTCCAGACGGTGTCGGCATGATAGATATTGCCGGAAAGCAAGGTGAGCTGGTTGATGTGGTGAAAGTCCTCTTCGTTGGCAAATACCGACTTGGCCGCGTTCCGGCGGACGGCTTCGTCGGCCGAAGGGATGCCGGTGATACGCGCAAACGCCGGATTGGCGGTCAGCAGCGTGCCGTCGGGCGATACCTGATAAATACCCTCGGCGATGTTTTCAAAAATCGAGCGGTATTTCGCCTCGGACTCTCGCAGCGCGCGTTCGGTCTTTCGGCGTTCGGTGATATCGCAGAAAACCAGTACCACGCCTATGAGTTCCAATTGCTCATTGCGGATCGGCGCGCCGCTGTCGTCAATACTGATTCGGCGGCCGTCGCGGGTAATCAGCACCGTATGATTGGCCAGTCCCACCACAATGCCCTCGGCCAAAACCCGTTTGATGGGATTCTGTACCGGCCAGTCAGGATTCTCGCTTTCAATGCGGAATACTTCAGAAACATTCCTGCCAATGGCCTCGTTTTTCGTCCAGCCGGTCAGTTTTTCCGCTACCGGATTCATGAATATGATGCGCTCATTGATATCACAGGCAATGACGGCATCGCCGATACTGCCGAGCGTAACTTTAAACCATTCGCTCTGTTCGTTAAACCGTTTTTCGGCCTGTTTGCGTTCAATGGCAATGGCGATTTCATCAGCCAGGGCAGAGATCAGTTCCATGTCGGATAAGTTATAAACCCGCGAACGGTCGTAACTTTGGAGAACCAATACACCGATTGTATGGTCTTTTTGTTTCAGCGGAATGCCCATCCAGCACAGCGGCGGTGTGCCGATGACTTTCAGCAGGCCCTGCCGTTCGTGTTCGCGGATGCTTTCGGTCGTAAACAAGCACGGTTGGCCGGTATTAAGAACATACTCGGTAAGCCCTTTACGTTTCTGACGGGGCGCAGGCGGGGAGTCGAACTGGTCCACAAAATACGGAAACGATACCCGGTCTGTGGTCTCATTGTAAATCGCCACATAAAAATTTTCGGCGTACATGATTTCCGAAACGCTCAGATGAATCTGCGCCAGCAGTTCCTGCAACGTAGCGGCGGAATTTACAGTGCGGGCGATCTCAAAAAGTATCCGGAACCGGTCCTCCGCATTACGGTGCTGGGACAAATCCATAATGAAACTGGTGATATAAGAAGGCTGTCCGCCGGGTTCACGGATAATAAGAACAAAATCCTCCACCCAGCGGCGTTTGTAGCCGGAGGCCGTCAGGCGGTAAAAAAGGCGGCAGGTATTTTTACCCGATGCGAAGGCCTTATCGAGTTCCTTCTGAACGCGTTTACGGTCGTCATCATGAATGTAGTCTATGTATTTCCATCCGCTTTGGGCGTTGTGATGAATTTCAAGACCAAGATGCAAGATGTTTGGCGACATGTATCGTACGGTCATGTCCGGATCGATTTCCTTCTGAACGATTATAATCGGGCCGTTGATGAAAGGATTGGGCTCGTTGACGGAGAGCGTGGCGCCGTATTTTTTGGAAAAAGGATCTGCGCCGGAAAGGTGAACCGTCAGGTCGCAGAATTGCCGTAAGAGGTCCTGGACAGTAGGCGGTTGTTGCGGCATGTGGCTAATCAGATACAGTGTGTTGTTTCATAATTGAAAATTTTAAAAAATATTCCGTTAATTACAAATGATATTTGTCATAATTTTTTTGAAATTTCCATGTTGTTTTTTTATAAAAAATTATTAATATGGCGGAGCCATTTTTTAGGATGGATACACACACGATCACTAACGAAAGTTAAATGTATTTTATGATTATCCGATGCCTGCATATAGCCGATATTTTTGGAGTTGTCGGTGTTGACCTTGTTAAAGAATTTTTGCCGGGACTTGTCGATCGGTATGAAGCGGAGTTTGTCGTCGTCAACGGCGAAAACGCCTGGGAAGGCAAAGGCATCTCGGAGGCCATCTGCAAACAGTTATTCGGGATGGGGATACACGTAATTACCAGCGGCAATCATATCTGGGACAAGCGAAAGACGTTTTATTCCGAGAATACGCAGATACAGAATTATCTGTTGCGGCCGTTTAATTACCCGCCGGGCAATGAAGGCCGGGGTTCGGTGGTGTATCCGCTGAACGGCGGCATTGGCATCGGCGTGTTAAATCTTCAGGGCCGGACATTTATGTACGATATCGACTGTCCGTTCCGCAACGGCGAGCGGGAAATCGACCGTCTGAGACGGGAGACTAAAATAGTCATTGTGGATTTTCATGCCGAGGCCTCTGCGGAGAAAATTGCTTTTGCGCATTACGTTGACGGCAAAGCCACTATTGTTATCGGCACCCATACGCATGTACAGACGGCCGACGAGCGCATTTTGCCGGGAGGCACCGGATACATCACCGATGTCGGTATGACGGGTCCGCACGACGGCGTTATCGGCATTAAAAAGGAACAGGCGATCCGCCGGTTTATTATGCAGACCAATTCCAAGTTTGAGTCTTCGGAAGGCGATCCGAAGCTGCATGGGCTTTTCTTTACAGTGGACAGCGAAACCGGAAAAACCGTCCATTTGGAACGCATCCGGGTTGATAAAAAATAAATTATCTATAGGAGAAATTCTTGAGCGCGCTGATTATAGACGGCAGGACCGTTTCCGATAGTCTGAAACAAAAAATCCGCGATCAAATACGCGGGCTTGCAACCCGAGGCATTCATCCGAAGTTGACGGCGGTTCTTGTCGGCGAGGATCCGGCGTCGAAAGTATATATCCGTAATAAGGAAAAAGCCTGCGTGGAAACCGGTATTGCGCATGAAACCCTCCGTCTTCCGGAAACCACCGGCGAAAAGGAATTACGGCAAATTATCGAACGCTTAAACCATGACGCGAGTGTTTCCGGGATATTAGTACAGCTGCCGTTACCGAAACATATCAGCGAGAAAACCATCATCAACGCCATGAGGCCGGAAAAAGACGTGGACTGCTTTCATCCATACAATGTCGGCCAGCTCATGCTTGGCGACGCCGTATTCGCGCCCTGTACGCCCGCGGGGGTAATGGAGCTGCTGCATTATTATCAAATCGATCCGGCGGGACGCCATGCGGTGATTGTCGGGCGGAGCAACATCGTCGGGAAGCCGCTCGCGAACCTGTTAGTTCAGAAAGCCAAAGGCGCCAATGCGGTTGTAACGCTTTGCCACACCGGCGCCAAAGACCTGTCTCAATATACGCGGCAGGCGGATATCCTGATTGCGGCGGTCGGCAAACCCCGTGTGATTACCGCAGACATGGTCAAACCCGGCGCCGTTGTTATCGACGTCGGCATAAACCGCATAGACGATCCGTCAGCCCAATCCGGCTCCCGTCTGGTGGGCGATGTGGATTTTGAAAGCGTCAAAGAAATCGCCTCGGCGATTACTCCGGTTCCCGGCGGCGTTGGATTGATGACCGTTGCGGTACTGATGCAAAACACTGTCCGCGCGGCCGAATTGCTGGTCCGAAATAACAATTTATGATATATGTGATCACCGCGCTGGCGCCGGAAACCCGGCCTGTGGTCGAATACCTGAGCCTGAAGCGCGAGGACGCTCATGGCCGCTTTGAAATTTATCGCTCCGATGAAACACTACTGATCCGCTCCGGCGCCGGAAAAATTCTCAGCGCCGCCGCCACCGCGTATCTTTGCGGTTTAAGACAACCCGAACCGACTGACCTTATCGCGCAAATTGGCATTGGCGGTACATCGGATGCGAAAGACATTCCCGGCCAGTTATTTTTAATTAATAAAATCACCGATGCCGCTACCGGGAAGGATTATTATCCGGATTTAATCACCGCGCATTCTTTCAAAGAAAAACCGCTGATAACCTATGAACGGCCGGTCCAAAAACATGAATCGCCGGATGGTCATTCGCTTGTGGATATGGAAGCCGCAGGATTTTATCCGAGCGCACAAATATTTTTTGAGCCGCATCGCATTTCCTGTTTCAAGATTGTATCGGATTATCTGGACCCGCAAGGCGTTACGCCTGACAAAGTCAGCCGGTGGGTGGCTGAAGCGCTGCCCGCTTTTTTTGATTACTTAAACCGTTCTCAGCTTATTGCCGGGGAAGCAGGGCCGGCATTGAATGCGCGCGAAACGGATATACTTAAATCCCTTTGCCGGCAACTCCATTTCACAAAAACTCAGTATCATTGTCTTCATGCGGCGGTATTGAAATATAAACAAAAATACGAAACCGCTGAGCATTTACTCAAAAATTTTCTGGGGCTTACCGCGGCGAACAAAACGGAAAGCAAAAAACGGCTTGATGGCATCATCAGAAAACTGGAAGT
Organism: uncultured Bacteroidota bacterium; assembly: GCA_964609675.1. Classification (GTDB taxonomy): domain Bacteria; phylum CLD3; class CLD3; order SB21; family JBBIRG01; genus CAZSRX01. Next base: position 123,742 of record CAZSRX010000002.1, on the reverse strand, counting down.
TTAAACCGTTTTCGCACCTATACGCCGAAACGGAAGCGCTCGGATATCCTCTTGCCGAACAATTATTGCGACGGCTTTCCGGATCAGAAGTCATAAGAATCCGGCATTATAAGGATGTCTTCAACCGGCCGAGACAGAATTTCCGGCTGCAGAAACAATCCCCGAAACTTATTCTGGCGGTGCAGAGGGAACGGTTTATTTATCCGGCCTCGGATAATTGCCTTAACCCGGACGGCGGGGATTTCTATTATGTATCCCCGATGCGAAACTGCCTGTATCACTGCGATTATTGTTTTCTGCAAGGCATGCATCAGACGGCGAATATTCTGGTGTTTGTCAATACGGAGGATTATTTTTCTGCCGTCGCAGGGATGTGTGATCGCCAACGAGAAAAGACATTTTTTATATCCTTATCCTATGAAAGCGATATGATGGCTTTTGAAAACCTAGCGCCGTTGTGCCGATTGTGGATAGAACGTTTCGGGGCCTGGCCGAACGCACGGTTTGAGATACGGACGAAGAGTACAAATTTCCGTGCGTTGCAGGATATTAAGCCCGCGGATAATTTTCTGTTGACTTGGAGCGTTTTGCCCCAGCCGCTTATCGAACGCTTTGAACCGAATACGCCGACGCTGCGCCAACGCCTCGATGACATCGCTCAGGCCATACATGCCGGCTGGAATGTGCGCCTGGCAATTGATCCGCTGATTATTACCGATCCATGGCAAATGGTCTATGAAGAATTTATTCGCCAGTTAAACGATAAAATTTTTTCGGAGAAACTATATGATATTCATATCGGGCCGTTTCGCATGCCGGAAATCTATTTTAATCGTTTGAAGAACCGCCGCGGTAATCCGCAAATTTTTCATGCTTCCTATATTAAAAAAGGCAATATCATTACCTACGATAGGGATCTCTGGTTAACGGTTTATAATACCATCCTATCAGAGATGAAACGCATTATTCCGGAAAAAAAGATACATACCTTTCTTATATGATTTTTGCCGATCGTTCAAAAACTATACATAGAACTATTGTCTATCGGGGATATCATTGTCAATGGCTTTTGTATCTCTGGCCGTAACCAGGCATTTCAGATTTCCGTTGTTTATTTGTTCATTATTTTTCCAGTGCAAGGGACGGAAATTAGAAACGACATCCGGTTCCTCCGGCGAAAGTTTGGATATTTCCCAACCAAAAGGCGAGTTTCTGTCTCCGTATTTCGAGCGCTGCATCCAGGCGCCGCAATCATCCTTACGCCAGGATCTGGGGTCATAAGGCGCTACCGCTTGGCCTTTTTCCCAGACTTGTTGAATCACCTCATCGGTAAAGGTCATAAATATTTTCTGTGATATTCTATATTCAAATTTTCACATCGTTATCTGACAACTCAGCATATAGTTTCTCTCGGCCGCCGGAAAGAACTCATCTTTTTCTCCGGAAGCAAAGTATAGATTATTGAAAAGATTATTAATCTGGAGCCGGAATTCCATCGCCTGCAGGCCGAGGGGTTTCTGAATTTGCCAGGCCAGCATGAGGTTGCAGACGGTATAAGCCGGCACTTTACGTTCCGGGTTTCGGAAGTTATCGGTATAAAACGCGCCGACATGACGGGCGTTTAGATTCGCATAAAAGGCTCTCCAGCGGTACTTTGCGCCGAGCATACCCATAAGGTCAGGAAAGCCGGCAATCGGGTTTCCGTTTAAACGCACCGGTACGTATTGGCCGTTTGTGTCTTTGGCGACCGTGGTATATCGGATAAGGCGGTTGCGGCTGTAAGTGCCGTTGCCGTAAATTTCCAGATCGCGTAACAGGCGATAAGAGCCGGATAACTCCAGACCGGCGTGCCGTGTGCGGTCGGCGTTGGTGGTGATCGGCTGACCAAAACGGTCGGTGGTTCCTTTTTTGATGATTTCGTCCCGAAAGTCCATCCAGAAAAAGGACGCGTTCAGTAAAAGCCGATCTTTAATCTCATAACCGGAGCCGAGTTCGATGTTGAAAAGTTTTTCCGGTTTTACCAGCGGCCGGGAATAATCGTACACACCGGGTGATTTTTCGTGGAACTGGGGATAGGGGATTGCGCCGAAGTCGGAAGAATATTCCGCCGGTACGCTGGAACCCGCTGCGTCATATAAATTCGTCAGACGCGGTTCACGGGAAGTATGGGATAAATTCACGTATAAATGCCATGTTTCCGACGGTCGGAATGCGACGCCGAAACGCGGGTTAAGAAAATAATAGGGGACGCGGAAGCGTCTATCGGCGTATGCTTCGCGGATCAGCCGGTATTCGTTATAGACCATCTGCAGGTCGCTCATCACGCTCCACGCCGGACTGATTTTCCAGACGTGATGCGCATATCCGGATACGATATTCTTGCCGGCGCGGTATTCGTAAAATTTGTAATCCGGATCAAAGTCCGGCGGCAAATTTTCGGCCCAGAGCATTTTGCCCCAGTGGAGGGACCGGTGGACGCGGAACTCGCCGCCTACGGTTAAATGATGAGCGCCCTTTTCCCATTCCACGCGCGGCAGCCAGCCGAACTGCCGGTTGCCCACCCATGCGCGGATGAGCGTGTTGGATGGTACCTTCGCGGTCGTGTCAAAGCCGTTTTCGGCGGTCAGGCGGAAATACTGCCGCACCACGTCATCGCCGTAATAGTTGATCCAACTGCCGTCATAGTCAAAATAGCCCTGCCCGATGACATAGAAAAGCGTGTTATGCAACGTAGTGTAGGCGTTGATTTTCCATTTATTAATAAGTTCGTAATGCGGCTGGGAAAAATTTTCCACTTCCTGCCTGCGGCGTTCGGTGTAATAATTTACAGTCCTGGAGGCATTATCCGCATCAAAGTAGCTCCAATTATTTTTTCTGTTCTTCTTGTCTTTCATGTAGAACCGGGGAAGACCGTTATACGCCAACCCATCGGCTATCGGCCCGCCGTAAACATTGATTGATGTCGTGAGATTGCGGTCATAGCGCGAGAGATTAAAGTAGTAGCTGTTGAAGTCCACCCACGCACGCTCGCGGTAGCCGTCACTCGTCATTTTCGACAGACGCCCGTTTAGGGAATATTTGTTATCAATGACGCCGGAACTGTAGGTCAGGCTGTACTTCTGAGTATTGTAACTGCCGTAACCGGCTTCGATTACGGTGCGGCGGGTGTCGGCGAACTGGTTGGTGATAATATTGACCGAGCCGCCGATAGCCGGAGTGCCATAAAAAGCGCTTCCGCCGCCACGTTGCACCTGAATATCCTCCGTGCTGGCGATCAGGTCTGGAAAATCAACCCAATACACGTTATGGTCTTCCGGGTCATTCTGCGGAATGCCGTTGATCATCACGGCGATACGCCGCTGGTCAAATCCACGGATATTAAGATAGTTATAGCCGATCCCGTTTCCGTTTTCGGAATAAAACGTCGTGGATGGCAGTTCCGCAAGAAGAACGGGCACATCCTGAACGATATAATTGTTTTTCAATTCTTCTTTGGAAATATTGGAAAACGTGACCGGCATGTAACGGGAGGCGCGCGCCGCCGTGATGATGACCTCCTCGCCCTGCAGGAGTCTGGGTGTCAAGGTGAAATTGAGGTGGGCATCCTCGGTTTCGCGGACAGTGATTTTATGTTTTTGTATATAATAACCCATCATTCCCGCGCTGAGGGTATATTCACCAGCCGGAAGTCCGGTGATAACGAATTGACCATCCTGGCCACTGATAGTGCCCCAGTGCGTGTTTTCCACTAGAACGTTGACATAGGCAAGGGGCTCACTTGTTTCCCGGTCGATAACCTTGCCGCTGACGGTGACCTGGGCCATTGCGGGTAAAGCATACAATAAAAAGAGCGGTAACCATACAATTCGCGTTAACATATTCAATCCTTTCTGCAAGATTATAAAACAACTTAAAAAAAAAAACCGTTTTCGGATCCGGCGAACGGATGAAAACGGTTTTTAAATATAATTCTGTTTTCCCTACGCCGGTATTATCCGGATCAGGTTCAAAGGGTGTGTTCTCAGCTTCGGGAAGACCCAAAAGCAACCCCTAAACAATCCTAAGCGGTTCAATGAACATTTTCTGCTAATGCCGTACGAAGTTATTTTAATTAAAAGAGAAAAAAAATGCAAGAAAAAACGCAATAAAAAAGTGTCTTGCATTTAGGAATCTGGATTATAATATTTGCCGGAATTTTAAAAAGAAAGGCAGCCATTGAAACGTCACATCATACTCTGGATTATTGCCGTTGCGATTACGCTTTTATCGGTCCTTTTCCAACGCATGACCGGGCCAACGTATCCCCTGAAGGGAACTTCAGAAATAGGCGGTATATCGGTTTCGTATATCTTGAACCGCAGTCACGGAGGTTTTTCGGATGATACCGTAAAAATAAAGATAAGTGATTCCGCCGTCAGCGGCATTCTGAAATGGAAGCGATACAAAACGCCGGATGAATGGACGCTGGTCCCGATGATTTATAACGATGGTTATCTGACCGGTATTTTGCCTTATCAGCCGCCTGCGGGGAAGTTAATATACCGCATAGAATTGAATTACAAAGAACAAACCCTCACTTTGCCTCGCGAGGAACCGGTTATCATACGCTTTAAAGGGGATGTACCAATGTGGATATTGACGCTGCACGTGTTATTCATGTTTATCGGGATGCTGGTTTCGACACGCGCCGGACTGGAATGTTTTTCTGAAAAACCGCTCTTTAAAAAGCTGACGTGGGCCACGGCGGTGAGTCTGTTTATCGGCGGTTTGCTGCTGGGCCCCGTTGTACAATGGTATGCCTTTGGCGCCTGGTGGACAGGATGGCCTTTCGGAAGCGATATGACCGATAATAAAACTTTGATTGCGTTTATCGGATGGCTGGCGGCCGTGGTCGCGGTTCATAAATCAAAAAAACCGGAACGCTGGGTTCTTGCAGCGGCCGTTATTTTACTCATTGTTTATATGATCCCGCACAGTATGTTTGGTTCGGAACTGGATTATCAGACGATGGAACTGAAAAAATGACGTCATTCGGAAATTCAGCGGTTCAGGACATTCGGTTACGTTAACGGTTCTGGCCGTCATCCTATGGGGTGATGCGGATTATTCGGGAACATCCGAAGATGTATTCCTGATGGCTGAAACATGGGTATGTGGTGTGTATCCACTGTTTGTGTAACGGATTCATAGCTGGTTGCCGTTTGTTTCTGCCCATCACGCATTACGGGGCGCATGCCCTTATTTTTCTCGATTACCATCAACTCTGTGGCGGCGTTTATGTAACTATCCGTCGGTTTATTTGCTGTATATACAATCAGCGCGATCGAAGGGTTGGTAGCGCTGAAATACTTATCCGTGCATTTCGGATTCTCCTTTATGTTCCCATTTTTAAACGGCAAAGCGATGGGATAGGTAAACCGTTTACGGCCGGGCGAGACGTTTCCTGAATGGCACGAATATCCGTCTGGGATAATGAATGTCGGATTTATTATAAACTTTTCATTTATCGGTAGGGTTTTTTAGATGTCGGCCAGAATCTTTTGATGGAACTTATAAAAGAAATCGCGAATGTTTACCATAAGCCGGTATTCAGGCCTTTGCGGAACCTGAAAGCGGGTTATCCGATTCTGTTTATATGGCCGGTTTACAATCCCGTGTAGATGTGCTGTTTATGCCGCGGGTAAAAAACCTTTTTACCCGGCTAAGTTTTGCCGCTTCCATACGTATTGTTTTTTATAAACGGTTTGTAATTAAGAATGGAATTATGTATATTAAAAAATTCAAAGTATATATTATGAGAACCATTCGGATAATACTATTAAGCATTTTGATTGTCATTACCGGTTGTGCGGAACTGATTGAGCCCGATGATTCTCCGGATTCCAATGATACGCCGGCCACGGCTGTACTCATTGAATCGGAAATGGCCTCCATCAGCGGGATGATTGAAACTATCAGTGATGTCGATTACTATAAAATTTCTGTGCCTGCCAACAAACAGATAGCTGTGTCGCTGTCCGTGCCGGCTTCCCGGAACTATGATCTGGATTTACGCGACAGCCGGGATAGTTTGCTGGCTCAGTCGACTAAAACCTTTGGGCAGACGGAATTTATTGAATTCCTCATTCGCGTAACACAGACGTATTACATTAAAGTGTACGGCGCCGGCCAGTCATACAGCCCGAAGGAAAGCTATCTTCTGACCGTCAGTGTTGCCGACAGCGCAGCCGGTTCAGCCAGCATCCACATGATATTGGGCAACCCCAGCGGGGCCGCGCAAAATACCGATATGCCCAATAATTATTTAATGGAAAAGCCGCAATATGTATTATCTTACAATAACCAAAAAGGAACCTGTAACTGGGTGAGCTGGCAGGTGAATGCATCATGGCTCGGCAGTGTCAACCGGCAGGACGATTTCCGCTATGATCCGGATATACCCGCGGGCTGGAATGTGGTTTACCATTATGATTACTCCGGCAGCGGCTATGACCGCGGGCATATGTGTCCGTCCGGCGACCGTACCCTGACTATTGCCGATAATTCGGCGACATTTCTGATGACAAACATGATTCCGCAGGCGCCGGATAATAATCAGGGCCCGTGGGCGGAATTGGAAAACTACACCCGCTCACTGGCGTCTCAAGGGAAAGACCTGTTTGTGATATCCGGCGGTTTTGGCGCACGTGGCACGATCGCCGGCGGAAAAGTGACTGTCCCTGACCGGACATGGAAAATCGTCGTGGTACTGGATGCGCCGGGACTCGGTATTAACGGTGTTACAGCCGCCACACGGGTCATCGCGGTGGACATGCCCAATGAACAGGGGATTCGCTACCACGATTGGAAAATGTACCGTGTCAGTGTGGACGACCTGGAAGCGATGACGGGCTATGATTTCCTGTCACGTGTTTCACCGTCGATACAAAATGTAATTGAAGCCAGGGTGGATGATCAGTAAGGAAAGAAAACCATGTTGAAACAGCACCGCCGGCTAAAAAACAGTTTACAATCGACCATCAGATATAATACTTGAAACTGATTTTATGAAACTCTATATTTAAAAAAAATCATTACCAACGCATCAGGATTATGGACAAAGACCTTATATCTATTCAGGAAGCCCGTGAGGCGGTGCGTACGTCCGCTGCCGCTCAGAAATTATACGCAAAATTTACCCAGGCGCAGGTGGATACCATCGTCAAGGCGATGTGCGACGCCGGTTATGCTGCGGCAGAGAAGCTGGCTCGTATGGCCGTAGACGAGACTAAAATGGGCCGTTACGAGGATAAAATCATCAAAAACCAGTTTGGCACCAAATATCTGTATGATTATATCAAAGATATGAAAACCATCGGCGTGGTGGAACATGATGAGAAGCGGAAATTATACAAAATTGCTTCGCCGATGGGGGTGGTAGCGGCAATCGTGCCGGTAACCAATCCAACTTCGACGGCGATGTACAAGACAATTATTTCCCTGAAATCCGGAAACGGCATCACCGTAGCGCCCCATCCCAAGGCCGCCCAATGCACTCTGGCCGCCGTGGAAATCATGCGGCAGGCGGCGGAATCCGCCGGCGCTCCGGCCGGACTGATTACCTGTGTGGAGCATCCGACCATCGAAAGCACGCAGGCGCTGATGAAATGTAAAGAAACCTCAGTCATTCTTGCCACCGGCGGCTGGGGCATTGTCAAGGAAGCTTACAGTTCCGGCAAGCCCGCATACGGCGTAGGCGCGGGCAATGTGCCGGCTTTTGTTGAGAAAACCGCCGACGTAAAAAAAGCCGTCGCCGATATCATCGCCGGCAAATGCTTCGACAACGGCGTGCTTTGCACCTCCGAACAGGCGCTTATCGCCGATATCACGCTCAAAGAACGCGTGATGGAAGAACTCCGTAATAATCGCGTGCATATCTGTTCCGAAGAAGAAAAACGGAAACTCGAAAGTTACATGTTCCCGTGCGGTAAACTGAACGGCGCTGTCGTCGGGCAATTTGCCACCGTGATTGCCGAAAAGGCCGGTTTCAGCGTTCCCGCCAGCACCACAGCGCTGGTCGTCCCTTGCCGCGACGTAGGCCCCGCCGAACCGCTGTCCGCAGAAAAACTTTCGCCGGTGCTTGCGCTGTATTTCGTCAACGGATGGGAAGAGGGATGCGACTTGTGTATTCGTATTCTGAACTACGGCGGGATCGGGCATTCGCTGGCCATACATTCCTCGGATCATGATATTATCATGAAGTTCGCCATGGAAAAACCGGCGTTCCGTATTGTGGTCAACACCGTATCTACGCTGGGTGGTGTAGGTTATACGACCGGCGTCGCGCCGTCTATGACACTCGGCCCGGGAACACTGGGCGGAGCGATTACCACAGATAATATCACGCCGATGCATCTGATTAACTACAAACGTCTGGCTTTTGAAATCCGGCCTTATCAATCCTCTTTTGTGCAGGAACAGATCGCCCGTTCCTCCGGCGTGGTATCTCCGGCCGTACCGACATCCCCAACCGGTAGTTACGGGACCAAGGGCCTGTCAGGAAAAGATATCGATCGCATTATTGAGGAATTTATGAAAACCCGCCGATAATCGTTTCATCGAATTGAATTGTATTTTGAAAGGTAATCGGTTGCCGGATTACCTTTTATATTTATGAACTAATTTACAGGAGTCCATTGTTTCTTGAAATTCTAGCGATACTGGCGCTGGTGCTGACCAACGGCTTTTTTGTAGCCGCCGAGTTTGCCATTGTTAAAGTCCGCTCCACCCAGATTGAAACGCTGTCGAAGGAAAATCCCCGGCTGGCAAAAATTGCCAAACACGTCACTTCGCATCTCGATGTGTATCTTTCCACCTCCCAACTGGGCGTTACGATAGCCAGTATCGCCTTGGGATGGATAGGCGAGCCGGTTATGTCGCGTCTGGTGGAACCGGTTATTAATTTTCTGGGAATCGGCGACGACCGCATGATACACGCCGTTTCGTTTATTTTGGGATTTTCTATGATAACATTTCTCCATATCACATTGGGCGAGCAGGCGCCCAAATATGCCGCGATTCAATATCCCAAGACCTTTACGCTGGGCGTTGCCCTGCCGCTTCGCTTGTTTTATATGGTATTCCGGCCGTTTATCTACATCCTGAACAGCAGCGCGAATCTTATGCTGCGCGTGGTCGGCATCAATCCTACGGGTGAAAAAAGTCTGGCCCATTCGGAAGAAGAAATCCGTCTTCTGATTGCTGACGGCCAAAAAACCGGCGTAATCGACGCGACGGAGTATAAGCTGATTGAAAATATATTTGATTTTACCGAAACCACCGTCCGGGAAATTATGGTGCCGCGCACCGATGTGTTTGCCCTCGATATCGCCGAACCTTTCGAAAAGAACAGGAAATTGGCCATTGACAGCGGTTATTCCCGCATTCCCGTTTACCGGGAGACCATCGATTCCGTTATCGGAATTTTATACATGAAAGATTTATTTAAAATGGATCAGGCCGATCCGTCGAACCGTCTCGAACAAATTCTACGGCCGGTTTATTTTGCGCCGGAGATGATCAGCATCAACCGCCTGATGCAGGACTTCCTGAAACAAAAAGTCCATTTTGGCGTGATAACCGACGAATTCGGTGGCACCAGCGGCATCGTAACCCTGGAGGATATCATTGAAAAAATCGTCGGCCAGATACAGGATGAATACGACGACGAACAGAAAGAGATTGAAGCGCTAACCGACGGCAGTTATTTGGTCAGTCCGAAGATACGTATTAATGCATTCAACAAATATTTCGGCTGCGATATAGCCGACGATGAGCATTATCAGACCCTTGCGGGTTTCCTGAACCATCTGGCCGGGCATATTCCTAATTTATCCGAGACCATGCATTTCGGCGGACTTGTTTTTACGATAACCAAGAAGAACGCCAAACGCATTCAGCAGGTTAAAGTGCACCGGGAAAAATCGTCGGTTTCCAACTGAGTCCTTACAGCCGGCCGTTCCATTCGTTCATGAACTGTTCGATATAGCGGAGCATATACCGGTGCCGGTTCTCAGCCAGTTGTCGGCCTGTGTCTGTATTCATGCGATCTTTTAACAGAAGCAATTTTTCGTAGAAATGATTTAGGGTCGTACTTTGTCGCGTCTGATATTCTTCAAAGCTTTGGTGGATCTGCGGTGGAATATCAGGGTCATGCATTCGTCGTCTTTTAAATCCGCCGTAAGCAAAGGCCCGCGCGATGCCGATAGCGCCAAGAGCGTCCAGACGATCGGCGTCCTGGACGACTTTTCCTTCAACGGTTCTTGGAACGGTCACTGTCCCGGCGCCTTTAAATGAGACCTCTTCAATAATCGCCAGCACGCTGTCAATAAATTTCCTGTCAGACGAAACGCTCAATAAATAATTCGCAGTACGCAGCGGTTCATCGGTAACGACAGTTTGTAATTTCCAATCATCGAGGTCGTGAAGCAGCGCGGCCATCTGGACGATGAATAAATCAGCGTTTTCGCATTTACCGATCCGTAGGGCCAGTTTCCATACGCGTTCGATATGAAACCAGTCATGACCGGATGCGTCATTATAACAGGTATCGCGGACAAACGATGCGGTGCTCTCGATTAAAACGTCGTTGCAGTCAGTCATCTGTAAGCAGTTGCGGTCCGGACCGGGCATCACTTTAGTACGATTTCCCGTTTTTCCTTTGCGGACTGGTAAATGGCCTGAGAGATGCGCATGATTTCCGCGGCTTCTTCACCGCTTGAAATGACCGGCCGGTTGTGTTTGATGCTTTCATAAAAATGCCGGATTTCGTATTCATAGGATTTCCGTGAATGGTATTCCGGCCTTTCGATTTTCGTCGGCGTCACGTTTACCAGATTGCCGTGCATCTCTTTATGAATGCGGAGCGGATTTAGCAGGGCGCCGCCCAGCGTGCCGAAGAGATTGGTGTAGGTGAAGTCGTTTTCCATCAATAAGGTCCAGCTGACTTCCAGGGACAACACCGCGTTATTCTCAAAACGGATCATGGCCGTGGAGGAGTCTTCAACGCTTTCCTTCTGAAAGTGGTTATACATCGCGCTGAACACACTGACCGGCTTGGGTTTGCCCATCAGCCACATGGAAAGGTCGAGCATCGGGATGCCGAGGTCGATGAACACGCCGCCGCCGGCGATATGTTTTTTGCGGGCCCATCCGGTTTCGTTCCAGCTGCCGCGACGCCTCAGCCATCCGGCCTTAGTATAGAAAATATTTCCGAGTTCGTTACCGTCAACGAAGTTCTTCAGAATCATCGCGTCCGGCCGAAAACGGTTGTTCATGCCGACCATGAGAATCTTTTTTCTTTTCTTGGCTTCGGCGACCATGGCCTCGGCTTCGTCGGTTGTGCGGGCAATCGGTCTTTCGACCAGCACATGCTTGCCGGCCGCAAGCGCGTCGAGAGCAATCGGCGCGTGCAGGCTGTTGGGCGTGCAGATATGGACGGCATCAATGCCATCCATGGCGAGTAATTTCTGATGGTCATGATAATATTCAGCGACTTTATATTTCTCGGCCAAGGTCTGGAGCTTGGGTTTATCAATGTCGGCAAGCGCCGCAATTTCCACATCGTCCATGCGCGACAGTATCGGAAGGTGAATCGTTTGGGCAATAGCGCCGGTTCCGATAATACCGACCCGGATACGGCGGATTTCTTTTTTTTCTTTTTCTTTGCTCATGACCGTCTCCTAAACAACAATCGTGAATTCAACATGCATCAAATATAAAAAAAATTTTTCATTGAAAGTACTGAAAAAATTCGGGAAAAGAAATTTTAATACATTCCGTATCGGATAATACCGACCGGCCTTTGGCTATAAAAGCGGCAATGGTAAATGCCATGGCAATGCGGTGATCGCCGAAACTGGAAATCTCTGCGCCCCGGAGCCGGGAGGGATATATCGTTAAGCCGTCATCAAAGGCTTCAACGCGACCGTTCATGCGGATCAGATTATCGGTTACAGCCTTGATGCGATCCGATTCCTTATACCGAAGTTCCCGCGCGTGACGCATGGTCAGCCCCTCGGTGGTCTGCGTGCCAATGACGGCCAGCAAAGGCAGTTCATCTATCAGTAATGGCACATCGCATTCAGTGATATCCATGCTGGTAAGGGTTTTGCGAACATAACGCACATGAATATCGCCAACCGGTTCCAGTGCCGATGCATCGTCGTATTGCCATATAATATCAGCGCCCATCGAACGGAGACATTGGATAAAACGCAGACGCGTTGGGTTTAGCGAAATCCCTCGAAGAAATATTTCGGATTCAGGAATCAATACGGCTGCAGCAATCAGATAAGCGGCCGAAGAACTGTCTCCGGGAATAAGTATCCGGAGCGGCTCAATCCGTTGCTTGCCTTTTACCGAGATGGTGTTTTCATTACGTGAGAAGCCTTTATAAGCGGAAAGCAAACGCTCCGAATGATCGCGGGTGGGAATCGGTTCATGTAAAACCGTAGTCCCGTCGGCATGTAAACCGGCAAAAAGCAGGCAACTTTTTACCTGGGCACTTGGCAAAGGTATGCGGTATTCGATGGACTTGAGGGGCTGTCCTTCGATATACAGCGGCAAGGAATTATTGTTTTCCGATCGGATGCGCGCCTGCATTTTGGATAAAGGTTCCAGGATTCGTTGCATCGGACGACGGGATAACGAAGCATCACCGGTCAGCACGGCGCTGAATGGTTGTCCGGCAAGTATTCCCGCCATCAGACGCGCGGTGGTGCCTGAATTGCCGCAATACAAGGGCTGAACAGGAGGCGTAAACCCAAAAAGCCCTTTCCCTTCGATAGTCAGGTTACCGGAATCGGAACGGTTTATGGGAATGCCCAGTTCATTCAGGCCATTCAGTGTAACGGTGCCGTCGTCACCGGTAGTATAATTTTCAATGATGGAAGGGCCTTCAGCCAGAGCGGCTAACATGGCGGCCCGGTGGGAGATCGATTTATCGCCCGGAAGGGAAGTATCTATCCGAAAAGGCGTTTGCCGCGGACTGATGCTTACCATGAATGAAAAAAAAGAGTGGCTGAAAAGCGCCACTCTTTCATATAGCTTTTAATGGATGGATTAATCATAATATTCCATACCGAGGTGCGTGATCAGGTCTTCGCCGCGCATCCAGCGGAGCGTGTTTTTCAATTTCATAAGCTGGATGAACAGATCGTGCTCGGGATACAGCGACGGCGCGTGCATCGGACTCTTGAAATAAAAAGACAGCCATTCCTGGATGCCCTTGAAACCGGAGCGGCCGGCCAAATCGAGGAACAAGGCCAGATCCAGAACGATGGGTGCGGCAAGAATCGAATCGCGGCAGAGGAAATCTACCTTGATTTGCATCGGATATCCGAGCCAGCCGAAAATATCAATGTTGTCCCAGCCTTCTTTGTTGTCCCCGCGCGGCGGATAGTAATTGATCCGAACTACGTGCGAAATTTTACCGTAAAGATCCGGGTATAGCTCGGGCTGAAGGATGTATTCAAGCACCGACAGTTTACTTTCTTCCTTGGTTTTGAACGATTCCGGGTCGTCCAGCACCTCGCCGTCGCGGTTACCGAGAATGTTTGTAGAGTACCAGCCGTTAAGTCCTATCAGGCGCGACTTGAAGCCGGGCGCGAGTATGGTCTTCATCAGCGTCTGTCCCGTCTTGAAATCCTTACCCGATACCGGTACTTTATTCTTGACGGCCAGATCCATCAATGCGGGAATATCCGCTGAAAGATTCGGCGCGCCGTTCGCGTATGGGATGCCTTCCTGTATGGCCGCGTAGGCATAGATCATGCTCGACGGAATGTTCGGATCGTTTTCTTTAAGGCCTTTTTCAAGATTTTCGATGGTCTGATGCACTTCCGTCGGTTTAATGAACACTTCCGTGGAGCCGCACCAGATCATAACCATACGATCGCACTGATTGGCGGTTTTGAATTGCTGGAAGTCTTTGCGAAGCTGATCGGCAAGATCCATCTTTGTCTTGCCTGCTTTTACATTCGGACCATTCAGTCTTTTGACATATTTCTGATCAAACACCGCCGGCATGGGCTGTACGGTCTCGAGTTCGGGCTTGATCTGATTGAGCAGGTCTTTCTCAAGGACACCGGCTTTCATGGCGGCTTGGTAGGCGTTGTCGGTAAAGATGTCCCATCCGCCGAATACCAGGTCGTTCAGATTGGCCAATGGCACGAAGTCTTTTATCATGGGTACGCGCTTATCGGTGCGTTTGCCCAGGCGGATGGTTCCCATCTGTGTCAGCGAGCCGATGGGTTTGGACAAACCCTTGCGTATGGCCATTACGCCGGCGATCATGGTGGTGGATACGGCGCCAATGCCGGGAATCAGAATACCCAGTTTGCCTTTAGGCTCTTTTATATCAATTACTTTCTTTTCCAAGGTATAGCTCCTTATGTATTGTAATAGTTTAAAATTATGTAGCGTTTTTCTCCGCCTGATCCATTTGCATACTGAGACGGCGGGTATGAATCATACGCTGAATAGACGTGAAGTTGGCAAGAATGGCCACGATAAAAATCGGAACGGTGAAAAGGTAAATCGGCTTGAACAAGTTAATACCCCATAGCGTCCATACAAAATCCGGTTCAATGACCAGTGTGGACACGCCGCAGAGAAAGGACCCACTGGCCAGCCAGACAATGCGTTCCGGGCGCTGCATCAGGCCGACTTTACATTCCAGATTCAATCCTTCCGAGCGCGCGCGGATATAACTGACCATCGTGGAACCGCCCAACGCCACAAAACAAAAAATGGATTCGTAGAAATAATCCTGCCGGATGAGATAATATCCCATACCGATAAACATAATCACTTCGCTGTAGCGGTCCAACACGGAATCATACAGCGCGCCGAAACGGGTGGACAACCCGGCGCCGCGGGCCACTTTGCCGTCAATGATGTCGCAGATGCCGCCGAGATAAATAAACACACCACCCCAGCCGATATAATACAGATCGTTTCGTGTGCCGTAAGCGGCCCCGATACTGAACGATGTGGCCGCGGCAATATTAAAAACCAAACCCAGTGTCGTGAATAAGTTGGGATTGATGCGGGACTTCGTGAACCAGCGGATGGCGGGATTCAGAATGCGGAGAAAGTCGTTCTGAACCCATTGCGGTAACATTAAACTCAAAAAACATTTCCTTAGTTTTTACATGACACAAAAATATAACTAAATTTAGAAATTGAAGAATTTAAAATCAAGTATAATTATTTCCCGGAAAGAAGCCAATGGCTGATTAATAGGAACAGCTATGACTATTCTTTATTAGCGGTAATACCCAGTGTTTTATCAATTCTGACTTTTGTTACAGAGAGTATTTCTCCGGTTTCCACGCTCAGCATTTTAATGAAAATTTCAAAGTGTTTTTCCTTACGGTACATCGTGCCGCTAAGGAGTACTCTGGCGCCGAGAATTTTTCCGGCTTCCACGCAGGTTTTTTCGTCAACGAGATCGGTGAGCTGAAGATTCTGTTCCTTCAGGACGGCTTCCATCTGCTGGCGTTCCACCAGCTTAAAAAAAGCGTTGCGGCTGGCGGCCAGTATCATGTTTTGGCTGAAATAATCCAGTGCCTCTTTATCCATACCGGATGAATCGGCTGAAGCAAACGGTATCAGGGCCGCAGGAGTGCCCGGCGCCAGGCGGAAGGACGAATAGTCCACCAACTGTCCGGCGGCCATCGTGAATAATTTTTCCAGCGTTTCAGCGCTTTTTTCATCTTCCGTCCGGATTGCTGAAAAATATTCATCAGCAACTTCGATTTTCTGATCGGTCAGGTGCTGCAGTTCTTCTTTGATAAAACGAATGACAATGGCCTCCAGTTTATCGGTTTCGTAATTGGAGCCTGTATGATGGCTGACACTGCCGGTTTTGCCGCCTGTGCTTTCGCCTTTCTCGCCGTAATGCATAAAAATATATTTGCCCATCGTGTACTGAGAGATCTGACGGAGTATGTACTCGCCCTTAAGCGGCAGACCGCCGCAGCCGATGCTGAATAGCTTAATGCCTTTGCTTTTGGCTTCCTGCGCGGCCGATACATAGGTATATTTCTGGTTTGGATAAAGCTGGGGCGGCGCGTCGGTGATAATGAATCCCGTGCGAATACCGTCTGTATTCCATGGCATTTCATGAACGGCCTCATAGAGGGCCGTCTGCAGATCTTCCGGTTCATCGCCGCCGCCGCCGGCTTCGATGGTTGATAGTTCCTTCTGGAATTTTTCCAGATCACCGGTCAGCTTAACCGTACGCGTGACGTAATCATCGCCGCGGTCGCGGTACGCTACCAGACCAAAACGCACCTGAGGTTTGGAAGATAAAGCGCTGATGTTCAGGTTGATCAGTTCAATCGAATTCTTCAGCTGGCGTATTTCCTCGCCCATACTGCCTGTCGCATCCAGGATGAATACAATGTCGAGCGGGACCTGCTGAAAAAATTTTCTGGCGGTATTCAGCTGAAGGGTTACTTCGCGGCGGCCTTTCCGTTCAATGTTCCTGCTGACGGTTTCCTGACCATAGGCGGCCGATACGGTGTATGCATTATAATCGCTGTCATATTCTGACGGAAAGAAAAGAAACGTGCCGTCGGACAGGCTTTTGCCCTGAGTAAGTACCGTTTGACTGTGGGTGATTTTTATATCGGCATTCGATACCGGTTTTCCATCCCGATCGGTTATATGGATAAGGATGCGCTCACTGACGTCCAGTGGAAGCGCCCTGATCTTGTTCCGGTACGTTTCCTGAAAATTGACGAAATAATTGTATTGTTTATTGTCATCGGCAAATCCGGCTTTAAGTCCTGAAGCGGTAACCTGTTTGGAACCGCCGCTTATCGTACCGGTTTTATCTTCGGATTTGCCTTTGTGGACGCCATTGAGATTGTTCAATTCATCCGTAACCATATATCCGTCGATTTTTTTTTCATCATCGGTTTCGTCAATGGTCCGGCTTCCGCCGCCGCAACTCATAAAGAAAAATGGTATCAACCAATATAACATATACTGCTTTTTCATGACGCCTCCGTAAAATGGTCATTAAATAAATAATTTATTGAAAAGAAGAAGACATATTGTATATATTATACAAAATCAGATTGGTAAATCAAAATATGAACTTCTCCGATGCATTAATTATCGCCCGCTACAAATACCATACCGGCAGTATGCCGCCGCCGCATTATCATGAATATACTATAACCGTAACAGCCGAAATGTGTACTGCAGAAATGGAGTATTATCCCGATTACCCTCAGCATCATCCGCCGGTATGGAAAGTTTCAGTGAAAATCAGTCCTGATCAGATAGGCCGGTTGATGCATGTCATGCAAAGCGAAGGTATATTCCTGAACCCAACTATAAATGAAGAACCACGGCGCATCGGCGGATCGTTGGATTATCTGACCGTTCAGTTGCAGGACCGGACCATCAGCTTCTCGCGGACAGTATCCGCCCATTTTCCAGAAACCGTTAGAGCCATCAAGGCCTTGATACCGGAGCCGCAGTGGGAAAAGATTATCGAGCAGAAAAATGAATTCGATGCCGCTTATGATAATCATACGGGCGAATAATATTATACGGATTATTATAACGCTTATTCTGAACCATTAATCATTATTAAAGAAAGAAATTTTATGATGATCCATGCTTTGGCCGCTTATCAGCCGAAAGAGGCGCTGAAACCTTTTGAATATGAACCAACCAGTCCGGGATTGCATGATATTGAAATTAACATAACGCATTGCGGCATCTGCCACAGTGATATTCACCTGATCGATAACGACTGGAACATATCCAAATATCCGCTGGTACCCGGGCATGAAATCGCCGGCGAGGTTATCGCGGTCGGTTCGGAGGTCAAGCACATCAAAATTGGCCAGCGCGTCGGCGTTGGATGGCAATCGGGGAGTTGTCATACCTGCGAATGGTGTCGTACGGGTTTTGAGAATTTATGCGGTTCCCAGCAGGCGACCTGCGTAGGCAAGTATGGGGGTTTTGCGGAACGCATCATCACCGACAGCCGGTTTGCATTTCCGCTGCCCGATAATCTGGAGTCGGAAAACGCGGCGCCATTGATGTGCGGCGGAATTACGGTGTATTCGCCGCTGAGGCATTACGGCGTCCGGCATTTTCATAAAGTCGGCGTGATTGGTATCGGCGGGCTGGGGCATCTGGCGATACAGTTTGCGCGGGCCATGGGCTGCGAAGTGACCGCGTTTTCCACGACACCCGGAAAGGAAGCCGAGGCGCGGGCGTTCGGCGCTTCACGGTTCATCCTTTCCGGCGACAAAGCGATGATGAAGAAAGCCGCCGGCTCGCTGGATTTCATCCTATCAACCGTCGCGGTCCCAATGCCGTGGGCCTCTTTCGTAAACCTGCTGCGCCCGAACGGCCGGCTGTGCTTTGTCGGCGCCACGCCCAGCAGTCTGGATGTACCGGTTAATATGCTGATGATGGGACAGAAATCCGTCTCCGGCAGCGTGATCGGCGGACGCGGTATGATCGCGGAAATGCTGGAGTTTGCCGCGCGCCATAGTATTCAAGCCATGACTGAAGCCCTGCCGATGAGTGAAGTCAATCGGGCGCTGGATAAAGTGCGTCAGAATCAGGCGCGCTACCGCATGGTATTGGTAAACCGATAACATTTAATCAGGAGTAACTTACATGAACTGGGCTCACTTCCATCTGATGCTAAATCACTTTCCGGTTATCCTGACCATAACGGCGACCGTTTTGCTGTTGTGGGGTCTGATACGCAGGAAAAAAAGCGCGACCTGCCTGTCGCTGTATTTATTTATGGCCTCGGCCTTAATAATTTTACCGGTCTACCTCTTTGGTGAGAATGCCAGCGAATACCTGCAAAATGCCACCGGCATCCCGGAAGATGAAATCGAACTCCATGAGGAGTTTGCCATCTTTGCTTTTATACCGGTGTTAATAACAGGACTGCTGGCCCTTTACAGTATTATTTACTATGCAAAAAACAAAAAAAATCCCTCATGGGCAATAGGCGGCATCGTTTTTTTTGCTTTCATTGCCAATATCACGCTGGGCATAACCGCCAATATGGGTGGTAAAATCCGGCACACGGAATTGAGAAATAACCACGAGTCCGTACTGCCGCATCAGGAACGCGAACACGATGATTAAAAAAATGCAAAACATGAATGACCCTCAGGCCATACCTAAGATCATGATTATCCTGTATGTCCGTAATCAGCGGATAAGCAAAGAATTTTACTGTAATGTGCTGAAGCGTGAACCGCTTGTTGATGTGCCGGGTATGACGGAGTTTGAGCTCGGAGAAAATATGCTTATGGGACTCATGCCCAATGACGGCGTGGCGCGGTTACTTGGAGAAACGATGCCGCATCCTGATACGGGTTACGGCATTCCGCGATGTGAATTATATTTACCGGTTACCGATCCTGACGACGGCTTGCGGAAATTAGTTGAATACGGCGGTCAATGTATTTCAGAAGGATCACTTAGGAACTGGGGGCATTATGTGGCTTACGGGGCTGATCCCGACGGACATATCATAGCTTTTGCGAAGTCTAATCCATGAAAGGCAAACCATGATGCAATTCTTAATTTTTCTAAGTCTTACATTTCTGTATGCGCTGCCTGTTCATGCACAACAGGAGGATCCAATTGATGCCGACCTGAGCCGATGTATGGAAAACGATCCGAGTACCTTCGGTGTGCTGGAGTGTTACGCGCAGGCGGAAAAACGATGGGATGAGGAATTGAATAAGGTCTATAAAGACCTGATGGCCCGTCTGGACGATAATGGCCGGTCGGCCCTGAAAACATCCCAGATCAGCTGGCTGAAGTACCGGGATAATGAATTTGCCGCCATCAACGGCGTTTACGCGCTGGTGCAGGGCACCATGTATCAGACGATGGCCGCCGGCGACCGCTTGAAAATCATACGCGACCGTGTTTATCAATTACGGAGCTACCAGTCTACATTAACTATTGATAAATAAACTTTCATGACCAAACGGTTTATCCTCTTCCTGATTGCGGCGGGGTGGAACTCCATGCATCCGCAGGAAGACCATTGGCAAATGATGAACGGTCCTTATGCCGGCGTGATAAACAGTATATCACGGCCGTGCGGTAATGAATGGTTCTTCGGAACATCCCGTGAAGGGATTTGGCGGTCGAATAATCTTTTATCGGAATGGCATCGGCTCGCCGGGGATGTCCGTCAGGCGACTGTCCGGGCTGTTATTAAAACCGGCGACGGTACGATGTTCGCGGCCTCGCGTTACGAGGGGGTTTATGTTTCAACGGATAACGGCAATAACTGGTATCCGTTCAATACCGGACTCACGAATTTCGACATCATGACAATAATGACCGATTCCGCCGGTTTTGTGTTTGCGGGAACACGGCGTGCCGGTTTGTTCCGCTGCTCCGGGCCGGGTTCCGTCTGGCAAAGCGTCAATCAGGGATTGAACGCCGTTTTCATCCTGTCTCTGGTGTGCAATATCAACGGTGACCTTTATTGCGGAACAGCCGGACAAGGCGTATTTCGGTCAACGGATCACGGCGGGTCCTGGGAAGCGGTCAATTCCGGGATAGACAATAAATACATCTGGTCAATGGCTGTAATTCCTGATGGTTCGCTGCTTGCCGGATCTATGGGTACCGGCCTCTACAAAACCGTCAATCACGGGGCGTTGTGGGAGTATATCGGTCTGGGGCCGGAGTTTATCTATTCTTTGGACGTTCATCCGCAAGGTTACATCGCGGCGGGTACCGACGGCCGTGGCGCTTTCATTTCATCGGACGGCGGACGAAACTGGACTAACCTGTTCGCGGGGCTGACTAATAAAATTATCTGGTCGATACGGTTTTTAGACTCGGGCCGTTTAATTTGCGGCACCGATGGGGATGGATTATTTGAAATGGCATGGCCGGATTCGATATGGCGTCCCAGAGGCATTCCGGATGTTCCGGTCCTTTCTCTTGCAGCCCTTGCCGGCGAAGGTTTACTGGCCGGGACAGAAGGAAAAGGTTTATTTTGGTTTTCCGCAAACGGGCTATGGAAGCCATTGTCTTTGCCCGACAGCAGTACCGAAGTTACCGCCTTGCTGGTTCATGATCATTACTGGTTCGCGGGCACGCGACGCAGCGGTATCTACCGTTCGGACAACAACGGTCTTACATGGATAACCGCAAGCCGCGATTTGCCGAATACTGTGGTTACTAAGCTGATGAGTTATGACGGAGCCCTTCTGGCGGGGACGTATGGCTACGGGATGTACGTTTCGACCAATAACGGACAAACATGGCAAGTCGGCGGTTTAACGAATGAATATATTGGTGATATCGGTAGGGGTCTATCCGGTCATTTAGTGGCAGGACTTCTTGGCAAAGGGGTCTATCAATCCACAGACAACGGGTTAAACTGGCATCCGGCGGGAACCGGTATGAATAATCCCTTTGTTTATGCGGTATCCTATAGCAACGGTTATTGGTTTGCGGGTACCGACGGCGGCATTTACCGATCAACGGATAATGGCTCAAGCTGGCATCTCAGTTCGTCATCTTCTTACAAAGTCCGCTGTATGACAGCATTGGTAACGGGCGTTATATTTGCGGGAACGGACGGACAGGGTGCTCTGTATTCGAATGATTCCGGCAATACGTGGTCGGTCATCAATGATGGTTTGCCGGATTTGAGAATATATGCTATGGCCTATAACGGCACCACCAGAGTTTATGCCGGCACCTGCGGATCGTCCGTTTGTCAGTTGGCACTCACAGAAGCAGAAAACACGAATAATGATTTTACCGGGAAGGTTAGAACGGTTTCAATCCAATCGGTGTTTCCCAATCCGTTTAACGCGTCAGCAACGATTCGGTATTTTTTGGCCGTGCCATCAAGGGTTGAAATAAAAATATTTAATATACTCGGTCAGGAAGTAATCACACTATTTAACGGCACACAGTCCCGCGGGAATCACGCCGTTTATTGGGACGGGAAAAACAGCCGCTCAGAGCCCGTTTCAGGAGGTTTATACATAGGCCGCATTCAAAGCGCCTTTGGCAGTGACGTTAAAAAAATATTAGTAGTTAAGTAAGCCCCATGGGTAATCTTATTTTCATTGCGGCTTGTTTTCTGGGCGGATTTTTTCTTCGCCGCACCGGCCGTTTCCCGGAAAATTTTCCGGCTTCTCTGAATGCGTTTATAATCCATTTTTCCCTGCCGGCGCTGACTCTGGTCTACATTCACCAAATCGAATTTTCATGGGAATTATTTTTTCCGTTGTCCATGGCCTGGATATTTTTTGCGTTCGGGTTTCTGTTTTTTAATTTTGCCGGGCGCCTGCTTAATCTGCCGTCCAGAACGGTGGGCTGTCTGATACTTACCTGCGCACTGGGCAATACTTCTTTTGTCGGCCTGCCGATGATTGAGGCGTTTTACGGTCAAGCGTATCTCGGCACGGGTCTGATTGTGGATCAGGCGGGCACGTTTGTGGTGCTTTCGACGCTGGGTATATTGACGGCCACCCGCTACGCATCCGGCCGCGTACCGTTTACGGTTATTCTGAAACGAATATTTACCTTTCCGCCGTTCTATGCCGTAATACTCGCTGTTGGCACCCGGCCGTTGCTGTATCCCGACTGGCTGAATTTGATCATCGAACGCTTCGGGCAGACGCTTATCCCGCTGGCGCTGATTTCGGTGGGCTTCCAGATACGGTTTTCATCGGTCCGGCAGTATGCAAAAAAACTGGTCACCGGATTGGTTTTTAAATTAGTGATCGGTCCTGCGTTTATTCTTGCTCTCTTTGTGTTCGTTATGAAAGGGTATGGACCGCTGGTGCGGGTGACAATTTTCGAAGCCGCTATGCCGCCGATTATTATGGGCTCCATCATCGCTATTGAGTACAAGCTGGACCCGCATTTGGCCTCACTGCTGCTCGGTGTAGGCATCCCGCTGTCCTTCCTAACACTGACCGGCTGGTGGTGGATGCTTTCAACGGCATTTTAAAACAGGGCTCTCCGCAAAACCCGCATCCAACGATGATAAGACGATGTACCGTAACAACGTGTTTGCTCTACTAATAATTTCTATAATGATTGCCGGTTGCTCGCGACGAGAAACCACACCCAGGCATCCCTATGGCGACTGGATTGTTATCCCGCAGGCCGCAAAAAGCGTGATTGCCCGAATCGACAGCGGGCGGATCATCCCGGAAGGGTTCATTGATTTGCCATTCAGCAGTCGCAATGTCATAATCTCAAATGGCCTTATTGTCAGTTTGATGAGGCATCCAGAGGGTTCGGAGATCGCCGTTTATACGCGAAAGGGGGAACTGGTCGAAAGTATTGTGACGCCTTCCTTATTTCATGCTCTCGCTTCGTATTCCAATACCGCATATTTCGGTGGCCAGAGCCGGATGACGCAAAAAGACCACATGGCCTGTGAGGCGGCGGCGTACATAAACGTGGCGGAAAAACCCTTTCAATTGCGGCCTATCAAACTGCCGGCCGAAACAAGAGCCGGAAAATCTATTGATGATGTGTTGGTTTTCAACGAAACCTTGTACCTGCTCGATAATCGGGTCTTGCCAAAATTTATGTTTAAATATCTGATTGCGGACCCGAACAAGCCGACATGATACCAGACCGAAAAATTACCGCTTTTTGGCACTTATGAGCGGATTATCAAAGGCGATATTAATGCGCATGATTACGTTTTGCTGACCACAACCACTAACCGGACCGGTTCGGGCCAACATATCAGCATCTCCGGCCAATCCGTTCTTTCCGCGTTTCATCCCCGGCCGGAACTGCAACGCCAAATGCCAGCCGACTCTCTGATGTTCCGGGACATCGGGCTCGACAACGGGATTCTGCTGGTTCTGACCAATAAAGGACTTTTTACCCTCAATCTGAAAGAGGAAGTAAGTCTAAGTGCGCTACATCCATACTCCATACCCGTAAAAAAACCGGAATTGTTGCTGAAAA
Organism: uncultured Bacteroidota bacterium; assembly: GCA_964609675.1. Classification (GTDB taxonomy): domain Bacteria; phylum CLD3; class CLD3; order SB21; family JBBIRG01; genus CAZSRX01. The sequence continues at coordinate 99,718 of CAZSRX010000002.1, read as the reverse complement.
CCCCGAATGGAGACTGGATTGCCGTAGCGAAGGAAGGGTACGCGTTGGTTAATGAACCCGAACCCTGACAGGCCATATCCCGGGTTTTATAATTTTTAAAAATAAAAATTATTTTCCTTGACAACGTCATTAAATACTCTTATGATAACATGTATTATTTAAGACGCTGCTGTTTGAGCCTGAATTGTTTCTGTTAGTCAATAATAGTTTTAGTTACGAGTCTCAAAGTGAATGGGCGCTTTGAGATTTTTATTTTTATCCCATGGTATTTTTTAAGGAGAACCTGAATGAGTTCATGCAAACTGTATGTCGGCAACCTGTCCTATCAGACCACGGAAGAAGGACTGGCAGAGTTGTTTTCACAAGCCGGCAATGTGGCTTCCGCCAAAATCATCACCGAACGCGACTCCGGCCGTAGTAAGGGCTTTGGTTTCGTGGAAATGACGACCGAGGAGGAAGCGGTCAAGGCTACGGAAATGTTCAACAACTATTCCTACCTGGATCGTAACCTGAAGGTGAATGAAGCCAAACCGATGGAGAAAAAGAACTTCGGCGGTAAGCGCGGTAATTCCCGCTGGTAACATACAGAGTCTATATTAGAAAAGTCCCGGGGTTATCACTCCGGGATTTTTTTTATGGCTGCCGGTATTGACTTCGTTCCGTATTCAACGTATCTTGGATTAAACAAATCACTAACGGATGATTACCATGAACATTTTGTACGGTCTTCCCAGCGAGGGTATGGGGCATGCCACGCGCAGCAAAGTTATTATTGCGCACCTTATTTCCCGTGGCCATGACGTGCGCATTGTGACCAGTGACCGCGCGTATACATTCATGGAACAGCATTTTCCCGGTAAAGTCTATTCGATTCATGGATTTCACTTCGCGTATAAAAAGGGTAAAGTATCCAAAGTCCAGACCGTTACGCAGATACTGAAAACCGCGCCACGAGATCTGGTCGAAAACCTTCAGAAGTACAAATTTATTCAAAATGAATTTCAGCCAGACCTTATCATATCCGATTTTGAGACCTTTACGGCATTCTACGCCGCGCATAACAAGGTGCCGCTCATCAGTATAGACAACATTCAGGTCATCGACCGTTGCGCGCTTGGTTTTGAGATACCCCGGAAAGAGCGGGAGAATTTCCATCTGGCCAGGAATATCGTGAAGTTCAAAGTGCCAAACCCGCTATTATCTGATCACGTCGTTCTTTGAGGCGCCGGTAATCAGGAAAAACACGGCCATCATTCCGTCCATCCTGCGCGACGCAATCATCCAGGCGCGTCCATCTTCTGGAAATCATGTGCTGGTGTATCAAACGTCCACGAGTCAGGACGATCTGATGGATATCCTCAAAAGTGTCGCGCAGGATACGTTTTATGTGTATGGCCTCAACCGCAGCGAGACGCTGGGCAATGTGATACTCAAACCGTTCAGCGAAGCCGGTTTCATCGCGGACCTCGCCTCTGCCAAAGCGGTTATTGCCAACGGCGGTTTTTCGCTGCTAAGCGAAGCGGTGTACCTGCACAAACCCGTCTGCAGCGTGCCGGTGAAGGACCAGTTTGAGCAATACGTCAACGCATCCTATATCGAAAAACTGGGATACGGCAAACGGCTTGAAAGTTTTTCCGCAGACGGCATCAAGGCGTTCCTGTATGACCGGCCTGTTTTCCAGAACAATGTAAATGCGTACCGGCAGGACGGCAATACAGCGGCCTTCAGTATAATCGAGGAAACGCTGGAATCAGTCGTCCGCTCGTTTTCCCGGCCAAACACATCCCGGAAGCGATGATGACCAGGCCCTGGAGCCGGCCGGTGTTCCGGGGTTCAGTCTTTTTTTGACTTAAACAAGAGGTACGCGCATGGCCTGTAACCGTCACGCTGACCATATTGCCCTCCGGCGCCTCGGTTTTCCATTCGTCCCAGTCCGTCGCGTCCGCCGCCCGGTTCTTGTCGTGAAATTTACCGCTCTTGCCGGGCAAGTAACGGAATTAAATGACGATAGGACTTCCGGGTGCCGCCATGGCTACAGGAATGCTTTCCGCCGCTCCTGAATGAAATCATGATGTTACGGCCGCTGATCGTATGGTCTGTCGGAATAACGTCCGGCACCGCCGTGTTCCAGGTAGGCCATTCGCCGCCTTCTAGATTCATAATCTGACGAGAAATTTCTGACCGCCTGCTGCGGGATACGGAAAAACCAGATTCTACCATAACAGGGCCATTAATGACATCAGAGCCATACCATGCAACCTTTTTTTTACGCTCAACCGGATAAGGTTTGTCAGCTTAACTTAATTTTATGATAAAAAATATCCGAATGTGCCAGAAGCATATAGTGAAAAAGTTTTGCTGTTTTTTTTTTGAAATCAAAATTATATGTTTTTTTGACTTTTCCCCTGAATTTTGTGGTGGTAATGGTTTGTTCATTTATTTACCTGAATGGATAAACGGATATTAATATAGGTTTTACAAATTCCTGAGCGGCAAAAATATCTTTACAATATGGCACAGAAAGCGTATATTTGTATAGTTATATGATTTATTAACCAGGTACAGGAATTTTTTTATGAAATGGATACTGACATTGCTGTTTTTGTTTATTCTCATACCCGTTCACCTTTTTTCCCAGAACGGTGATACCGTTCTGATTGCCGGAACCGATGCGCCGAAATTTTTTCTGAAGTCCCTCACAAACGAGGAGTTTTATTCGAGCGATTATTACGGCCAGCCGCGGAAAACCATGAATGCTCCGAAAGAACGGTTCAATGTGGTTATCAGTTTTTTTGCGACGTGGTGTGTGCCTTGCAAAAAAGAGATTCCCGAACTGGAACGGCTGAAGGAGAAATATCCGGACGTTAAATTCTTCCTGGTTGATGTCGGCGAGGAAAAAGAAACGGTTGAGAAACATCTTCAGGCTACGCCCATTACGCTTCCGATACTCATGGACAAATACGGCAAGACCGCCGAGAAATTCCTCGTCCAGAAACCCGGAACCACTCTGGCTGTCCTGCCAACGCTGGCGATGATTAACAAAGACGGCAAAGTTCACTTTTACAAAAAAGGGTATGTAGAGGGTGATGAAGCCAAAATCGAAAGCGAAATATTAAAAATGCGCAAATAATGACGGCTGCGGCTGACGATCAATTATTTGAAAACAGAGGCTAAATTTTAAATATTTGAAATATGAAACCCTTCCTTAAATCTAACATCGGAGGCCTTATGAGAAAGATTCTACCGTTTGCCATAATCGGATTATTTTTGTTTGGCGGCTCGCTATGGGCTCAGCAAAAAAAGACCACTATCGCCGTACTCGAATTCCAGCGCACCGGTGGCCTGGAGGCCTCCGAAGCGGCTACGCTCACGAACCGATTCCGCGGACTGCTCGTGCAAACCGAGGCCTTCGAGGTGATCGAACGCGACAAGATGGGGGAAATTCTTAAGGAACAGGACTTCACCATGTCCGACCAGTGCAATTCCGCCGAGTGCGCCGTGCAGATCGGCCAGTTGCTGGGCGTGCAGGCCATGATCGCCGGAGACATCGGTAAGTTGGGCCAAACCTGGACCATTGACGTGCGCATGATTGACGTCAGCACCGGGAAAATACTCAAAACGCAAAATGAGGATTTTAAAGGCGAAATCGATGGCCTCCTGCAGATGATGAAAAAAATTGCCGAGAAATTTGCCGTTGTGGAAACGGCCAAAGGCCGAGATGTTGTTAAAGACAAAGGCAAAGAAGTGGTGAAAGAAGATAAAGGGAAGGTAAAGGCAGACAAAACCAAAGACGATAAAGGCACGGCCGTCGGCGGCACACAGGTAACCAAAAAAGGATTCTCGATGAAATGGGTGTACATCGGCGCAGGCGTGGTTGCGGCCGGCGGCGCGGCGGCAGTGTTGCTTGGCGGCGGTGGCGGAGGCGGCAGTAAATCTCCCATCAGCGAACCTACATGGCCCGGCGATACCAATTAATGTTTTCGTAATGTATTATCAATAGGAGATACCCATGAAACGCATAATTCTACTATTATTAATAAACGCCTCGCTGCTATATTCCCAGCAGTTTACCGATACAACACTAAATAACTTGACTGACGGAAAAGCCCTGTGGGGTGATGTCAATAACGACGGCTATCTGGATGTGTTTTCATTCGGCCGTACAGCGATCCCGCAGTCAAATTTTTATATATATAATTTCTCGACGGATGAATTTGATGGACCTTCAGCAAACTATACGATTTCAGAAGGAATAGCAAATGCCAGCGCCGCTTTTGGCGATTATAATAACGACAACCGCCTGGATTTATTTATAACAGGCTATAACGGTTCAGGTTATATTTCAGAATTATATTATAACACCGGTTACAGCTTTGCTGAATATGATAGCAATTCGTTATTCAGGACATATAGCCAACCCTATGCGGTATTTTGGGCGGATTTCAATAATGACGGGAATCAGGACTTATTCGTCGGTTCTACCAATGGGATTGATATTTATGAGAATATCGGAAGGGGAGATTCGTTTTATAAGCACACATTGTTAAGTGGCGGGATAAGCAACGCCTGTTTTGCGGTCGCAGATATAAATAATGACGGACTTATAGACATTTTTGTTTCAGGGTTCACATCGCATCGTGTGGCTTATATATATAAAAATTTAAATAATTTTTCTTTTCAAGAAATAACGGCTAATCATGGCGTTGATAATCCTGTGGATAACGGCGCGGTAGCCTTCGGGGATCTTGATCAGGATGGATACCTGGACTTTATTCTTACCGGGCGCACGGCTGAAAGTCCGGATCAATTCAGCATTACGATTTATAAGCAAAATTCGCCCTTTTATTTTCAGGGTACCCCGGTTTCGACGGATCTCCACAACGCTAATATCTCTCTCGTTGACGCCGACGGCGACGGTGATCTGGATATGGCTTACAGCGGCATGGTAACCGGCAACGTGTGTGTTGCGGCGGTGGATACTAACGACGGTTCCGGTAATTTCTTTAACTGGATTCCAACCAGCAGTTTTACTTCGGTTTCCGGCGGTTCGATCGAGTGGGGGGATTATAATCAAGACCGCAAGCCGGATCTTCTTATCAGTGGTACCGACGGAACAAACGGCTATACAACCGTTTACAAGAATATCGCGGGTCAAGCCAATAATATCCCATCTAGACCAACTAATCTCATGGCCACCCAAAATGGTAATACAGTAAATTTTAACTGGACGGCTCCCCATGATGATAAATCTAATTCATTAACGTATCATTTATATATTGATTCAAATTTTCAATCCTTACTGGTTTCTCCGATGATGACAGTCTCCAATGGCTATAATCGTTTTTTAACGCCTCGTCCCGGTAACGTAGGCCAAGGGTTGCACTGGACCATTTACAATGTACCGGCAGGACGATATAGAGCGTATGTTTGTGCGGTGGACAATTCTTTGAATATTTCAAATGACTCAGATCCATTGGAATTTACCGTCATCTACGGCAGTGTGCCGACCTGTTCCACGCGGGAAGCCACCAGCATTACCGATACTTCGGCCATATTATCCGGCGATGTATCTTTTGCCGGCGATGACAGTACTGAAACCAATGTTTACTTTCTCTTGTCGAGCGATGGGGGTTTATTTTGGGACACACTGGCTTATTCCGGTAATCCGGTCAAAGCAACACGCACATGCACCTATCAAAAAATCGGTTTGACCCCTAATACTAGCTATTATTATAAAATCCGGGTAGAAAATGAGCATGGTGTCAATGAAGGTGGTAATATCACGTTTTCTACTCTACCGGTTGCGCCATCGTTTGGTACACCAATAATTTCAGGAAACACAACCATCGGCAATATTGATTCTAATTTAGTTATTACAATTCCAATTAATAATTATCTTGCCGGCGAACAGGTTAAAATTGAATATGGAAAGTATTTTGGAAGCCAGATTCATGAAGCCGACATGATTTTTTCAGGACAAAATTGGGAATATAACCTGTCTGCAGATAATTTATCTGAATACGGTCTCTGGTTTATCATAAAAGTTGACCGAACCAGTTTAGGTGCCGGAACATACTATTATCCCTCAAAAGATCAGCCCTATCTTGTCTCGTTAACACTGACGCAGAACAAACTCACTGAAATAAAAACCAATAATGGCGCTTATCCAGACGGTTTGGCCAAAGACGGCTGGAATACCTATTCACTGCCGATTGGCGCTGGGAACCAATTCATTGACCTGCCGACGTTATTCGGAGACCAGGAATTTAAGGACGGAATACCCACCAACTGGGATGCATGGGAATTTAACGGTACCGGCATGGGCCGGACTACCAAGCTGTATTCCAATAAAGCCTATTTTATTTATCATAAGAAAAAAGACAATGTCTGCCCGGATGATAACCTTTCCTATTGGGGTATAACCCCGAAGACTTCCGATTTTAACATTTACTCTTTACCGGTTGTTACCGGATGGCAGCTAATTCCATGGCCGTATTTGTTCAAAGCAGGTTTTACAAGAATACAGGACCAAGGAGTTTATCGTTGCGGAAGATTATGGATTCAAGTTGCGGATGAATGGATCGATCAGTATGACTCCCGTTTTGGCACCACCGTGAAACCGTACGGGGCGTATGCGTTTTACGGTAAAGTGAACGGCGTTACTTTAGATTCAGTTTTACAATTTACTCAAACGACTGTATTGAAAAACACTTTAAAGACGTATGCCAATGGTGAATGGGAAATAAAAATAAAAGCCTTTGACGGGAAAAAATATGACCGCTGTAATTATTTTGGAGCCGCCGTACATTCGACAGCCGCTCTGGACGATAATGACGAATACGAGCCGATGGCTATAGGAGACGCCGTCAGGGCCTATTTCAGAGCAAAGAAAGATGAACGCGATATTAAACTCAGTGCGGATTATCAGTCAACCGGTCAGGAGCAATACTCCTGGGATATGATTGTCGAAAATCCCGTTAACAGATCTTCCGTCGAACTGACCTGGGATAAAATGAACGTACCGGCCGGCCTGCAGATGGTGCTGGTGGATTTGAATAACCACGAGCTCGTGGATTTGAATGCCATCGGGCGTTATGAATTCAAAGCCCGCGCGCTTAATCCGTTTAAAATCTATGCCGGCGATGCGTCCTACGTGAATCAGGAAATCGAGAAGTTAGAACTGCCGGATAAGTTTACTCTGTATGCCAATTATCCCAACCCGTTCAATCCCGGCACGACCATCAAGTACGACCTGAAGCTCAGCAGTACGGTAACATTGTCGGTGTATAATGCGCTGGGACAGCGCGTACGCACGCTCGTGAACGGAAAAGTGCAGACGACGGGTTCGTACTCAACCTACTGGGACGGCAAGGACGCGATTGGACGGCAGGTTTCCAGCGGCATCTATATCTGCCGCATCGACGCGAAGGACATCAACGGCAAGACGTTTACAAAGAGCCGCAAAATGGTGCTGCTGAAATAGCGTAAAAGTTAAACTTCTTGAAGAAGTTTAACTTTTAAAAAAAACAACCAAGCCGGTTCTTATGAACCGGCTTTTTTTTACCGGACGTTTCGATTTGTCTTTGTCCCGTCCTTCCGACCGCCCTCCGCTGTCTGCCAACCGACCAACACTCCCATCGTCCTTCCGACCGACCTCACCCCACTGTCATTTCGACCGACCTCACCCTATTGTCATTTCGACCGACCATAGGGAGGGAGAAATCCTGTACCCCTACACACCCCCACATTACATTCTTTCCCCGGATACAGGATTTCTCCGGCCATGCTTTGATGCAGGAAAGCGGCGCATCGTCATTGATAGCAATGATGCTCTGCCGTCGAAATGACAGCGGTGTTCTTTCTTTTATTGTCATTTCGAAACGTCCTGTTCTTTCTATACGACGATATCAGCAAGACACAACCGAACACGAAACGAAGCCGCATGACGTAAATCCTGTATTCCCGTTATTCCTCTTTGAACACTAACGTTCTTCAAGCAACCGCCTCCCACTGTCCTTCCGACCGCCCTCCGCTGTCTGCCAACCGACCATCACTCCCATTGTCCTTCCGACCAACCGTCCCTCTACTGTCTTTCGACCGACCTCACCCTATTGTCATTTCGACCGACCATAGGGAGGGAGAAATCCTGTACCCCTACACACCCCCACATTACATTCTTTCCCCGGATACAGGATTTCTCCGGCCATGCTTTGATGCAGGAAAGCGGCGCATCGTCATTGATAGCAATGATGCTCTGCCGTCGAAATGACAGCGGTGTTCTTTTTTTATTGTCATTTCGGCCGACCTCACCCCACTGTCATTTCGACCGACCTCACCCTATTGTCATTTCGACCGACCATAGGGAGGGAGAAATCCTGTACCCCTACACACCCCCACATTACACTCTTTCCCCGGATACAGGATTTCTCCGGCCATGCTTTGATGCAGGAAAGCGGAGCATCGTCATTGATAGCAATGATGCTCTGCCGTCGAAATGACAGGCGGGCGCTTCCATAGACGCTGGGGCGATGTACATACATTAATTTTCAAAATGTCGTGTGAAGATTTATACACAAAGTGAATTATTTTTGTAAACATATTTATACATAAAAAATACTTCCATTTTGCAATATCTTCATTAACTAAATCTATATTTTACAATAATAAATTAAATAATTTAAGTTCCTATCTATATCTTTATAAATAATCTTTATAAATAAGTGTAAAATATAATACACACATTTTTAATTCGATAAAATACAATATTGTCCATCTATTTATTAATTACTTTAAAAACAATATTTTAATTGTGATGGAAAAAATAATATTATTTTTTTTCAGGCATATTTATTGTAAATACCATAGGTATGAATAACCAAATAAAAAATTTATCAGGAGAAACGCTATGATAAGTACTAACAGATTATTTTTAGCTTTGGCGTTATTTATCAGTGCGATGATGATGTATTCGTGTTCCAACGATACCATTGTTAACTCGCCGGGTGATAATTTTCAAGCTCAATCTCTTGGTAAGACCGAAGCGGTCAGCTGGCCGGTTGTTAAAAAAGGGGATATCAAAATTGAAGTCAAAGCCGTACAATACCTTCTCAAGCACCGCGGCTATTCCATAACGATAGACGGCAATTTCGGAAGCGGCACGGAAACGGTTGTCAAATCGTTCCAGAGCGCGAACGGGCTTACGGCGGACGGTATCGTCGGCTCAGCCACATGGCAGAAGCTAATCGTCACGGTTAAGAACGGCAGTACCGGAGAGGCGGTGAAAGCCGTGCAGGATCTGCTGAAAAATAAATTCGGCTATTCCCTGACCATTGACGGCGCATTCGGAAGCGGTACCGAAACAGCGGTTAAAAATTTCCAGTCGAAAAACGGCCTGTCATCAGACGGTATTGTCGGTTCAAATACCTGGATGTATCTGACCGGTCTTTCCGGCGATTTCTGGGGTTCCCGTATCGCATCGTGGGTGTTTCCGGTGAAGAGCAGCGTGCTTGACATTTACAGCGGTTCCCGTTATTTCGGCGCATCCCGCGACGGAGGCGCGCGCGCGCATGCCGGCGTGGATCTCGTTCCCACCAACGGTCCCGGTACCAACGTCGTTGCCATGACCAGCGGCACCGTGTTGAATTATTATTTGTTCTACGGCGGTACTTATGCCCTTGAAGTGAAAAATGACGACGGCACCATCGCGCGGTATTGTGAAATCACCTCCACGTTCCGCGCCGGCAACCGCGTATCCAAAGGCCAGGTCATCGGGCAAATCATCCGCAATAACATCGGCGGCTCGTACATGCTGCATCTGGAAATGTATATGGGCAACGGCAGCGGCTCGCTGACCAATTCCAGTAATAGCACATACTGGTATGTTCCTTATAAAAATTACCAGCGCCGTTCCGACTTGCTCGACCCGATGGGCGTGATTAATCTGCCCAGGTAGGAAATACCTGTTAAAAAACGAACAATTTTTTCGATGAAAAAAAGTTAAACTTCTTGGAGAAGTTTAACTTTTTTTTTATCTTGACCCATGCATCCGGGTGATTTTAAAAAATATGGTTTGGAATTTCTTGAGTGGATGGACGGCTATTTCCGGTCTGTCAGGGAATATCCGGTTCTTCCAAAAGTAAAGCCCGGCGATATCAAGGCAAAGCTTCCCGCAGAGCCGCCGTCCAGAGGGGAATCCATAGACGATCTGTTCAGGGATTTTAAGACCGTTATCCTGCCCGGAATGACGCACTGGCAGCATCCGGATTTCTACGGGTATTTTCCGGCCGGACGCAGCGAACCATCGGTGCTGGCGGAGATGCTGACGGCCACGCTCGGGGCGCAGTGCATGATCTGGCTGACCTCGCCCGCCGCTGAGGAACTCGAGGAACGAATGATGGAGTGGCTCCGTTCCATGTACGGCCTGCCGTCGGATTATAGCGGCGTGATTCAGGATACGGCCTCCACTGCCACGCTGGTCTCCCTGCTGACGGCCCGCGAAGTCAAAAGCGGTTACGCCATTAACCGGAACGGTTACGATCGTACCTACCGGTTCCGGGTTTTTGCTTCCGAACATGCGCATTCTTCCGTGGATAAAGCTGTACGTATAGCGGGCATCGGGCACCAGCATCTTGTGAAAATTAAATCCGGGCCTGATCACGCCATGCTGCCGGATGAATTGGAACGCGCTATAGCCAAAGATGTACGGGACGGTTATACGCCCTTAGCGGTTATCGGCACATTTGGTACAACGGCTACCGCGGCGGTTGATCCTCTGGATGCCATCGGCGCCATAGCCCGCCGTTACAACAGCTGGTATCATGTGGATGCCGCATATGCCGGCACCGCCCTCATCCTTCCGGACATGCGCCGGATGGCCGCGGGCATCGATTTAGCCGACACCATCGTTATTAATCCGCACAAATGGATGCTGACCAACTTTGATTGCACGGCATACTTTGTCCGAGATAAGGAAAGGTTGATTAAAACCTTTGCCATCACGCCGGAGTATCTGAAAACCGACGCGGACGCTCTGGTCAACAATTACCGCGACTGGGGAATCCAGCTGGGACGCCGGTTCCGGGCGCTGAAGCTTTGGTTTGTTATTCGGCACTATGGCACCGACGGCTTGCGCCAGATAATCTCTGATCATATGGAATACGCGCGATGGCTGGAAAAACAGATCGTGTCGGAACCTGATTTTGAAATTTTAGCGCCGGTGCTTTTCAGTTTAGTCTGTTTCCGCTATCATCCTCCGCGCGTCCAGGATGAATCTACACTCAATACGATTAATGAAAATTTACTCTCGCAACTGAATCAAAGCGGGCGAATGTTTCTGACGCATACCAAACTGAAAGAGCGTTATACCCTGCGATTAGCCATCGGCAACAGCAGTACCACGCAGGACGACATCCGGGCCACCTGGAATTTCATCAAAGAGACCGCACGCTGTTTTTGAGCATTATCGTAACAAACTTGTATTTTCTGATCATTAAAAAATAATCGAAACTAAATTAACTTTATTACGTATAAGAAACCGAATTTATAATAACGGTACTCACTTTAACCCCTACGAGGTAAGAAATGAATCTGAGAATCCAAAGACTGTATGCGCTATTATGGGTCAGCGGCGTTGCCTTAATGATAAGCTGCGCGAGGCCGCTTGACAATCTTGCGATTAATCCATCGAATATGGATACTACCATGGCGCCGGGTGATGATTTTTACCAATATGCTAACGGCGGCTGGCTCAAAGCCCATCCCGTGCCGGAAGATAAAACCGGCTATTCGGCTTTTACGGAACTCCGTGAGACGAATGAAAATCGCATCAAGGCTATGTTTGAAGACCTTTCCAAAAAAACCGACAATCCCAAAGGCTCAGTCGCTCAGAAAATAGCCGATTTTTACGCTTCGGGCTTGGATTCGGTTGCGATTGAGAAGGCGGGCATTCAGCCGCTTTCGGATATTTTTCGTAAGATCGACGAAATGAAGACGCCGGCTGACGTACGGAAAGTGATTGCGGAAATGACGGCGATGCAGATTTATCCGCTGTTTTATATTTATTCCGGACTGGACGAAAAAAACAGCGAAGCGGTCATTGCGAATATCTGGCAGGGCGGCCTTGGATTGCCGGAAAAGGATTACTATTTCAACAAAGGCGAATCCTTTGTAAAAATCCGTGAAGCGTATCTGGCCTATCTCGGGAAATTATTTGAGTTACTGCAGGCGGACCAAACCGCTGCCGCGAAAAATGCCCAGACCGTCATGGCGATGGAAACCGCTCTGGCTAAAGCTTCCCGCTCGCTGGTGGAATGCCGAGATCCTCAGCTTAATTACAATAAAAAGAACATGGACGCGTTAAACACGCTGACGCCCGACTTTAACTGGAATAATTTTGTAACCGATATCGGTTATAGCGGTATCAGGGAAATTAATATTGGCCAGCCGGATTTTATCAAAGAAATGGGCGCTATGGTTACGTCGCGGCCCGTAGATGACTGGAAGCTTTTTTTGAAATACAAAGTTATAAACGCTATGGCGCCGTATCTGAGCCGCGAGTTCGATGTGGCGCATTACGAATTTTATGAAAAAACACTTTCCGGCCGCATGAAGCAGGAAGAACGGTGGAAGCGGGTATTAAATACAACGGACGGGGCCTTAGGCGAACTGGTCGGACAAATGTACGTGGAGAAGTATTTTCCCGCGCGCGCCAAAGAGCGCATGGTTGCTTTAGTGGAAAACCTGCGAAAGGCCATGAAACTCCGTATTGAAAACCTGACCTGGATGACTGAGGATACAAAAAAACAAGCGCTAAAAAAATTAGAAAAAATCGGCGTGAAAGTCGGCTATCCGAATAAATGGCGCGATTACTCCGGTCTGGAAGTGACCCGGGATTCGTATTGTAAAAATGTTCTGGCTTCCAACCGGTTTGATTTTAAATATACCATGGACAAAATCGGCAAGCCCGTGGATCCCGAAGAATGGGGGATGACGCCGCAGACCGTCAACGCCTATTACAGCCCGAACCGTAACGAAATTGTCTTTCCCGCCGCCATACTCCAGCCGCCGTTTTTTGATATGGACGCGGATGATGCCGTAAATTACGGCGGCATCGGCGTGGTAATCGGTCACGAAATGACTCACGGCTTTGATGACCAGGGCCGACAGTATGATCTGAATGGTAATCTTAAGGACTGGTGGACAGAAAAAGATGCCCAGGCGTTTAAAGAACAGACGCAACCTCTGGTGCATCAGTTTAATCAGTTTGTAGCCATTGATACGTTTCATGTCAACGGCGAGTTGACTCTTGGTGAGAATATCGCCGACCTGGGCGGGCTGAATATTGCTTATCAGGCGTATCAGTTATCACTGGCCGGAAAAGATAAGCCCGCGCCCATCAAAGGATTTACGGATGACCAACGCTTCTTCCTCTCCTGGGCGCAGGTGTGGCGCGGTAACATCACCGATAAGGCGTTGCGGCGCCGGGTGCTTGAGGACGTACATTCACCGGCTAAATTCCGCATCAACGGGCCATTATTCAATATGCCTGAATTCTATAAAGCGTTTCCCAACATAACCGAAAACAACAAACTGTACCGCGCGGAAAAGGACCGAATTAAAATCTGGTAGGTTATAGCCTAATAAAAAAGCCTGTTTGCAAATTACAAACAGGCTTTTTTTTATTTCGGAAAGAAATGCTACACGTCGAGATTCCGCACGTACTTGGCGTTGGATTCGATGAACTTGCGCCGGGGTTCTACGGCGTCGCCCATGAGCGTGGAGAAAATGTGATCGGCTGTAGCGGCGTCTTCGATGGTGACCTGCAGCAGAACGCGGCGATCGGGATCCATAGTTGTGGACCAGAGTTGTTCAGGATTCATTTCGCCGAGACCCTTGTACCGCTGAAGGTTGATTGATTCCTCTTTGGTGCCCCATTGCTTGATGATGGCTTCTTTTTCCTCGTCATCGAAGGCGTATTTTTCTTCCTTGCCTTTTTTCAGGCGATAAAGCGGCGGCTGGGCGATATAGAGGTGGCCCTGTTCGATGAGTTCGCGCATGTAGCGGAAAAAGAAGGTTAGCAGGAGCGTCCGGATGTGGGCGCCGTCCACGTCGGCGTCGGTCATGATGATTACTTTGCCGTAGCGCAGGTTGGTGAGATTAAAATCATCGCTGCCGATGCTGGTGCCCAACGCGCTGATGATGGTACGGATTTCGTCGTTGGAAAGCATTTTGTCAAGCCGGGCCTTTTCGACGTTAAGAATCTTGCCTTTGAGCGGCAGTATTGCCTGGAACTTACGGTCGCGGCCTTGTTTGGCGGAACCGCCGGCGGAATCGCCCTCGACGAGGTACAGTTCACAGTACTGCGGATCGTTGATTGAGCAGTCGGCGAGCTTGCCGGGCAGATCGGAATTTTCCAGCGCGTTCTTGCGGCGCGACAGGTCGCGGGCTTTCCGGGCGGCCTCGCGGGAACGTGCGGCGCTGATGCACTTTTCGATTATGGCTTTGGCTACCGAGGAATTTTTTTCAAGATACTCCCCGAGGCCTTCATTTACGGCGGCTTCCACGATACCCTTGATTTCGCTGTTTCCAAGCTTGGTCTTGGTCTGTCCCTCGAACTGCGGCTCGGGCACCTTCACGCTGATGATTGCCGTTAAACCTTCGCGGGTATCGTCTCCGGTGATGGAAAGGCCTTCTTTATCCTTGATCAGATTGTTTTTGGAAGCGTAAGTGTTCAGGGTTTTGGTCAGCGCCGCGCGGAAGCCCGACAAATGCGTGCCGCCCTCGATGGTATTGATATTGTTCACATAACTGAAAACGTTTTCCGTATAAGAGTCGTTATATTGAAACGCGATTTCGACCGGCACTTGCTCCCGTTCTACGGAAATGTAAACCGGATGTTTCATGATCGACTGACGGCTTTCATCAAGAAATTTCACAAATTCGATTATGCCGCCGTTATAGTGGTATTCTTCTTTATGCCCGTCGCGTTGGTCAGTCAGAGTAATTTTTAGGTCACGATTCAGGAACGCCAATTCCCTCAGGCGGCCGGCAAGCGTTTCGAATGACCAGGTTATTTTCTTGAAAATGGTTTTGTCAGGCAGGAAACTCACGGTCGTACCGGTTTCCTTGGATTTGCCAATTTCCTCGACCTTGGATTTCGCGATGCCTTTTTCATATTTTTGGCGATAAACTTTTCCGTTGCGGCGTACCTGGACTTCGCACCATTCGGTCAGCGCGTTTACCACGGATGCGCCAACGCCGTGAAGGCCTCCGGATACTTTATAGGTGCTTTTGTCGAATTTGCCGCCTGCGCCGAGTACCGTCATCACCACTTCGACCGCCGGTTTCTTTTCCGTCGGATGCAAGTCCACCGGGATGCCGCGGCCGTTGTCGGACACCGTAACGCTGTTGTCCTTGTTAATCGTGACATCGATGGTATTGCAGTATCCTGCCATCGCTTCGTCAATCGAATTGTCCACGATTTCATAAACCAGATGGTGCAGGCCGCGGACGCTGACATCGCCGATATACATCGCCGGACGGCGACGTACATGTTCCAGACCTTCCAAAACCTGAATTTTTTCGGCATCGTAATTATCGGCCTGATTTTTTTTGTCTTGTTTTACTAATACCATAAAAGCGATTCCTTTGTCTATGAACGAAACAAATTACCGGAAAATGATATCTTTAATGATTTCTTCCTTAAAATAATCATTGATGCGGGTTTTAATGAGTTCCTTCTGATAAAACAATTCCTGCCGCCAGACGCTATGGATGACTTTCAGAAACAATACGCCGTGATCGATGCGTACCGGTTCGGCTCTCTTGCAGAAATCGCTGCCCATAATGGTCTCGAATTCAACCACGGCACGCTGTTCATGAATCCGTTTTCGGAGCCCAAGGTTATCAATCAGGTCATTCAGCACCTGCCCGACTTCTTTTGTTGGGTTGTCCTTTGTCATTCTAATTCATCCGTGCTTCAATGCCGTTGGCCGCAACATGGAAATATTTGACCGGTCGGCTAAGTGTGATGTTGGGTTCCGTCTGAGCGGTGGTTAAAAACACCTGTCCGGTTTCGCTGAAGGATTCCATGAGCGCCGCGCGACGGCTCTCGTCCAGTTCCGAAAACACATCGTCCAGAAGAAGAATCGGTTTCTGATCTTTATGGGCCAGCAGAAAAAGATACTCAGCAATTTTAACCGCAACAGCCAGAGTTTTAAATTGTCCCTGGGAACCGTAATCGCGAAGCAGTTTATTATTCATCATCAAGAGCAGATCGTCCTTATGCGGCCCGACCAGCGTGGTTTTCCTAAGGATTTCCCGGGAGCGGTTTTTTTTTAGCGCTTCACGGAATGCCGTGGCTAATGATTCTTCCGACCGGTTTGTCTCAGTCACAGCCTCAACGGGTCCGTAATTGTCCATCGAGGAGCGGTATAATAAGCGGACGGTTTCCTGCTTGCCGGAAATCTGATGATACATGCGTTCAACCAGCGGGGCAAAGGACTGCACAAACCGTATGCGTTGTGCAGTAATTCGCGTTCCTGTTGCAATGAGCGTACTGTCCCATGAATACAGCGTATCGTCCTGAAACGGTTCTGTGTTCAGCAGCGTATTGCGTTGGCGGACAATTTTGCGGTAATCTTGTAAATCCCTCAGATAGGTCGGATAAAGCTGAGATAGGGCTATATCCAGAAAACGCCGCCGATCCACGGGAGCGCCGTTTACTATGGCCACGTCTTCGGGCGCAGAGATCACTACCGGATAGGCGCCGATCATCTGCGAGAAACGTTCAACTTTTTTATGATCCATGTAAATGACTTTGCCCGCCGTACCGTTGTAAGAAATTTTGACGTGGCTGCGGATAGTGCCCGTGTCCAGCGAGGAGTCGTCGACAATAAAGGTGCCTTCCAGATCAAAAGCGGTCGCATTCCAATTTAAGGCCACACGGTCTTCGACGGTCTTAAAACTGCGTGAAAGGCACAGGTAATGGATCGCTTCGAGAATGGAAGTTTTTCCGGTTCCGTTTGCTCCTCCGATGATATTAACGTCGTTGTGGAATTCCAGTTCGGCTGTGTCGTAATTTCTGAAGTGAATCATTCGCAAGTTATGAATCCGCATAATCCGCAGGGGTGTCCCGGATTACTTATTGATACGCACAGGCATCACCAGGAACATCTGCTGTTCGTGCTCGGCCTGCTGAATGGGCGTAATGATCCCGGCGCTGGTGGAGGTCTTAAACTGTATCGTGACTTCCTTGGTATCCACGTTGTTCAGCACCGATAAGAGCAGATTGGAATTGTATCCGATTTGCAAGGGTTCGCCTTCGTATTCCACAGAGACTTTTTCGGTGCCGGTACTGCCGCCGTCGATGTCTTCGGCGGTTACCTGCAGAAGGTCTTTCTGCATCGAAAGCTGGATCTGATGGGTTATCGGATTGGCGAATATGGATACGCGTTTGAACGCCTCCAGCAAAGCGGAGGTCTCCGTGGTGAGACGTTTGTTGTTTTCCACGGGAATAACGCGCTCATAGTCGGGATAGGTTTCCTGGAGGATGCGGCTGTAAATCTGGGTATCGCCCATGTCAAAACGAATATGGTTATCGCCGAAATTAATCGTAGTGGCGTCTTTGCTGTCCTTGGCGACTTCGCTGAGGGCTTTGGCAGGAACAATCACATCCAGCGGGTCAATCAGCGAAGATTCAAACTGGTCATACGATATGCGCGAAAGGCGATGGCCGTCAGTAGCGACCATGCGGAATTCTTTGACCGAGATTTGCATCAGCACGCCGGTCAGGGCGACGCGAAGGGGATCGGACGAAACGGCAAAAACCGTTTTGCTAATCATGCGGGACAACTGCCGCGCGTCAATTTTCAGGGAGCCTTTTTCATCTACTACCGGTAACGCGGGATAATCGTCGTCAGGTTCGCCGGACAGACGGTATTCGCCCCTATCACAGCGAACATACAGCTTATACTGAGCGTCGGATTCAATCTGCAGGGGTATATTCGGAAGGTTTTTAATCAGTTCGTTGAACGGTTTGGCCGGCACTGTCATGGTACCGGTTTTACCGGAATCGATGCGCACTTTGGTAGTTATGGAAACGTCCAGATCCGAGGCCGTAAGCTGCAGTTCGCCCTTTTCAGCCACCAGCCGGATGTTGCTCAGCAAGGGTAAGGTTGTTTTTACCGGAACCACGCTGAAAACCCGGGATAAAGCCTTGCTCAATTCGGCCTGAGATACAGTAAATTTCATAACCGGTTCTCCTGATAATAGGATTATAAAATCATCGTCAATTTAAAATTTACAAAACATTCATATTTAAAAAAAAATATTCTTAATTTCAAGTTTTAATAAGGATTTTTTCGTCTGCGAGTTTTTATTGCCGATAGCATTTGATGTTTGCGTTGGATTTTTTATCGGTTGGACGCGCAAAAATCACATAAAAACGCTTGCATATTTTATAAAAACAAAGTAAACTGTTATTATTAAGTCAATAAAAATACAAGGAGCTATCATGAATTTAGGAATGCCGGAAATTATTATTATATGTATTGCCATCCTTATATTATTTGGCGCCAAAAAAATTCCAGAATTTGCGCAGGGATTGGGTAAAGGAATACGTGAATTCAAGCGCGCTATGAACGCGACGGAGGAAGAAATCAAAAAGGGGATATCCGAAAGCGGCGAGAAAAAGTGATTGCCGTTAAAAAAAATTTTCAGGATTTTAAATCCCGTGTAAACGGGATTTTTTTATAATACCAAACAGGAGATTACTTTTGAATTGGACCTACAGCGAAATCCGCCGCAAGCTGCTGAACGGCGAAACGGATTGTGAACAAATTGTCCGGGATTATCTGCGGCATATTGACCGTAACCGGCATCTGAACGCTTATATAACCGTATTTTCGGAAGATAAACTCAAAGCCCGTTGTTCGGTTGTTCAGCGGAACATACATAACAACCAGGCCGGGGCGCTGGCGGGTATGGTCATTGCCGTCAAGGATGCGATTATGGTAAAAAATGAGCGCAACACCTGCGGGTCACGCATTCTGGAGAATTACGTATCGCCTTACGACGCCACCGTGGTGCAGCGGCTTGAGGCTGCGGACGCGATTATCATCGGTAAGGCCAATCTGGATGAATTTGCGATGGGTTCATCGAATGAAAATTCCGCATTCGGCCCGGTTAAAAATCCGATGGATCCGGAACGGGTTCCGGGAGGTTCCAGCGGCGGCAGCGCCGTATGCGTAGCGGCTAATATGGCTACGGCGTCTCTCGGTTCCGAGACGGGCGGCTCGGTGCGTCTGCCGGCGAGCTTCTGCGGTATCGTTGGCCTCAAACCGACTTACGGCCGCGTATCCCGGTATGGGCTGGCGGCTTTTGCTTCCTCATTTGATCAAATCGGCCCGATGGCCAACACGGTGGAAGATGTAGCGGCGGTAACGCGTGTAATGGCCGGCTGGGATGAAAAGGATTCCACCACATCAAAAAATCCGGTTCCGGATTATAGCGAATCGCTGATGAAAGGAGTCCGCAATCTGCGCATCGGTATTCCGAGAGAATATTTTATTGACGGCATGCAACCGGATGTAGAGAACGCTGTAAAAACCACTATAGAAAAACTCTCAAAAGCCGGCGCTGAAATCGTGAATGTCTCCCTGCCGCATACGGAATATGGCATCGCGACGTATTATATATTGACCACTGCCGAGGCCTCGTCCAATTTGGCGCGCTATGACGGCATTCGTTATACACGGCGCAGCGGGAAACCGGCTTCTGCCGTTGAAGCGTTTGTTCGCAGCCGCAGCGAGGGCTTCGGCGCCGAAGTCAAACGCCGCATCATGCTCGGCACGTACGTACTCAGCGCGGGTTATTATGACGCGTATTACCGCAAAGCCCAGAAAGTCCGTACGCTGATCAAATCGGATTTTGACCGTGTTTTTCAGGGTCCCGCGAAAGTGGACTGCATTCTGGCGCCCACCTCGCCGACTACGGCGTTTAAAATCGGGGAAAAAACGGACGATCCATTAGCCATGTATCTTTCGGACGTATTTACGGTGAACATCAACATCGCCGGGGTGCCTTCGCTGTCGGTGCCCTGCGGAAAAGATGCCGCCGGCCTGCCCATCGGCATTCAGGCGATCGCCGGCCGATTTGACGAAGCGATGTGTTTCCGCGTCGGCCGCGCTATTGAACAGCTTAACGCGGATTAACCGCCGCGCCTGACGTGCTGAAAAATTACCTCATACTAATTTTCTGTCTGCCCGGCTGGATTTGTTCGCAGGACAAAACCGATCCCGGCCGGGTGTTTTACCAAATGCATTATAAGCCCGGCGACTGGATTACCTACGCCAATACCCGCTTCGTGTCAACCATCGCGGTTGGTTTTAACAAGGTTTTTATCGGCACCGGCGGCGGCATACTGCGCTATGACGCGATTAAAAACCAATTCGATTACCCGCTCACCACCAGCAACGGCATGCTGGACAACGACGTGCAGGTCGTTGCTTGGGAACAGCGCACCGATTATATCTGGGCGGCTACACGGACAGGCCTACAATATTATGATCCCCTTTCCCGGCAATTCCGTACCGCGCCGTATTTCGAACTCGGGATGAACAGCCGGCAGGAAGTTCTCTCGATCGGTTTTGATATGCAAAATATTTGGATTCACACACCCGATAAATTTTATATAACAACCTATTCTCTGTTCGGATGTCAGCCCTCCGAACCGCCGAAAGGCGAGGTGGTGTGGTTTGGCGCACTGGCCCTCCGCAAAACTGCGTTGCCGAACATCTTCACTTCAAACGAAAGCGGATATACTTATTATCCCGCTGAAAAAGTATTTGCCGACCGCGATTTCCGGAAATATCCGGTTCGTTATTATGTCACCGATGCCATGAGTAACCTTTGGATAGGCACGGCCGGTGCGGGTTTATGGCGCGCATCTTCGATATCCGGCCTGGCGCGTCCGTTAATGTACGGCCCGGCAATGAGTTCCGTGACCGGTATGGCGTTTGACGGCGACAAGCTGTGGCTCGGCGGCAGTCTTGAAAGCCTCAGTTGGGATGATCAGGCGCTCCGGACCTACTCGGCCGTAACCGTCTGGGATCAGGCGGAAGATCGTTTTGATTATTATGAATCGGGTATGCGTAACGGGTTCCGTGCCGAACGCGTGACGGTGATTTTTTCAGACGATCAAAATATATGGATCGGCACGGAAGAAGGCCTGATACGAAATATAAAAAATACCACCTATTGGGCCACTTACGGTGTCTTCAGCGGCCTTTATCATTCGCATATTCTCTCTCTGGCCGCGCACAACAAGCGGTTATTTGCCGGAACAGCACAAGGGTTAAACTATTTGATGCCTATCGATAAAAAATATGCGGTACAGAAAGTTGAAATTCCAGCGCTGTTTAACTGCGCTATTTATAAAATTATTGTTTACGACGACGTAATCTGGCTCGGAACCAGTAACGGCATTTATGCGATTGACGAAAAAAATAAAACATGGTTTCATTATAACGGCCAGGGCTTCAAGGTAGGCCCCGATACGTATTTGAGGGAAGAAATCCGCGGGATGGCTGAAAATGATTCTCTGATTTTTTTTGCTCACGCAAAAGGCATTTGCCATTATCATAAAACCCGGGCCGTATGGGAATCGATTCCGGTAAACACCGATTTTTTATCTGCCGGTATCAATGATGCTAAAGCCGATGCTTATAATCTCTGGATAGCAACCAACGACGGCGTGCTCCGATGGATACTGGCAAAAAGAAAATGGATTTACTATTCCTTCAAAGACGGTTTAGCCGATCCCCAGGTTTACTGCATGCTGACAGACGGGGATTATATCTGGTTCGGCACGCGAAAAGGCGTAACCCAGTTCTTCTGGAATTCCACTGACCGTACAGAATAAAAGGGAAACGTTATTTTTTATTGAAAATAATATTATTATTAATTACAATTAAAGCAAATTAAGAAAGAGGAAGTATTATGAAAAAATATTTATTTTTAATGCTGGCTTGGTTTCCTTTTTTAACGGTTAACGGGCAGTATAAAGTGTCGGTATCGCCGGATTCCATTCTTTGCGTTGAAGGCCAGGCGAAAATTACCGTTAATACCATCCAGACTAATCTGGATCTTCATTGCGTAGCCCGAAAAGGCGGCGGTGATTTTAGTGACTTTAAAATCGTTGAATCGGCTGACGGCCGCGTCAGTCAGGCCGTTTTTTCAAGCCCGTTTCCCGGGGATGTGCTGATACAGGTTCTTGACGGTAAAAACACTAAAATCGGCGAAGTAACGGTAACGGTCGTATCGCCGCTGATTGAGGTGCTGGAAGATAAAATGTATGACAGCATTGATGCGCGAACCAAGAGTATGCCCCTGATCGTATCGGTAAAAGATCCTCAGAATAAACCGATAAGCAACGCCAAGCTGGTTACCAAGATTTTCGAAATAGTCAATAAAAAACCCGTGGCCTCCACCGCAAAGATTACTCCGCTGGTTTACAGCAACGGCCTCTATTATGCCCGGATTACCAACCTTAAGGATGCATCCTATAAGCTGGAAGTATATGATGAAAATCATTACGAATCGTTTGAAAAAGCCCTCAATCCCGACAATCCTCATCCGGGAACAGTGATTGAAGGAATGAATGTCTCTTTTGAATAAGCGTAACCATCTTAATACTAACCCTGAGGCTATCTGATGAAACGGACGGGTCCCGGGGTTTTGTTTTTGTATGCGGCGACGGCATTAGGTAACCGGTGGGTCCATGTATCCGGATGGTTGATTTTGTATCAAATGCTCTTCGCCTGTGCCAGTCAGGCGCCGCCCGGCGGCGGACCGGAAGATAAAATTCCGCCGGAAATTATCGCCACCACGCCGCATCATGATTCCGTGAGGGTCGGGTCGAAGACTTCCGTTCGGATTACCTTCAGTGAAAAAATGGAAAAGACTTCGACGGAGCAGAATATATTTGTATCGCCGGCGCCGGCGCACGCGCCGAAGTATGAATGGCATAAAAACGATCTCGTGATACATTTTGCGGATACGTTGAAAGTGCCCGTCACGTGCGTGATTACGGTAGGGACCGGGGCCAAAGATGTTCACGGCAACGCGTTGAAGCGGTCTTTCAGTTTTGCCTTTTCCACCGGCGACTCCATTGACCGGGGCCTTATCGGCGGACGGATTTTTCACGACCGGCTGACCGGCGTTTCCATCTGGGCTTATCAAATGGCCGATACCGATCCTTTTCAAAGAGACAGCGCGATATATCTGCGCCGCGCGGATTATATCACCCAGCCCGATGCCGAAGGACGCTACGAATTATCCTACCTCGCGCCCGGCGTTTACCGCGTGTTTGCGGTGATGGATGCCAATCAGGATTACCTGTACAGCCCCGGAACCGACCGCATCGGCATTCCCCGGTCGGATATCATCTTAGACCGCGATACCCGCTGCGCCGATGTACACTTCCGGCTGACACAGGAAGATACAGCCCGGTTTGCCGTCATTTCCGCTGAAATGAGCGACCCGGCGACGATGACTATCAGTTTTTCTAAACCGCTTTCCACGGCCTTGTTCGATGGTTCTTCGGATTTTACAGATTCCCTTCCGAAATATATCCATATCATTCGGGCCAGTGACGGACAAAATATCCCGCTTCGCGGGATTATGCCTAATAACAGCAATTCAATGGATCTGAAAATCCTGACCGACGGTTTGGATACAGCGGGTATCATGTATATTCAAATGGAAAATATTTTTTCTCAGTTTGGCGATACGCTGGAGGCGCGAACGGATACAGTTAAAGGGATAAACGGGCTGACAACCGAACGCGCACGTTTTCTGAACGTTAAAAAAATTCCCTCGAAAGTAACGGCCATGGATTCGCTCACGTTTATTTTTGACCAGGGACTTGACCGCAACCGTTTTGAAAAAGCCGTAAGTATCACCGATAGCGCAAATCAGGCAATAGAATTATTATTCCGATGGGCCAATGCCGGTCTGGTTCATATAAAGCCTTTACGGTTGTTTCAGCCGGGAATGACCTATACCCTGCGGATCGCCGACAGTCTGGCTCAAGACTGGCAGGGATTACGCCTATGGGATACGATATCCCTTTTTAGCCTTTCCTGTTATCCGGCAGACAGCCTGAGCGTCATCAGTGGAAGCGTCAACGGCGTGCCCGATTCAATGACTAGCATTCTGATGCTGCAGAACGCCTCAGACCATGCCGTTTACAGAATGGCTTATCTTACCGGCGTCCGTGATTTTCGATTTGACAATGTGATTCCGGGAAAGTATTTTCTCTCCGGTTATGTGGATGAAAACGGCGACCGTATGTATAATTACGGGCGGGTGGCGCCGTTCAGTCCTTCCGAGCCGTTTGTGTTTTACAGTGACAGCCTGATGGTGCGGCCAAACTGGGAAACGGTTAATATACAGGTAAATTTTAAAATGGACTATAAATAATTGAAATAAGGAGCCCCTATCGTGAAACACATATATTATCTGGTACAGGAAGGCGGTAAACCGGTACGGGCCGAAGAAGGCCAGGAAATAACCATCGGGCGCGCCTTTGATAATGCGATATACCTCGATGACGCTTCCGTGTCCCGTCATCATGCGGTTATCAAGTGGAAAAAAGGCATGATGTATCTGACCGACCTTGGCAGCACCAACGGCACCTGCATCAACGGTGAAAAAATCTCTTCCGGATATTATTACGAATTAAATTTTTCGGATGAAATTCGCATCGGCAATGTGGCGCTGAAGGTTGCCGATGAAGCGGCTGTGATTTCCAATAACTTTTCCGGATCCGGTGCGCCGGCTCAGACCGTTGTGATGGGCGCGCATAAAATCGAAGCTATTGACCGGATTGATTTTGAATCCGATAATCCCTCATAACCCAAGCGGCACCAAACAGAATTATAAAGGTTTCTATGAAAAATAATTATATAAAACTCGGATTTACGGTATCGATTGGTATTTATTTTTTAATCGGATGCGGAGCGCCCCAAGTCACTGTAGTGAAGCCCGATAAAGATACGTTGGCCTTAAAAGATTCCGTCCGGTTTCGTGATACCGTCCAGGTGGATACGGCCGGCCAAAAAACATCCCTGAATTTGGATGCGCTGCGATTCACCGCCGATTCGCTTTATCAGGCAGGTGATTTTGACGAATCGCTTCGGGCCTGGATGCGCGTACTGGAAAAGGCGGGAGAACCATCGGCCCTTTCCGCTGAAGCGCATTACTATATCGGTAATATTTTTTATAACAAGCAGGAATACCAGAAAGCCGAACTCGAATTTAAACGGGCCCTGAAAAATGCCCCGCAGTATGTGGATGCGCTGCTGGATCTCGGGCTGGTTTATGTGGTAAAGGGTGATTACGATAAAGCCGCCGCTTCATTCCGGAGCGTTCTGGAGATCCTGCCGGCCGACTCCGAAGCCACATCCTTGCTGGAGTATTCTCTGGGCATGAAAGCGTATGACGAGGGCCTGAACCATTTTAATTACGGTTTTTATGACAACGCCATTAAGGCATTTAAAGTCGCCGCGCAGTATCTCGAATCCGATACCAGTATGAATCATATGGTGTATTTTCTTTTGGGAAAATCGTATTATGAAAAACTGGATTATGAAAAGGCCCAGAAGATGCTCGAGCGCAGCATCGAACTGAAGCCGCATTCGGCGCAGGCTTACACGGAACTGGCCACGATTTACTTCGCGCGGAGGGATTTCAAGCAGGCCGTGGCGCTCAACCGCAAAGCCATCGAACTGAAACCGGATTTTGCCAAAGCGTATAATAATCTTGGGTACATTTATTTCAGCATGGGCAACGACCGGATGATCAACGGCAAAAAGAAAGACGCTGACGATTATTATCGGGAATCGTTACAGTACCTTGAAAAAGCCCTGACCCTGGATCCGGGGATGAGTGGCGCGCGCATTAACATCGATCATGTGAAACGCATACTCAGCGGACAAAGAAAGGTGCTGGCTTATACCATGTTCCAGAACGCGGCCAGGACCCAGAACAACCGGGAAAAAATCAAGCAGTTGCATGCGATCATCCGGCAGGATTCCACGTATGATGACGCCTACAACAACCTCGGTGTAGCGTATTTCTACGAAGGCCTGGCGGATTCGGCGGTAATCATTTTGGAAAAAGCGATTGACATCAACCCGTTTAATCCGCAGGCGCATAACAACCTTGGCTATATACTTGGGACGATGCACCGCTATGAAGATGCCCTGAAACACCTGTTCCTTGCCGTGCAGATCAAGCCGGATTACGCTGACGCCTATGTAAATTTAGGTTATGTCTATATGTGGAAAGAGGATTTCCAGAGTTCCCGAAAAGTCTGGCTGCAGTTATTGCGACTTAATCCGAATTACAAGGAAGCCCGCAAAGGATTTGAGGAATTACAGCGAAGGGAGAAAATGCTCCAATCCGGCGAAACCACCACCACGATTGAATTTAACGAATCGGTGGATACTGATTCTACCGAATTAAAGTAGCTATAAAGGAAAGAGTATAATTCTATGATTCATGCAGTAATTATGGCCGGAGGCGCGGGTACACGCTTCTGGCCCAGAAGCCGGGCGAATATGCCGAAACAGCTTCTGAACATCGTCGGCGACAAAACACTGATTCAGCAGACTGTCGATAGAATTCGGCCGGTGACGGAACGCTCCAACATCTGGATCGTGACCAATGCGTCGCAAGTAAGCGGCATCCGCGAACAGATACCCGATTTGCCGGAATCGAATATTCTGATAGAACCGGTCGGCCGTAATACCGCGCCCTGTATAGGACTGGCGGCTTTGCACATCCGGCGGCGCGACCCCGAAGGCGTGATGATGGTGCTGGCGGCCGATCACCGTGTGGGGAACGAAGAACTCTTCCGCAAAGAAATGACGCTCGCCGTCGAAGTGGCCCGGAAAACCAAAGGCAGTGTGACGATCGGCATCAAACCCACAAGGCCCGAAACCGGCTACGGGTATATTCAGTATATGGAATCGAAAAAGATTTCCGTCAACGGCGACAGCGCCTACCCGGTCAAAACCTTTGCCGAAAAACCCAATCTCGAAACGGCGCAGCGTTTCCTGCAGAGCGGCGATTTTCTGTGGAACAGCGGTATTTTTGTGTGGGAGGTTTCAAGCATTCTGGAACTGATTGAAACCCATCTGCCGGAACTCTACGAGGGGCTGACCACTATCGATGCCGCCCTGGCCACGAACACCTATGCCGAAGTGCTGGACCGCGTATACCGTTCTTTGAAGGGGATATCCATCGATTACGGCGTCATGGAAAAGGCCCAATCCGTGTATGTGATTAAAGGCGATTTCGACTGGAGCGACGTCGGCAGTTGGGCGGAAGTTTATAATCTTTCGGAGAAGGATGCCGACGGCAATGTCGTTAAGGGCGAGGGGATACTGATGAATTCCCACAATTCCATGTTTTATACCGAAAATAAAGTGGTGGCGGCCATCGGTATCGACAATATCATCCTTGTGGATACGCCCGATGCCATTTTAATCTGCAAGCGCGATGCCGTGCAGGATGTGCGGCTGATCGTTGAGGAACTGAATAAACGCCAACGAAACGATGTATTGTAAACCGTTATGAAAAAAGAAAAAATACTCGAAACGCTCACCGATATTGCCCGACAATTGAATATCAAAGTCCGGCAGGAAAAAGGCGATTTTGCCGGGGGTTATTGTGTTAAGGAACAGGAACCCTTTGTATTGCTGAACAAACGCCATATGGTTGATAAGCGCATTTGTATACTTGCCCGGGAGATTGCCGCATTTGATATCAGCGGCATGGCCATTCCGCCGGCGGTGATGAAAGTCATCGAAAGTGAACGTAAACGGGCCACAGAAATTGAACTGGAAACCACCGCGGATGACGAATAACGCCGGCATTGCGGTCAGTAAAATCTTATATTCCCTAATGGCTATCGTATGATTCCGGATACTGTTGCCGAAAAACTCGGACAACTGCCGCGGACGCCCGGTTGTTATCTTTTTAAAAATGAACGCGGAGATATTCTGTATATAGGCAAGGCGCGCGTCTTGCGTCAGCGGGTAAGGCAGTACTTCCAGGATCCGAAACATCTCGATCCGAAAACGGCCGTTATGGTATCGAAAATTGCTGATTTTGAAGTGATCGAAACGGATTCGGAGGTGGAAGCGCTTATTCTCGAATCGAATCTGGTTAAGCAATACCGGCCAAAGTATAATATTAATCTTAAGGACGATAAAAGTTTCCCGTTTATCAAAGTGACCGATGAACTGTTGCCACGGATTTATGTAACTCGCGAGAAAGAGCGTACCGGCGGCAGATTTTTTGGCCCGTACACGGATGTTCGCAGCCTGCGGTTTATGTTGAAGACGCTTCACGAGATATTTCCTATCCGCAGTTGTTCACACCGTTTTACGGAAGAGATGCTTCATCAGAAAAAAATCAAGCTCTGCCTGGATTATCACATCCGGAAATGTGAAGGGCCCTGCCAGCAATTAATTCCGGTAACCCGATATCGGGAGATGGTGAATCAGATGGTGCGGTTTCTTTCCGGGAAAACCGCCGGCCTTCTTGAAACACTCCGCGCCGAGATGCAGGATAAAGCCGCTCAGATGAAATTTGAGGAAGCCGCCGGCATCCGCGACCGGATCCGCGCCATCGAACGGTATGATGCCAATCAGAAAGTCGCTTTTTCCGACGGCAGGGATCGGGACATCGCGGCTATTGCCCGTGACGAGGATGATGCCTGCGGCGTTATTTTCAAAATCCGGGACGGTAAAATAGTCGGACGCCAGCATTTTTATTTCAGCCGCGCCGAAGATAAATCGGCCGAAGAGATTTTGGAAACATTGATGAAAACTTATTATACGCAGTCCGATTATATACCGCCTGAAATTCTGCTTCCGTACCGGCCGGAGGATTCGGAACTGCTGATGCAGTGGCTTTCGGTCAGCTATCCGGTCACATTCATCTATCCGGAAGATACTGCCACGGAAAAACTGCTGGCGATGTGCGTTCGAAACGCCGAACTGCTGCTGGGGGATTTGAAACTGCAGAAGGCCAAAGCCCGTGAGGCTTCGGTACCTAAAACTCTGGGCATTCTTCAGCAGGATCTCCATCTGCCGTCGCTGCCGCGCCGGATAGAGTGCTTCGACAACTCCAATATCCAGGGATCGGATCCGGTCGCCTCGATGGTGGTATTTATTGACGGACGGCCGCGGCCGGGAG
This sequence comes from uncultured Bacteroidota bacterium, assembly GCA_964609675.1. Taxonomy (GTDB): domain Bacteria; phylum CLD3; class CLD3; order SB21; family JBBIRG01; genus CAZSRX01. Next base: position 70,450 of record CAZSRX010000002.1, on the reverse strand, counting down.
AATACAGAAAATATAAAATCAAGACGGTCAAAGGGCCGGATGATTTCGCCAGCATGCATGAGGTCGTCAGCCGTCGGTATCTGCGCGTATCAGCCGAAGGCCTCGACTGGCCGGATCTGATTGTGGTGGACGGCGGCAAAGGTCAGCTGTCGGCGGCGGTGCAGGCGCTGGAAGATATCGGCGTTACGGTCCGTAGCGCGGAAAATGAAGGGCTGACGGTTATCGGCCTCGCCAAAAAGCGGGAAGAAATATTTTTCCCCGGTGTCGCGGATCCGGTGATGATACCGAAAACTTCACCCTCGCTGAAACTGCTTCAGCAAATACGCGATGAGGCGCACCGCTTTGCCGTTACCTTTCACCGCCGGCTCAGGGATAAAGCGATGAAAATTTCCGCTCTGGACGGGATTAACGGCATTGGTCCGAAGAAAAAGGCCGACCTGCTACGGCATTTCGGTTCCGTTCACCAGATTGCGGAGGCCTCGACAGAAGCCATCGCAAAAATTGCCCGCGTTCCCGAATCCCTTGCCGTCGCAGTCAAAGAATCGATAATTAAGGCGCTATCGGAAAAATCTTCAGATAACTGAAAAGCTGAGACTCGGTTTGTACGCCTTAATGCAGAAAAAGTGAATAAAACCTGCAGCCGGTGTATAATAAGTCAGAAGCATTTTCATGTGGTATTAATTTAAAAGATTTTGTAAATTAAAATTTTATAAAAATAACCGGTAACAACGGGTAAAGGAAACACATTTTGCCTTCTTTTCTGGAATTTTTACAAAATAGAATCATGGTTTGCGACGGGGCCATGGGTACCTTGCTTTATGAACGCGGCATTTCGTATGAACATTGTTTCGATGAAGTGAATTTATCCCAACCGGATCTGATTAAGGAAATCCACACGCTTTACGTCGAAGCCGGCGCGGATATCATAGAGACCAACACCTTTGGCGCCAACCGATTTCGATTGAAGAATCATGGGCTCGATCATCGGGTTAAAGAAATTAACCGCAAAGGGGCTTGTCTGGCGCGGCAGGTAGCGGATTCGTATATCAGCAGGGGAAGGACGGTCTTTGTTGCCGGATCGGTAGGACCGCTTGGCAAGCCGATTGAGCCGATCGGACGCATACGCCGGCAGGACGCTCAGGAGTATTTCAGCGAGCAGATTGCCATACTGGCCGATGAAGGCGTTGACGCCATCATGATTGAAACCATGTCGGATCTTCGCGAGGCTATGGAAGCGGTCATGGCGGCCCGCGCGGTCGCTGATCTGCCGATCATCGTTCAGATGAGCTTTACCGAGGACGGCAAGACCCTGATGGGAAACAAACCGCTCGAAATCGCGCAGGAAATCCAAAAAGCCGGCGTGATGATTGTCGGTGCGAACTGCTCGGTGGGGCCGCAGATTCTGCTCGATGTGTTAGACAAGATGAATAAAGTGGAAAAAATTTTTCTTACGGTCCAGCCCAACGCCGGACTGCCGCGCTTTGTCGGCGGGAGATATATTTATCTGGCTTCTCCGGATTATTTTGCCGATTACACACGCCTGTTTATACAGAGCGGCGCCCGCATTATCGGTGGCTGCTGCGGGACGACACCGGAACATATCCGTATGATCCGGTCCGCAGTGGACGGATATGCCAGGGAACCGATTATTTCCATGAGTTATATTTCTCCTGCGACGACCGACGCCGACGAAACGCCGTTGGATGCCTCCGCGGCAGAAGATCAGAAGAACTCGTCTCTGGTAGAACAATTCCGGTCGAAAAAATTTACAGTATGCGTGGAAATTGACCCGCCGCGGGGACTGCTCTTTGAAAAAGTTCTGCAGGGAGCCATTTTGTGCAAGGCGCATCAGGTGGACGCGATTAATATCGCGGATAATCCACTCGCCAAAGCCGGTATGACGCCGCTGGCCATGGCTATGCTGATTCGCGAAAGCGTTCAAATCGAGACCATCCTGCACGTTTCCTGCCGCGACCGGAATTTACTGGCCCTGCAGTCGGAGCTGATGAGCGCTTCCGTATCCGGAATCCGCAGCGTGCTGTGCGTTACCGGCGATCCGCCGGTGGTGGGCGACTATCCGGACGCCACGGGTGTGTATGATATCGATGCGATCGGCCTGCTGAAGCTGATAGCCAATCTGAATCAGGGGCTCGATCTGGCCGGTAAATCCATCGGATCGAAAACCAATTTCTATAAAGCCTGCGCCATCAATCCCACGGCTGTCGATCTGGATAAGGAATATGATAGGTTTGAGCAAAAACTCGAAGCCGGAGCCGACTTTGCCATGACGCAAATTCTCTATGACATCAGGCCGCTGGAGGATTTTCTGAAACGTTACGGCGGTAAGATTCCGGTCCTGGCCGGCATCATGCCCCTGAAGAACGCGAAACACGCGAATTTCATGCATTTTGAAATTCCGGACATTACGGTTCCTGAAACGATACGAAACCGTATGTTTATCGCGGGTGAGAAAGCTCCCGCGGAAGGAATCGCCATTGCCAAGGAGTTTCTTAAAGAAGTGCATCCCATGGTCCAAGGTATTTATATTATACCGCCTTTTAACAACTTTGAATCGGCTTTGTCCATTCTGGAAGTGATACGCTGAGATGCTGGATCAGCAAACAATACGTTCGGTGAGTATTACGGAACCACGGCACCCCGTCAAGCCGGTTTTTTCATGGAAAGAACTGGCTCTTTGTGCGCGGCCCATGCACTGGGCAAAAAATCTGTTTGTTTTTGTCGGCCTGATATTTTCCCATAAAATTACCGACTGGACGTCGGTCTATGAAACGGTATTATTCTTTCTTGCTTTTTCGTTTGCGGCCGGAGCCGTTTATGTCTGGAACGACATATGCGATCGGGAGGAAGACCGTTTACATCCGGTCAAGCGCCTGCGGCCGATTGCGCGCGGCTCGGTGGCAATTCCTGTTGCTCTTAAATGGTCTCTGGCGCTCACAGCATGCAGTCTGGCACTCGCCTTCGTTGTTTCCTGGCTTTCCGCCGTTATCATCGCGGCCTATCTGCTGGTTAATCTCGGTTATTCGCTTTTTCTTAAGAAAATTGTGATCCTCGACGTCATGATTATCGGGATAGGTTTTGTACTCCGCGTACTGGGCGGTACGATTCTGTTAAGGTATGAAATCACCGGCTGGATTCTGATATGCACTTTTTTTCTGGCGGTACTTATTGGTTTTTCAAAACGACGCTATGAGATCATTATGGATGGCTCGGCGGCCTTGCCTGTGAAAGGATATTCGCCGTATATGCTGGATATGCTGATGATTCTTTCGGCCTCGTCGATTCTGAGCGCCTATACGCTGTATATCATGTTCCGTCAGGAATGGCAAAACGGCCTGTCGATTTATTTCAGCGTCCTGCCCGTATTTTTCGGCGTTCTCCGGTATGTCTATCTGATCCACCAGTCCCGTACGGTTCTGGATCATACCAAGCTGATTCTGACCGACCGGCCGCTGATGGGCGCTGTAGCCGTCTGGATCCTTTTATGGATGATTGAGTTATATTATATTAATCCGCGGCTGACGCTGACGGAACAGTAAAGCGCAAGCGTGAATGCTTTAGTCAAGAAAATATTTTTTATCAATCCGCCGGGGCCGTTATATCAGCGGGGTGAAGATCGTTCGCAGGGTAACATCGAACAATCATCCGCCACCTCCCTGCGCGCGCCGAATGACCTTGCGTATATGGCCGCCGTGGCCCGTCTCTCGGGTATCGAATGCCGGATTAAAGATTACCCGCCGGAAAAAGGGGATTGGGACGATTTCAGCGACGATTTGATGGCCTACCGGCCGGATTTGCTGATTATGAGTGTAACCAACGCCACGATCCTTAAGGATATGAAAGCTTTTGAAATGGCTAAAGCCCATAATCCGGATATAATAACTCTTGCGAAAGGCGCGTTTTTCTTTTCAGTGCCGATGGAGGCCCTCAACCGCCCGGAATTTATAAATATGGATTATGCCATTTTCGGAGAAGCTGAGACGGTCATCGGTGAGTTTTTAAAAAAAATTCATATTCAATCTTCTGTCCAGGAAATACCCGGCCTTATCTATAGAGGACCCAATAAGGCATTTATCCGTAACAAGCCGGCGGCTTTCATAGCCCATCTTGATGCAATACCTTTTCCGGCGAGAGATCTTTTGAATAACCGCTTGTATATACGACCCGATACCGGCGAGCCGCAGGCGACTATTCAAACATCACGCGGATGCCCCCACCGTTGCATCTACTGCCTGACGCCGATTATATCCGGCAAAACTTTGCGCAGGCGTTCGGCAGACAATATCTGCAATGAAATTGAAGAATGCATCCGGCGCCATGGCATCACAAATTTCTTTTTCAAGGCGGATACATTTACGCTCAATAAAAACGACGTGATAGATTTATGCCGGGAAATCATACATCGCAACCTTACCATCCGGTGGGTGGCGAATAGCCGCGTGGATACCCTCGATGAGGAAGGCCTCGGATGGATGCGGCGCGCGGGATGCTGGTTAGTGGCGCTGGGTATCGAAAGCGGCGATCCGGACAGTCTGCTCCGGATGAAAAAAGGCGCGACGGTGGAGCAAGCCCGCAACGCCGTGCGGTTGGCCCAATCGGCCGGACTTCAGGTGTACGGCTTCTTCATGATTGGTTTTCCATGGGACACCGAACAAACGATTCGTTCCACATTTGATTTTGCAGCTGAGCTGGAATGCGATTTCTACGAAATTCATATCGCCGTTCCTTATGAAGGTACGGAATTGTATGATTTAGCGCAATCCATGAATGTGATGGAATCCGAAGTAATCGGTCACGATTATTTCAACGATCCGGTGATGCGGACGGTCAGGCTCAGCCGAAGCGATCTGCTTCGGCTCCGGCAGAAAGGGCTCCGCCGGCTGCTCGCAAACCCGAAATACATCATTAAAACTCTTAAGAAGACGCGCAACGCCGCCCAATTGCTGAATTACGGACGTTATGGTTTCCGTTACCTTAAAAATATCGTGAAGGCGCCGTAATGACCGCTACGCAGGACATAGCGCGCATCCTCGAACTGCGCCGAATCATTACAGCGCACGATTACAATTATTATGTGCTGAACCGTCCCGAGATCAGCGATGCGGAATACGACAGGCTTATGCAGGAGCTGATTACGCTGGAATCCAGTTATCCGGAGACCGTCACACCGGATTCGCCCACCCAGCGTGTCGGTTCCGACCTTACGAAAACTTTTCCGACCGTGCGCCATCTGGTGCCGATGATAAGCCTTTCCAATACTTACAATCAAGGCGAACTTACGGAGTTTGACCGGCGGGTTCGGGAACTGCTCGAAGGCGCTTCGTATGATTATATCTGCGAACTGAAGCTCGACGGCGTGGCGATAAGCCTGATTTACGAAGACGGAATATTGATCCGCGGCGTGACCCGCGGCGACGGTGAGACCGGCGAAGATATTACGCCAAACATTAAAACCATTCGCTCCGTACCTTTACGTTTACCGGAGGTAATGCCGCTTCAGGGTCGCATCGAAATCCGCGGTGAGGCGCTGATGTTCCGAAACGATTTTCTTGAAATGAACCGCCGCCGCGCGGAAAACGGCGAAACGGTTTTTGCCAATCCGCGCAACGCGACGGCCGGAACGCTTAAAATTCAGGATCCGCGGGAAGTGGCCCGCCGCCCGATGAAATTTTTTGCGTACTATATCCGTGTGGCTGATGCCGGCCATAATCCCGATACCCATCTGGAAGGGTTGGAACGGCTTAAATTTCTGCAGGTGCCTGTCGTTCCGGAATACCGTCGCTGTGCGGATATCGAAGAAGTTTTTGAATATTGCCGGTATCTCGAGAAAAGAAGAGATGAACTGCCTTTTGAAATTGACGGCGCAGTTATTAAAGTGAACAACCTACGCCATCAGGAAATTTTGGGATCGACGGCCAAATCCCCGCGCTGGGCCATTGCCTATAAATTCAAGGCGCAGGAAGCGCAAACCGTAATTAAAGATATTCTTTTGCAGGTTGGACGCACGGGGGTAATCGCGCCGGTGGCGGAGTGTGAGCCGGTGCTTCTGGCCGGTTCGACCATCAGCCGCGTGACCCTTCACAACGAGGATTTTATTCGCGAAAAAGACATTCGCATCGGCGATACGGTGATCATCGAAAAAGGCGGCGATGTGATACCGAAAGTGACGTCGGTGGTGACCGGTAAGAGGCCGCCGAAGGCCGTTCCTTTTAAATTTCCGAAGGCCTGTCCCGTTTGCGGCGCCGCGATTTCGAAAACGGAAGGGGAGTCGGCCTGGCGCTGCGACAATCCTTCCTGTGACGCTCAGGTTAAACGCCGCATCGAACACTTCTGTTCCCGCGACGCCATGGATATTGCCAGTTTCGGAGAAGCGGTTATTGCCCTGCTGGTGGACCGCGGTCTCATTCGGGATGCGGGCGATTTGTATTATCTTAAATATGATGATCTGGTTGCCCTTGAACGTATGGGTCCTAAAAGCGCGCAAAACCTGATGACGGCGGTTGAAAAAAGTAAAACCCAATCGCTGGAGCGGCTAATTTACGGTCTCGGAATCCGTTTTGTGGGCGAAGAAAGCGCTAAAGACCTGGCACGTCATTTCCGTACCCTGGATGCGCTCCTGTCGGCAACCGCCGATGAACTATCGCAAATACCGGGCATCGGCGAAAGAACCGCCGCCAGTATCGCGGGTTTTTTTAGAAATTCTGAAAACCAAAAAATTATAAAAAAAATCACCGATGCCGGCGTCAATGTCAGTTACCGCGCTTCAGGCGCTTCCTCATCGGAGCCCACCCTGAGCGGTAAAATATTTGTGCTTACCGGTACCTTGCCAAATTATGCCCGCCATGAAATAAAGCGGATGATTGAAGAACGGGGAGGAAAAGTCGCTTCGGCGGTCAGCAAAAACACCGATTATCTTATTGCCGGTTCGGATCCGGGAAGCAAATTGGACAAAGCCAAAACGCTCGGCATCCCGGTGCTCGACGAAGAAAGTTTTTTAAAACTCATAAATAGTGATAAGGTTTCCTGATGAAAACAGCACTAAGTCTTGCAGGATTCGTATTACTGGGTTTTGCTTTTCTAATAATGGCGTTTAATCATCCTTCCCGTATCAGTCCGGCTTTGTCGGTATTTCTGAAAGAACGAAATCCGGCCGACAGCGTTCTGGTATGGGTCTTCCTGAAAGATAAGCCCATAGACGCTTACGAAAAATGGGACGCCGGGTTGTCCGAAGCCTGCATTTGGCGAAGGATGCAACGGGCATCCGGCGCTTCGCTGATGGATGTTTATGATGCGCCGGTTCGTGTTGATTATATCCGTCAGCTCTCGGATAACGGCTTACGCCCGAAACAGATATCACGCTGGCTCAACGCGGTCAGCGGCTGGATAACGAAAGACGGGCTGAGACAAATAGAGCGCCTGCCGTTCGTAGAAAACATCGATCGGGTCAGGAAATTTTCCGGTGCCGGTTTCAGCGCAGTTTCGCAAGAGAATACCGCAGAAAAACGGCCCTTCAGCCGGGCCGCGACTTATGATTCGGCTTTTTACGGATATTCCTATACGCCGCTACGTATGCTTCGGGTGGATCAGCTGCACCAGGCCGGATTTTTCGGCCAGGGCATACGCGTCGCCGTTTTTGACGCGGGTTTCAACAATCTGGCTCACGAGGTATTCGACAGTCTCCGTATTATTGCGACAAGAGATTTTGTAAACGGCGACAGCAGCGTGGCGGATGACCCGGGGCAAGCCGGAAGCGGTTCGCACGGCACAGCCGTATTATCGGTGCTGGCGGGCTATAAACCCGGAAAAATCGTCGGGCCGGCGTTTCGCAGCGAGTACCTCCTCGCTAAAACCGAAAATACCGAAAGCGAACACCCCGTCGAAGAGGACAACTGGATTGCCGCCCTGGAATGGGCCGAAGGCTACGGCGCCGATGTGGTCAGCAGTTCCGTCGCTTATATTGAGTTTGATTCTTCCGGCAATAACCGGTATGATTCCAGCGCCTACAACTGGACCTGGATGACCGGCCATTCCACGCGAATTACCAAAGCGGCTAACATCGCCGTCCAAAAAGGTATGGTTGTCGTGAATTCAGCCGGCAATGAAGGCTACCACGAGGCGCACAACACGCTGGGCGCTCCGGCGGACGGCGACCTTGTCATTGCCGTCGGTTCCGTGAATGCGTCCGGCGTTCGGGTTTCCAGCAGTTCCGTGGGGCCGACCACCATGGGACGCATCAAACCCGATGTCATGGCCATGGGTGCCGGCGTCTGGACCGCCGCTTCCTGGTCTCCCACCGCTTATTTCGCTCAAAACGGCACCTCGTTCTCATGTCCGCTGATATCGGGCATCAGCGCGGCTTTGCTCAGCGCGCATCCGGATTGGACACCGGCTCACTTATATCAGGCCCTGATAAAAACGGCCGATCGGGCACAGGCACCCGACCGGGAATACGGCTACGGCATCGTTAATGCTTTTAAAGCGCTCAACTATTATACAACCAATGTACCTGATGACGACCGGTTGTTTCAGAATTATCCAAACCCGTTTAATGGCCATACAACGATTCGGTATTACCTTGTCAACGATACCCGGGTTAATCTGTCCATTTATAATATGATGGGGCAGAAAATCGTTCAACTGGCCAATAGTACGCAAAGCCGGGGATACCAGCAGGTGTTATGGAACGGGCGGGATGCGAACGGTCGTCTCGTGGCTTCCGGTTTATATATCTGCCGCCTCAAAACCCGCGATTATTCAAAGTCAAAAAAAATCATTTTTGTTAAATAGAAAACCCATAAAATTTGTTATTAGCGGCTGTAACATTTATTATCGTAATAATTTTTAATGAGCGCAAAGGGTTGGTATCCATCGCGCAGCGCCTGGGCAGACATTAAATACGTTTTCGTGCTAAAGGTTTGTGGCCGGCGGCATGGCTGGCGTAATTTTTGAAAATTCCTCGAACCGTATCGGCGTTTCAATTTTCTTAATCAGCGTAAATGCGATATAAAACATCATACATCCGTCGGGGGTGTTGGCCGCTAATGATAGAGATTATACTGACAACTGTGGCCATCATTCCAGCTTACTGTTGTAAAAGCTGGATCCTTGAGCACAGGGAATTCGGATTATTGGGTTGTTGTAATTGCTATGAATAATTTTTTGCTGTAAAAGTCCATTTACAGGCGGAAAAAAAACTTGCATTTATGTATTTGATTATTAAATTGTGAAAAATTATGACATATTAGTTTTTATTAATAAAAAAATTTTTATTATTCAAATCAGGCAAACAAACACATTCGGACGTTTATTGTTACTAAGAATCCCAGAATTTATCCGTAGTTCAGCAGCATTGCCGTTCAGGCTGTCCGAAACGCTTCGATATCGGATACAAAGGACACTTGCGGCAGTTTATCTCAAATGACGTTCTGAGATCCTGCAACCGTGTTTATTCCGCCGGGTTTGAGTAGAAAAGGAATTAATGAAAAAAGAAATCATTATAAATGCGACTGACGAGGAAACGCGTATTGCCATCGTGGAGGAAGAGCGGCTGGTAGAAATTTTCGTGGAGCGTCCGGAAAAAGAACGCATGGTCGGCGATATCTATAAAGGCCGTGTGGCTAAAGTATTGCCGGGTATGAAAGCCGCGTTTGTCGATATCGGTTTCAAACAGGATGCGTTTCTTCATTTTTCGGATATCGGTGATAATACGCACGAATATGCCGCCCTCGCTGATGAAGATGACGACGAAGATACGGAAATAAATCCCGGGCAGCAGCGCCAGCACCGGAAGATCATCCATGCCCACGACAGCCGCGGCCGTTTTCTGAAACGCGGCCAGGAAATTCTGGTGCAAATTATTAAGGAACCCATTTCCACCAAAGGCGCGCGCGTTACCTCCGAAATTTCCATTCCGGGACGCTTTACGGTGCTCATCCCTAACAATCCCAATGAAATGATCGGCGTTTCCAGGAAGATTAACCATTTTCCGGAACGAAAGCGTCTGAAACGGCTGGCGCATGAAATCAAACCGCCCCATTTCGGCATCATCCTGCGTACCAATGCGGAGAATAAAGAAGAATCCGTGCTGAAGAACGACGTCAACCATTGTTACCAGACCTGGCTGGAGATTGACGAAAAGGCCAAGTCCGTTGCCGCGCCGAGTCTGGTGTACAAGGACATGGAGATGGTTTCCAGCGTGATCCGGGACCTGTTTTCTTCTGATGTCAGCCGCGTTCTGATTGACAGCAAGCCGCTGTTCCGCTCCATCTGCAGTTACATCGAAGGGACATCGCCCCAGCTGCTGCCCCGCATTGAACTGTACAAATCCAAAAAACCGATATTTGATTTGTATAATATCGAGCAGGACCTGCAGGAATGCGTCGGCAAACGCGTGTCGCTGAAAAACGGCGGCTACATCATTATCGAACCCACAGAAGCGCTGGTTTCCATCGACGTCAACAGCGGCAAGTTCATCGGCAAGGCCGGTTATGAGGAAAACGCTTTGGCCGTGGACCTGGTGGCCGCCAAGGAGATTATCCGCCAATTAAGGCTTCGCGACATCGGCGGCCTGATTGTCGTCGATTTCATCGACCTGCAGGATGAAAAAAATAAGCGGCGGCTGTTCGAGGAGATGAAACGCGAACTCCGCAAGGATCGCGCGAAATTCAGCATCCTGCCGATGGACGAATACGGACTCATCGAACTGACCCGCGAGCGCGTGCGGCCCAGCATCATGTTTGCCCTTAGCGAACCCTGTCCGGCCTGCCTGGGATCCGGCCGCGTAGCCCACCGCACGTCGCTTTCCAACATGATCAAGCGCTGGATGCAGCGTTATAAAGCCGACCAACGGGGGTTTAGCAGACTCTATATATATCTGCATCCGGACATCATTGACCACCTCAAGCCCACGCTGCGCGCGATGCTTTGGAAACACCTGATTTACATCAAAATTACACCCGAAGATGAAATGCGGCTGGATGAATTCCGCATTCTGAATGCGGACGACGACGATATCACCGAAAAATATACCCCCTGAGCGATTATGTTTTTGCATCCCTCCGTTATATACGGACCCGTAAAGTCGCGGCGGCTTGGCGTTTCGCTCGGCATCAATCTGCTTCCGGCCGGCCGTAAAGTCTGTAGTTTTGAATGCGTGTACTGCGAGTGCGGCTGGAAACAGGCCGGTCGCGAGGAACCATTTCCCGATGTGAATACGGTGCGTACGGAACTGTCTGAAACGCTGTATCGTTTAACCGCTGAAGGACAACGGCTGGATTATCTGACCTTCTCGGGTAACGGTGAACCCACACTGCATCCGGAATTCGGGACTATCATGAAAATAACCGTAGCATTGCGCAACCGTTACTGCCCCGATACCGGTATCGCCGTGCTTTCCAATGCCGCCACGCTGAATAATCCCTCAGTCCGGGCGGGTCTGGCGATGGCCGAGCGTCGTTTATTCAAACTGGACGCCGGTTCGGAAAATATGTTCCGCATGATCAACCGACCGCAAAACCCCATCACGCTCGAGGCCATCACCGAATCCATGGCAAACTTCAAGAAGGACTTTACCATACAATCCATGTTTCTCCGCGGTCCATACAACGGGGAGTGGGTGGACAATACCACCGATTTGGAAATAGCCTTATGGCTGGAACGATTGAAAACCCTGCGTCCGAAAGAGGTCATGATGTACAGCCTCGATCGCCCGCCCGCTGCTGATGGGCTTCTACCCGTATCCCGCGAGGAATTACAAGCGATTCAAAATAAAGTCATGGATTTAGGAATACCCGCAGAAGCTTATTGGTAATCTTCTAAACCTGTGCAATCTGTGCCTGTTAAAACATGGGATGTTCACTATGAAAAAAAGTATGCCTTTCTTCCTTTTAGGTTTAGTCCTGACAGCATTTAGCGGCTGCGACTGGTTTGTTTACGTTCCGGAATTGGATGCCGGGCATGCCCTGGAGTATCTTGAAAAGCAATGTGCGTTTGGTCCGCGCAATCCGGGCTCGCAGGGGCACCGGGAATGCCTGGATTTTCTGACGGCTGAACTGAAAAATTACTGCGATAACGTTACGCATCAGACGTTTCAGTATGTGGATAAAAAAGATACCACAAAGAAATTTACGGGTACGAATATTATCGCCTCCATTAATCTCCATCCGAAAAAGAAAAAACGGGTGATGCTATGCGCGCACTGGGATACGCGTCCCTGGGCCGACAGGGATGTGGTACCGGCCAATCATGACAAGCCGATTCTCGGAGCCAATGACGGCGCGTCCGGCGTGGCCGTTCTGCTGGAGGTGGCGCGAACAATTAAATCGAGTCCACCGGACATCGGCGTAGATATTATTCTATTCGATCTGGAAGACTACGGGGACCACGGATATGAGATGGCGCCTGACAGCCTTAATCCCTATTGCATCGGTTCGGACTATTTTGCAAAAAACAATAAATCCTACTGGCCGACATATGGCATCTTGCTCGATATGATAGGGGACAAAGAACTCGATCTGCCCATTGAGGGTCATTCTTACCAGTATGCCAAACCGGTGGTCAACAAAGTCTGGGACGCCGCCAAGAAGCTTAAAAAGCCCGCTTTCCGTACCGCCGTGGAAGATTTTGTGTTCGATGACCACATTCCCCTTCAGAAAATCGGTATTCCTTGCATCGACATCATTGATTTTAGCTATCCCGACGACCGCAACAGCTACTGGCATACCCTGCAGGACACACCGGATAAATGCTCCGCCGAAAGCCTGAAGCAGGTAGGGGATGTGATTCTGTATGTATTATATCACGAATAGCTCTTTCCCGTCTAACGTCCCGATCTGTCCATCGAACCCTCCGTCCAACGAAATTCTGTCCAACGAACTTCCGTCCAACGAACTTTAGTTCGTTGACTCTGCATGAGCAAAATATACTTGATTCTGATCTTTTATGTCCAATAAACTTCAGTTCGTTGATCATTTGTACGCGAAAACTCATTCGGTATCGATTCTATCCCGTCCAACGAACTTTAGTTCGTTGATTTTACATCGACCGTCCATCAAACCTCTGTCCAACGAAATTCCGTCCAACGAAATTCTGTCCAACGAAATTTATTTCGTTGCTCGCACATCGACCATCCAACGAACCTCTGTCCAACGAAATTCTGTCCAACGAAATTTATTTCGTTGATTTTACATCGACCGTCCATCAAACCTCTGTCCAACGAAATTCCGTCCAACGAACTTTAGTTCGTTGATCGCTCATTAACGAAAATTTGAAAAAAACCATTTCATTCATTCCCTCAATTCTCTATATTTTTACTATGAAAATCTTTTACCGTCGAAACTTGCCCCATCTCCAGTTGCCCCACGCTACTTACTCAGTAGTTTTTCGGCTTATTGACTCATTGCCAAAAAATATTGTGGATGAATTGAAAGTTGAATATCATAAAATCCGGCAAACATCTATACTTACGGATCAAGAAAACAAAGAAATTGTATGGCGCCATAAAGTGTATTTTGAAAGGTTTGACGAATATCTGCAAAAGTGGGCGCAGCCGAAAAACTGGTTGAATAAGTCTGAAATTGCTGAAATAATCGCTGAAGTCATAATGGGGTATGATAACGATTATTACGAACTGATTGCGTTTTGTATTATGCCAAACCATGTCCACATGATCATAAAAGAAGTCAAACCCTTTCCGGGTTCGGTTTTGACAGCAACCGATACACAATCAAAAGGTTTACTGGATGATTATCCTCTGTCTAGGATTCTTAAACGGATAAAAGGTGTAACAGCCCGCGAAGCAAATAAAATCCTGAACCGGAGCGGCTCGTTCTGGCATCATGAGAGCTACGATCATGTCATCCGCTGCGATGAGGAACTGAAACGGCAGATTTCCTATGTCCTGAACAACCCGGTCAAAGCGGGTTTGGTCAATGATTGGACCGACTGGAAGTGGACGTATTACAAGTACAAGCCGTAGAGCGTCCCGACCTGTCGGGACTTTCGCTTCCATTCTCGCCGCCTCTGGTTCAACGAACTTCCGTCCAACGAAATTCTGTCCAACGAAATTCATTTCGTTGCTCGCATATCAGTCATCCATCGAACCTCTGTCCATCGAACCTCTGTCCAACGAACTTTAGTTCGTTGATTTTACTTCGACCATCTATCGAACCTCTGTCCATCGAAATTCTGTCCAACGAAATTCATTTCGTTGCTCGCATATCAGTCATCCATCGAACCTCTGTCCATCGAACCTCTGTCCAACGAACTTTAGTTCGTTGATTTTACTTCGACCATCTATCGAACCTCTGTCCATCGAAATTCTGTCCAACGAAATTCATTTCGTTGCTCGCATATCAGTCATCCATCGAACCTCTGTCCATCGAACCTCTGTCCAACGAACTTTAGTTCGTTGATTTTACTTCGACCATCTATCGAACCTCTGTCCATCGAAATTCTGTCCAACGAAATTCATTTCGTTGCTCGCATATCAGTCATCCATCGAACCTCTGTCCATCGAACCTCTGTCCAACGAAATTTATTTCGTTGATTTTACTTCGACCGCCCAGCGACTTCCGTCTATCGAGCTTCAGTTCGTTGCCCAAATCGTTTCTAGACGGATGCTCATCGTCGAGCGAAATTCATTTCGTTGCTCGCACATCGGCCATCCTACAAACTTCTGTCCAACGAACTTCCGTCCAACGAAATTTTGTCCAACGAAATTTATTTCGTTGCTCGCACATCGGCCGTCCAACGAACTTCAGTTCGTTGGACCACTTCGTTACACTGGTGGCCATCACCGAATCAAATAACCTAACCGCAACGTCTGCGCCCAATAATTACGTAATCGCCTGTATTTTGATTTATGGTGATTTTTTCATAGCTTCTAATCCACGAAATTTCAAATAAAAGACCATACAATCCTTATATGAAGGAATTTTTCTTGACAATAGCATTTGAAATAATAAATTATAAATGACCTCTTTTTAAACACAAAATGTTCAGTTCAGTTTAAAAATTGAAACCCATTCAATATCAATTAATGAAACCCTTTAACTTTTTTTTGATGAAAGGAGGCCGGCAAAACTATACTTCGTGTTTTCTTTTTATATTAATTAACATCAATTAACTAACAGGAGATTACGTCATGAAGAAATTAATGACGGTTCTTGTCGCTCTGTTGTTCATTACCCTGATGAACGCAACGAGTTGGGCGCAATTGAGCGGGACGAAGACAATTCCCGGCGATTACGCGACCATCGAAGCGGCCATCGCGGCATTGAACGCGGCAGGCGTGGGCGCCGGCGGTGTCACGTTTAATGTGGCGGCCGGACATACGGAAACTTTTACCACTCTGACCGCCGGTTTGATAACGGCCACCGGAACGGCTGATGATCCAATCATTTTTCAGAAATCGGGTTCCGGCGCGAATCCGTTGATTACCGCCGCTACTCCCGGCGTGGGTAATTTTGACTACATCATCGCTATCAAAGGAGGCGATTATATTACCTTTGACGCGATTGACGTGCAGGAAAACCCAGCGAATACGACGAATGCCCAATTAATGGAATGGGGCTATGCGCTCGTTAAGGTGGACGGCACCAACGGCGCCCAATATAACACCATTAAAAACTGCAGTATTACGCTGAATAAATCGCAAACCTTAACCCGCGGTATTCTTTCCGGTAATCATACCGAAGCGAGCACAACGGGTCTGACTGTCACAGAATTTAACGGAACAAATTCCTACAATAAAATTTACGGTAATACCATTACTAACGCTTTTGCCGGAATTTATTTCAGTGGTTACAATCATACAACGGCGCCTTATAATTTCTATGATCATTACAACGAAATCGGCGCTGTAGGCAATGGCAATAACATTTCCAATTTCGGCGGCTCCTCCACCCATTGGGGTGTATATGTTACCTACAACGACTCGGTTAAGGTAATGTACAATAACATCACCAACACGGGTGCGCTCAGCACTTCCCGCGGCGTATATATCAGCTCGGGAACAAACGTGGCTGTGTGGGTCAATTACAATTATTTCTCCATGACCAGCAGTGCGACCACCAATCAGTTGACCGCTATTGAAAACGGAACGAATGCCGCCATATTAGACATGAGCTACAACACCATCCAGTCATTCTCGTATACAACAGCTACTACGGGAACAATGTATTTGATATATAATAACGGCGCGACCGGTGTGGTAACGATTAACAACAATACGATTAACGATGTAACCCTTGCAGGTACTAGCATCAGTTATGCCATTAACGTGGGCTCACCAACCGGCGTGGGAAGTTCGTGCAACAATAATGTCATAAAAAACATTAATCGTACTGGCGGCAGCGGTACCCAGCGCGGTATTGTGATGTCCAGTCCGACGAACAATATGACGTTCAATAACAATACCATTGACTCGATAAGCTGGACCAACACAACGTCTACCGGCAGTATCGATGGTATTTATGGCTTTACGAGCGCGACAGATATTACTGTCAACGGTAACTTTATCAGTAATCTGTATGTTCCTACAACCGGTACGATTACAGGTATCCGTGAATATGGATCCGCAGGTACCAAGAATATCAAGAACAATGAAATTCATGATTTCGGCACGACGGCCGGCGGCGCTGGCGGAGCAACCATGTACGGTATTTATGTTTCTACCGGCACGGTCGATATAAGCGGCAATACTATTTATAAACTCAACAGCACGGGTACAACCGGAGGTTCGAGCGGAACCATAAGCGGGTTAAACATCGGCGGTGTTACATTATCGAATGTTTATAAAAATAACATATATAATCTTTCGACAAATAGTACCAACCCGGTGGTTTACGGTGTTTATTTATCCGGCGGCACCACTCACAATGTTTATAATAATTTTATCAGCGACCTGAAAGCGCCATTTGCCAACGCCGGTATTCCGATTGCGGGCATTTACGCATCTTCAGGCACGACGGATAATATTTTTTATAATACGATTTATCTGAACGCCGCCAGCACAGGTGCCACTTTCGGTACGGCCGGTATTTATGCAAATACAACGCCGACCGTGGATATGCGTAATAATATAGTGGTGAATAACTCCACGGCCAATGGTACCGGCTTAACAGTCGCCTATCGCCGTAGCGGTACCACCCTAACGAGTTATTCAAATAACTCCAACAACAATGCTTTTTACGCGGGCGTACCCTCGGCGACGAATCTGATTTTCTACGACGGAACGAATTCCGACCAGACCCTGGCGGCATTCAAGGCTCGCGTAACTCCGCGCGACGCGAATTCCGTCACGGAAAATCCTCCGTTTGTCAATGTAGTGACAACGCCTTATGACCTGCATATCAATCCGGCGGTTGCTACACAGTTGGAAAGCGGCGGTGTGGCGGTTTCCACGCCGATAGCCATCACCGATGACTTCGACGGCAACGCGCGAAACGCCACCACGCCGGATATCGGCGCGGATGAAGGCGGCTTCACCATGATGGATCTGAACGGACCGGCGATTTCATACACGGCGTTAAGCAATACCGCCAGTACGGCTAATCGGACGTTGTCCAATGTGACGATTACGGATCCTTCCGGTATAGCCGGTGATCCGAACCGACCGCGTTTATATTTCAAGAAAAACACGGATGCGAGTTGGGTATCGGTTCAGGCTAATGAAACAACCAGTCCGTACTCATTTACGACCGATTACACACTAGTCGGCGGCGGTTCTGTAACAGCGGGGGATATCATCCAATATTTTGTCATCGCGCAGGATGTCCCCGGCAACGTTGCCGCGAATCCAGGTGCGGGCTTAGTCGCAACGGATGTCAATACGATAACCAATTATCCAACAACACCCAATCAGTACACGATTCTTGGTACTATTTCCGGTGTCAAGACCGTCGGAACGGGCGGCGATTATGCGACATTAACTGCCGCGATTGCCGACCTGAATGCCAAGGAACTTGTAGGCCCGCTGACTTTAAGTCTTTTGGACGCCGATTATTCGACGGCCGAAACGTTCCCGCTAACCATCAACGCCAATAGCGGTTCCAGCGCAACGAATACCGTTACCATCAAACCAGCGACCGGCGTAACTTCTACCATTACTGGCGGAACAGCGTCATCCGTGATCTCTTTGAATGGCTGTGATTATGTAACCATTGATGGTTCCAACACGGTCGGCGGAACGACGAAGGACCTGACCATTGTGAACACCTATACCGGAGGCACGTTCAACTTCGGCGTTGGTCTTTACCACAACGGAACAAAAGGCGCAACAAACAATACCATTAAGAACTGCGTCATCAAAGGCACGCCGACAGTAACTAACAGCTATGGTGTTTTACTCAACTATTCTGGTGGAAATTACCATAATACCTCGATTATCAATAACACCATTAAAAACGCCAAGGTCGGTATCCAGTTTGTCGGCGTTTCAGGTGGGGTTACCAATGATGGTATTATTTCCGGCAATACGATAGGTGACGCAACCGAACCGATTAAATTAGGCGGTATTGTGGTCAGCTATGCCAATAACACGCTGATTACCGGAAACGATATATTCGGTGAAGCCGCAGGGAATTCCAATTATTCTCAGTATGGTATTTCTTTAGGTACAGCCAGCACCAATACAAAAATCAGGAAGAATGTCATTCATGATTTTTACTATAACGGCACTGGCGGATGGGGCAACAGAGGTATTTATTACAATTCTGATGCCACAACCGTTACTGAAATATCCAATAATATGATTTATAATATTAAAGCGGATGGCGATCCTTCAGGAATCAGCTATACTCCTGCGGGCATTATGATTAATGCAGGTGGGAATCTGAAAATATATTATAACTCAATTTTTATGAACGGCGCGACATTATCTGCCAGCTTCAATAGTCATAGCGCAGGTATTGCCATAAATACGGGTACTAGTTTACTTGATATACGTAATAACATTATCAAGAATTCAATGACCCCGGTCGGTGGAACTATGACGCATAAAACCTATGCAGTTTATTCTTATGTCGCCAACACTGCCTTCACGAATATCGATTACAACGATTATTTCGTTGACGGCATTAATCCGAATGTCGGGTATCTGGGAAGTGACAGGGTCGATTTAGCCGCATGGCAAAGCGCCACTGGTCAGGATGTTAATTCCATCTCCGGTAATCCCGGGTTTGTAAGCGCTACTGATCTGCACATCGATGTTTATAACGCATCACCTGTCGGCAATGCGGGAACACCGTTAGTCGGCGTTGTGGATGACGATATCGACGGCGACCTGCGCAGCGCGACCACGCCGGATATCGGCGCGGATGAATACACGGGCGTATCTCCGGCGGCATTTGCCCTGCTGAGCCCGGCCAATGCAGCTACTTCCGTACCGATTAACGGAAACCTGCTGTGGGAAAAATCGCTCTATGCGACGTCTTATGAGGTGTATCTGGAAACGGTAAATCCACCTACAACTCTGGTGGCAACCGTTACCGATACTTTCTATACCTATTCCCTTTCAGCCACTACCCAGTATTATTGGAAAGTCAAAGCAATTAATGGCAATGGCTCCTATGAAACCGGGGTCTTCAGCTTTACGACTGGAACGAATCCGCCGGCAGCGCCCACGGCTTTGACGTTTTATCGCGTCCGTTCTGATTCGGTCTATATGCAATGGACAGATAACGCCACCGATGAAGATGGGTTCCGGGTGTATCGTTCAACGGACCTGAATGGCGCATTTACCAATATCAGCGGTGATCTGGCCTCGTTAGCGGGCACAGGGCTTACCGGTGAATTTGTAGATGCCGGTTTATCCCCAAGCGTGAAGTACTACTATAAAGTAGTTGCTTTCAGTACGACTCAGGGAGAAAGCGCCCCGGCCCTGGATTCCATTTCTACCTACCCCGTCATTCCGGGCGTTCCTACTTTTGCCAACATCGCCTATACGACAGTCAATGTGATCATTGATCAGAACGGAAACAGCGCTGTTACGGAATACGCGATCGCTGTTGCGGGACTTGGGTTTGTTCAGGCAGATGGATCCATTGGGGCTTCCGAAGTATGGAGAACTTATGCCCAATGGGGCGGTGCTACAGGTAAAATGGTAACAGGCCTCACACCGAATACGGCCTATACCTTCAATGTCAAAGCCCGCAATCTGGACGGCATTGAAACCGGTTACAGCTCTGATGGTGTGGTCACGACCTTAGCCCCGCTTGCCTTACCGTTTGTTGAGGACTTCACTTCCACCACCTATCCTCCGACGGGCTGGTCACGCCAAGGTACAGTCATTGGATCACGCCAGACGGCCGTTCAGCCGAACGGAACTTCCGGCGGCGCGCTGAGATTTTATTTCTACAGTGTATCAACTGGCAGCGATACGCTGATTACGCCTTTAATTGATATGACCTCAACCGGAACCATTGTATTCCGTTTTTCGCATGCTTACCGACAATATACAACGGAAAACGACCGATTCCGCGTTCTGCTATCCACCGATGACGGCGCGACATGGGATACCACGCTGTTTGATAAACAGGGCGCCGCTCTGGCCACCCTGCCGCCTTCAACCAGCAGTTTCACTCCTGCTGCCTCCAGCGATTGGCGAAACAATCTGATCATAATACCCGAAGGACGTTATTCTGCCACAACCCGGTTGATGCTTATCGCAACTTCGGCTTATGGCAATAACCTCTGGATTGATGACATCAAGCTGGAATCCTTAAAGAACATCGACTATGCATTGACCGGCATTTCCATGGTCAACGGCATTCCTTCTCCGTTTATGCTCAAGACGGATATTCCTACGTCAAAATACGCTGAATTTGAAACCGTTACCGGCAAGGACGGCGTTGCGCGTACGCATGTCAACAACAGCCGCATTCTCTCAGCAGGCAAAGCCTATCAGGGCAAAGTCAAAGCCGTTGCGAATAACAACGACCTGACCGAGCTGAACATCGAAGCCACCCGTCCGATTACGATGCGCTTCAACGTATCCAACCTCGGTATGGATACAACGGCCACCTTCGATCTGGCCTGGGATGTCGCGGGCGTTTCTCAGAGCGGCTACTCAAGCACAACCGGTATTTCCTTTAACAGCAGCGTCAACGTGGATATCGGCGGTTCCTACACGGAACTCGGAACGTATACTACGAACGCCTCGATTGCGGTCACCGGCGACGCTGACCTGACCAACAACAGCCTGAGCTTCTACCGCACGCTGATTTATCCCGATTCCACCGTGCGTATCCGTTACGACAACGGAACCAACGTACAGAGCACGTTCATTGGCGTGAACGGTCCTCCGTTCTTAGCCGGCGTCCGTTATACAGCTCCTGCCGACATGCACCTGACGCAGATCGACGCCCTGTACCGCAATGAGTCCTCAACCGATTCGATTACGGTTCAAATCTGGGCCGCAGGGGCAACTAACGGTGCTCCCGGCGCTTTATTATTCGAGAAGAATTTCGGCGGTGAAAACTACATCTCAGCAGCGGGCGATTATATCACCCTGCCTTTAGGTGATGAAGCTCCTGTTTTCGCTTCCGGAACGGATTTCTGGGTTTCCATCGGCTTCGCGAATGTTCCCTATCCGATGGGCGCTCATAACAGCGGATTCACCCCCGGCCGCAGTTTCTATTCCATGGACGCAGGCGCGACCTGGTCTCCGCTCGTAATCACTACCGAACGCGCTTGGCTCATGCGTGTGGTCGGTGTTCCTTACGTATACAGCGCTCCTACGGCTGTTAACCTTCTGCAACCGGCTGATCAGACTTTTATCACAGTTGATGAAACCTCGACGGATGACGCCACAATTCTGTGGACCTCTTCCACCGACGCGAACGGCGATCCCGTTACCTATTCGTTCTGGGCTTCGCTGCATTCCGATTTCTCGGATTCACTTGGTGGTTCCACCGGTTCCGACACGACCCTGACTCTGGCTTATTCAGCGATTGACGCGGCTCTTGCAGCCTGGGGTGTTGCCGACGGCGATACCGCGGACATTTACTGGAAAGTTATCGCTACCGACGGTATGTTCGAGACACCGAGCGTGGAAACTTTCGTTCTGACCGCCTACCGTTATATCTTTGTACCGACCAAGGGCTGGACCCTGCAGAATTCCGGAACAACGGAAGACCTGTATTCCGTTAAAGCCGTATCGCAGACGGTTGCCTGGGCAGCCGGCGCGGCCGGTACCGTGTTACGTACCGTTAACGGCGGAACCACATGGGTCAACGTCGGCGGCGGCGCGTTAGGCACGGATGATATTTATAATATCACGGCGCTGGATGAAAATACAGCGTTTGTTACCAACACGCCTTCCAGCAGTAAGATCTTCCGTACTACGGACGGCGGCGCAAACTGGACCGAAGTATATGATCAAGTCGGCGGTTTCATCGACGCGATCCATATGTTTGACGCGACGAATGGTATTGCTTATGGCGATCCGGTCGGCGGAAAATGGACGATTCTCAATACAACGGACGGCGGCGCCACCTGGTACCGCATTGCCACGGAACCCGTACAGGTAGGAACCGAAGCGGGATGGAACAACGCCATGGTTGTTGTCGGAACAACCCATATCTGGTTTGGCACCAATAACAACCGCGTCTACTACACCACGGACGGCGGACTGACCTGGGGCTTCGGAAGCATGACGTTTGCGAATTCATCGGACCTGCATTTCCTGAATGAAACTATTGGCGTGGTCGGCGGCGGAACTTCAGCGGCCCGCTCCGTCAATGGCGGTTTGAACTGGACGAACGTTACTCCTATTCCCGGTTCCGGTAATATTTATGGCGTGGACGGCGCCGGTATGTATGATTTCTGGTTGAGCCGCGGGTCTACGATTAACCGCAGCACCGATCAGGGCGCTACCTGGGCTAACGAGTTCACCGTTACCGGAACGGTTTACGGTATGAGTTTCGTCGATTATACGCCGTATACTTCGGGTTGGGTTGTGACCTCGGGCGGTAATATTGCCGCGTTCTATGATTCCACCACCGTAGTCGGTATTAAGGACGTGACGGAAATTCCGAAGTCGTTCAGCTTGTATCAGAACTATCCGAATCCGTTCAACCCGACTACTACGATTAAGTATGACCTGAAAGAGAATGCGAAAGTTACTCTGAAGATCTACAATTCGTTAGGTCAGGAAGTGCGGACGCTTGTGAACGCAACGCAGAACGCGGGTACGTATTCATTGAACTGGGACGGCAAGAACAACGCCGGCGTCCAGGTTTCTTCGGGTGTTTACATCTACAGAATCCAGGCCGGAAACTTCGTGAAGTCTCATAAGATGATGCTGCTCAAGTAAACCATACGCTTTGCCGTACGCCTTAAGCGCATGGCAAAGTTTTCTTAAGAATGAAAAAGGGCTGATCCTTACGATCAGCCCTTTTTTTATTTACTTCTTTGATCCGTTGGCGGTAGGGATAAACCAATTATCGCTGAATGGTCTTCAATTTACGAGTATAATCCCGGGTAACTGTTTTAAGTTCAAAATGAATGCTGCCCAGCAGTAAATCGTCTTCTGTCACCACGTCTATACGCCAGTCGCCGTCGGCCAGGAACATCTTGGATGAAAATCCGCGGTAACCGCCGTCGCGCCCTCCCAGCAGGTCATAACTCAGGCGGTCGCGGACTTCCCATGAACCGGTTTGCCGGTTATAATAGTTCCACCGGTGATAAATGGTCTTTTTCATGGCGGTTGGCGCGAAGACAGAGGCAAAGCAAAACACCGTGTCGCCGGGGATATAATGATAAACCACGCTGGATGTTTCCCAAAAACGGGTCAACGGCGGGTCTTCGTAGGTCAGCGTATAAAAATAATCCGGCTTGCTGACATGATGATAAATCCCGATATGTTTGAGCGCCATCGGAACGGGAGGAATCCAGTTCTTAAAATAAAACGCGGTCATCGTGCCGTATAATACGAGAATGAGCGACGATAACTTCAGGAAAGGCTTTTTAGTTTTTTTACTCGTAGCTAAGCATACTACCGCTATTATCAGCCATGTAACGCCAAGACTGATCAGGCCGCCGGTTAAAAATGACGCCGGATTCATCTCTTTGGTGAACACAGGAACAAAAAAAACAAAAAATGAAAAAGTCGCGAGAAAATACATACTAAACTGAAGATAGAGGCGATGCGCCTGATTCTTAAAAAACTGGTTGATAATCAGCAAAATGAATAAAACGGCTATAAATAAAAATGACTTTAATCCCGCTGAACTCTTAAAGTAAAAAATGACATGGCTGCTGAACAGGCCGCCCATAAAAAATTCGATGCCCATCCGGATTAGATGAGCGTTTTTAACCAGAAGTTTTACCCGTAAACGTCCGCTTTCGATGAAATGATGCAGAAGGATAAACAAACCGGCCAGGAAAACATAACTCAGTAAGATGTAATTGTCCCACATTATGTCAATGCGGCGGGTGGCGATAAAGTCCGAGATAAAGCCAACGATAAAAGATACGGCAGCGATATACCGCGCATACCGTTCATAGATAGCCGTGGCTTTTGTGATAATTCGCTTTATCTTTTTCATGAAAATGTACCGTAAAGAAGCCGTTCCTTATTGGCAAGGAACGGCTTATGATAATAAGATTACCCCAGATGGTCCAAGGCGTTTGTTTTTATACAGAGAAATACCAATTACTCTGTGAGCGCCGTGCGTTCGGTGTTAAGCGGTCATTTCTTATTTAGTTCCCGCCCACTTGTGTATTTCAGTACGGAACCAGGCATCGGCTTCTTCCGTCCATTTGAAATTATCACGAATATACTCCATCGTCGCTTTTTCAATATCGGTGTATTTATTACCGTCTTTGACTTTTTTCAGCAAGATTTCCGCATCGGCTTTGGAAATGCGTCCGTCCCCGCGGCCGGCCACAGCGGTTTTAGCGGTTTCGATGAGGTCTTTGTCGTACTTTTTTCCGTTGATTTCAATGTAATAACTTTCTGTCATGGCAGTCTTCCTTATTATATGGATGATAAAAAGCGCGTAGTTGGTGTAAATCTACGCCGTTATTTATGGTTTTCATGAAATTTTTTCAGCCGATATTCCAGATCCGGGAATTGATCCCGTCGGACTAACGATACGCAGGCGCGCAGGCCTTCCGTGCGTTCGCTGCCGGTGGTGGACAGGGCAATGGCGCTGATGCCGTAATACAGAAGTTCTTCCAGCAGTTGCTCGCCGCTCATACCGGGATAGGATATGGTGAAATAAAACCCGTCGGCTAACGGTTCGTTTTCGTCCTTATCGTAAACAATTTTAAAACCGTTTTCGGTGAACATCTTTTTCATGATTTTGGCTTTTTCACCGTATTCTTTTACAACCTCGACAAAATTATACGCGCCGTCATTGACCGCTTTCAGGATGGCCGCTACGCCGTATTGGGCGGAATGAGCCGTACCCGCGCTGAGGCTGTAAATGGTACCGAATATCATGGCGTAACCAAACAGGTCGGACGTATAGAACCGTTTGAGATCCGGCGCCCTGGTGTTAAACAATTTATCGGATATAACAAACATTCCGAGGCGTTGACCGGCGTAACTGAATGATTTAGAACTGGAAATAAGCAGAATATAATTGCCGGTATATTTGGCGACGGACGGCTGATACGGCGGCACGCCCGGATGCGAAAGGTCTTTGCGAAAATCCATGGCGAAATAGGCGAGGTCCTCAATGACTACCGCATTATAGGTGGTGGCCAGCTCGCCGATGGTTCGCAGTTCTTTATCGGTAAAGCATATCCAGGAAGGATTGTTGGGATTGGAATAGATAATGCAGGAGATGTTTCCTTTTTTAAGGTAGGATTCCAGCTTGTCTCGCAGTTTGTCGCCGCGGTAATTGTAAACATCAAAACTCTCATATTTGACATTCAGGATTTTATGCTGGAGTTTCTGCACAGGGAATCCAGGGTCAATAAACAGAGAAGTGTCCTTTTCCTTATACATCCGGTTGACCGTCATAAACGCCGCAAAGCCGCCCTGCATGGAACCGACCGTGGGAATGCAGTTGGCCGGATTGACGTCAATATCAATAAATAACTTCACAAAACGGGAGATTTCTTTTTTTAATTCGGGGATGCCGTCGATATCCGGATAGAGAGCCGCCACGCCTTTCTTTAACGCTTCAATCTCGGCGTCGATGCCAATCTGCGCCGCCGGCAGTCCCGGGACGCCCATTTCCATGCGTATGTATTTCTGTCCGGTCTCGCGTTCGATGTTATCTACCAACCGCTTCAGTTCGCGGATGGAGGCCTTTCCGAGCAGGGGAATGTTGCTTTCCTCAATCTTCCGTTTTACGACTTCGTAATTAATGGGTGTTTCTTTCATGGCAGACTCCTGAATGAAAGGTTAGCAATGATTCATTGGCGGCCTCGCAGGCTGGCTATCGCCAGAATGATACCAAGCGCCACGCTGAGCATTGCGGCAAAGAGCACCTGATATTCCGGCGTCAACAGGAACGTCATCGTATGCGCGGGAATCCAGAACAACGGTATGGTTTTCTTAAACACAAAATGCCACTGAATGTCCCAATTAATCTGCCTGAGTATGCGCGCACAATCTATGGGTCTGAACAGTCCGCGTAGGGTGCCGCCGTTCATGATGATGTGTTCGTCGGTAACTTTATGCACTGTCATTAGTACGGGGGCATATATAAGGTTTAGGGCCACACTGATAAGAAAGGCGACCAGAACTTTATAGGGCGT
The DNA here is from genome assembly GCA_964609675.1 of uncultured Bacteroidota bacterium. Classification (GTDB taxonomy): domain Bacteria; phylum CLD3; class CLD3; order SB21; family JBBIRG01; genus CAZSRX01. Next base: position 43,717 of record CAZSRX010000002.1, on the reverse strand, counting down.
CAGGGCGCCGGTGATGATTTGTGGCGCGTCATCCATGCCGAGATAAGCAAGCAAAGCCGGTGTGCCTGAGGAAAAAATTTTAAACGCAAACAGAACGGTGACGCCCAGAAAGCCCCACACCACAGCGCGCGGCGCTATTCCGAATCCTTCTTTATGGTAAACTCCCGTCCGGATGCGAAGGGCAATCACTTCACCCAGCGTAGCCAGAAACGCGAATTTAAAAAAGCTGGTTAAAACGCCGTGTGCCTTGTTGAATGCCTCATACCCGTCCAGCATCCCCGGAACAATAAAAAAGGGCGCGAAGACTAAAGCGACAAACCCGATGAAATATATATCCCTGCGTTTCATGGGATTACGGTCAACCTTTTTTGACGCATATTCGGGCGTCTACGGCGGTAACTTTATCCGGTGTGCCGAGCAGGGGATTGAGATCCAGTTCCGTGATTTCCGGCGCGGCTTGCAGCAGAGCGGAAAGCCGGACCATCACATCGGCGAAACGCTCTTCATTGACGCCGGCCTGGCCGCGCACGCCCTGAATGATTTTATAACTTTTTAGCGAACGAATCATAGACAGCGCTTCCGGCCGGCTGACCGGAACGAGGCCAGCGGATATGTCTTTCAAAACCTCGATGAAAATTCCTCCCATACCGCACAGAATAATATGCCCGAATTTCGGCTCCTTTTTCGCGCCCACAAAAAGTTCGGTGCCTTTCAGCATGGGCTGTATAAGGATCGCCGTGGTTTCAGGAATTTTTATCATGCGGTCAAATTCTTTTTTAACCGTTTCTTCGTCTTTAACATTCAGCACCACGCCGCCAACGTCGGATTTGTGCACCGGACCGACGACTTTCATGACGACCGGAAAACCGAGTTTACGCGCGGCCTCAACCGCCGCCTCGCGGTGGGTTGCTACCGCTTCGCCTGCCCGGGAAATACCGGCGGCGTCAAGCAGGATTTGAATTGCTTCGGGTGTCAGGTAACCTTCCGCCGCCTTATCGATTACCGGGCGGATTTTCGTCTGGTCGATGGTTATTGGGGTGACTTCGTCAAACGGTTTGCGGGTATGAAACGTGCGGCATAAAGCGTTACCCAGAACGACTTCATCGGGAAAGTTGATCCGGCCTTTGGCGATAAAATCTTTGACTTCCGCTTCGGCGGTGCCGATAGAGGGCAGTACGGGGAAGATCGGTTTTTTAAATGTTTTCATTTTCTCATCGAGCACTTTATAAACGTCAAAAACGGGAAACAAGCCCGGCGTGCCGAAAATCACGGCAATGCCGTCGATGTGGGCGAATTTATTTTCCACATAGTCCAGGATGATCCCCAACTGCTCAGCGGTGCCGGTAGCAAGGAAGTCGATAGGATTGGCTACCGAAGAGCCCGGGAATAATTTTGTAAGCAGTTCCTGCGCGTCGGGGCCTTCGATGGGCGGAACATTAAGGCCGCCGTTGGAGAGCGCGTCGGTGAGCATGACCGCAGGCCCGCCGGCATGCGTTACCACCGCCATATTTTTCCCCTTCAGTTCCGGGTGCATGAAAACCGAAGCGACGCTGATCAGATCCTCGCGTCCGTAACAACGTACAATGCCGGCCTTACGGAAGAGCGCATCCACGGCCACGTCTGAACTGGCCAGTGCCCCGGTATGCGACGACGCCGCGCGGCTTCCTGCTTCGGAGGAACCGGCTTTCACGGCGGCTATCCGGCAACCCTTGCGAATCAGCGACTGAGCGTGCCTGAGAAGCATGTCCGGTTTGGATATGTTTTCAATGTACAACAGTTTCACCCGGGAGCTTTTTTCCGTATCAAAGGATTCGTCGAGATATTGCAGCACTTCCTCGACGCCCATCTGCGCGCTGTTGCCGACGGAAAACACGCTGGCGAACGTCAGGCCCTTCGGGATGCCGGCTTCCATGATAAAGCAGGCCGTCGCGCCGGAGCCGGAAATAAAGTCGCAGCCCTTCGGATCGAGTTTCGGAATCGGTTTGGTGAAAACACCGTGATAATTCGGCGTGAGCACACCGATGCAGTTCGGCCCGATGAGGCTGCCGCCGACACCATTAATGATTTCAACCACCTGTCTTTCTAATTGTTTTCCGGCTTCGCTTTCCTCGCTGAATCCGGCGGAAAGAATGATAAACGCACGCGTGTTTTTCTGTTGAGCCAGAACGGTTACGGTTTCAGGAACATATTTGGCCGCAATGGCAATAATGGCTAAATCCGTATCGGGCAGTTCGGAAGGATCTTTATAACACTTCAGTCCCTGTATTTCCGACTCCTTCGGGTTGGTCACATATAATTTTCCTTTGTAATTTCCATCCAACAGGTTTTTAAGAACTTTACCGCCAGGCTTGGTGATGTCATTCGAGCCGCCGATGACGACGATGCTTTGAGGATTGATTAGTTGTCGGGTTATCATCGATGATTCCAAAAGTGATTTATTGAATGATTTTTTGTAAAATATGATTTTTTTTTATTCTGTACAATTAAAAAAATTCTTTCTTTGCAAGAGGTGGGTCGTAAAAGTAAGCGCAAGTGACCATTTTGAGAAAAAATATAGTTTGTTATAACGGCGTGTAAGACCGGGGATGGGAAACTGTTAAGATGTGGAACCAGGCGGCAGGGTTAATATAATTTCAGTGCCTTTATAATGCTCGCTGACGACACGAACGGTACCTTTATGTTTCTGGATAATGCCGTAGGTTTCCGATAAGCCCAATCCGCGGCCCTGGCCGATGTCGCGGGTAGTAAAGAATGGTACAAAGATTTTTTCCTGAATATTCTTCGGCATGCCGATTCCGTTGTCCTTGAAAGCGATGGTGACAACGTGGTCGGATTTATCGGTACGGATACAGATGCGCCCATGGCCTGGTTCATAAAGTTTTGCTTTTTCTGCGTCGCGAATGGCCTGCACGGCATTAACCATAATATTTCGGAAACACAGGTTCAGTTCGCGGGCGTAACAGCCGTAAGCTTCCCTGTCCAGCCGTGGGTCATATTGCTTTTCGATGACAATGTTGGGTATATGGCTGAAGAACAGGTTGATAATGACGTCCAGGTCGCGGTGAATGTATATTTCCTTGAAATCGGCTTCGTCCAGCTTGGAGAAATTTTTCAGGTTGGCGATGATATCTCTGATCCGGCGGGCGCCGATCATGGAGGACTGTATGGCTTTTTTCCATTCTATGAGTTGTTGCGGGGTTGGCGGCGCCGGTATCTCCGATGCAAAAGTTTTTTTGAACTCGAGTTCGAGAAAATCCATATTACCGATGATAAAAGCAACTGGATTGTTTACCTCATGGGTCATTCCCGCAACCAGATCACCCAGGGCACTCATTTTCTCGGCATGGATGAGTTCGGATTCCTTAATCTGCAACTGATGCAGCGTTTCGGACAACTGCCGGTTAACCTGTTCCAGGTCGTTTTTTTGTTCGGTAATCTGCCGGTTTGCCAGTTCGATATCGGATTTTTGCTTAAGTATTTCCCGTGTTCGTTCCGAAACCTGTTTTTCCAGATCCGTTTTCTGCTGTTTGATGGTTCTGACGCGGATATGATACGCGCCGGTAGTGCCTCCAATCAAAAGCAACACCATGACGGCAAGGAACCACCAGGTCCGGTAAAAGGGTGGCGATATATAAATTGCCAGACGGTAACTGTCTTCGTTCCATACGCCATCGTTATTCGATGCTCTGATCCGGAAAGTATAATGGCCGGGGCTGAGATTCGTATAGGTTACCGAGCGGTCTTTGGTATAAACCCAGGTATCATTAAATCCCTCCATTTTATAAGCATACTGGATTTTATGGCTTTTCAGGTAATTCAGCGCGGCGAAATCAAAGGAAATTACATAATCCCGGTACGATAAATCGAGGTTAGTTATGGTCTCTATCGGTTGCGGAGTGAGATATTCACGGTTAAATTTTTTAAAGGAAGTCAACCGTATGGGCGGCCGATATGGATTTTCCCGGATACTGTCCGGATGAAACAGAATAAGACCCTGGCTGTACCCGTAGGCGATGCCGCCGTCGCGCAACCGGGCAATCGAATTAAAATTGAAACCGTTTACAGGCAGGCCGTCCGACGCATCATAATTCCTGAATGTTTTAGCCACCGGGTTAAAGCAGGATATCCCGCGCGGCGTGGACAGCCATAGGTTTTTATGCGCGTCCTCCGTAATGGAATAAACGATGTCATTGATCAGTCCCTGTTCCTCGCGATAAATGGCTATTGTATCTTCGTTCGCATTGAGGACGTGCAGTCCGCCTTCGGTGCCGATCCATAAATGCCCATCGGAGTCCTTATGCAGATAGAGTATCACATTATTACTCAGATGCGGCCGGGTCGCCGATTCTGCAGAGTAATGCCGGATTTTGCCGCTCGGAATATGATAGCGGTATAGGCCATTACGATTGACGCCAAACCAGCGCACGGTATCGCCCTCATTATGATAGCTCAAGATCCTTAAATTTTTTAAACGGGTCAGATTTGAATCCGTTTCGTCGATAGGAGCGAATCGTTTGGTATTTAAATTGAATATAAGCGGATATTCATTGGTACCGATGAGGAGGCGTCCCGATTCGTATTGCCCGATGTAATCGATTAATACCGGCGGGGCAGGGAAGGGATAACGAATAATCGATTGCCTTACAGTATGGAATTGATACAACGCATGATTAGTTGCCCACCAGATATTTTTGGAGGTATCGCCGAATGCGGCATAGATGTTTTCATTATGGTTAAAAAGTTTGATCCGTTGTCGTGTTTTGTCTCCCAAACGGACAATATATCCGGAATTCAGTCCGAGCCAGAAATTATCAAAGGAATGCCCGCTGAACGCTACGAGGGTTTCTCCGTTATTCAGATGGAGGTCTCTGTCCCCGAAATCATTAAATCGGAAAATCAACGGATGATACAGGTGAAGGCCTTCTCCATAGGTGCCAATCCATAATAGTCCGGAATAGTCTTTATAGAAACTGAGCACCGATTCTCCGGCGATGCCAAACCGTTCCTTGTCAGGCCGGGGAAACGAATGAAGGGTGTTTTTTTGCAGGTCGAGGATATCCATACCCTCGCCGTATTTGCCTATCCACAAACGTTCTTGCTCGTCTTCAAAAACCGTGAACACGTTGGAGCGGTTCAGCCGTTGCGCATAAATGTGGTCAGAGGAAACATAATGATCAAACCGTAATGAGAGGCTGTCATATAACTGCAATCCGTTGGCAAACGTGCATAGCCATATCCGGTTCTTTGGATCCGCGTACACCGACCATATCAGAGAATTCGATGTATTGATACGAAAAGGAACCGGGTGTATTGTGCGTGAGCGGATGTGATAACGATAAACCCCGCGGTTCCAGGTCGCTATCCAGAGATTTCCCGAACGGTCCGGGGATAAAGACAGGATGCGCGCGTTTATGGTCTCACGGCCGATAGGTGTTGCTTGCCGCGTGGTTAGGTCCAATTGATAAACGCCCGTTTGGGTGCCCGCCCACAAGATGCCGGACGAGTCATAGACCAGCGCGTAAACGCTCTCCGAAATGCCCGCGGCAGTGTCCGGCGAGATTAAACGAATCCGGGAAAAACTTCTTTCGGCCCGGTTGAAGACATTCAGCCCGCCGTTTTCCACGCCGATCCAGAGATTACCGTCATTATCCGCCGTTATAGCGCGAACAAAATCTCCGCTGATAGTGTTCAAATCGGTTACGGAATGTTTGTAATGCATAAACTGATAGCCGTCATACCGCAGGACGCCTTTCTTGGTGCCGAACCACATGAAACCCGATTGGTCCTGTAATATACAAATAATCGTATTATGGTTTTCGTCACTGCCGGGAACAATACGGCCAAAACGGAAAGGCGCTGTTTGAGCATATAGGTTTCCATCAAACAGGATAGCCATCAGCCACAAAAGCCATCCATATTTCAAGAAACGCATCTTTGATGAGAGAAACGCCATGGAACTGCAGAAAATATCCTAAACTCCAAACTTAATTTATTAATATAGTCAAATTATACCGCTTTAAAAAGTTTTTTTTTAAGTAATCTTTCGTAATGAAAACCATATCCCATCAGAACCCCATCGTTTTTGATTTAGGTGTAAAATTTTTGTGTTATTTAAAAATATTTGATTTTTTTAGGAATTAAATATAATATATAAGCCTACATCAATTGGCATCAGTTGTATTTTTATAAATAATTTTTTTGAAATAAGTTGGAAATCCTTTGATTGTGCCGTACCGCGGTTATAATACCTGATTATCAGATGTCATAAATAAACCATTTTTCATAATAAAATTCAGGAGTTCAAATGAGACGAAAACTTTGCTTTCTGATTATACTTTGTAGCGTGATGTTGAACGGATTATCGGCACAAATCTTTAAAACGATGTCCGGTGACACGGTGCTATGGCAGGATTTCACGGGTTATAACAACAGCCCCAATACTATCGGTTGGGTAGGCGCCAATAATAGTTCCGTATTGGACAGCGCGTATGCCATTAAGATTTCCGGCGTTTCCGATGGTATGTGGACCCACAAGGGTTTCGGCGATCCGGCATCGGGGACATCCGGCTCGGCTGCTTATAATTTTAATTCCGGGCTTAACTGGAAGGACTTACTGGCCACGCCTTTAATTAACTTAACAGGCGGCACGCCGACTTTAGACTTTGACATTACCTGCACCAATTCATTAAATACCAATCCTTATCGCATGAATCGTCCGGATACGATTTTTGTAATTGTTTCAGAGGACGGCGCTACGGATACCACCGCTCGTTTTACGAGAAGCGGCATCATCGCCGTAATCGATACATCAAGAGATTTTTCGTCCGGTCCGGTGCACTTTTCCATCGATCTGTCGGCTTTTAACAACCGCAGCGCCGTGCATATAGGATTTTATGCGGCCGACCGCACCCCGAGCGGATTATTTGGTTATTATGTCTATATCGACAACGTGTACATCCGCAAGACCAATCCGCTCGATTTTGCCGCGCTGAATTTCCAGACATTCCGCAGTTATTATTTTTACGGTCAAACTTACACAACCACAGCGGTAATTAAGAACTGGGGCACTACGTCGCAGAACAACGTGCCGGTTATTCTATTTGTGGACAATACGCCGGTGGATACGACGACCATCTCGCTGATGGGTGGCAATCAAGGTATTGCCTCGTTCCAGTGGACCGCGTCGGCAGAGGGCGAGCATATGCTGAAGGTCCAAACGATGCTGGCTGGCGACGCCGTGCCGGGTAATGATAGCATTGTACGTCCGATTAAAGTTTTTCCGGCGGGGTGGACGCAGGTCTATTATGATGATTTTTCAAACGGCACGGACAACTGGAGCATTGAGAACCTGAGCTCGTGGCTCGGACAGGTCTGGCAGATATGGGATGTTTCGTATCCGTATTACGCGTTTAATCCGTATGGTTACACGAATATTCTTGCGGCCAACGATTCCGCAGGCGGTGACGGATGGACGTATACCAGCGCGGCATTCCTGACACCTGTTAACGCCGACAGCCTCGATGAATTGGTACTGGAATACGATTACGATTTCGCCACATGGGTACCGCCGTTTTTTATCGACACCACAGTGGTTTTAGTGAGTACGGATGCGGGTTCTTCGTGGGATACGGCCTTGGTGGAAGACGTTGTGCACCGGGCCGCGCATAAAACATTAAACCTGACTGCGTGGGCCGGAGAACCATGCTTAATGTTGAAATTTGTGTATATGGAATCCGGCGGCAACAATAAATGGTGGGCCATTGACAACGTGATTTTACGCGGATTACCCGCCAGTACCGGCATTCATGACCCCGTTCAAACGCCGAAACCCATCATTCTTCGACAGAATTACCCGAACCCGTTTAACCCTTCCACAGTAATCAGTTATCAGTTAGCAGTCAGTAGTGAAGTTACGCTGAAAATTTATAATCTGCTCGGCCAGGAAGTGCGCACGCTGGTCAGCGGCAGGCAAAACGCCGGTGTTCATTCCGTAACCTGGGACGGGCGTAATGAGGGCGGCGAATCCGTCGCCAGCGGCATTTATCTGTATCGGCTGGTTGCCGGCGGGAAAGTGCTGACACGAAAGATGACATTAGTAAAGTAGAAGTTTTTATACTAAAAGAAAGGATAACCAATGAAAAATCCATTTTTGAAAATATTCGGCATTATTGGCCTCATTGCCATGGTGTCCTTGGTCATTGTCGGCATTAGCCATGAGGATTCTGTCTCAAAAATCAATTCCGATAAAACGGTCAGCCTGTCGAAAAAAACGATGGTCAATCTGAAGTTTTCCCAATGGATGAACGCGGACGGAAGCAGGCCGGACGTGGTCAAAGGGCAAATCATCGTGAAACTCAAAGACGGGCAGATGTTCTCAAAGAATACCGGTCTGTCCAACAGCCCGGCGCTGAACCGCGCCATGCAGAATGCCGGCATAATGAACCTGCAACCCATGTTCCCGGTTCTCAACGGAAAGCTGAAATATACGGCAAAAACCTACGGATTAGACCGCATGTATTACGCCTCCCTGCAGAGCGGCAAGGATGAATTCGAAGCCGCCCGCCTGCTGAGCATGAACGATGCCGTGGATTATGCCGAACCAAAAATGATCCATAAAACCGATTTCACCCCGAATGATCCGTTATTCGCCGGAGGATCTCCGGGCCCGCAATACGATTATTTTGAACGGATGAAAGTCACTCAGGGCTGGGACATCGTACGGGCGGATTCCGCGACCGGCGGGATCATCCCCAAAGCCAATCGCGTGGTCATTGCGGTTGTGGACGGCGGCACCATGTGGTCGCATCAGGATTTACTGCCGAATTTATGGATCAATCCGCTGGAAGACCGCAACGGCAACGGCGTTTGGGACACGGCCGCGTATCCGGCCGGTGACCGCGACGGCATAGATCAGGACGGCAACGGTTACGTGGATGACGGTATCGGTTGGAATTTCACGTTCAATTTCTGGAATCCTCGCGGCCACCTCACGCTGAACGCTGATCACGGTACCGCCTGCGCCAGTTATTTTGGCGCCGCTACGCATAATGCCTTAGGCATGTCCGGAACGGCATTTAATCCGCAAATCATGGCCGTTTGCGTATCCAGCCCCAGCACCGATAATTCGTTATGGTATGGCTACGAAGGCATTGTGTACGCCGCGGATAACGGCGCGGATATCATCAGTTGCAGTTGGGGGAGTAAGAACAGTTACTCCACCTACGCGCAGGATATCGTTTATGCCGTGCGCGACGCAGGTATTCTGATACTGGCCGCCGCCGGGAATGACGGCACCAATAATGACCTGGATCCGCATTATCCTTCCAATTACCGCGGCCTGCTGGCCGTAGGATCGGTAGGGAAAAGCACAGATACCAAATCGAGTTTCTCCAATTACGGCACCACAACGCCGGTTTACGCGGTTGGCGAAAATGTTGTTTCCTGTGTAGATGCCGCCGGCGGCGCTTCGTACGAAAGTTCCGGTTGGAGCGGCACCTCCATGGCAACCCCGATGGCCGCCGGTCTGGCCGGCTTATTAAAAACCCTGCATCCGGGCTGGTCCGCCGATCAGATTCGCGCGCAAATACGCATTTGCTCGGACTCGATAGATGCCGCCAATCCTTCCTACGCCGGTAAGCTGGGCCATGGTCGGGTTAATTTCTACCGCGCCCTTACCGAATCCCACCCGGGACTGGAAATGATGAATTATTCTTTGGTCAACCAGACCGGCGAGGATGTTATCTTCAGAAAAGGCGACACGCTGTACCTGACCATAACGCTCAAAAATGTGTTGTTTGAAACCGCATTGAATGTCACGCTCACGGCCTCGCCGTCCAGCGATGTTACGGTATTGTCGAGCCCGGCTTCGGTGGCGGCCATCGCTCCGAATCAAACCGTGACCTTTACGCCGTTTGTGCTCAAAGTCAGCAACAGCCTGACGGCAATTAAGAATGTGTTTATTAAGGTTTCCATAGCCGCCAATAGCGATTCGTATAAAGACGCTACCGGCATGACGATTAAAGTATATCCCGCCCTGCCCGACTGGGCCACGCAGACCAGCCCGGCTTCCGCGCTCAATACGGTGAAAGCCGTCAATGCCCAGGTTGTCTGGGCGGCCGGTGACGGCGGAGAAATCATCCGCACCACCGACGGCGGCCTTAACTGGGAATTGTTTACTAGTCCGGTTGTTGGCACAGCCGATATTTATAATATTGACGCCATTAACGCCGATACCGCGTTTGTAACCACCTCGCCGGGCGGAACATTTCTTTACCGCACCACTGATGGCGGTTTAAGTTGGCAGCAAGTATATACCAACCCGGATGCGGCCGCGTTTTTGGACGCCATACACATGTTCGATTCTCAAAACGGCATCGCGATGGGCGATCCGGTTGGTGGCAAATGGATGATCCTCAAAACAACGGATTATGGCGCAAGCTGGTACCGCATTGCTAACGAACCCACGCCCGCTTCCGGCGAAGCCGGCTGGAATAACTCCATGTGCTGGATCGGCAACCGTCACGGCTGGTTCGGGACGAATAAATCCAAGGTCTGGCGTACCACGAACGGCGGTGAAAATTGGGTGTCTTCGTCCTCCACCGTTGTAAACACGGTCCAGGTGTCTTTCAGCGACACGTTGAACGGTATCGTCAGCTTTAGCGGTAGTTCAGCCACATCGTCGTACAACCGAACCACCAACGGCGGCGCGGCCTGGTATTCCAACTCCCTGCCGGCATCCACAACCTCTATGCATGCCGCGTATGCGCCCAATGCGTCTTATGTCTGGTGCGCCACGGCATCAGGTATTATGTATCGAAGCGTAAACAACGGACTCACCGGTACATGGCAAACGCAGATTTTACCGCCGTTGACAGGCACGATCAACCACATGGCCTTTATCGATACCACGGCCGGATGGGCGGTTACTTCTGCGGGAGAAATTCTCGAAGTTGGTTCGTACGTGGCCGCACCCCGCATCACCTCACAGCCGGATACGATGGCAGTAATCGGCACGCCTTATATGTATAATGTCGGCGCCGCCGGTATACCGGTACCAACCTATCGCTTAATAGAATATCCCGCCGGTATGACCATTGATTCCGTCTCCGGTATTATCAACTGGACACCGGAAGCGCTGGGCGATTTTTATGTGAAAATTTCAGCCAATAATTCGCTGGGTATCAGTGAACAATCCTATACGTTACATGTACAGTCGTCCTCCGGTATTGATGATCCGCATAGCGGCCTGCCGAAGACCTTCGCTCTTGAACAGAATTACCCCAATCCATTCAATCCCGCTACCAGCCTGCGTTATCAGTTGCCGAAGCGGTCCATGGTTGAGTTGAAAGTGTTCAATATACTTGGTCAGGAAGTGGCCACGCTGGTTCACGGGGAGCAAGGGCCCGGCGTGTATCAGGTGCAGTGGAACGGAGCCGATAAACACGGCGTACGCGTCGCCAGCGGCATTTATATTTACCGGTTAAAAGCCGGCGATGTGGTATTAACGCGCAAGATGATGTTAATCAAATAGAAAATATACTTCTTGAAGAAGTTTGACTTTTCTTTTCCGTTTTTAACCGGCTCTTCTTAAACGAGGAGCCGGTTTATTTTATAGTGTTGTTCGCTACGCGGCTTGTTTGAAGAATTACCGTCCACATTTCCCATAGGCGGATTTCAACCGCTTTGTGATCGCACAATAATTAGTTCTTAAATATATTTGTTAAATCAGTAATTTTGGAAATGACTTGCTAATCCTGGTATTCGCCGTAAATTTTCTTTTTGAACGCATTAAAATTTTATTTCATTATATCTATAAATCACGTATACTGAGTATATTAAAAAAATTTAATATGCAGGTAATGGCATGATGCTAATCAGGAATATTTTAAAACCAAATCAGGTATGTATCCAATGCATGATAATGGTGTTATATTTTTTCGTGCAAGGTGCTGAATGTCAGGTGCCATTTCGTGTTATGACGTACAATGGGCTTAACGTTAACGGATATGAAACCCAGTTTACTTCGCGCCTGCCTTATTTTCAGACCGTTATTCAGAACGCGAATCCCGACATTCTTGTCATGCAGGAAATCGTGAACGCTCGCGGCGCTGATTCGATTTTGCGCGTGATGAACGCCGCCGGCACGCAATACGCCCGCGCACCGTTTATCAACGCCTATGACACCGATAACATGCTGTTCTACCGCACATCCAAAATATCTTTCGTCGCGCAGGATACGATTTCCACGCCGTTGCGTGCGTTTACGGAATATCAGGTTATGGTTGGAGGCAATCCCTTGCGGATATACAGTTGTCATTTGAAAGCCGGTTCCGATTACCCGGCGCAGCGCGGCGATGAGGTTACTATCCTGAGAAATTATTTAAACACGCTGCCCACGGGAACGGAATTTATCATCGTCGGTGACATGAATTTTTATACCAGCACGGAACCCGGGTATCAAAAGTTCATCGCAGACGAAAGCAATAATATCGGCCGCGCTAAAGATTTAAGCTCTGCGGTCGGAAGCTGGAGCGGCAATTATACTTACCGCGCCGTGCACACCCAATCCACGCGAATCCGGACATTGGCGGATTCGGGATCCACCGGAGGGCTTGATGACCGGTTTGATTTTATGTTCACATCCTACAATTTAAATAACGGACAGAAAGTTGAATACGTATCCAATTCCTACACCGTATACGGCAATGATGGCAATCATTTTAATGATTCCATTAATAAGATGCCGAACAACGCGGTGTCTCAGGAAGTTGCCAACGCTTTGCATTATGCCTCCGATCATCTGCCGGTCTATGCCGATTTTATGAGTTCTTCCGAGCCGGTGGTCGATCCCGACATCATCATCAATGAAATCCTGCACGGCAGCGCTTACAAAGACGCCGTGGAACTGCTTGTGCTAAAATCCGGCGGCATGGATCTGCGGGGCTGGATACTTACGGATTTATATTCGCCGGCGGGGACGCCCGGTCCATCGGAAGGCACGCTGACCTTGCCGGATAATCCTTTTTTGCAAAATGTTCCGCGATATAGCCGTGTCGTACTTATCGCTGACGCCGGAGGCTCGATATTACCTTTCGCCGCCGAAGATACCGTGGCTATCGGTGACAGCACGATTGTTTTACTCCCCACGACGCTGGGTGGATCCCTGGTGCATAACGGATCATCGCGTTTCAGCCTCGCACCGAATGACAATGTGGTTTTACTAACCGGGCCAGACCTCACAAACGGTACGCTGATGGATAAAGTCAGTTACGGCGGCGATATGTCCGGCTGGACAGCCGGCTCATGGAGTAATAATTTGTCGCTGAGTTCCGGCTATGTCGCCCTGTATACCAATGATCAGCAGTTTCATTACAATAATGACAACGGCGCCGTTGGCTGGACAACCAATACTCCCGAAACCAGCCATTCACTGGGCCGTATCAATAACGGACAGTTGATAGGCATAAACGAGCAATCCCATTTTCAGGTCAGACATTTTGAACTTTACCCGAATTATCCCAATCCCTTTAATCCTTTGACGGTCATCAAATATCAGTTACCTGTAAACAGTGAGGTTTTGCTGAAAATCTACAATGTTCTCGGCCAGGAGGTGCGTACGCTGGTCGCTGAATATCAATCCGCCGGAAATAAACAGGTGATGTGGGACGGAAAGAATAATCATGGCGATGCCGTACCATCAGGAATATATATCTACCGCCTCGTTGCCGGCCATTTCGTCAAGTCGAACAAGATGATGTTGATCAAATAAAAAAATTATCCTAAAACGATTCGTAATACAATCAGCATAAAAAAAATCGCCGTTTGAAAAAAGGCGATTTTTTCTTGATTATTACGACTTCTTTAAGTAAAATATAATTCGAGTATAAAAAAGGACATTTTATAATATGGCGACAAAAATTAAACAAGCAGTTAAAAAACCGGCGACGCTCAAAAAATCCAGCCTGCCCTTTACGGTAGAAAATTATTTTTTATTTTTTGCGGGATTATTGTGTATCGTATCTGGATATATTCTGATGGGCACCGGCGATGTTAACGGCGCGCTTTCCCTGACCGTGTCACCGATTGTTCTTTCGATCGGATATCTGATTATTATACCGGCGGCGATATTATACCGGAAGAAAAACAAGGAAGAAACATCCCAGCCGGCGTAAAATTTCTATACACCGGTTTAAAGAAAAGAGAATGCCCGCGTGTTCTCTTTTTTTATTGTCCGAGAAATTATCATGAAGGAATTTGTCCAGAATTATTTTTCTTATACCGGCGCGGAAATCCGGCAAGAAGGTGACGTATGGATTGTGGATCTGGATGAGGAACTGGAAAAGGTTTTCAGTCAGAAACAGCTGCGGCTCGTATTTGATCCCCAAGCCGTGACAGAAGATACGGAACTCGTTACCCACGGTTCCTTTGTGCTGAATGCAATGTACGCCTACATGCAGAGCCGCGGCAATAAAGCCGTCAGCCGCCTGAAGGAAAAGCATAAACCGAACAGGGAAGACATCGCCGAAGCCGTCCGCATCGAAAACGGATTGTGTTCCGATATCAAAATAAAAAAAATCCATACGGCGGATGTGCTGTTCAATTTCAAAATATCGTTTTTATCGGATGAAAAAACGGAGGAAATGTATCACCTGGGCATCGACCGGCAAGGCGTCGTATTTGACGCCCAATCCTATTATACCGATGCGGTGATGGGGCAGGATCTGGAGCCGTTAACGCAGCTTGGCGGTACAGACCTGACGCGCAAGGATATCGAGATTTATTTTAGGGAATGTCTGAAAGCCGCTTCGGCGAAGGCACAAAACCACGCTAAATCCCTTCAGAATGATATTCTCAAAAGACTCCACCGAAACATCACGCGCATCAAGGGATACTATACGGCCCAGATTGAAGAGCTTCACCGAAACCAGCTTACCTACGAGGAGAAGCGCCTGGCGTTTGAGAGAGAATATACGCACAAACTTCAGGAAGAAATCCATAAACATCAGTTAAAAATCGTTATTAAACTTATTAATTTCCACGTTATCGAACGCAGTGATTACGAAGTCACGGTTACCCTCGTTAACAAGCAGACGAGAGAAGAACAAGAAATCAAAATGATTTATGATCCGTTTACGTGTCATCTTGATCCCGGCTTATGCCCGTCCTGCCAGGCGCTGATGGAAACGATTGTTGTGACCACCGATAACGCCATTGCCTGCAAGCGATGCTCCTACCACTGCGTTCGCTGCCGCAAGCGGTTCGGAGACCTGCCCCACGCCTATACCTGTTCGGTATGCGGCGATTACCTTTGCCCGGACTGCGTGACCATCTGTTCCGGCTGCCGAAAACCGGTATGCGAAAAACATTCCGATCTTTGTGACGTAGGCAATGAAATGAACTGTACCGAATGTCTGAAAGTCTGTACGGTGTGCGGCAAACGGCTATGTCAGGACCACACGTTTTATTGCACGGCTACCCGCCAACCGATCTGTTATGAGCACCGGATTATATGCCGCCATTGCCGGAGGATATATTCCACGGCATTTGTCGAAAATATTGAAAAGAACGGGCTAATCTGTCCGAACTGTAACCATTCGATAAAATAAAAAAAGGGGTTTATATAACCCCTTTCGAAATGTATTAATTCAGACAGAATTAACCGCAGGAACTGCCGCAGCCGCAGGTCCGTACGGCATTTGGATTGTCAAAAGTAAACCCTTTGCCGTTCGGGCCGTCATAATAATCCATCGTGACGCCTTTAAGGTAGAGGATGCTTTTATAATCGACAGCGACCTTAATGTCTCCGAATGTATATACGGTATCGGTTTCGGCAATCTGGTCATCGAAAGCCAGCGCGTAGCCGAATCCGGAACATCCGCCGCCCTGGACCCCGATTCGAAGAAAAAAATTCTCGCCGATATTTTGGTCTTTCTTGATATTAATGATTTCCTGTATCGCCTCATCCGTAATGACGATATCCGATGTCGGTGCTTTCACTTCTGTTTGTTCAGACATATAAACTCCTTTTAGTGTCTATTAAAAATGTTACTTCGGCTGACCTGATAATTAACATTATTTTTGCTTGGATACAACTATAAAATATATTATTTGTGTTCTGTAATCTGAGGTAATTGGTCTTTGCTGTTCTAATAAACTAAACTTTTTCTGTTTAATTTTATTCCGTAATTACTTTATCGTTTATCGGTCGTCCGGGGGACGGGTATCCGGCATCCGTTCTTCGATTTCAATTAAACAGGTATTAACGCGGTCGAAATATATCGGGGCATTTTGCGCGCCAATATGAAGCCATTCGTCAAGGCCGTAACTGATGGCGCCAATCAGGTCATGGAAAAAAAGATCTTTATCATAAATGGCCAGCGTGATTTTATCGTTTCTGGAAATGGTAAGCGGTTCCGAAAAATCCGGCCACGCAGCGGACAGGGCATCTTCGACTGTGGATGAAATATGAACATTATCCGCATGTTCTTTGGAACGCAATACCACCCGATGTTGAAGATCAGGCGCATTGGAACTGAATAATCCGAAATCCCAGTAATTGCCTTTTGCGTTGGTCGCATGAACCCGAAGTTCGCGAAGGCGTAGCCGGAAGGTTCGGGTTTGGGGCTTATTGATCTGAAAAGCTGATTCCAGCATCCCTCTTACGGCAATCGGGCGGCTGTCTTCAGTAACGGAGGTGTCTTTGACCCAGGCGGATATTCGGAGAACAAGAGAATGCCTGCCCGCGGGCAAATCGAGCGCATAGTAGGGCATAAATAGGTTTTTCTGGTTCGTCCAGTTCATCTCATCCGACCCGCTAACCGCTAACCCATCGTCACTCTTGTGGTAGGCTGTTCCTGAAATAGCTCTGACGGGCGCGCCGTTTTCTGAAAAAAAGAACGCCCGTATTCCAAGAACCACAGGTTTTTTACTGGCATGCATTTTTTCATTATAAATCAGGTTAAACCGAAACGAGAGGCGCACACCCTCTACGTTGTCACTTCGGATATCGGGCATGACTTTGAGAGTTTGGATGATAATGGTATCGCGAAATTCACTGGTCTGTGAGCGGGCGGCTGAATAAAACATTCCGGTAAGCATCATGAGGAAAAGGATTTTTTTCATCGTTCACTGTTCTCCCGTAAAAACCTGTGTGGATTTTATGATTGCCAGTCCTTAATGTGGAAGGATGACGGTGGTGCTCATGCCACGGTCGCCGGTAAAGTCGTTATGGTCGTCATGTTTCTGAACGATACCGTTTGCTTTCGATCGGCAAACCGAAAGTATCCTTGTGAAAAAAATGAATGTAAAATACGTTTTCATTTATAAGATCATTTTCGCGATAGGACTCAGGTAAGATGCGATTGGATGACCTGACGGACAATCCGCATAAATTCCGATACGATAAAAGGCTTCGGAATGATACCTTTCGCGCCGGAAGCGATTAATTCTTTGAATTTATTGCTGTGACTTAGTCCGGAAGTGAACAGCACCACCGCATCGGGATTAATAGTGCGGATTTCTTTAAAGGTTTCCTCGCCGTTCATATTCGGCATGAAAAGATCCAGGATAACCAGCATGATGTCGTTTGTTTTGTTTCGGTAAATTTCCAGCGCTTCGTTCCCGTTTGAAGCCATCAGGACTTTATAACCGTAACGGGTAAGAATATCCCTGATGAGGGTACGCATCACTTCTTCATCATCAGCTACCAGAATTTGTTTTTCTTCCTGACTCATTGCATTCTTTCTGAATTTTGCAGTTTCCGGAAAACGGCGTTCAAATAATCCCTTTATCGCAAAATGGTATTAGTCAGCGGTTTATTTTAACGCGTTCTGCCGGAAAAATGAATCGGAATGATAAACCGGACAGGGAACAGCATGCCGCTGGTTTTTTTTATCGGGCGAAAGTGCCCATTATTTGTCCTTCGGCCAGAATATGATTTTTCATGGCCTGAAGCAGTTTGGCTTTGGTCGCTCCCGGTCCAAGCGGAAGAACGCAATCCAGCGCGTATAATTTAAAATAATACCGGTGCGGTTTTCCGCGGGGCGGACACGGTCCGCCGTAGCCGATATTGCCGAAATCATTGACACCCTGCACAGCGCCGGACGGCAACGTGCTGTCCGCGGGCACCGCCTCCGGAAGAAATGTCATCTGCGGGGGCATGTTATAGATCACCCAGTGAACCCAGGTACCGGCCGGGGCGTCGGGATCGTCGGCAATGAGAGCCAGACTTTGTGTCCCTGCGGGAACACCGCTCCAGGAAAGAGGCGGGGATATATCATCGCCTTCGCAGGTATATTTTACAGGTATCAGTTTACCTTCTGTAAAGGCCGTTGTAATGATTTTCATTTCGTTGTCTCCTGTGTTACAGCAAAAAATAATAAAGCAAAAGATTGGTATTGTCAAGGAACAACGGATGGCAACCGGAAATGGTTTTTTCATAGATAATATCTTTCTCTTTATTACGGGTTATGATTTTGTTTTAATAGGTTTATGATCTGGTCGGTGATTTTTTCAATTGAAAAATTTTCAACGGCATAACGCCTTGATTTAGCGCTTAATGCTTCCCAAAGGTCCGGATGCTTTATCAGGTTTGCGATGTAATCAATCATGGCTTCCTTGCTGTGGAGGCAGGCGCCCAGGCCCTGTCTGGACAGCAGCGAATCCGGATCGGCGTCGAGACTGATGGTCACTGTGCCGGCCAGCCAGGCCTGTACGAAAGCGTTGGGCAGGCCTTCATAGCCGGCCCGGGTCGTGTTAACGAGAATGTGGGCGCGCGCAATCCAATCGCGGCTTTTACTAAAGGGAACCGGACCAATGTAGGTTATATTCTTTTCATTGCGAATACTGTTAAGAATGCCGTTGCCGTAATTAGCGTCGGGCATCTGTCCGGCAATCCAGAATTCGCAATCGTATCCCGAAAAGGCATGAGCGATTTCAATAAATATCTCAGGACGCTTTACGGGCTTGATACTTCCAATCCAAAGAATCTTGAGGGGCATGCTGCGTTGTACAGGCGGCATGACCGGATGGCCGGATTGGATAACAACCGATTCCCTGCCGAAGTTACTCCGGAATGCCTTCTGCTGTTGTTCCGTCTGTACAATCACATGATGCGCGCGGTTCAGGCCGTAATTACAGATGCGGTCATTGATAAAAGCTTCAGCCCGGAGAATGATCTTTTTCAGAAAAAAAATATTTTTTCTGGTTACAGAGGCCGCGTATTTATCCGGATAAACGCCCGATTCCCCGGCGCTGGCCCATATCATCGTTTTGCCGTGACGCCGGCAGTAATAAACGCCGAATCCCGTCAGTACATCGCGTCCGCGCTGATAACAGATGTCGGGATTGACGGCTTTAAGTCTTTTTATTAATGGTAAATAATAGAAAATCTGAGGCAACAGCCTGCGATGCCGGATCCAGTGCACGCGCAGGCCTTCGTGAGTTTCGGTAAAATTTTTTCCCTGTTTATTATAGGCGATGAAATCCACCGTCCAGCCGCGGCGTTTGAGTTCCTGACCGATTAAGTAAGTCTGAACCATCGGACCGGTTATTGTGGCGGCCTCATCGGATATAAAAGCGTCGGCCAGAAAACAGATTGATGTCGGCGCGGCGTTATTCATCGTCCGGATTGGTTGAACTGATTACCAGGTCGACCGGCGACATCGGCATCACCATAGCCGCGCTGTCAGGGGACTGCGCCATAATGGTTCCCGGTAGCAGATCCGCGCTGAATTTTTTCGTCAGCATGCCCAGTTTCAGGTTGTTCTCAACAATTATTTTTTTTGCGTCCATCAGGCTTTTGGAAATTAAATACGGTACACGGACATTGGTAAGCGGTTTGCCGGAACTCACCGTGACATTTACGGCGGTTCCGCTGGGTATTTTTTCGTTGGGGTTTACCGATTGGCGGATTACAATGCCCTGAGGATAATCCGCCGATGGTTCCTGAAACACCTCGCCGAGTTTCAGCCCGCTGGACTCCAAAGTAAACTGCGCGTCCCGCAGCGTACTCAGTTGAAGGTCCGGAACGGAGACCGATAATTCATCCCGACTGATGATCAGACGTATTAGCCGTCCTTTTTTCACCACGGAACCGCCTTCGGGACTCTGGTAAAGCACCGTATTATTCGGAAGCGTTCGGTCAAAACGTTCACGCGCAATCACCGTGAATCCGTATTTTTCGAGTATTTTCAAAGCCTGTTGATAGTCCGTATTTAGTACATTCGGCACCGTGACCTCACCACCGTAATACACAAAGGCCGGCATGACAATTTTATCCATAATCAAGACCGTTAACGCTGAAATTCCCGTTACAACAGCTATGGTTATTAAAATATGCTTCAGGCGATTCATGGTGTTTTTCATTTAATTGAAAAGGAGTGTTTTGTTGCAGCTGATGTGTACATGGCGTTTTGGATCCGGTGCGTATGACATACAGCCAGTCCCAATGCATCCGATTCGTCAAGCGACAGGGTTTTACCGATATTCAGAATCTGCTGAACCATGAATTGCACCTGTTCTTTAGTAGCGGCGCCCCTGCCGGCCACAGCCAGTTTCATCTCCCGGGGCGTATATTCGCTGATGCGAACTTTTTGATGCAGTGCGGCCAGAATAATAGAACAACGCGCATGGCCGAGTTTCAAAGCCGTGGTGATGTTATGACTGTAAAAAATATTTTCGATAGCCATTTCTTCAGGTTTGTATCGGCTGATGATATCACGGGTCGTATCATATAGGACTGAAAGTCGCGCAAAAAAAGGAAGGGATTCGTCCAACAGGATACAGCCGCTTTCGATGTAATGAATTTTATTTTTGTGATATTCCAGCAAGCCGAAACCGCAGATTCGGGTTCCGGGATCAACACCTAAAATAACCATCGGTTCAGCTCCTGTAATAGGTCTGAATCATATATACCTGATTCATGACGTAAAGATGTAAAACCAGGCGGTTTCTATCCAGTTCGGCGATGAAATACTCAAATTCATCCCGGTCCGGTAGTGGATCCAGCGTATATAAGATTAAGAATCCTTCCCGCACAAAATATCCGAAACGCGTGGTATCGGGAATATCCGGATAAATGACCAGCACTCGGTTTTTTTCCTGAAAGACAAGATGTATTCGCCCTGTTTCGGGAATCGACTGCATTAATTCCCAATGGCCGATGAGCATACGCATTTTTTCACGGTCGACGGGATCCACAACATCATTTAATGACTCACGGCATCCGTATAAGAGACCGACACAGAGACAAAATATGCCTAATAATAAAGGTTTATTCCGACGAAACATTTTTATTCTTCTGGATGTGACGGCAAGCCGCGCTTAAAGCTTGATACGACGGCGCCCATTCCGGCATGTATTTCTTTAAGAGGTTAATATGTCGTTCCATTGTCTCCATGTCGTTCCGGGCTGCCGGTCCAGTAAGGGACTCCGGACCTCCGTATCGGATGATGTTTTTAATGGTTTGATCGATAAGCGGTTTAATTATTTTTTGGGTTTGATGATCGGGGATTTTCAGCAACCGGTAAAGTTCCAGGATCTCGGTAATCAGAGCGTTAAGAAAATTGCAGGCGATGATGCCGCCGATGTGATAAAAGTTTTTTCGGTAATCTTTCGGTAATATAACAAAGTTGTTTCCGGTATCAGTAAGTACCCGCTTGAGCATTGTAACGGCGGCCGGCATGCCTTCGACACCAAAAAAAATATTTTCGAGCGACCGATAGTATAATCGTTCATTTTGTGCGGGTAAAGGAAAAGTCTGCATGGGATGAAGCGAAGCAATTAGAACGCGCGCCGATTTATTTTTCGTTGCTGGGTTCAATATCGTCGAAGGCTGACTGCCGGATGTGTGGGCGAGGTAAACCGTCCGTTGCGTAAAACGCACCGCCGATAAAGAGGGCGCGACCAAAGCCAGTTGATTATCGGGTACTGCGACAATAATAAAATTTGAATTTGCTAAAATCTCCGGATTAACGGAATAGACCGAGCAGTTTATTTTACGGGCCATTTTTTTTACTGCAGGCAGGTGACGCCCTGTGATAGCATTTATGCCATAACCTTTGGATTTGAAATATAGCGATAAATGCGTTGCGACATTTCCGGAACCGATAAAGCCGATATGTAACTGTTTTTTTATTTGATGTTTATTCATGCTATTTAATATGTAAAAAATAATAATAAAAAGAAAGAGATTACACATTCAAAAAAGTCAGAAACAATGCTTGACTTTCTTTATTATTTTTAACATCTTTATAAAGTTATCTCTTTCTTAAGGTTTGATAAAAATTAACATTTGAAGTATTGGGAGATTGTATCATGGCCAGAGCAAAGAAAGCTACAAAAAAAGTAAAAAAAACGGTCAAAGCGGCTGTCCGAAAAAACAAAATATCCAAAAAAACGATTAAGCCCAAAAAGGCCGCCAAGAAAACTGTTGCAAAAAAACAAGTCGCGAAAAAGCCGGCTGTAAAAGCAGGAAAAATGACCACAGCGCAATTGATGTCGTATGTTCAGGATAAGGTTGAAGGTTATATAAAGAAATTATATAAAAACAATTATGAAAAGCACGAAGACGGCCGTTTTCTGGTATTTGAGGGTTCCACCGTTATCCAGACGGTTATTCGTCCCTGGCATCAGGGCGACGTGATTGTCGAGACCTTTGCGTATGTGGTGCAAGGCGCGACACTGGATGAGAACATACTGAAATTCTTGCTTCGTGAAAATGCCATCATTCATTTCGGCGCGTTTGGACTAACCTTTGACGGTACAATCATATTCAGTAATTCGCTTGCGGGTGCGAATCTGGATGAAAATGAATATGTGGCCTCGATTAAATCCGTTGCCAAGATTTCGGATTATTACGACAATAAAATCGTGGAAATGGCCGGCGGTATGACCGCGCGTGAAGCTATGAAAAAAGGCATGTTCTAAAATAAAAAATACATTTATTTATGGCCAGCGTTCCATGGGACGCTGGCTATTTTTTTTAACTTTGGGGAACATAGTTCCGATAGGTTATGCGCCCTGTTTTACGTGAGTTTTTTTTGAAATATAATATGCCCGCCGTTTACTTGGTTTTGTACCTGGCTGTTGCTGTACTTCTAAGCGTTTTTCCCTTGCTGAACGACCTTGATTATGAATATCATGTTTTAATGAGCATCGCCGGGAGCTGGCTGGCTGGAATGGCCGTTTTAAACGGGTCGGCTGTAAAGCGCCAGCCGGCGGATACAACGGCGGAAGTTCTCCCGGTTTTTTTTTCGGGTAATTTTATAATACCAGGCGCAATGATTCTTTTCGGTTTTCTGATAGAATGTATAATCTGTTTCACCGGCCCGGCTTGTTGCCGGATGCGTTTTGCCGTTTTATTTATACTCTTTCAGGGGCCGGGGATATTGTTTGGATTTGCCGTTGCCCTGATGTTTATTCAGCAACTTCGGCGCTTTAGAAAAACCGCTTTTACTCTGCTATGGCCGTTCAGTCTGTTGTACAATTTATATCAGATTTATGCGTTGCCGCCGGTAAGCGGATACAGCCTTTTCTGGGGATATTTTGCCGGTCCGGTGTATGATGAATGGATACCGGTAACATGGCCTTTTGTCGCCGGCAGAGTCTGGTTAATCATATGGATAATTTTTTTGTTGTGGCTAACGCTTTATCCTAAGTTTAAAATCTATCACCGTCGGTCTTTTTGCTGGCTGACGGCCGGTGTCGTGGTGTATAATTTATTTAATTATTTATTGGTTGATAACTCCTATGCCGCTCTGCATGCGGACATGCGCCGTTTTAAAGTTCATGAACATATAACCGTATGGACTACGCCTGATGTTCCGGAAACGGAGGTTCGGCCGTTATTTAATAAAATACGGTATGATTATGAAAGTCTGTCGGATTATTTACACATCGCCAGTCAGCCGGAAATTACCGTGTATCTTTATTCGGATGATGAAGAAAAAAAACATATTCTCGGCGCCGGCGAGACCAATCTGGCAAAATTATGGCGCAATGAAGTTCATGTTAACCTTGCCGATGCGGATGCGGTTTTGCGGCATGAGATGGCGCATCTGCTTGCCGGAGAATTTGGCAACCGGTTGTACGGTACGCTGGACGTCGGTTTGCTGGAGGGACTGGCGGTGGCGTGTGAGTGGCCGGTCCGTTATCTGAATCCGCATCAGTGGAGCGCGGTTCTTGAAAAAAAAACACAACTGCCGGATATTGAAAAAATGATACGCGGAAAATTATTTTTTACCGCTCCGGGACGGCTCGGCTATACCGTGTCGGGGTCGTTTTGCCGGTGGCTGATTGATACGTACGGTATCGATAAATTCAAGCGGTTATACGCCGGTTTTTCCTATACAGATTGTTATTCACGCACCGTAAATCAGTTGATTGACGAATGGAGGCACTTCATCCGTACCGTACCGGTGGATTCTTCGGATCTTCAATTGACCGAGTGGCTGTTGCGGCCGGGCGTTTTTCAGAAACGATGCGTCCATGTCGCAGCCGACCTGTTACATGAAGCCAGAAAACAAGCGGCATTTCATAATTGGGAGCAATCGATAAATTATTACGCTGAGGCCTTACGACTGAATCCGATGAATGAAGTCCTGAGACTCGAGTATGCCCGGGCGGTATTTTACAGCGGGCGCTATGATGAAACCCTGCGGATTATTTCTGAGCCGGAATATCCTGAAAGCAGTTATTGGGCACAGGGACGCCGTCTTATGTTGATGGGAGACGTTTTATTGATGCAAAACCGGCCGGATTCGGCTGCGGCTACCTATCAACGAATTACTGCTACCTATGCCTCGCCGGGACAATTTTACGAATCAGCCGTTTTTCGTATAGAAATGATCAGGCTAAATGAAATACATACCCTGCAAAACATAATTTCCATCCCGCAGGACAACATCAACATCAGCCTGGAAAATATTGTCTGCGATAAGGCCTGCGAAAGCCCATTGCTCCGTCTTGCCCGCTTTTTTCAAACTAACAAGGAACCACTTCGGTGCATCCGGCTGCTTGAAACCGTACAACCCTTCACAGATTCCATTCTTGAAATGAATCGCTTGAATTTGTTGCTGGAATGTTATATTTATTTAGGTTATTATGAAAAAACGGACACGATCATTCAAAGTCTGACAAACCGGGCAGTCAGGCACAGCGATCGTGAATGGGTTCTACAAAAAAGCCATTACTTGCAATGGCTGAAGCGACAATAATACTGGGAATGACTATGCGCCAATTAAAAAAATACGGATTTTTAATACTTATTTTTGCAGGGTTTTTAATTTCAGCGGGCGGGACCGGATCTGACTCTTTATTTATTAATGAAGAACCAGTCATTGAGCGGGGAAAAAATCTGAATGTTGTTTTTGGAGACAGTTTGACCGGATGGGCCGTTGGCGCCGTTAAAACCGGAGGATGGCAAAACGCAGGGAAACTTGGAACCGTAAGGGCCGACTTACCGGCTGTTATAATGAAGACCACCGACGGAGGAAAGAGCTGGTTTCTGCAATCGGTCATTCAGGCTGACGCCGGCCTGGTGTCGGTGCAAACCGTTTACGCATACGATGCGTCCCATGCATGGGTGTTTATTCAGCAGATAAATACCGGAGAAGATTTTCTGCTCCGTACTCAGGATGGTTCAAACTGGAAAGTCATGAAATCCCCGCTGGCCGAAATCACTCCCGAGCGATTGTTTTTCTTAAATCCAATCAATGGCTGGGCGATTGGCAGTGATTGGTTCGGAAATAAACATTTATTTGAGACCACTGACGGCGGAAACAACTGGAAAGAAAACCGGCCGCCTACCGATGACGTCCTATTGGATTTAGGGTCATCGGGAGATGCCGTTTATTTACTTACAATAAATAAATCACAGATGCTCAGTATTCTGTCATATGGGACTGAAAAGTCAGAATGGAATAAAATAAAAGATATTTTATTGCCAGTCCATGGTTCCATCAACCGGTCGTTTGTTTTCCAACGAGCTTCAGAGCATTATATTATTCTAAATGCCTATGATGATACCGTCGATAAGTATAATTCTTGTATGATATACAGCAACGACCGCTTTTTCAATTTTCGTTGTAATCCCATACTGCCGGATACAGCGGCTGGTATGACCGAACCGGCAATCATTGCGGCGGCCTTACTTTATCAACCGGTTATAATGATGCAATCGTTTTTCGATAAGTCGGCGTCAATTGAAGAAGAAACCGGAGAGGTCTGGATGTATACGTCATCGGGGCAAGGACAGCGATGGCAACGGACCTCCGGAATATCGTATCCGGCTGTGGCTATGGTGTCGCCGGATTTCAGTCGGTTAGTGGTATCAACGGGGCAAGGAGAATTGCTTTATTCTGCCGATGGCGGTAACGTCTGGAATACGTCTACAATGGATTTCAAAGGTGTATTTAAGCCGGCGCCGGTTGCTACGGAGAAATCTCTTGGCGGACTGGATGAATTGTCGTATTTCGATGATAGAGACGCGGATTCTGATAAAGATACCGTCCATGCCGGCAAATGGGAATCCGTAGAGGATTCCCTGCTGGCGGTTTCTTTTGCATCCGTTGCCAATATTGATAAATATAAAGCCGATCCTACCGTCGATTTTTCCGTAGGGATTGATTCGGTAATGACGGATCGTGTAATCTTACACAAACGCATACGTAGAGGCGCCCGACACGGCACCTGGGATTTACTACGTGAAGAACAGCAAAAAGGCGAGATACGCATTCCGCGTTATAAGACGATCCGTTTGTCCGGCAGCGTTCATGCCGTCAATCAGCGAAAAGCCGTCCGGTACAGTTGGAGCTCGAGCCTGGCCGGAGAACTGAGTCATGAATTGTGTTTCACGACACATCCGCGTCAGTTGGCGCCGGGTGTGCATTATATATTTTTTAAAGCCCAGAATGACCTTGGCGAGTGGTCCAAACCGGTTGTCTTTAAATGTATTGTGGAAGATTTTCCAAAATATAAATTTCCTTTCTACGGTACCTGGGTAGTGGGTGGTTCAGGTAGTTATTTTAACCGCGGCCGTCATATTAAAGGGATCAGTTATGCGCTGGATTTGAATTACGCCGAAGGCGATGACGGCGGCGACAGCGATCACGGCATTCCGGTCCGCGCCTCCACGGACGGCGTCGTTGTATATGCCGGTTATACCAAGGGCTATGGGCGGAATGTGCGTATCAATTATGAATATGCTGGCCGGACCTATACGACGCTCGTTTCGCATCTGGCGGCGATATCGGTAGAAGTAGGCGAGAAAGTCAAACAGGGACAGGAACTGGGCACCTGCGGCTCCACGGGCCGTTCCAGCGCGCCGCATATTCACTGGGAACTTCGCGTGGACAATATTTGTGTACCGCCCGAGCCGATATTTGAAAATGACACGACCGTGATTCAGACCATTCGTGACGGCGGTTTGTATACATCGGATAATTATTATCAGCCCCGGCATATCATTGTCGTTGATGAAGGCGACATCCCGAATACCTGGGCAGAGCGTAAAGGTTACAACCACAGTTATCGCTGGGCGGGAATACAGGCGCAGGTTAAAACCGCCGAAGCTGTCTGGCGTCCCAAACTGCCGCAATCAGGATTGTACAAAGTACAAGCTCATATTCCGCGAGACCATGCGACAGCGGTGGCTACCTATAAAATCCATACACGAAACGGCGTGCAGGAAGTAAAAATCAATCAAAATAAATTCACGTGGGAATGGGCGACGCTCGGCACCTTCTATTTTGACGCGGACGACGAGGTTTATGTTTCGTTGGACAATGTGGTGAACCAGAAAAGAGGTTCTATTACTTTTGATGCCGTTCGTTTCATCGGCCTTTGGGATGTATCGGCAACTGAGAATAAACACTAATGAAAAATTTAATCGAAAGCGTAATGATGAAGTCACTGAAAAGAAACAAGCTGGTATGGTCTGTATATCGCTATCCCCTTATTCTTGTGTTGGCGTTGTCGCTACTGGCAGGCGGATGGGTTTTTCGGGAAATGGCCTATCAGGGCGATTATTACCAGCAAGTCAAAAAAAATCTGAAACTGTTCGGTGAAATTTATAAGAATATCACGGAGCGTTACGTGGACGAAATTTCCCCACACGATATTATCCGTGCGGGTATTGACGGGGTGCTGGGCAGCCTGGATCCCTACACGGTATATTACGAAGACGAGGAAAGCGGCGATCTGGATGTTCTTCTGACCGGCCAGTACGGCGGCATTGGCATAACCATCGGCATTAAGAACAATGCTATCACCGTTATATCCGTGGTGGAGGGTTCGCCGGCCCAGCGCGTCGGTATCCTGCCCGGAGATCAGATTTTGACGGTGGACAGCTTCAACACGCAAACGATGCGCCTGGAACAGTTATCGCTGAAAGTCAAAGGCGAACCCGGTACAAAAGTCCGGCTCAGCATCCGGCGCAGCGGCCAGTCGGCGCCCATTGATTTTGAGATGACCCGGGAAATCATCAACGTTGAAAATATCGCTTATGCCGGCGTTATCGCTCACGATATTGGTTATATCCGGCTTACACGGTTCTCGAAAACCTCCGCCTCGGATATGCTTCGTGCCAGTATGGATCTGGAAAGAGACAGCATCCGCGGAATGATACTGGACTTACGTGGCAATTCCGGCGGTTTGCTGGACGCGGCGGTGGAAATTACGAATCTGTTTGTACCTAAAGGCGAAGTCATAACATTCACCCGCGGGCGGGCGCAGGAATCATCCCGTACGTACAAAGCAACGCAGGAACCGGTATTTCCAGACATTCCGATGGCTGTACTGGTGGATGAAGGCAGCGCCAGCGCCTCCGAGATTGTGGCCGGCGCCTTGCAGGACCTTGACCGGGCGGTTATTATCGGAACACCGACTTTCGGTAAAGGGCTTGTCCAGTCCGTCTTTCCGGTATATGATCGTTCCGTCATTAAAATCACCACGGCCAAATACTACACGCCCAGCGGCCGCTGCATCCAGAAAGAAGATTATGCCTTCAAATATAAACGGTCATCGCGCGCCGAAAAAGAAAATTCCTCTAAAAACTGGAAGGATACTTTCGGTGAGTCGGAACGGCAGGATCAAAATATAGCCGTAAGCGACAGTGCGACGGCGCACACGCTGTATAAGACCAAGAAAGGCCGGCCGGTTTATGCCGGTGGCGGCATCTATCCGGACTGCCTCATGCCTGATGACAGCTTATCCGTTTATTATACGGAGTTGATGAAGCAGGGCCTGTTCTTTGATTTTGCGACCCGCTACGTCGGTCGCCACGGAAAACCGGACAGCAATTTTTCAGTAACCGAACAAATTCTGGGAGAGTTCAGAGGATTTCTCAGCGAAAAGAATTTCAATCCGGCTACGGCTTCTATGAAAGAGTTCGAACGGTTGGAATCGATGCTGAAAAAAGAAAATTATTCCAGACGGGTTGCCGTTTTTCTCGACTCGCTACGGGCAGAATTACAAGGCCATCCGCATGAGGATTTTAACAGCAACCGGCCTCTGATACAAAAAACACTCGAACTGGAACTAATCGGCCGTTATTTCGGGGCGAACAAGAAAATCCGGCGCAGCTTAGAATATGACCGCGCCTGCCTCGAAGCAGTCAGCATACTCAAAGATGCCGCACGGTATGCGGCGTTGCTGTCGGCAGGCAAAATGTAAGCGAATAAAATATGGATCTAACCATCATAGCGTATCTGGCGATTGGCTGCAGCGCAGGTTTCATCGGATCGATGGTTGGGCTCGGCGGGGGCATCGTTCTTGTGCCGGCCCTGACCATTCTCATGAATATTGATATCCGTCAGGCAATCGGAGCCAGCCTGATTTCGCTGGTAGCCACATCCGTGATGTCGGTATCGGTTTACAGCGGGAAAAATCTCATCCATTACAAGTTTGGTCTGATACTCAGTTTGTTTACCATACTCGGCTCGTTTATCGGAAGTTACGTAGCGGTATTTACCGCATCCAAGACGCTGATGTTTCTGTTTTCTGGAACTTTAATTATGGCCGGTTACGCCCTCTTACGGAAAAATCATAACGTTATTGTTTATGATACCGTACAAAATAATCAGGCGGAAAATGATTCTTTTTTTAATATGCAAGGGGAAATCCCCGATTCGGGAGCAATAAAAAAAATGTATACGATACGGCATCCGGTCCGGGGTATGTCGTTGTCAGGTTTTGCGGGGTTTATCTCAGGCATGCTGGGCGTGGGCGGCGGCCTGCTTCAGGTGCCGATGATGCATCTGGTCTGCGGAATGCCCTTAAAAGCGGCTACTGCGACGAGCACGTTTATCATCGGATATACGGGTTTAGCCGGCGGGCTGGTTTATTATATTTACGGCAATATTCAAGCGGCCATGACGGCCGCGCTGATCGTTGGCTTATTAATCGGCGCCTATATCGGAGCCCGCACAGCCATGGTGCTCAAAACAAAAATAATAGCGCGTGTTTTAATTATTGTGCTGGTCCTGTCCGCCGTTCGTATGCTTGTTAAGGCTTTTGAAATGTAAAACGATTATGCCGCGTTCGTTTAAAATATTAAATAATGTTTTCATCGCTTTGATGCTGATTACATTAAGCGCCGCGCTGATAGTTTCGATGGTTAAAGGGCCGGATGCTGGAATAACAGAAATATCGGATGAAATGTACCGTCTCGGTATAATGCTGCTGCTGATGTTTCCGATAATTAATTTAATATACCTCAGCGTTTATTTATTTGTCAAAGGGGATAAAAAAATCATTGTTTGGGGTTTTGCATTGATAATCATTTTAACTTTAGGTACTTTATTACTGCATGAAATCCGATAACCGGAATAAAGGTTAAATGATGATAAGCATGAAAAAAAATATACATCTTACGGCAAGCCTTTTGTTTCTGCTTTCGATGATCATAAATGCCTGCGGATCGTCCGGAAAACTTGTAATCTACAACGAGAGCAATTACGCGCAGTTGAAACAGCGTACCGGTGTGGAAGTCCGGTTTATTGACGGCCGTATTGTATACTTTTACCGTATAGAAGTCATCAAAACCGATGACGAGTATATCTACGCGCGATGCTGGGCAAATAAAAACGCGTCACCGGATGACTGGAAATTTTCCAAACGGGATGTAGTTATTACGGATAAGGAGTCCGGCGCCTCCGGAACCGGGATGTATATTCTCTCCATCGGGCTGATGATCGGGTTGCTGCTGTTACTAAATAAAATTCTTTATGATTAACGATTTGTAAAACGTCTATGTCCACCGCAAAAATTCACGTACTGCCCGAGCATATTGTCAATAAGATCGCGGCCGGAGAAGTTATCGAGCGGCCGGCTTCGGTTGTTAAAGAGCTGGTCGAGAACGCGATGGACGCGGGCGCCGATGAGGTGATCGCGGTTATCCGGGCCGGCGGCAAGGAACTAATCCAGATTATTGACAACGGAAGCGGGATGACTCCGGAAGACGCCGCGCTGGCTTTTGAGCGTCACGCCACCAGTAAAATTGTCAATTGGGAAGACCTGATGAAAGTCCGTACGTTCGGATTCCGCGGCGAAGCGCTGGCCAGCATCGCGTCCGTATCGGATGTCGAAATTAAAACAAAGACCCGGCAGGATTCCATAGGCACTTTTATACGCTTTCACGCCGGCGTTCTGGCCGAAACGGCTCCGGTGTCCGTTCTTCCGGGCACCACAGTGACGGTAAAAAATTTGTTCTATAATGTACCGGCACGCCGAAATTTTTTGAAAAGTGAAGCGACGGA
This sequence comes from uncultured Bacteroidota bacterium, assembly GCA_964609675.1. Lineage (GTDB taxonomy): Bacteria > CLD3 > CLD3 > SB21 > JBBIRG01 > CAZSRX01. The sequence continues at coordinate 11,963 of CAZSRX010000002.1, read as the reverse complement.
ATACCGGCATATTATCGGGGTTATAAAAAAATTCGCACTGGCCTGTCCGTCGGTATCGTTTTCGCTTATTCATAATGATGAAAACATCTTTCAATATGCTCCCGGTGATTTATCCGGACGCATCCGGGACGTTTTCGGCAAGGACATTGCGGAGATTCTTCTTCCCGTCAATGTGGAGCAGTTCGGCGCGCGCATCACCGGCGTGATCAGCAAACCGGGTTTTTCAGAAAAAACCCGCGGCGAACAGTACCTGTTCCTGAACGGCCGTCCCATTTATAACCGAACCGTCAATTATGCGGCGTTTTCAGCTTACGGACAATCGATTCCGAAGGGGGACAAACCGTTTTTCATCCTTTTTCTTGAGTGGAGCACGGAGGATTACGACGTTAATGTACATCCAACGAAAGCCGAAGTAAAATTTCGCGACGAACAACTGCTGTACCGGGTCATTTATTATGCCGTACGCGAGGCGCTGACTACTTCCGCGGCCATTCCTGCCCTGGGAACCGCTCCGGTCGGGGATGTGGAAATAACCCGTACACTGCCTGAAATAACTAAACCCGAAACGCTGCCAGAGCCGACAACCGGTTCGTTGTTTCCCGAGCAGCGGACATTGTCCGGAGAATTGCTGAAACAAAAAACAGGGCTGACCATTACCGTTATTAATCCGTCTTCCGGTTCGGCCGTCACTTCAACGCCCCCGCCGCCGAAATCCTCTACGTATTCCGAACATCCGGTCTGGCAGTTGCACAACCGGTATATAGTTTCGCAGATTAAAAGCGGACTGGCGTTTATTGACCAGCATGTGGCTCATGAACGGGTGCTGTACGAGAGGGCCCTCGACGCCTTTGAACGATCGCCAATATTTTCCCAGCAACTGCTGTTTCCGCAGGCCATGGATTTTACGCATGATGACTTTGCCGTTCTGGAAGAACTTATTCCACTGCTTGAAAAACTCGGTTTTGTCATCAAAAAGTTCGGTCGCCGCACCATTGTTATAGAAGCCATTCCTGCTGATGTACGGCTCGGTAATGAGCAGAGCATCTTAAGTGAAATGATCAGTTATTACCGGGAGAACGAAAACCGCAGTATGGATCCGCGGGATAATCTGGCCAAAGCGTATGCCTGCAAATCGGCCATCAAGTCGGGCGATAAGCTGTCGGTGGAAGAAATGAACAGTCTGATTGACCAACTTTTCGCAACAAAATTTCCGTACGTATGTCCTCACGGTCGGCCTATTATCGTCCAGTTGTCTTTAGAAGAACTGGATAAGCGGTTTTTACGCACCAAATAATTTTCATGCCAAAACCGAAAGTCCTAATCATTGCTGGTCCCACAGCGACCGGAAAAACCGCGTTATCGGTTGCGATTGCCGAGCAACTCCGCGCAGAAATAATATCGGCGGATTCCCGTCAGATATATCGTTTTATGGATATTGCGACGGCAAAACCTTCAAAAGAAGAATTACAGCGTGTCCCGCATCATTTTATCGATATCGTTAACCCGGATGAAACCTATAATGCCGGGCAGTTCGGACGAGAGGGGCGCGAAACGGTACAAAGTATCGTGTCGGCGGGCAAAACCGCCATCATTACCGGCGGGTCGGGACTTTATATCCAGGCGCTTGTGGACGGTTTTTTCGGCGAGGTTGCCCGCGATGAGGAAATCCGAAAAAGAATCCGAGAGGATATGCATACCCTGGGATTAGAGGCCGTATATGCGCGCCTGAGACGGCTCGATCCGGAAGCGGCGGCCCGCATCCATCCTAACGATGCCCGCCGCATCGAGCGCGCCCTGGAGGTGTTTGAGATTACCGGCCGGCCTATTTCCGAACTGCAACGTTCGCAAGCCGGAGCCTGTCCTTTTGAACCGGTGTTTGTCGGGTTGATACGTGAACGATCGGTTTTATATGCGGGAATTGAACAACGCATAGATCGCATGATCGAACAGGGAGTGATTGAGGAAACCAAAGAACTCCTGCGGCGCGGCTATTCGCCGGATTTAATTTCCATGGAAGGTCTTGGCTACCGGGAAATTATACGGTATCTGAACGGCGAGGATTCTTATGAAGAAATGTTGCGGCTTTTTAAACAGCACAGTCGTAATTACGCCAAACGGCAGATAACCTGGTTTAAAAAGGAAAAACGCTTGCGGTGGTTTGATGCCGGCGAAACGCCAAATCAGGAACGGCTGGCACAATCCATTCTGGACTATTACCGCCGTTCCTGACTTCGCAAAATCTTTATTCTTCGATTTCCATGGTTTCGATGGAAACCTTATCCATGGTTACGTTTTCCAGCGGGCGGGAGCGTTGATCGGTTTTTACTCCTGCGATTTTATCCACGACATCCATGCCGCTGATGACTTCGCCGTAAACCGTATATTCGCCGTCCAGATGCGGGGTGCCGCCGACAGTAGTATAAAGATCTATTTGCTCCTGCGTGAAATTAAACAGCGGTTTGCCGCCGTACATCCGCATGTTCATTTCCATTTCGCGCAGTTTTTCAATCGGAATAGGTCCGTTCTGTACAATATAAAACTGACTGCCGCTGGACGCCTTTTGCGGATTCACCTGATCGCCCTGTCGGGCAGCCGCCAGAGCGCCGCGTACATGCATCCTTTTGATTTCAGCGGGTATCGTGTATCCCGGGCCGCCTTGTCCGTCATTAAAGGGATCATTGTCTTTGGAATTCGGATCACCGCCCTGAATCATAAAATTCGGTATGACGCGATGGAATGTGGTGCCGTTGTAGAAACCTTCTTTGGCCAGTTTCTTGAAGTTTGCGACATGTTTCGGCGCGTCGTTTTCGTAAAACTTCAGAATAATTTTTCCAAACCGCGTTTCAATGACGGCGACTTCTTTTTTAACTTTTTGTTTCATAACTTCCTTTTTTTGTGTTTGCTGAACCGATTGCAGGTTTTTATCCTGAGAACAAGCCGGCATTGTCATCCAAACCGATCCCATTAGGATGCCTGTGATTTTTAATAAATTTGTCTTGAACAAGGCTGACTCCTTTGGTAATTTGTTAGTGGTTAAAAAAATGTATGGTCAATATATCAGAAATGAACATGACTTTCAAATTATTTTATGGTTTAGCTTTGTTCCTCATGTTCTGCCGGACAAGTACGGTTGTTCCGCAGAATCCTATCGCACTTGAGGCCGAACTGACCGCCGAATGGAAATTAGACGAGATTCCCGGTGAAAAAATAAAAAATCCGCGGGCTATCGTTGTGACATTAACCGGCCATGTTTATATTGTCGATAGCGGCAATGAGCGCATCCTGCAGTTGAATCATCAGGGAAAATACCTCAATCAGGTCGGCGGTTTCGGTTGGGGAGAGACTCAGTTTGACTTTCCGGCAGATATCGCGACTCGCGACGGTCTGAATATATTTGTAGCCGATTTTAACAACCAGCGAATCCAGCGGTATAATAAGAACCTCGAACGGATATCCACGCTGGGACGTTCATCGGTCAGCCAGTATACCTATACCGATAAACAAAAAAAGGAGCTGGAAATCGGCCGGCCGATCAGTCTTACGCTGTCGCCGCTCGGGGATTTGTTTTTTATCAATCAGGATAAGAATGAAATTGTCAAGCTGAATGCTTCCGGACAGCAGGAAATCAGCTTCGGCGGATTCCGTTCCGGCGAGATCAGGTTGACGGCTCCGTCGCGTATACGGGCAGCGCCGAAAACCGTATTTGTCATTGACAATCCGCATATTCTGGCATTCGATCATTTCGGAAATTATCTTCGCGCATATGGCGCCGGACTGATAAAGCGCGCATCCGATATTGCGGTGGATTCGAAAAACCGCATCTATATCTGTGACGAGGAACGGAAATGTATTTTCGTTTTTTCGGACCGCGATGAACGGCTTGCGGCCTGGATGCATTTCCCCTTTACCAAGCCGGTCGCCATGGATATTTACCGTAATCAGTTGTATGTTCTCGATAACTCTCCGGCAACGGTTTATGTCATCACTATCACTGAGAGCCGCCGTTGATGAAATGGCATGGATTCCTATTGCTGTTTAGTCTGAGCGCCACCGGTCTTGCGGCACAAAATGCGGCCTCAGATTATGAGAGCCCGGACAGCGCAGGGTCTGTGTTCCGCAAACCCGGGTCAGTAAATTTATGGACGCGAACGCACATCCGGTATGGTCTCGGTGTGGATAGCGTATATAAATTACCGGACCAATATATTTTGCAGGGAAGTGAAGTCATTACCGTAAACGGTACGCGCCTGCAGCGGAATATGGATTACCGCATACTATACCGTTTCGGAGAAATAACCTTTACCACCGTCATCGATACCGGCGTGATGATTCAGTTTTGTTATGAAATCCTGCCGTTCGGCTTTAAAACGGAATATTTTAGAAGGAGATTGGACAGCGTCATTGTCCATAGAGACCTGGCGCAGGATACCATGGTCATCAAATCGGTTATTTCGGAATCGGGCCGGTATTCGAATCTTTTTGAAAATTCCCAGATACAGGGTACCGGCACAATCACCCGCGGCTTTACGGTTGGGTCTAATCAGGACTTTACGCTGAATTCCGGACTGAACATACAGATTGCGGGCAACATTACCGAAGATGTTACTATCGAAGCCTCTCTGACGGACGAGAGTACGCCGATACAGCCGGAAGGCAATACCGAAAGTCTTCAGGAAATCGATAAAGTCTTCGTCGAAATCCGCAAAGCCGATAAATATGCGGTGACGTTCGGTGATTTTAATGTAGATTTAACCGGAACGGAGTTTGCGGGATATTCCCGTAAACTGCAGGGCGTAAAGACGATGGTCAATACCCGGCGTATGCAGGCGGATTTTGCATACGCCACGAGCAAAGGTAAATTTGCCACCAACACGCTGGTAATACAGGAAGGCGTCCAGGGCCCTTATGAGCTCACGGGAAGCGGCGGCGAACGCAATATTATTATAATTGCCGGTACGGAGAAAGTCTGGCTGAATGGCGTCGCGATGGTCCGCGGTGAGGATCAGGATTATGTGATTGATTACAGCGCCGCGCAGATTACGTTTACCCGCCGGAGGCTGATCGCGGCGGAATCACGTGTGGTCGTGGATTTCGAGTATTCGGAAGACCTCTATCCGCGTAACAGTTTTTCAGGAAATCTGCGAACGGCTTTTGCGGATGACCGTCTGATCGTGGGCGGCCGTATGGTTTACGAATATGATGATAAGAACAACCCGATTAACATTACGCTTTCCCGCCGTACTATTGACTCGCTTTCAAAAATCCGCGATGACAGCCTGACGGCCGGCGGAAAACCGATTTTTGTTGACGGCGCGGTTTATGTCGGCTACGGCAAAGGAAATTATATAAAAAGATATCATCCCGAAAGCGGCGACAGCATTTTTGTTTATGTCGGAAGCGACAGTGCGGGTAATTACAACGTCCGGTTTACCAATTTCGGATTCGGCAACGGTGATTATATACGCGGGAACATTCTCGGTGAGTTTCGCTATGCCGGCCATGGTATGGGTGATTTCCAGCCGCTGGTTCCGCTGACTTTGCCGAATTCCAGCCTGTTGGGAGATTTTTATATTGAGAGCCGGCCATTTCGCCGCTTGCAGTTCAGAGGAGAGGTGGCCATGAGCGCTTATGATATCAATACCTATTCACCCGACGGGATGAACGGCGCCGCTTATGTTTTCACGGCCGGTCTACAGGATCAACCGCTGAAAATTGCCGGATGGGGGATGGGCACGATTTCATTTGATGGAAAGTACCGGCACAAGGACAGCACATTCCGGGAAGTATCCCGGGTCAATGACGCCGAATTTAACCGCTACTGGAACACCGGCGGCGGTAGGGCACCGAATCCTTTTTTACAGGAAGATCTATACGATTTCCGCGGCCGGTATTATCCCGTGAAGGAAATAGAGATGAGTATGGCTTACGGGGCTCTGGACCGTGGCATCAACCAGTTTAACTCGGAGCGCTGGGATTATGGGCTGGGATTTATAAAGGAAAAATATCCCCAGATTCGCCTGCGCCGGGAGGAAATCAGCAGCCGTGACGCCTTAAGCGGTACCGTTTTCAAATCAACAGTCGGACGCAATACCATAAATGCCGTTTACCGGATCTGGAAGATTCAGCCCGGTTTTGATTATGAAGACGAAAAAATCAATAATTCCTATACGGCATATACCGATTCGCTGTTTGGCAGCGCTTATTATATCTATCGGCCCCGCTTGGATGTAACCGGATTCTCAAAAAGCCAGTTCGGATATTCGCTGGAAAAACGGCTGGATTATTTAAAAAACCGGAAAATAGATACCTTGTCGGGTTTATATACGGTGTCAACCACACATCGCGCCTACTGGAATCTGAACGACTGGAAAAACCTTACGTCCCGAATTGAGTATCAGCAGAGAGAACGGACGTACCGGGGAAATTTTCGTACGGTCGGCAATCTCGATAAAACCACGCGTTTGGCAAGCGCTGCCGCCGATTATACGCCTTTTCGCAAAGCGGTAACGTTGTCGGTAAATTACCAAGTATCGGAAGAGCGCATTCAGGATCGTAAAATAATTTTTATTGAAGTGGGGCCCAATCAGGGCAACTACGTCAAAGTGGATGCGGACAGTTTTCGCCAGGTGCCTCAGGGACAGGGCAATTGGGTGCAGGGTTCGGTGCGGAGCGGTAACTTTACGCCAATAGTCGAAATTAAATTCGGAGGCCGGCTGCGCTTCGAACCGGGTAAATTATATGCCGCATCCGAAAGTGCATCCGCCGGCGAATCCCGAACGGCTGAGGAGGCCTTTACGGAATGGGTATTAAAAAATACCGTGACGGAAACCATGATTCGTGTCGAAGAAAATCAGAAGAATCCCGAATGGTCTTTCTATTTCATGGACTTGAAAAAATATCAGAACCGCTTGAATACGGTACGCGGTTCGTTATTGTTCCGGCAGGATTTGTATTTCTACCAAAGTTATTCGGACCGTTCCGTGCGTTTGCGGTATGAGCGGCAAAAAAATCTGACCAATATGATTGTGGATGGTTTTGAGCGCCGGTCCCGGTACTTATACAACATTCGCGGCAGAAAACAACTGGGTGTCCGATGGTCCGCTGAAACCGAGGCAGAAACGGAATATCACCGTAAACAATCAACCGTGGCTATCAGCGGTATTCAACCGAGTTTCTTAATCCGTCATTATAAAATCTTAACCCAATTCTCTTACAGAGCAACGACCTCCCTGGAGTTAATCCCCCGGGCGTCCTGTCGCTGGTCCCAGGAATCCGTGATGGCAGTACGGTCAACCATGCTGACGGTCAATCCGGAAGCGGTTTATTCCATACAGAATAAAGGGCGCGCCAGCCTGTTAGTGGAATACACGCGGATTAATCTGAATAATAAGAAATCAATGCCGCCTTATGAATTAACCGACGGCAATCTCCTCGGCACGACTTACCGGTGGTATTTTAACATGGATTACCGCCTCGGACAGCATGTAACGCTGGCGCTGAATTATTCAGGCCGTAAAGAGCCCAAACAGGAACTGATTCATCTGGGTGGCGCTGAATTTCGCGCGTTTTTCTGATGACAGTGAAAATAGCGATTATCGGGATGCCAGTTGTTGCTTAAGGTAATTGATGATCTCGACCGGTGTAGGATCCTGTTTGCGCAGGATAGCCATGTAAAAGCTCAGCCAATCGGTCAGGTAAATCAAAGAGATGTATCGTACAAAACGGCTGTTGCCTTCCGACCAGAATTCAAAAACCTGGGATTTCTTGGATAGTATTTCCGTAATAATATCAAACCGTTTCTGAACCTGGATATGATCGTCCCGGTCGCGCAGCAAGATGACCGAGAAATTGTTCAGGGAATCGAGTTCGATGGTTTCCCATCCGACAATTTCGTTGTGATTCATCTCAACGATAGTATTGGCGAACGCCAGCAGTTTGGCGTTCTCGCTGATCTGGCCCTTGAACCGCAGCGCCGTAGCCAGCATCTGTTCGGAAGCGTATATCATTACCGGACGGTGCGCAATCTTATTGGCGATATCAATCAAGGGATTGGTTTTCTGTAGAAACGGATACAGACTTTTCTTTGTTTGGATATGTTCCACCGCTTCCTTCAGAGCCTCTTCAGGCCAGGTTTTGAGGAATAATTGATGTAGCAGAGTGTACATAATGACCAGTGAATAGGCAATCGCTTGCCGGGGTTGATATCCGGAGGGGATGCGGATAATGGGCCGGTTCATGGATTCCGACATTTGCTGTATGAAGCCGCCCGTGGATATGGCGACAGTCAGGGCGTCATGACTGACAGCGTCCTCGTAGGCGGAGATGGTTTCTTCAGTATTACCCGAGTAACTGGATATGATAACCAGCGATTGCCGGTTTACAAAGGCCGGTACGGTATAGTCACGGCATATGATTATCGGCAGGGTAAAGTTGTCAATGAAAATATTACGTACAAAATCGCCGGCAATAGCGGAACCGCCCATACCGCAAATGACCACATTGGTAATACGTTCCGGTGATAAGGTTTCATAATCGCTTAAAAGGGCCGTCACGGCTGTTTTGGCTATCGTAACAGCGTCAGTCATTTGCTGATCAAAAGCGGTTAAAACATTATAGTAATTCTCCCGGTCAATCTGCTTGATAATTTCTGTCGTCAGGATCATGGTCTTCACTGTTATAAGTTCGTGCTGAAAAATTTTATGCATAACCTAAAAAGTTACCAACTCATATTCAAGTTAAATATTTAATTGATGATTTCTATTTTATTGATTGTATAAATAAGAAATAATATATTATAGAGCGCATGGGATCATATATGGTATCAAACGATTATTCAGATAACTCAAGGAGCATATTATGAAATTAGAAAAGCGACATTCGTTTTGGATAAATCTGGCAATGACCGCGTTTGTGGTATTTTTAGTGGCAAGTACCCGCTGGCTTCCGCATCCCTGGAATTTTACGCCGGTCGGCGCTGTTGCGATTTTCGGCGGTATATATATGTCCCGCGGTATGGCGTTCCTTATTCCGCTGACATCCATGTTTGTTGCCGACCTCATCATAGGCGTCAGTTGGCCGGATATTCCGTTTGTATATGGTTCCCTCGCATTGGCCGTCTTCATGGGCGCCTGGATTCAGAAAGACTATGGACGCTGGTCCCGTTTTATTCCGAAAGTACTGGGCGGTACGCTGATGGCATCCGTTATCTTTTATATTATAACTAACTTTGGTTCCTGGCTTATATTGCCAATATATTCCAAAGATATCTCTGGCCTGATGCAAAGTTATACCATGGCCATTCCTTTCTTCAAATATTCCCTCGCCGGTGACCTGTTTTATCTGGCCGTCTCGATAGGCATTTATGAATCAGCCACACGAGTGATTTTTAAAACTATTCCGGTCCGAAAAGAAACGATCTGAGTTGCGTTTATACTTTACAATTTTGATGGCAGCCCTGATCAACGCCGGCTGTGATGACGCCGGCGTTGATGATATATCATGGCCATCCGGCCATCAGGCGGTCTTTGTAATCTGTGCGGGCAATTACGGTACTCAAAACGCCTCATTGTCGGTACTCGACACTCTGGAATATGACACTACATTTGTCGATGTATTCCGTCCGGTTAACGGTAGAAAACTGGGAAGCGCCGCCAGTCATTTACTGATAAAAGACTCGCTCGGATTTATCTGCGTGACCGGATCAAACCGTGTGGAAGTCATCCATGTAAGAAGTTTTAAATCGGTTCGAACCATTACCGGTATCCAAACGCCACGGCAGTCAGCCGCCTACGGACAAAACCTGTTTATAACTTCCTACACGGACAGTTTAGTTTATATCGCTTCGGTTTTATCAGGAATGAAGGAAACAACCGTAAAAATTCCTTTTCGCCCGAATGAAATTCAAATCGTTGATGGAAAAGCGTTTCTGTCCTGCGGACCAATGGATAATGATACGATGATCGGTATCATCGATATTGCGGGCGGTAATGCCGTGCGCACATTGGCTGTAGGTCAGCGACCGGCAGCACTCGCGGCGGATACAACCCATCATCGCCTGATTGTTGCCTGTACGGGTATTCAACGGGACAGTGGCTGTATCGTACTGGTCAATACGCTTACAGAGAAAGCGGAACACCGCATCGGACAATTTGAAAATATTCAGCCTGTTAAAGTATCCGCTTTCGATTCGCTTGTTGCCTGTATCGTAAGCGATAACGGACCGGTTCGCATTTATAACCTTAATACCTTTGCGTACATACCCGTCCATTCAGGTTCTTCATACGCCGCCATCGGTTTTGAAAAAGGGGAACTATTTGCGGCTGAAGGCGGCGACTTTGTTACTTCCGGCCGTCTTATCCGTTTTACGGCAAATTATTCCGTTAAAAAAACATATAAGGTAGGCGTTGCGCCCGCAGCAATAGTGTTTCAATAATCAAAACACGCTATGAAAATTTATACTAAAACCGGTGATAAAGGCGAAACAGGGCTTTTCGGAGGCCAGCGGGTTTCCAAGGCCTCCCTCCGCGTGGAATGCTATGGGACTGTGGATGAGCTTAATTCCGGAATCGGTGTTCTGCGAAGCATGTCTTTGCCGGCTGATATTAACGAAGTTTTAGGTAATATACAGAATCAGTTGTTTATTCTGGGTGCCGATTTGGCAACACCGCCTGAAATCAATAAATCCAATGCCCTGCGGATTACACCGGATCATATCAAGGCACTTGAAGAAGCTATCGATTGTTTTGATGCCCGCTTAGAACCGATTAAAAATTTTATTGTTCCCGGCGGCCATCCGATTGCCGCATGGCTGCATCTTATACGTTGCGTATCGCGCCGGGCCGAACGGCTGATTGTGCGGTTAACCCGTGAAGAAACTGTGAATCCGGATAACCTGGTGTATATGAACCGTCTGGCGGATTTGTTTTTTGTTCTTGCTCGCTATGTTAATCATCAGTATCATTTCAACGATGTTATTTGGAACGGTAACGTATGAAAACTCTTCAGGATAAGGGTGGCCGGTAAAATACTGAAAGATGAAAAATTTAATTGAGAAAATAAGTTCCTCCGTACGGTTTAAGCTGATTGTGCTTTTTTCGGCATTTATCGGAGTGGTCTCCGCTCTGATATACATCATTATACCGATGTATATTGAAAGCGCGGGGCATCAGCTTGTGGCAGTTAAAGCGCGCAGTATATCCGAAATGACCAGCTTTACGGTCAGCCCGGCTCTTTTTTTTGAGGATTACCGTTCCATTGAAAAGGCGTTTGACGCGGCTAAGCAAAATGATGATATTGTTTATCTCATGGTACTCAATGCCGCCGGGCAGTTAGTCGCATCGTACAATAAACGGGAAGCCCGCGCCGTGGATTATGACCATGTGGAACCTCAGGGCACCATATCTGTAGATCGGACCGTTTTTAAGATTGTGTACTCCATTCAATATAATGCAAAGGAAATCGGCAAATTATACCTTGGGCTTTCCCTCAAGGACGTTCAGGCTAAAACAAGCGAAAGCCGGGCTTTGATAGCTATTCTGAGCGCTCTGTTATTTATTATAGGTATTGCGGCGGCTTATGGCATTAGTACGCTGGTTACACAACCGCTCATCCGGATTATGAAAGTGGTGAATGAGGTCGCCCGCGGAAACCTGAAAGAGCGTACCGGAATAAAACATAAAGACGAAATCGGCCAATTAGCGGCCGTTCTCGACCAGATGCTCGATAACCTCAAGTTCGCCTATGAGGAGCTTGAAAACCTAACCAAAAATCTGGAACGCCGCGTTGAAATCAGAACCGGAGAGCTTAAACAGGAAATAGGCGAAAGAAAACGAACCGAGGAAGCGTTACGAAAAAGCGAGGCCAAAACCAAGGCCTTGCTTGATGCCATTCCTGATTTGATATACCGTTTGTGTTTATCCTAAGTTAAACCGAACAAAAGTGTGATTCATTTTCTGGAGGATTCT
>CAZSRX010000001.1:0-182674 GCA_964609675.1 uncultured Bacteroidota bacterium | reverse complement strand
TACCCTAATATACGACTTTTATTATGTAATGTCAATTATTCGGTTTAATATAATATGGAAAGCGGTACAAAAAAATTATAAAAGAAGGGCCGTAAAATCAATATTTAGTTGATTCGAATTCTTTCCTCAGGCAATCGCCCGTGAACGAATCCGGATTAACCGCGACGTCTTCCGGGGTACCTTCCGCTATGATAAAACCGCCTTCATCGCCGCCTTCGGGGCCAAGGTCTATAATCCAGTCCGCCGATTTAATCACGTCCATATTATGTTCGATGACCACGACTGTATTGCCCTTATCCGTCAGTTTGCCGAGCACATTGAGGAGCATATTAATATCCTCGAAGTGGAGGCCGGTGGTGGGTTCGTCCAATATGTAAAGGGTTTTTCCGGTAGATACTTTGGATAGTTCCTCGGCGAGTTTGACGCGCTGGGCTTCCCCGCCGGAAAGCGTGGTGGCCTGCTGGCCGAGATGGATGTAATCGAGTCCGACATCGTGCAGGGTCTGCAGTTTTCTTTTAATCGGCGGCACCGCTTCGAAAAACTCGACAGCTTCCGCGACGGTCATTTCCAGCACGTCGGAGATGCTTTTCTTTTTGTAAAGGATTTCGAGTGTCTCGCGGTTATACCGCTTGCCATCACAGGTTTCGCAGCGCACATAGACGTCGGGAAGAAAATTCATTTCAATTTTGCGCAAACCGGCCCCCTGACAATCCTCGCATCGGCCCCCGGAGACGTTAAAGCTGAACCGGCCGGGCTTATATCCACGGATTTTGGATTCCGGGAGGCTGGCAAACCAGTCGCGTATGAGCGTAAACAAGTTCGTATAGGTCGCCGGATTACTTCGGGGCGTGCGACCGATAGGCGACTGGTCAATATCGATGACTTTATCGATATGTTCCAAACCGTTAATCGATTCATACGGCAGGGGAATCATAGACGACTGATAAAAGTGCCGTGACAAAATCGGGAACAGGGTTTCGTTGATCAGTGAGCTTTTGCCGGAGCCGCTGACGCCGGTTACGCAGATAAAAGTGCCAAGCGGTAAAGTCAGCTCGACATTTTTCAGGTTATGGCCGGAAGCGCCCTTCAGGGTGATTTTTTTTCCATTACCCGTGCGGCGAGTTTCCGGGACAGCGATTTTCCTTTGGCCAGAGAGATAAGCGGCGGTAATTGAAGGCCGGTACAGGTTTAAATTTGCCGGAGGGCCTGCGGCCACCACTTCGCCGCCCAGTCGGCCCGCGCCGGGGCCCAGATCCACTAAGTAATCGGCATGCTCCATCGTGTCCCGGTCGTGTTCGACCACGATAACGGTGTTGCCGAGGTCACGCAGATTCATCAGAGAGTTAATCAGCCGCTGATTGTCGCGGTGATGGAGGCCGATACTGGGCTCATCGAGAACATAGATAACGCCGACGAGTTGAGAACCCACCTGCGTCGCCAATCGGATACGCTGGGATTCGCCGCCTGAAAGCGTCCGCGCGGACCGGTCGAGCGTCAGGTAGTCCAATCCCACTTTTAGCAGGAAGCCGAGACGCTCGTTAATTTCCTTAAGAACCGGCGCAGTGACCGGCTCCAGCCGTTCCGTAAAACGCAATTCCGAAAAGAAACGGGCGGCCGATTTAATGGACATTTGTACGGTATCGTGGATGTTCCTGCCTTCGATGCGATAGGATAACGGCTCCGGCTTGAGTCGCCCGCCCCCGCAGGCCCGGCAGGTCTGTTCGCTCATACAGTTTTCGGCCCAATTGCGGATATGATCGCTGGTCGTATTATCGTAATAATGTTTGAGGATGCCGATGATACCGAGGTATTTACCTTTGTAATTTCTTTTCCGGCCTGCGGAATAATAATAAAAATCATGTTTTTCATTTCCGGTACCGTGCATCAGCGCCTGGTAACACTTTTTGGAAAGTTTTTTAACCGGCGTGTCGAAATCACAGCCGAAATCGTTCAGTATTTTTTCCATCTGCAGGTAGAAATACGAGCGGGTTTTCGGATTGGGATACGGTTTAATGGCGCTTTCGTTTATGGAAAGCGCAGGATCCGGGATAATCAACCGCTCGTCAAACGACCGGATCACGCCCAGGCCGTTGCAATCCGGGCAGGCGCCGTAAGGGCTGTTGAACGAAAAAAGTTTCGGGTACGGTTCCTCATAGCTGATGCCGCAGTCCGGGCAGGCCCAGCGCCGGCTGAACGGAATGTCATTGGTCAGCGGTTTTTTCGGATCCGGTTCCTGCGGGCTGATGATAATCTGTCCTTCGCCCAGCTCCAGCGCCTGTTCGACCGAGTCGATGAGTCGCTGGTCCACGGTGGCGCCGATACTCAGGCGATCCACCACCACCTCGATGTTATGGATTTTGAAGCGCGAAACCTGCGAGACCTGTTCCAGTTCCTGCGTAACGCCGTCAATGCGTACCCGCACATAACCGCTTTTCCGGAGTTTTTCAAACAATTCCCTGTAATGGCCTTTTCGGCCTTTGACGACAGGAGCCAGAATCTGGATTTTGGAGTGGCGGGCGGTTTTGACAATGGTTTCCAGAATCCGGTCGCGGGTCTGACGGACGATTTCCTTGCCGCAGTTGTAGCAATAGGGGGTCGCGGCTTTGGCGTAGAGCAGACGGAGAAAGTCGTATATTTCCGTAACGGTGCCCACGGTGGAGCGCGGATTTCTTCCCGCGGTTTTCTGCTCAATGGAAATGGTGGGGCTGAGGCCGTCCGCCAGGTCCACATCGGGTTTTTCCAGCACATCGAGGAACTGACGCGCATAGGCGGACATCGATTCCACATACCGGCGCTGGCCTTCGGCATAGATTGTATCGAACGCGAGCGACGACTTACCGGATCCGGACAAGCCGGTAACGACCGTCAGGGTATTGCGCGGGATTTCCAGATCGATATTCTTGAGATTATGGACGCGGACGCCCTTAAGCAGGATGCGATCCTTTAATCCGAACTCCGCGGATCCGGCGATGACGTCAGGTATATCTTCCGGCGATTTTATTTTTGACAACGCGTCAGCCTTTTCAAATGATGCGGCGGGAATATAGGATTTGCGGGCAATAATAGCAAGAAGCAAGTGCGTATTTTTTTAACATTCTCAATGTTTATTCTTGACAAACGGGGTTTATTTTACTATCATTGCAAAAATTTTTTTACAACACAAAAAATTATAGTTTAACATATCAGTACAAAGGAAATTATCTATGGCCAGATTAACCGCAGCGGAATGGGTTGCCCGCGAAAACAGCTGCAATGAAATTGAAGCCGAAAACATGCTGGAAGAAGATCCGGATCTGGAGTATGAGTATTACTTACGCTACTGTTTGCAGGAACTGAATCTTTCGCCGGATGAAATCATGCGCGGTTTCGGCACCGATATCACCGAGGCACAGGAACGTTTCATCGAGGATTTCAAGGGCGAAGACGAAGTGGAACTGGAGGGCTGAACGATTGCCTCCGGAAATAAGCTGTTCGGCTGACGTTCAGGAAAACCGTCATCGGGCGGTTTAAATTTATATTTGATGATTAGTTCAGACGAAAAGGAAACCGATTGCCGTTATATTCGCGCGGCTTCAAGCGATCCGAAAATATTTTTTACCACGGAGGTTACCCCCTAACCTCTGGGCTACGATAGAAACCCAGGGTAATACCCTATCCCTGGGTTTTTTTATTTTGGGAAACTCATGCTGCAGGTACGATTTAAAAAATTTGTTTTTTACTTTCTGCTTTCACTGGGCGTTATTATCATAATATTATGGGTGCGGGATGGCGGCCCGGCGCGGTTGTTTGAAAGGAATTTCAGCGTATCCGAGCTGATAACGGATGATCTGATCGAAGTCAGCGTGGTAGGCGTATTGAACGACAGCCTCACCAACGCCCCCGGCGTTGTGTTGTTTGCGGAAGAAGGGAAAATCGCGCTGGTCATCCAAATCGGAACCGCCGAATCCATGGCAATACAACTCGCATTGAATCACGTTGAACCGCCGCGGCCGCTGACAGCGGATCTGATGAAAACCGTCATGGATACAACCGGCACCACGCTGTTGCTCGCAGTGATTGACGCCATCGAAAACAACACGTATTACGCAACGCTGTTTATTAAAGACGGCTTCGGAGCCGTTACTGAAATTGACAGCCGGCCAAGCGACGCCATCGCCCTGGCCTTACGGTATCAGGCGCCGGTTTACGTACATAGGGATATTCTGCGTCTGTACGGGATGCCCCTGGGCAATCCGTTTTCAGGTAAGCCCCGGAAAACGTAATCATGCGGGAGGATACGAATGCAAAGAAAAAATTCGGTTTTAGCTATTCTGATGGCGGTATTTACGATTGGCCTCATCGTCGGCTCCGTATTTCATAAAGATATTCAGCAATTACTTTATTATAGCACGCCCGCGGTAACAGCGGATACCATTATCACCGACTTTTCAGCGGCCGACAATTGGAACCGCACTTTTACCGGTATCGCAAGAAAAGTAACGCCGTCGGTGGTGACCGTGACAGCCGAGAAGGAAAGCCGGCTGAGCGGGGTATGGGAAGAATGGTTCCGCAGGCACCGGAAGAGCGCGCCCGAGCAATTGCTGGGATCCGGGGTGATTGTGCGGCAGGACGGCTACATAATTACCAACGAGCATGTAGTTCGGGAAGTCAAAAGTTTAAGGGTGAAATTGTACGACAAGCGTATCTTTGACGCCGATATCGTCGGGACCGATCCGCTGACCGATATTGCGCTGCTGAAAATAGCCGCTGATCAGCTTCCGGCAGCGGTTTTAGGTAATTCCGATATCCTTCAGCCCGGGGAATGGGTGCTGGCGGTGGGTTCGCCGATGAACCTTCATTCCACCGTGACGGCGGGGATTATCAGCGCGACAGGCCGCTCCATCAGCATTATCGGGGATGAATATGGCATCGAGCATTTCATCCAGACAGACGCGGCGGTAAATCCGGGCAACAGCGGCGGGGCGCTGGTCAATCTTCACGGTGAAGTTATCGGCATCAATACGGCCATTGCCAGCAAGACGGGAATGTATCAGGGTTACGGGTTTGCGATACCGATAAATCTGGCGCGCTACGTTACCGAGAGTCTGATAGCCAGCGGAAAAATCGAACGCGGATTTCTCGGCATCCAGGTGCAGGAAATCAGCCGGGAGTATGCGCAAACCATCGGCCTGAAGCGGGAAGAGGGCGTATTGGTGCTCAGCGTATCGGAGAACGGCCCGGCCGCGGCCGCCGGAATCAAAGCAGGCGATGTGCTGTACCAAGCGGACGGGAAAAAATTAATGCAGCCTTCGGATTTGCAGACACACGTAGCGATGAAAAAACCGGGCGATGCTGTAACATTAATGGTATTTCGTGACGGCCGGGAATTCTCAAAAACCGTATCCCTTCAAGCGAGGATTCAGTAAAAGTTACGATGACGATTCCCCGATATCTATTTCCGGTTTCGGAACCGAATGATCGCTGCCAAGAAATTCCTTTTTGTAAAAATTTTGTTCATACCATTCCAGAATGAATACTTTTAGTATGGCGGTTACCGGGATAGCGATTACCAAACCGAGAAAACCGAGAACTTTCCCGAAAACAAAAAGGGCAAAAATCATCAACACCGGATGAATACCGATTTTCTCGCCGATGACTTTGGGGGATATAATGAGCATATCCAGAATCTGAATAATCGCCAAAATGATGAGAACCGTCAGGTCAGCCGAGAGCGGGTCGGGATTGAGGAGGCCAAGCACGCCGCCGATAACCATCGTCAGGATGGGGCCGATGTAAGGAATAATGCTCAGAAAGCCTGTGGATAAAGCGATAATCAGGGCAAAATTTATCTGAAAAACCGTCAGCGCCAGCCACGTAATAAACGTGATGATCACGGCAACGAGGATTTTTCCCCGGATATACAGGCTGAGAATGGTGTTGATGCGCGTGTAAATTTTTTCGGCGCGGTCCTTGTGGCGATCGGGAATTTTTGTTCTGATATAAGCCATGTTGCGGTCGAAATCGCGAAGGAAATAAAATGTCGCGAAAGGAATCAGAATCAAATTAATCAGCTGATTGATGATGGACGTGATACCGGAAGTGAGCCCCCGGGCACTTAAGGAGAAGTATTTTAATATTTCATTGGTTTTAGAGGGGCCTTCGGATTCAATCATCTGAAAAACCCGTTCGAAATGCAGACCAACCCGGTCGAGAATGCCCCACCAATTCTGGCGGATGCTTTCCTTGAACGTCTCATAGGACGGCAGGGTCTTTCCGAGTTTTTCGACTTCGGCGGCAAACTGCGGGATTACGAACAGCACAAACGAAACCAGCAAGCCCACAATAAAAAATATTATAACGACAATGGAAAACGCGCGGTTAATTTTAAGTTTTTCCAGCCGGTCCACTACCGGGTCAAAAAGGTAAGCCAGCGCAAACGCAATCAGGAAAGGGCTGACAATGTCCTGCAGGTAAAAGAATAACCAGATCATGAACAGCGTGAATACCAGCGCGATGAGCACACGGATTGAGCGGTGCTGGCGGAAAGGCAGCATAAAACCGATAATAATCAGAGACAAAATGAATGGCGACAAGGCATCCTTGATGGCAAAAAACCATACACCGAATAAAAGGATCAGCGCGAGGCCGACCAGCGTAAATTTAGAATCCTGATCCGAAATCATATCGGGTTATCCGTTGGTTATGGGAATGGTTTTTAAGGCGCCGTTACGGCGGACAGCATAAACCGTAAAAAAGCCGCCGATCATAAGAGTAATCAGCAGGCCGATCGGGTAACCCCAGTCCGCGGAAAGCTGCAGGCCTTCGGGAGCGACCAAAATATATGTCGAACATACGGCCGTCATGAAAAGAGCCGGAATCAGCGCCATCCAGAAGAATTTTTCATTAATAAACATATAGACCGTAATGCTCCATAGCACCACTGTTGCCAGCGTCTGATTGGACCAGGCCATGTAGCGCCAGATAATGCCGAAATCAATCTGCGTGAGCGCAAAGCCAACCGCAAACAGCGGTATGCAGATGTATAGGCGGTTTTTTATCGGCGTCTGATTCAGGCCTAAAAAGTCTGCCACAATCAGGCGGGCGCTGCGGAAGGCCGTGTCGCCCGAAGTAATGGGCGCCGCCACAACGCCGATGACAGCCAGAGCGCCTCCGAAGGTACCGAGGAGATGGTTAGAGATCTCATTAACCGCCCAGGCGGCATTGTTGGAGTGCTGCGCCATGATGGTATTCAGCTCCCGCACTCCGCCGAAGAACGACATACCGACGGCCGCCCAGATCATGGCGACCACGCCCTCGCAGATCATTGCGCCGTAAAACACGCGGCGGCCCAGATTTTCATTTTGAATACAGCGCGCCATCAGCGGGGACTGGGTAGAATGAAATCCGGATATGGCCCCACAGGCGACGGTTACGAACAGCATCGGAAAAACAGGAAATTTGTCCGGATTGGCATTCATGTTGATAAGGTTTTGGGGCACAAGCTCCGGAATCGGCAAACCGTTCCAGATCATCATGATGGTAATACCCAGCGCCATAAAAAGAAGCGAGAAACCGAATACGGGATACACCCTTCCAATCAGCTTGTCGATAGGCAGCATGGTGGCCATCACATAGTATGCAAACACGAGCCATACCCAGAACGTCATACCCATCGATTCCGATGTCAGGCCGTCGAGAATTTTAGCCGGTCCCATGATAAACACGGCGCCGACCAGAATCATCAGCAGTAGGGTAAAAACACGCATGAACTGTTTGAATCCGTTTCCCAGATACCGGCCTACGATTTCCGGAATGCTGCGTCCGTCGTGGCGCACTGAAAGCATGCCTGAGAAAAAGTCATGAAATGCGCCGGCGAAGATACAACCCAGCACAATCCAAAGAAAAGCCACAGGACCCCACATCGCACCGGCTACGGCGCCGAAAATAGGGCCTAATCCGGCGATATTGAGAAACTGAATCAGAAACACGCGCCACCAGGACATCGGTACATAATCCACACCGTCCGCCAGCCGGACGGCCGGCGTGGGACGGGAAGCGTCCACACCAAAAACTTTCTCGGAAATGCGTCCGTAAATCAGATAGCCAAGTATCAGAAAAAGGATGCTAATAGCAAATGTAATCATATAAGCTTATCGTTTTGGTTTATCAGTATAAGTTACCATTAATTATCCGGTAAATCAAGAATGAAAACGGATCGCTTTATACCCGCGCTCATTAAAAAAAGCCGCCCCGGTGAGGGGACGGCTTTTTTTTAAAGAAACCGTTTATGCTTTTTTGAGCGTATCCACCAGATCCAGTTTTTCCCAGTCGAATTCCGGGCGGCCGAAGTGGCCGTACGCCGCAGTCTGCAGGAATATCGGCCGGCGCAGGTTGAATTTATGGATGATGGCTTTTGGGGTCAAGTCCACGTTTTTATGGATAAACGCGGCAATCTGTTCATCGGGCAATGTTCCGGTGCCATAGGTGTTGATATTCACTGAAACCGGTTCGGCGATACCGATGGCATAGGCGATCTGAATGAGGCATTCGCTGGCCAGTCCGGCCGCCACAATGTTTTTTGCGATGTAGCGCGCGGCGTATGCAGCGCTGCGGTCCACTTTCGTGGGATCTTTACCGGAAAACGCCCCGCCGCCGTGAGCGCCCCAGCCGCCGTAGGTGTCCACAATAATCTTGCGTCCGGTAAGGCCGGTATCTCCATGCGGCCCGCCAATTTCAAACCGGCCGGTGGGATTGACATGATAAATGGTTTTGGCATCGAGCAGATGAGCCGGAATCACTTCCTTGATAACATTATTGATGATATCGGTTTTGATTTGGCTCTGCGTTGCTTCCGGATCGTGCTGGTTGGAAACGACTACGGTATGTACGCGCAGCGGCTTTTTGTTTTTGTCATATTCGATGGTGACCTGGCATTTGCCGTCCGGCCGGAGGTATGGCATGATGATGCTGTTCTTGCGGATGTCGGCAAGTTTTTTCATGATTTTGTGCGCATAGAGAAGGGTGGCCGGCATGAGTTCCTCGGTCTGGTTGCAGGCATAACCGAACATCATGCCCTGATCGCCGGCCCCGCCGACGTCCACCCCCATGGCGATATCCGGGGACTGTTGGTGAATCGTGGAAATGACGCCGCACGAATCGCTGTCAAAACGATACGAATCTTTCGTATAACCGATACGCCGGATGGTCTGGCGAACCAGTTCCTGGATATCCACATACGCGTTGGTGGTGACTTCGCCGCTGACGATGGCCAGTCCGGTAGTTACAAGCGTCTCGCAGGCGACGCGGCTCGTAGGATCTTCTTTGAGCATCGCATCCAGAATAGCGTCGCTGATCTGGTCGGCTACTTTATCGGGATGGCCTTCGGCCACCGACTCGGAAGTAAAGAGAAATGTTGACATGGGCACTCCTTGTTTTATAAATGAATAAAAGTATTTTCAAACTCTACTTAATAAAAAACCTCTTCACCGGACAGGAGAAGAGGCAAGCAATCATAAATTATATTGCTTATCTCATCTTCATCCAAGCTTCGCATCTTGGCTTGGAACCGGAATTAGCACCTTGCCAGTCCATTTTATGTTGGACCCGGTTGCTGCGGTATCATCGTGCCGGTCACTCTACCGCTCTTGATAAGACAGCGCGAATATGTTAATTAACTTTTTACGGCGTAATTATATATAAAAGCACTTTGATAGTCAATATAAAATTTTTTTCAGAAATGTTAAAGGGTTCGGTGCGAGTCGCGGGAGTAATTAAAGGCGTTGCGAATAAAAAAAAATTTATTTATACTCTACCGGTTTTAAAAAGTTACCATTTTAAAATTTCGGGAGTATACGGATGCCTGGTGGCGCTCACGGTCTTCAAAATCGATGTCCCGGCTTTTGCCGGGAGGTAGGGTTCGATTCCCACATACTCCCGCTCAACCATATACAGGCAACGTACAGCCCGTTATAATCCGCGGAGGCATCATGGCAGATTTAAGCACAACGTACCTGGGACTGAAATTAAAGAATCCCGTTATTGCGGGCAGTTCCGGTCTGACCAAAAATACCGAATCCATCATCAAACTGGAACAGCAGGGCATAGCAGCTGTCGTGCTGAAGTCCTTGTTCGAGGAGCAAATACGCTTTGAAGTCCAGAGCGCCGTCAGCCAGGCAGACAGCGCGGCGATTTATCCCGAGGCCGAGGATTACATCCGCAATTACACCCGGGAAAACAATGTCGGCGCCTATCTGGATTTGATTCGCGCCGTTAAAAAGGCGGTTAAAATTCCTGTCATTGCCAGCATCAATTGCATGACGGCATCGGAATGGACATCTTTTGCCAAGCAGGTTCAGGAAGCCGGCGCCGATGCCCTAGAGTTGAACATCTTTATCATGTCCTCCAGCCCGTACAAAACGAGCGAACAGAATGAAAAAACCTACTTCGATATTATTACCGAAGTAAAGAAATATCTAACCATACCTTTAGCGATTAAGATCAGCTATCATTTTTCCGCGCTGGCCAGTACCGTACAGAAGCTTTCCTGGACGGGCATTCAGGGTATCGTCATGTTCAACCGTTTCTTTAACCCCGATATTGATATCGAGGAAATGAAAGTGGTTCCGTCCAACATTTACAGTACTCCGGCGGATATTTCCATTCCTCTGCGATGGATCGCCATGATGTCCGGACGTCTGGAAATCGACCTGGCTGCGTCCACCGGCGTGCATGACGGCAAAGGCGTTGTAAAATGCCTTCTGGCAGGAGCCAAAGCGGTGCAAATCTGCTCAACGCTTTACAAAAACGGATTTGAACACGTACCCGTCATGCTGGAAGAATTGGAAAAATGGATGAACCGTCGCGGATTTAAGAAAATCGAAGATTTCCGCGGCCGTATGAGTCTGAACAAAGTAGAAAATCCCGGCGCTTATGAACGGGTACAATTCATGAAACATCTGGCCGGCATCGAATAACGGCGCCCATTAATTATTAAGGCTTCTGGAAACAGAAGCCTTTTTTATTGACCACGGAGGACTTTATGCCGCCGATTTATCTGGATTACAACGCTACAACGCCTCTTTTACCCGAAGTGGCCGATGCTATGCGTCCGTTTTTAACCGATTTCTTCGGGAACCCTTCGAGCAGTCACTGGTACGGGATTCAGGCCCGCCAGGCCGTAGCCCGGGCGCGCAAGCAGGTTTCGGCGCTGCTTGAATGCGAACCGGATCAGATTATTTTTACCAGCGGCGGCAGCGAATCCAACAATTTAGCCATCAAGGGCGCGGCTTTTGCCGCCCGGGAAAAGGGCAATCACATAATCACTTCCGCAATTGAGCATCCGGCCGTTACCGAAGTTTGCCGCTATCTTGAATCTGCCGGATTTGACGTAACGTATTTGCCGGTGGACGCGCACGGCCTTGTGCACGAAGACGATCTGGTGAAAGCGATACGGCCGCAAACCATTCTGATAACCATCATGCATGCGAATAACGAGGTCGGTACGATTCAGCCGATAAAAGAATTATCGGACATTGCCCGCCGGCATGGAATAATTTTTCATACCGATGCCGCCCAATCAGCCGGAAAAATTCCTGTATCCGTAAAGACGCTTGGCGTGGATCTGCTTACGGTGGCGGGGCACAAATTATACGCACCGAAAGGCATCGGCGCGCTGTACGTCGCGAATCATGTCCGGCTGGCCAAATTGATCCACGGCGCGGCGCATGAACAGGATCGGCGGGCCGGCACGGAAAACGTACTGGAAATCGCCGGCCTGGGTCAGGCGGCAGCAATTGCCCTTCGGGATCTGCAAAAAACAATGTTCCACACCCGGTCTATGCGCGACCGTCTGGAACAAGCGGTGCTTTCCGCCTTGCCGTTTGCGCGCGTTAACGGACACCCCGAGATGCGTCTGCCCAACACCCTGAGCGTCAGTTTTCCGGGCATTGAGGCCAACACGATTCTTGACGAATTACGCGAAGAAGTGGCGGCTTCGGCCGGAGCAGCCTGTCATACCGACCGCATGGAGATATCATCCGTGCTGAAAGCGATGCGCGTGCCGGAGCAATATGCTATGGGTACGATACGCCTTTCTGTCGGCCGCCTGACAACCGAGGCGGAAGTTGACCGAGCCGCGGCGGCCATCCGGTCTGTGGTTCAAAAGCTTCACAAAGGTCCGGAAACGCCGGTAACGGTGTCCTCAGAAGACGTGAAGCTGACGCAATATACGCACGGCCTTGGATGCGCCTGCAAGATACGCCCGCAGGATTTGGAGAAAATACTGGTTCAGCTTCCAAAGCCGGGCGATACGAACATACTGGTCGGTACCGAGACTTCGGATGACGCGGCGGTTTACAAGATCAATGACCAGACGGCTATAATTCAGACGGTGGATTTTTTTACGCCGGTTGTGGATGATCCGTACACCTTTGGAGCGATTGCGGCGGCCAATGCGTTCAGCGATATTTATGCGATGGGCGGCCGTCCGGTATTTGCGCTTAATATCGTCGGTTTTCCCGTCAACCGGCTGCCGATGAGCGTTCTGGAAGCTATCCTGCGGGGCGCCCGCGACAAAGCGCAGGAAGCCGGCGTCAGCATTATCGGTGGACACAGCATCGAAGACCCGGAACCGAAATTCGGTATGGCCGTCACCGGATTCACGCATCCCGGCCGGATATTGCGAAATGTCGGCGCCCATCCCGGAGACGCGCTGGTCATCACCAAGCCGATCGGTACCGGCATTATCACGACCGCTATGAAACGCGGAATGGCGGGACGAGACGTTACCGAAGCGGCCGTAAAGGAAATGACCCGGCTTAATGATATCATCCTCGGCCTAACCGACACGATTCCTGTTTTTGCCTGCACGGATATCACCGGATTTGGTTTGCTGGGGCATTTAAAGGCAATGATCGTTGACAAGTCGCTTGGCGCCGAAATATGGAAAGATTCCGTACCCGTCCTCGCCGGCGTGAGGGATCTGGCGTTGAATGACATGATACCCGGCGGCACACGTAACAATCTCGCTTTCGTTTCCGAATACGTTGCCTGGGACGAGGGTATCTCCATAACCGATCAGATGATCCTGTGCGACGCGCAGACTTCCGGGGGATTGTTGATGGCCGCACCGCCCGATAGTATTCCGTTGATGGAAAAACTGGCCGCCGCTGTCAATCAGAAGATTTATCCCATCGGTACCTTTGTAAAAAATACAGGAAAAAGAAAAATAAACGTCTTGACGCGCAAGTCGGTTTAAATGGGGTATCTTGTATAATCCACTGATGATGAAGGAGCGAAAAATTCTAAAACTTAAGGAGCCTACAGGAGGCGTCGGCCATTTAGCGGTTTTTTTACGAAAAGTCATTATGCGAAGCCGCCAAAGTGAAAACCCGGCATTATCTGAGTTATATGGGGATGTCAACTTTTTCCTTCGGCCATTTCTTTCCGTTTCTGTCAGGAAAAACCCCTTGCATTAGAACCGTAAATCGGCTAATATTCATCGGTTCGTTATCAAAAATAAAAATGGATATAGAAATCATCCGCAAATACTGCATGCAAAAACCCGGAGCGTCCGAGAGTTTTCCTTTTGACGAAACCACGCTCGTTTTTAAAGTCCGCAACAAAATATTCGCTCTACTGAGCCTGGAATTTCCGCATACCCTCAACCTGAAATGCGATCCCGCGCTTGCCCTCGAATTGCGGGAGCGCTACGAAGCCGTAACGCCGGGTTATCACATGAACAAGAAACACTGGAATTCCGTGGATTTGGAGGCCCCGCTTACGTTGAAGGAGATTTATCAGTGGATCGATTATTCCTACGATCTAGTGGCTGGCGGACAATCCGGGAAAAAGAGATCCAAACGATCGAGCAATTAACGACGGAGGTTTTATTATGATATGGTGGTGGCTGATATTTACGGCCGTATTTATATCGATGCTGACTGTAGATCTGTTGATGCGTAAGAAAGACCATATCATCGGCATGAAAGAAGCCCTCCTCTGGAGCGCGTTTTTCGTCGGCGTGGCGATGGTTTTTAACGTCGTTGTTTACCTGTGGTACGATCATGAAAAGGCCATCCAGTTCTTAACCGCGTATCTCATTGAGAAGGCGCTCAGCATCGATAACATTTTCGTGTTCATCATGATTTTCGCCTATTTTAAAGTGCCGCCGGAATACGAGCACAAGGTGTTATTCTGGGGCGTGCTGGGCGCCATCGTCATGCGCGCGATATTTATTTTTGCGGGCCTGGCGATTATCGAAATGTTTCACTGGGTGCTGTATATTTTCGGCGGCTTTCTGATTATCACGGGCATTAAAATGGCTATCAAGGACGATAATGAAGTCCATCCGGAAAAAAATCCGGTACTGAAGCTGTTTCGTAAACTTGTACCGGTCACGAAAGATTATCACGGTCATGATTTTTTCATTAAGCGCGGGAAAATGCTGGCCGCAACGCCGCTGTTTGTCGTGCTCATCATGATTGAGACCACAGATCTGATTTTCGCCTTAGACTCCATCCCCGCGGTGCTGGCCATCAGCCGGGATTCCTTCATCGTGTATACTTCGAATATATTCGCCATTCTCGGCCTGCGGGCGCTTTACTTCGCGCTGGCCGGGCTGATGAAGCTGTTCCGTTTCCTGAATTACGGACTGGCGCTGATTTTGGTATTTATCGGGGTGAAAATGCTACTGCCGGAGGAATATAAAATTCCCATCTTTTACGTTTTAACGATGATTATGACTGTGCTTTCCATATCGATCGTGTTATCATTGCTGATTCCCGAAAAAACCGGTCAGTCGGGAGCGTCCGGAGATCCGTCGAATAATTAAAGGCCGTCCTTGAGCACAGGCCGTATCGGTCCTTCAATATTGCCTTCAATGAACTGACGCACGACGGGATCGGTGGTCGCCTTGAGTTCTTCCGGGGTGCCGACAAATCGTACAACGCCGTAATGCAACATGGCCACGCGGTCTGATATTTTATAGACGCTTTTCATATCGTGCGTCACGACAATGGAGGTAATTTTCAGTTCATTATTCAGACGGATGATCAGATCGTCGATGATGGCAGACATAATCGGGTCGAGTCCGGTTGTCGGTTCGTCGTACAGCACGTACTGTGGATCCATTGAAAGCGCGCGGGCCAGGCTCACGCGTTTCCGCATACCGCCGGACAGTTCGGAGGGTTTGTATTTTTCTATGCCGGGCAGGCCGACCATTTCCAGAAGCCCGGATGCTTTCTTCTGCATTTCTTTTTCCGTCATGTGCGTGTGTTCGCGCAGTCCGAGGGTGAGATTTTCATAGACCGACATGGAGTCAAAGAGCGCGCCGTTCTGAAAGACCAGTCCCATTTTTTTCCGGACCTGATACAACTCTTTCAGGCTCAGTTCGCTGATATCTTCATTCCGGATAAGTATACGGCCGCGGTCCGGACGGAGCAGGGCGACAATATGCTTTAATAAAACGCTTTTACCGCAACCGCTGCGGCCGACGATGGAAGTGATTTTGCCCGGCTCGATATCCAGATTGACCCCCGCCAGAATCCGGTTTTTCCTGAAATATTTATATAAGTCAATAATCCGGATCATAATTACCTCAGTAAAATCGATGCGACCAGATAGTCATTGATGAGAATCGCTGCGGAAGAAAGCACGAACGCGCGGATGGTGGCGTTTCCCACGCCTTCAGCGCCGCCCTGGGTGGCAAAGCCCACATAGCATCCGATGACTGCCGTGGAAGCGCCGAATAAGGTTGCTTTAACCAGGCCCGACAGGATATCGTTGAGTTCCATAAACCGCTGGGCGCTGGATAGATAGGCCTCCGGAGCCACGTCCAATGAGACGTAGCCGATAAACATGGTACCCCCGACAGCAATGAAATCGGCAAAAATAACAAGCACCGGCATCATAACCGTACCGGCGATGATTCGCGGCGTGGCCAGATAACGTACCGGATTAATTGCCATGGTTTCAAGAGCGTCAATCTGTTCCGTGACGCGCATGGTTCCAATCTCCGCGGCAATAGACGCGCCAAACCGGCCGGCCAGTACGAGCGCCGTCAGCACCGGGCCCAATTCAATCACAATCGCCCGGCTGGTTGTCGAACCGAGAAATACGCTGGGCGAGCCAAAATCCGCCAGCTGGTAACCGGCTTGAACCGCGGAGACCATGCCTGCAAATGTCGCAGTTACAACAACAAGCGGGATGGAATTATAACCGACCGTTACCATCTGCTCGAGAATGAGCTTGCGGTCCTTGAAAATATACCGCGTGTTAATAAACGAGAAATACAGCATGATAAACGACTCGCCCATGCCGGTGAAAAACTCGATGGTTTTCCGTCCCAGCTTGTCGAGGATCAGCAATTCGGCGATTCTTAATATGATTCGTTTAATCAGGCCCATGGCGGTTTATTCCGGTCGCATCGTTGGGAAAAATAAAACGTCGCGTATTGACTCCTGCCCGGTCATAATCATGACAAGCCGGTCGATGCCGATGCCTTCGCCGGCAGTGGGGGGCATGCCGTATTCGATGGCTCGGAGGAAATCCTCATCGAGCACCTGCGCTTCCTCGTCGCCGCGCGCGCGATAGCCCATCTGTGCCTCAAAGCGTTCCCGCTGGTCAAGCGGATCGTTGAGTTCGCTGAACGCGTTGGCCACTTCGCTGCCGAGAATGAACAGTTCAAAGCGCTCCACGACGCCGGGCTTGGAGCGGTGTTTTTTGGCCAGCGGGGAAATTTCAATCGGGTGTTCGGTGATGAACACCGGCTGGATGAGATGCTCCTGAACTTTTTCGCTGAATATCGCATCAATAAGCTGCGCGCGGTTCATGGACGGCTGTACAGGAATATGCATGCGTTCGCATAATTGCCGCAGTTCCGATTCGTCTTTACCGGAAACATCAATCTGGGTGTAATAGCTGATGGCTTCATACATGGACCATCGTTTAAACGGAGGCGTAAAATCCACGCGGTGGCCCATTGTATCAATGATACGCGTGCCGTGCGCCTGCTCACAGACATAGCCCAGCATTTCCTCGGTGAGTGTCATCAGGTCATTGAAATCCGAATAGGCTTCATAAAACTCGAGCATGGTGAATTCGGGATTATGGAAGCGGTCCATACCCTCGTTGCGGAAGATGCGCGACATTTCGTAAACCTTGTCGTATCCGCCGACGATAAGGCGTTTCAGGTAGAGTTCCAGCGCGATGCGCATGTACAGCTTGATGTCCAGCGCGTTATGATGCGTCACAAAAGGGCGGGCCGACGCGCCGCCGTAGAGCGGCTGCAATACCGGCGTCTCGACTTCGAGATATCCGCGCTGATCCAGAAAGCGCCGTATGGCCTGGATGATTTTACTGCGTTTGACAAAAACATCGCGCGATTCGGGGTGCGCGATCAGGTCGGCGTAGCGCTGGCGGTAACGGAACTCCACATCCTCCACGTCGCTGAAGCGCTGCACGGTACCGTCGTCCAGCACTTTTTCTTTGCCGGCCGGCAGGTAACGCAGGCTTTTACAGAGCACGGTGACGCTTTCCGCTTTGACGGTGATTTCGCCGGAATGGGTTTTAAAAACCACTCCCCGCACACCGATGATATCGCCCAGATCGAGCAATTTGCTGAACGCCTCGTACATCACATCGCCGAGGGCGTCTTTGCGGGCGTAAATCTGGATACGGCCCTGCATATCCTGAATATGCGCAAACGCGGTTTTTCCCTTGCTGCGCATAGACATGATGCGGCCGGCCACCTGCACGCGCTTGACGTCCGGGTGATCCAGCATCGTATCGTCCTTCACGCCGAGTTCTTCAAACCGGTCGAGCAGGTCTTTGGAATAGTAATCGCGTTCAAATTTGTAAGGATAGGGCTCGATGCCCATTGCCCTGAGCTTTTCAAGTTTTTCGCGGCGGATGCGTAAGAGTTCTTCTTCCAAGGAGTACCTCGTGTTAAATTAATTTTTAAAATAGTTATGCCATTCCGTGCGCAAAATCACCCGGTATGCCGGCCGATAGATTTCCGTATACCGCCGGGAATGATGAACCATCGGATAATTCTGAAGGCGCATGGTTTCGTCAAAACGGTTCACCGAATCTTTTGAAAACGGCATCCGGTCCGACCCGGCTAAATGTATAAATATTTTCCAATCTTGTAAAAACATTTCTTTGTCCGGTGAATAATTTTTTACCGTACCCAACATCGCCGCTATTAGCCGATCCGGATTCAAACGCCGATCCCGGAACGGCCGGAGGTTGACGCGCAGCATGGTCGAATCATGTGCAATCGGTTCCGTCAGCGAATCGCGAACCACGTTATCGGTCGTATCCAGCGCAGCCAGCTCACGCATCAGATACTCACGGGCTTTTGTCGTATCGGCAATCAAATGACCAAGGCCCATCGCACTCTGGTAGAGAAGTTTGTACACATCCTGCGGCTCCATTTCCGGCCGGAGTGCGTGATGCCTCTTAATCAAACTGTAAACCTGTTGTACCCGATTTTCGGGTTCGGCTCCGGAACAACGTGTTATCATGAAAGTCATTACCGTAAAGTAGAAATATCGAATGAATCCGGACAAAGAACGCGGTGTAATTTGTTTAACGCGGTACCGGGACGGCATTCAGGATATCTCCGATGACTTCGTCGGGTTTGACGCCTTCCAATTCGGCTTCCGGCTGGAGGATGATCCGGTGACGCATCACGGGCCGCGCGATGAATTTAACCTGATCGGGATTGACGTAGCGGAAGCCGTTCATGGCCGCGCGGACCTTGGCGGCAAGCAGCAGCGCCACGGATGCCCGCGGACTGGCGCCGACCATAATACTCGGATAATCCCGGGTTTTGCGGACAATCTGGGTGATGTACTGTATGATGCCGTTTTCGACGGCAATCTGACGGATTTCGTCACGACAGGCCTGTATTTTCTGCGCATCGACAACCGGGTGGACGCCGGCGCTTTCAAGGTCACGCGCGTCGAATCCGTTATGGTAATGAACGAGAATATTCTGTTCTTCCTCGGCCTGCGGATAATCAATCAGGATTTTAAACATGAACCGGTCAAGCTGTGCTTCAGGCAGGGCGTAGGTACCCTCATATTCAATGGGATTCTGCGTGGCGAAAACCATAAACGGTTCCGAAAGCGGATAGGGTGTCCCATCGATGGTGACCTGCCGCTCTTCCATGACTTCCAGCAAAGCCGCTTGCGTCTTGGCCGGCGCGCGGTTCACTTCGTCGATCAGCGCCAGGTTAGTAAAAATCGGGCCTTTCTTCAGAACAAACTGGGAAGTCTTTGTGTCAAAAATATTGGTACCGATGACATCCGACGGCATCAGGTCCGGGGTGAATTGGATTCTCTTAAAGCCGCCGGACACAGCGCGCGCAAGCGTCTTGACCATCAGCGTCTTGGCGATACCGGGAACGCCTTCCAGCAGCACGTGCCCGCCGGCCAGCAGCGCAATTATCATATGATCGATCACGTAATGCTGTCCGACAATTACTTTGGTCATTTCTTCTCTGATTTGTCCGGCCAACTGCCGGGTCAGCGTATCCGAAGTCGCTTCCGGGTTTACGGGTTGTGATGGTTCCATGTACGGTTACACCTTATGGTTTTTATGTTTATGATGATGCCGCGTGCGGTAGATGAAATCAAGATACTGAATCCAGCGAAGCAATTCTTCGTCGCTGAGTTCGACGTAACGCTCACGGATAACGGCATCGACCACTTTACCGGGTCCCTGGATGCGGCGTTCTACATCGTTGAAAAACCGCTGCAGCTTTTCCGCGTCCATATTATATAAATTGTTTAGGTTATTCACAAGTTTGTAATCCAGATTGGTGCGAAAGCGAGCGGCCAGATAACGGCGGACCCAATGGTACCATATTTTCAGCACCCATCGATTGGCCCGCGCTTTCCGGTAAACCTGCGTGACGGATTGAATGTATGCGGCGGAAGATCGTCGGGTAATCTTCCGGACCGGAACCGGACGCCCGAAACGGGCCGCGCGGGAATAGATCCACATTAACAGGCCGGCCATCGAAAGCAGCAGGCCGAGTTTAATCGGAAGTTCGTCTAAAACCGAAACGACCGATTCGTACTGCTGATAACCCTGATGATATTCATCAAATAAAATGGTCTGAAATTCGCGTTTTTGTCCGCCGGGCGTGAGGTCGATAAGCCGGATCAGATTATTAACATTGCCGTATTTAACGACGTGCTGGTTCATAATGTACGCTGGTGAACTGCACAGAATAAATTCACCCGCACCGTATGGGACGGAAATCACAGCCTGTTGACAGGCCTTTCCGTAAAGGCCGATAAATATTGTTGTGTCCGAATCCATGGAACGCGTCGTATTTTGGAATGCCGGGTTGGTATCGCTCACGCCGTTGTATAACGTATCCCCGAAAACCGTTCCGCCGGCCAACTGGCAGGGATGGAGCAGGGAATCACGCGAGGTTTTGGAAATCTTAATTTTTAATTTCTGTAAAATCGTATCAACGGATGGACTGTAAAAAATAAAAGCCGTGCTTCCGTTGCGCACGTAATCCTGCAGGGTGTCGGCATCGGCGGCCCGGTACGCGATAACCGGCGCCACACTAATAAACAACACCGGGTTGGTATATTTTTTTCGGATAGCCGGCAACGGCCATTCCCAGCGCGATACGGGATAACCGTATTCCTTTAACAGCGTATAAAATGCTTTAACGCCTCGCGGCTGGGAATTCAGACTGGAACATAAATGCGCGTTGGCGCTTTGATCGGTGGCGCTGGCCATGAACACGGCGAGAATGACTATTACGGTAAAGACACCGCCGATCCAGACCATAGTTTTGTTTTCCCGCTCCATACCGGTGACCCCTTCAGACGCTTGCCGTTTCAACAGGCCCGTGCAAAGCCATGCAGGCATGATACCGCGTCAGGCAGGTTTCATATTCCGAACGGTTTGCCGACTGCATGCCGTACCAGGAACGATCATAGATGCGCATCATCACGGTAAGATGACCATGTAGCTCGGATTTAAAATCGATATCCGCCTGCAGTACCAGATCAAGATATTCCTGATTGGTTTTACAATTTTGAAACCGCACGTAATCGTTACGGTCAAGATAAAGTATCACGGATAGCAGAAGATGCCGCACCGCCCGTCGGTAATCGCCGTTTGCGGCCGCTTGTTCTGCCAGAAGAAAATGTTCATCAGGATCGCGGGACTCGCCCGGTTCCAGTATCAGATCAGCCGCCGGTTTGGTTTCATCACCCGATTCTTTGTTACGGCGGCGATAATACTGTATCAGCTTCCATATTACGATGACGGCCAGTATGGCGCCGACCGCGTACACAATATATATCATTCCCTGTCCGATGAATCCGATTTCCAAAGGCGGTGCCGCAACCGGCGCGGAAGATGGTGGCGCTAACGGCTTAAATAAATCCTTAAGCAGTTCCCACAATTTCTTGAAGATCCATTCCACAGCTTCCGCCAGAATATTTTTATCCTCAACGTGCGGTCGGGGCTGATATTCTGGCCGGTTTAATATATTTCTTAAAAACGGACGGTAATCCACCGGATCGTATTCCATGATATCATGCCCCATCGCCTCGGCTGACTTAATTTCCTGCGCGAGACGGTTGCGCAGCGCGCGAATTTGCATCTGCCGAACCGCCTTAACAGAATCCTGCACGCTTATGAGCCCATGAAGCACCCATGACTGATCGAGCCGGACATCGGAAAAAGACGGAACCGAATCTGTAAATTTCAGATACGGCACACGTACCGGTTTTTGGTAGCGGTAATCCGCATAACGGCTCTGAACCTGGCTAAGAACATTTTTATACGTTCTTTCATCATCCATTTGTGCCAGCAACAGAAGTTTGTTGTCCAGATCGGATAGGTAATTGATGTATTCTTGGAGAAACACCCGCACGCTGTCCTGACCGTTTTCGGTAGGCGGCGTCGATTGGCCGTGAAGCGATACCGGCACCGGTAAAATGGCGCAGGCAATCATTAAAAATATATGTGGGATAAACGCTTTCACGGCTATAACCTGCTGACTAAAAACTCAAGGTCAAAACCTTCCTTGCGGGAACGGATATCAAAATAAAGCAGCGTGATAAATATACTTTCAATGGGAAAAAGCGCCAGCGTAACCAGAGCGCTGCCGAACAGTTTAAGCATATCCATATCGGGCATCAGGCCGCTCAGCCAGCTGATTTGTTCGAGCAGAATCGCGTACATACCGTATACAAGGTACGTTACCGCCAGCCCGAGCAACGTCAGCAATAATCCGGTCAGTAATATAAAGCCTGCGGTTCGGATCCAGTTACCCTGCATCAGATACCGGCAGCGTCTGAAAAGAACGGACAGATTCAGGCCGCCTTCAATCATCAGCACCGGCGTGGAAAGAAAAAACAGAAAATAGAGAATGATTCCAGGAAAAAAACACGAAAAGCCGATTGCCGTCATCGCCATAATCATCCAGGTCAGCCCTGTCAACCGCGGCAAACGTGGCATCCATGCACGTATAATATCAAATAAACGGACATCCCTTTTGCCGGCTTTTTCATGAATGAGACAGGAAATCAATCCTGCCGTTAAAATCATTATCGTGTAATCCAGACCCATAAAAATGATGTTGGTAAGCGTATAGGAGCCGGTGTAAAAAAAATCAAAGGAATCAAATATCCGCTGGAACGGCAGAAGGCCAAGCAGGAAAGCGATATATTTAAACACATAATAGGGGATATAAACCAATAGAACCGCATTTAAAAAAAGCGCGAAATCCTGCCGGTACAGAAAAAGCCCGTCGTCGATGATATCAATTACCGTACGGCGGGCGATGATCATGGTATCAGCCGCATGGAGTGTAAATCCGTTCGGCTGGCTTTGGTTGGTATCGCCGTCAGTCATATTCCATAAGGCGCGGTTAATACGGATAGAAAATAAAAAACATCAGCGACATCACGGCCAGTATCCAGAGTCCGGCGGTTACTTCACGGAACCGGCCGGTTATCGATTTGAAAAACGGATAGGTTACAAAACCGGCGGTCATTCCGATACCGATATTATACGTGAAACTCATCAGTACGATGACCACGAAAGCCGGGACCGTTTCGGTAAGATCATCAAAGTTCAGCCGTGTGACGGGGAATATCATCAGCAAGCCGACGATTATCAAGGCCGGGCCGTACGCATAGGGCGGTACAACAGCCAGTGCCGGCGCAAAAAATAAGGCGCACAAAAACAGAAGCGCGACCGTTACGGCGGTAAAACCTGTGCGGCCACCCGCCTGGATGCCGGTAGCCGATTCGATATAGGCACCGGTGGTGGTGGTTCCTAATAACGCGCCGGCCGTTGTGGCCAGCGCATCGCAAAGCATGGGTTTTTCGATCTCCGGCAAGTGGCCGTCCTTGTCCAGCAGATTGGCTTTCATAGCCAGACCGATCAGCGTACCCAGCGTGTCCACAAAGTCCATAACGAAGACGGTAAGGATGACCGCAAAAAATCCCCACGTCAGCGCGCCGACGATATCCAGTTTCAGGAATATCGGCGACAGATCCGGCGGCAAACTTATCCACGCATCCGGAGCTTTTGACAGGCCGGTTATCAGGGCCGTCGCGGTTACAATCAGGATGCCAATCAGTATCGCGGCATTTATTTTTCGAATCATCAGGACGGCCATGATCAGGAATCCCGCGATGGCGAGCAGCACCGTCGTTTGGTGAAAATCGCCGACGTGTACCGGCGCGTCTTCTACACCCAGCCGGATGATGCCCGTTTCATTCAATCCAATGAACGTTAAAAACAGACCGATACCTGCGGCGAACGCGATTTTTAGCGATTCCGGAATCGCGTGGGCCAGCCAACCGCGGATTTTAAAGATGGTGAGCAGAGTAAACAGAACTCCGCTGATAAAAATCGCGCCCAGCGCCGTCTGCCAGGTATAACCCATCACTTTCACGACGGTAAACGCGATAAACGCATTTTCACCCATGTACGGCGCCACGGCAAAAGGCCGCCTGGCATAAAGACCCATCGCCAGCGTACCAAAGACCGCGCTTAAAATCGTGGCCACCATCGAAGGCCCGAAAGGAATGCCGGCGGCTTCCAGAATTTTCGGATTAACAATGATGATATAAGCCATCGTAACGAACGTCGTAATACCCGCCAGTATTTCTGTTTTATAGTTTGTGCCGTAACGGTCAAATCCGAAATAATTTCTGATTGCTTCCATATTGAATTGAAATTTCTATGGTTTTTTGACGACCTCGCCGATGATGAAGGAGGCCTCGTTGTTTTTCTTCAAAACATTCTGAATGCCGCTGACATCTTTAGCGCTGACAATGAGAATCATACCGACGCCAAGATTGAACGTGCGCGCCATATCTTCCGTAGGGACGCGACCGATGGTCTGGATCATTCTGAAGATCTCCGGAACGGTCCAGGCGTCCCAATTGATACGGAGTCGCAGGCGGGGAGGAATCACGCGCATTGTGTTTTCGATAATGCCGCCGCCGGTGATATGGGACAGGCCTTTGATGCGGTATTTCTTCATAACGGCGCGGACGGGTTTCAGATACGATTTGTGTACGGTCAGCAGACATTCGCCCAGGGTGGTTTTTAAATCTTTGATATACGTATCGACATGGAACTTTTCCAGAAGCACTTTCCTTGCCAGCGAATAACCGTTGGTGTGGAGTCCTGATGAATACAGAGCGACCAGCACATCCCCGGCTTTGATGTCCGATCCGTTGATGACGCGGCTTTTTTCCACGACGCCGACAATCGTTCCGGCGATATCGTAGTCGTAATCGCTGTACAGGCCGGGCATCTGCGCGGTTTCTCCGCCAACGAGCGCGCAGCCGTTACGGGCGCAGCCCCGTGCCAGTCCCTCGATGATCTGCACGATGACGTCCTGCGAAAGACGGCTGTAGGCGAGGTAATCCAGGAAGAATAACGGTTCCGCCCCGCAAGCAAGGATGTCATTGACGCAGTGATTCACCAGGTCTTCGCCAATGGTGTCGTGCCGGTTCATCAGGCTGGCGATGTTTAGTTTCGTACCCACGCCGTCCGCGCTGCTGACCAGCACCGGCTGCCGGTACCTGGCCTTGTCAAAACGATACAGACCGCCGAAAAGGCCGATTTCG
The DNA here is from genome assembly GCA_964609675.1 of uncultured Bacteroidota bacterium. Classification (GTDB taxonomy): domain Bacteria; phylum CLD3; class CLD3; order SB21; family JBBIRG01; genus CAZSRX01. The sequence continues at coordinate 157,562 of CAZSRX010000001.1, read as the reverse complement.
GACAGCACGTTTTTATTATATGTTTTCCGGACAATTTTCTTGATTTTATCTTTGGCCGCATTACCCGCCGTAATATCCACGCCGGCGTCTTTATACGTCATGGGTCGGTTCATGTTAACTCCTGATTGTTGCCTGTCCCAGCATGCCGATGCATGAAATAATCGCACCGATTTAAAAGATCTCGGATGAATATAAATAAAAGTATAACTTTGTGCAATCGGAAAGTACCGATTGACCGGATGATTATCCTTTACGATCCAGCCAGTCTAAAAGGCCGGTGATAAACGTGAGCGGATGCGGCGGACAGCCGGGTACCAATAAATCGGTTTTATGATGGGATAAAAACTCGCGATTTAATGCTGCGGAATCCTTGAAAATCCCGCCGCTGATAGCGCAGGCGCCGTACAGGATGATAATCTTAGGATGCGGCACGGCTTCATAACAATCCTCCAGCGCCGCGGCCATGTTCCTGGTGATCGGTCCGGTAATGACAATCCCGTCGGCATGTCTCGGAGACGCGACAAATTCGATGCCGTAGCGACCCATATCAAAATTGACGTTGGAAGCGGCGTTCAGTTCCAGTTCGCAGCCGTTACAGCCGCCGGCCGAGACTTGACGAAGTTTCAGCGACCTTCGGAACATGGAGCGAATCGCTTCGGAGGCCTGTTCGGGCCTGACCGGCTGTCCACCACCCCGGATTAATAATTGTTCCCGGGAAGTAACGGTGATATGCCGCTCGCCGGTGAACCGGATCAGACCGGACGGGCATTTCAATTGACAGCGTGAACAAAACACGCATAGACCCATGTCTAATTGCAACGGTTCATGCGAAATGGCCCCGGTCGGACAGATAGCCGAACAGATGCGGCAGTCCGGAGGGCAGGGATTATCAGCGAGTACCGGCAATCCCCGGAACAGCGGAAACAGCGGGTCGTTGTGGACGTCATGTACAACGGGATCGCCCTGAGCCATTCGTAATTTAATGCTATCCAACATAAATTCTATCGTTCTTTTTAATCCTGTTCATAGGTTCGCAATAGGCTAGATTCCGGATTTTATAAATCATGGCCTGCGTAAGATAAATCAAAACTCTTGTTGCATAACGGAAAATCTGAAATGCCCTGTCGGCGCAGGGCCAGCGCCAGCCCGTACCAGTTATGAAAAGACGGGTCCTTGATTTTATATCGTCTAAAGCGGCCGTGGGCATCCGTGAATGCCGCATGAACGATTTCACCGCGCCATCCTTCAACAACCGAAACGACGCCGCTGTCCGGAAGCGGATTCTCCGGCGGCACATAAAGAGGGCCGTCCGGAATATCCTCCAGCCGTTCCATGACAAACTGCAGCGACTCGTTGATCTCCATGGCGCGGATGCGGGCGCGCGCATATACATCGCCGGAGGTCAGCGTCAGCATCGGGAGCGAGTTGTATCGGTAAGCGCCGTACGGAAACTGGTGACGGGTGTCTGTGATAACGCCGCAGGCGCGGGCTGAGGGTCCCACCAGCCCCGCCGATTCCGCCCAATCCCTGGTAACGACGCCGGTATGTTCCAGCCGGCCCAGCACGCCGGTGGCGTTGAACACATAATCATTGATTGGCTGAATATCATTCAATACCGTGGTCAGATACTGCCGAATAGCTTGGGTGTTTGCGGCCTGCACGTCGTACTGGACGCCGCCCGGCGTGATAAGCCCGCGACCGAAACGCGAACCGCACAGCAGGCCCAAGCTGTTAATGACCAGCGTACGCAATCGGCCGTAAGCCGACGCGGCGATGGCAAGCCCGATATCGTTGGTCACGCCGGACAGCCCCGCGATATGCATGGCCGCCCGTTCCAGTTCTTCTGCTAGGACGCGGATGTACTGCGCCCGAAGACTGACGCGGCATTCCGACAAGGCTTCCGCGCCCAGGGCGTAGGCCATTCCATGGCCGATAACCGTATCCCCCGCAACGGATTCCGCCAGAATCATCCGCTGAGCCGGATTGCCCTGTACCATCAGCGATTCCACGCCGCGATGTTGATACCCCAGATTAATTTCAAGATGATACACCGTTTCACCGTGGCACTGAAAACGGAAATGCCCCGGCTCTATCACGCCGGCGTGAATCGGGCCAACAGCTACTTCGTGAACTTCCTCGCCGTCGAGTCGGTAAAATTCATACGGTCGGTCATTCAGGATGGTATCCTGCCGGCGCACCGGCCGCAACCACGGATGGCCGATCGGTACAATTCCGGTTTGCTCCGCCAGCTCGCACTCAAAATAATGCGTTTGAGGGTAATCCGGTGCAAAACTATTAAAATTTTTATCACGGTTATCAAAGACCGTACCGGTGATCGAAATCAATCCTCCTGCCGAGTCGGATAAAACGGCCAGAACTTTAATGCCGTTGGCATCTTCTTCAAGATCCATCAAAGCAATCATCCGGTGGTCGTTTTTCAGTAAGGTGCGAACGGTATTTTCAAAATCGGTTATCGCAAGGAACGGGAGTTCGCTGATGCGGAACGGACGATGATTTTGTACGGTCAGGACATTCATGATACGTCTCCGAAAATGACGGCGATCTGACGAATGATGGTTTCCACGGACTCCGGCAAACAGCAGCCGGTCAACACGAGCAGCGCTAAAATGGCGATAATCACGTAATGGGTCAGATGGGTTTTTTCGGTCGGCCTGTCGTGGATATCAGAAGTCGGTTTGGAGTAAAGCATCCGGAAAACACTGCGCCCCGAGCCGATGAATACAAAAAGCAGAAAGAACAGTATTGCTCCAAGGAGGATATAGCGCTGCATTTCAATAAGGCCAAGAAAAATTCTGATTTCACTGAAAAACAATCCGAAAGGCGGCATCGCGCAGACGCCGAAAAATGAAAACAGGAACAGCCACCCGGCACGGGGTAGCTGGTTGAGAACATTCACCGCCGCTCTGACTTCACTCGATTGATAATGTGAATGAATGAGTCCCGCGGAAAGGAACAGCGCCATTTTCACGAGGGAATTATAAAACAGGTGCAGCATCGCGCCGATCAGGGCCAGACCGCCCGTTCCGATGCCGATGACAATCAAGCCGAGGTGTTCCACGCTGGAATACGCGATGAGGCGTTTGTAGCTGGTGGTCTTGAACATGAATATCATGGCGATCATCAGCGAGAGACAACCGCCGATAATCAGTATTGTTTTTGCGAACGGCGCCGTAGGCGTATGCAGCATGATCTGGAAAATACGCAATACGCCGATCAGTCCTACGGCCCGGAGCGATCCGGCCATCAGCGCGCCCACAGTGCCCGGCGCCATGCTGGTGGCGTCCACATCCCCCGGATGCATGGGTGCGATACCGATCTTGGTGCTCAAACCGACAAACAGAAATATAAATCCGGCTTTAAGCCATACCGGATTGAGCTGATCGCCATATTGCGTAAAGACGGTCAGAAACAGGTCTTCGCCTTCCAAAGAACCGCCGTATGCCGAAAGCGTCAAGAAAATGATGCCGATAAAGGCGAACGCCAGGCCGATGGAAACAATAAACAAATATTTCCACATGGCTTCAATGGATGACGGGCTTCGGAAAAAGATAATCAACGGCGCCAGGCTTAGCGTGGTAGTCTCTACGGCCACCCAGTAGGCGCCCAAGTGGTTGCTGATGACAGCCAGCGAGGCACTGAACAGGTAAAGATTCAGCAGATTGAAGTACAGTCGCCTCGATAGCGTCATCCGGCCTTCGGCGGGTCGTTGCAGAAACTCGTAAGAGATTAAAACCACCCAAAAGTACACGTGCGAGACAATCAACAGAATCCAAAGGCTGAGCGCGTCGAAGATAAACCACCGACTTTCCGGAACCGGCAGGACGCCCAGCATCAGCAAATACGTTACCAGCAGATGCACGATGCTGACAGCCAATGAAAGGATGTATTTAAACCGTAAAGGATAAATCCCGAAAAGCAGTCCGGAAACCAGAAGGGGCAGAACCAGTATGAAGAGTAAAGCGTTCATCTCAGTCCTTGAGCCTTTCCAGCGCGCTGACGTCTATCTGGCTGAACGTGGATCGAACGCGGTTAATGGCGATGCCCATCAGGAACACGACAACAAAGATATCCAGCAGAGCGCCCAGTTCCACCATCGTCGGCATTTCTGCGGCGACCGTTGTTCCCAGAAGGAAGATGCCGTTTTCAATAATCAAAAAACCGATAACGTGGATAATCAGCGCCGTGCGGAAGATAATCAGATAAATGCCCGTGATAATCGTCGAGAATGCTGCCGCCAGCGGGATTGGCGGCACCGGCGCGTATTCCGACAGTAACTGCGCCGCGATAAACATCAGGATCACCGTGGCCACCAGTAATAATAACAGGTTAAACGGCTGTAACGTCGTTTCCACAACGCGCGGCACATCGAGATTGACAATCAGCCGGCTGATAAAACGCGGTATCAGAATCGTTTTTACTAACAGTGTCAGCAGCGGGATGATTAAAATGTGAATCGACAGCGATTTGAGAAACGGAAAAATCATGACGCACGCGATGAGAAGGCCCTGTAGCACCAGCATCGACACATAGGACTTAATCCGCGTCGTCACGACGGTGTAGAGCAGCGTCAGACAGAATAAAATATGAATCACATTCTCCATACATCATCACTTCATAAATGAATAAATCAATAAATTCAGAATCCCGATAGCGGCGGCAAACAGCAGATACTGTGGAATATTTTTCATCTTAAACCGCGAGGTCATCGTTTCCACCCACGCAATCACCGAAGACAGGATAACCGTCAATACCGCAAAAATGACGTATCCCAACGCGTGATTCGAAAGCCCAAACGGATTCAGAAAACAAATCAGAAAAGATCCGTATATCATCAATTTGATGGTGGCGGTATATTGATACAGGAACAAATCAAAGCCGGCATTATCGAGAATCATGACCTCGTGGATCATCGTCAGTTCCAGATGCGTGTTAGGGTCGTCCACCGGCATGCGCGAACATTCGGTGATCATCATGATAAACGCCGATATCGTGCATACAATAATAAATATGATGAACGAAGGGTTGCTGAGATTGATGTTATGAAAGACGTCCCAGAACGACGTAAAGCCGGTGACGAAAGCCAGACTGCCGAGCGTAAAAAAATAAATCGGTTCTGCGAATACCGAAAACGTGGCTTCCCGCGCCGCGCCCATGCCTTCAAAAGAACTGCCGATGTCCATCGCGCCGAGTATCTGGAAAAAGCGCGACAATCCGAGCAGGTACACAAAAAGAACAATATCGCCTTTAAAATGAATCAGCGGAATCGTGTAGCCGATAGGGATCATCATCGCCGCTACAGCCACCGTAACAAAGGAAATAACCGGCGCTACCCGACTGATAAACGAGGCCGACTCCGCATAAATACTTTCTTTGCGGATCAGGCGGCGTAAATCATGGTAGGGCTGCCAGATTACGGGCCCCATCCGGCCGGTCAACATCGCCTTTTGTTTGTTGATAAAACCGGCAAAAAGCGGTGAGGTAAACAGAATAATCAGCAGGGACAGCAGTCCCAGTATCAGGTTTACAAATTCCATAGAAACGCAATCCAGGTGTATACCACCAGTATTATTAAAATACACGCGACATAGTAGCGGATATCGGTCCGGTTAAGCCATTCCAGCGATAATATTATGCGTGTAATAACTTTATATAAAGGCCGCGCCAGGGTATCTTCGCCGAAATCTCCCGTGTGGGATTCCAAGCGGCTGGGTTCCGGAAATAAGCGTTTGGGCGTATCTTCATTTTTTCTGTATAAGAGAAACCGTGCCGCAAGACTGTTCATTTCATCCGCATACGATGAGGCGGTATATTGCATTCGCGGATTCAGCCGCCGGTAACCGCAGGCCCAGGCTTTGGATACGCGTCCCGGGCGAATTTTTAGCAGGAAATATCGCATAAAAACGGCGCCCGCCATAAACAGTACCACACTGAGAAATACCCACCGCATGGAAGAAAATATATCACCGTAGTCCGGAGGAATACTCCAGTCATTAACAGCCAGAACGCTCCGTATCAAAGCCATCACCGATTCCGGATAAAGGCCAATAAAGACGCACATAAATGCCAGAAAACCCATCGCCGCATACACAAAGCGGTCGCCGGATAAAGCCGGTCGTTCGGTCCGCGGCAGGCCGAGAAACATGACCGAATTGATTTTTGTAAAACAAATAACCGCCAGACCGCCGACAAAAGCCAGACCCACGGTCATGATCAGCATAAACAAAGGATAAAACGAGGGGATGACTGCGGCGGTTTCAAAAAAACTCAGGTAGATGATAAATTCGGATATAAACCCGTTCAGCGGGGGTAGGCCGCTGATGGCTACGGAGCCGATTACGAACAACATTACAAACACCGGCGCCGCGTGGACGATACCGCCCAATTTTTCAATGTCCCGTGTGTGGCATTTCTGGTATATCACGCCGGATCCGATAAAGAGCAGGGTTTTAAAAACCGCATGATTCAGCGTGTGCAGCAGCGCGCCGGCCATTCCGAGCGCCGTCAGGGACGGCTGGTGATGCGCCATTCCCAGTGCGGTCATACCGATGCCGATACCGATGATGCCGATGTTTTCGATGGAATGATACGCAAGCAGTTTCTTGAGATCATGCTGGGCCAGCGCATACCATACGCCAAATATTGCGCTGAACATGCTGATACCCAGAATGATCCATCCGGCCGCGGCTCCCGCCGGGGGAATCATGAAGAGCATCCGCAGGATGCCGTAGATACCGAGCTTGATGATAATTCCCGACAAAAACGCGCTCAGCACGGTCGGCGCCACGGGATGAGCCTGCGGCAGCCAGAAGTGAAACGGCATAAAACCGGCCTTGATGCCGAAACCGATGAATCCGATAATCAGAAGGTAATGGTAACCCGAATAAGCAAGCGGCTCCCGCAGATAATCCGTAAACAGCCAGCTTCCCGTCGCGGCATACAGCGAAAGAAAAAACACATACAAAAACAGCACCGAAATATGAGTCATCACCAGATACATCCAGCTGCCTTTCTGGACTTCCGGCTTTTCTTTTTCAAAAACCATAGCCAGATAGGACGTCAGCGCCATGAACTCCCAGCATACCAGAAACAACACGGCGTGCTGTACGATTACGACCGTTTGCGTAAAAAACACGCCGTTAAGAAAAAATATCAGGAACGGTTTGACAGACTGACGGTTTTCCAAATAGGGCAAGGTGTAACTGTAACTGTAAATGACGATTGGCAGTGAAACCAACTGTATCACAAAGAGAAAAAAGAGCGACAGCGGGTCGGCCGAAATAAAATCCGGCAAAGATATATCCGGCGCATGGCCCAGGAGCATCCAAGCCGTTCCACAGACCGAAACCAGAAGGCCGGCGGCAAACATTCCGTGAACCAGCGCAGACTGCCGCCGCTGGATCTTCAGAGCGACAGATAACCCGGCGGATAAAAGTTGAATGATAAAGCCGGCGATTAATATCATAAAATCATACCCATGTAATTATTTTACAGATTCTAGCCGTTCTATAATTCCGGCGATAGCGTCAAAGGCGTACCGTTCCCGGAGGGCTTCCTGAAATTCGGATTTGGAAAGCAAATAACTCAAATGCGCCAGCAGACTCAGATGCTGTCGAATCGTTTGCGAGATAATCAGGATGAGCGTGTGTACCGGTTGGCCGTCGATTGAGTTCAGCGCCAGGAATCGCTCCGGGAAGAAAAATTGGATTATCGGCTTGTCCTGTCCCAGCACCAGCGGAATTCGGGGATGCGGAAGGGCGATGCCGTTGCCGATGGCCGTAGACATCAGTTGCTCACGGCTTTTCAGGAGCTGGATTACCACGTCGCGATCAACGGGCTGCTTGAAATCCACCCGTTCCACCATCTGCCCGATGTAGTCGGTTTCGGTAAAAGGGCACGCATAATGAAAGCTGGACGCGTCCACCATGGGCAATATGCTGTCCACCACATATTCCCTGAAAAGCGTGCCGGTGGACAGGTTAATCGGATGATTATTTATCAGCGCCCACTCAATCGCCTGCTGTTTGTTGAACAGGATCTTGTCGTGCGCTTTGTGGAAGGGCAACAGTTTGGATTTGACCATCTTCATGATTTCTTTTTCCGGAATCATCAGAAAAGCGGACAACTCTTTGACGGACAGATCCATTATTTGTTTTTCTCCTCGGCGATTTTTTTCAGACGCACCTGTGTAATTTTTTTCTGGCGTTGCAGTTCCCGGCGCATCGTTTCGAGAACCTCTATTTTTCGATTCACCTCGTCCAGATGATCCTGAATATACCGTAACAGCACGCGCTTGGCCTCAATTTTTTTGCTGGGCTGGGTGTAGAGCCCGATGACGTTGCGGATTTCCTGAAGCGAAAGCCCGACATTCTGAAGCTCGCGAATGCGACGAATAGCCGTAATCTTTTCAGAATCGTAATAACGGTATCCGGAACGCGTTTTTTTGTCGGGCTGAATCAGTTTTAGTTGTTCGTAATACCGAAGCGTACGCGTCGTAATACCCAGCTTACGTGATATTTCTCCAATCTTCATCAGCATAACAGATTAACCTTGACGTAAAGGTAATATTATGAAATGAAAGAATCAAATATTTTTTTTAATAAAAATATTTTTGTGTATTCCTGCGCGGGTTTTAATATATTGTTACGTCATGAAAATTCGTGTAACTAATTTCTCTAACCCGCGTATGTATTAGTAAAGGACTATGAGCCGCTATGCCTTACCGTATCCAAAAACTCCTACATGACGTCAGAAAAATCCGGATGATTTATTCCGTTATAACGGTCTATACGGTTCTGTCTGCGTCCTATTTTCTGTTTACCGGATGGCAAAGTTTACATTTCTCTAATGACCAGTGCGTCTGGGTCAACGAACGGCTGAACGATAATAACGTCTTGGTTATTCGGAACCTGCTCCCCGGAGGCGTATCCGACCGGGCCGGGCTGAAAGACGGCGATATTCTTATCGGTATGAACGGCATAACCTTGCGCTCCGCAGCCCAGGCGCAGGCCATACTCAACCAACATGGCCCTGAGGATGTCGTGGTTTACCAGATTATTCGAAACGGCATCCCTCTGGACGTGCCCCTGCAGATCATAAAAACATTTAATCTGCTGAGCGTGGCAATCAATATTCTGGGACTGAGTTTTTTACTTATCGGATTTGTTGTAGGCTTATCACGGCCCCAGGACCGCGTACCCTCTCTGTTTTTTGCCGTATCCATGAGCGGCGCCTTATTGTTCATTGCCAGCGCCAATAATACGGTTACGGAAAATGTACAGACCAATCTTTTTTATTTTATTAATACCCAGATTGGGTTTACCTTATTCGCGCCGATGTTTGTACACTTTTTCTGCATCTTTCCATATGAGATATTTAAGCCCAACGTTAAGAAGATTTTTCTGCGGATTCTCTACAGCGTATTCGCGCTTCATTCGCTGGTGACGATAAGCTTTCTTGCCATGGGTATACCGGTTCCCTGGAGCGGAAACGTGTTACTGTTTACGGCGATGGGCCTCGCGCTGACTTTCTTTTTCCGTAATTATTTTTCAATAAAAGACAGCCAGGAGCGCCGTCCCCTGCGGAGCGTTCTTATAGGTGTTGCAACGGGCATGGGCGGTTTCCTGTATCTGCTCGTTGTCAATCTTATTTATCCGGCCGCTTTCATCAATTATCCGGAGCTACTGATCCCCGTCGTTACGATTGCCCTGATTGCGCTGTCCTTCGGGTATTCCATCATTCGGCACCGTCTGATGGACGTACAGATTATCATTAAGAAGAGCCTGGTCTACGCCGCGACGACCACGAGTCTCGGCATTATTTATATTCTGGCTTTATTCTTTTTCGGACTTATTATGAGCCGCTGGACGGGCATCGACAAGCAAAATCCGGCGTTTCAGTTCGGCATATTGCTGGCCCTGGCGCTGGTATTTATCCCTTTGAAAAACCGCATCCAGGAATTTGTAGACCGTCGATTTTACCGGGAACGCTACAATTACCAAAAAGCCCTGCGGTCATTTTCCCAGGAACTGCCGTATCTTACGGGACTGGATAAAATACTGGATGCCGTATTAAACACGATTACCCGCGCGATGCATATCGATGCCATGGCTATCGGCTTGTACAATCATCATGATAGCGCGCCTTCGGTTTTTCTCCGCACCCCGGGAATGCAGGCCGTCTGCTATGTGACGAACAATTCCCAAGGACTGGTACAGCATCTGGCCCTTGTAAAAAATCCGGTTTTGCTGTACCCGGTTAATCTTAAAGAACTGAATATTCCTGAAACTGAAAAAGAAATGATACGCGTCTGCCGTATTGTTCTGGCCGTGCCGGTGATAAATCAGGGCCGCCTGACCGGAGTTTTTTTTATCGGGCCTAAAACGTCCGAACAGCCTTTTTCCGACGAAGACATTGATTTGCTGGTAACGTTGGCCAATCAGACCGGGCTGGCCGTGGAGAACGCGCGGCTGCTGAAAGAAGAGATTGAAAAAATCAAACTGCAGAACGAGCTGAATCTCGCGAAAAAAATTCAGGAGTCGCTCCTCCCGAGAGAAAGCCCATCCATGCCCGGCTTAGATATTGCCGGCGTATCGGTGCCGGCGCAGTCCGTCGGCGGCGATTATTTCGACTACATCCGGCTGGATCCTCAACGTCTGCTGGTCTGTATCGGCGACGTATCCGGAAAAGGAATATCTGCCGCGCTGTACATATCCAAAATTCAGGGAATGATCCAGATAGCCAGCCAGTTGTATTCCTCGCCGAAGAATATTTTAACCGAAGTCAATAACTGGATGTACCGGGGCATGGACCGGCAGTCGTTTGTTACGATTGTCCTGGGGCTGATTGACCTGAAAAATCAGACCATCACTATTTGCCGCGCGGGACACAATCCCGTTGTTGCCGTCCAGGCCGGACGCCTCGGATTGATTGAATGCAAAGGGATCGGTATCGGTCTCACCGACAGCCAGTTTTTTACGCAGCATCTCGAGGAATACACCCGCCCCCTGCATCCCGGCGACCGTTTGGTATTCTATACCGACGGCGTTACCGAAGCGATGAACGCTCACTATGAAGAATACGGTGAAGAAAGGTTTTTTACAATCATACAAAATTCAACGGGTACCGCAAAAACAATCATCGAAAACCTGTTGACGGATGTCCGGGAGTTCTGCGGAATGGCAGAACCTCATGACGACATTACGGTGGTGGCCATTCAACTGAAAAGCATGCCCTGATTCGCACGCTCTCGCTGACGGGTAGCCGGTAGAGCAAACCGATTTTATAGCTCCGGCAACAGCCATGGCTGTACGGCCGGTTTCCTTTGCAGGATTGAAAATTATTGATGGTATGGGTTTGACACGTGCCCGATTACATAAATATATTCCAAAGCCTGATGCTTTCGTAAAACTATATTGATATTTCGGACGAAATCATTTATTATACGGCGGATTTTTTAACTGTTAGGATTATTTTGATGAAAGAAACAGATATTATCCGGCATATAAGCGGTGAGTTATCCCTCTCGGAACGGGATGTAACCGCCACGGTAAAACTGCTGGACGCAGAAAACACCGTGCCTTTTATCGCAAGGTACCGGAAGGAGGTCACGGGCAACCTCGATGAAAACCAGATAAGGGACATTTATGAGAAGATAACCTATTACCGCGCTCTTGAAGCCCGTAAAGAAACCGTTCTTAAATCCATTGAAGAACAAGGCCGGTTAACGGACGCCCTGCGTGAAAAAATCAGTAATGCGATAAAACTTCAGGAGGTCGAGGATCTCTACCTGCCGTACAAGCCCAAGCGGCGCACGCGCGGCATCATCGCCAAGGAAAAAGGACTGGAGCCGCTGGCTATGCGCATGCTCGCTCAGCAGATTGAAACCGGAAGCGCTGAAGACAGCGCGCGGGATTTTATTAATCCTGAAAAACAAGTTCACACCGCCGCAGAAGCCCTGCAGGGCGCGCGGGATATTATCGCGGAAATCATCAGTGACGACGCCGAAGTAAGAAAACAGGTACGGGATTTCACGCGCGCTACCGGTCTGCTGATATCCTCCCGGAAAGACGACACGGACAAAGACTATGAGATGTACCATGACTACCGCGAACCCATTGCTAAAATGCCCCCGCACCGTATTTTAGCCGTCAACCGCGGGGAAAAGGAAGAAAAACTCCGGGTTTGGATCCATGCGGATGAGGAGCCATGTTTTTCTATAATCGAAGCGCTGTATATCAAAAATAAAAAATCCATATTTTTTCCGCATATACAGGAAGCCGTTCGGGACAGTTATCACCGCCTGATCGCGGTATCCATCGAGCGGGAGGTGCGCAACGAGTTTACTGAAATCGCCGAAGAGCAGGCTATCCGCGTGTTTGCGCAAAACCTGAAAAATCTGCTCCTGCAGCCGCCGATTAAAAACCGAATTATTATGGGTATCGATCCGGGATACCGTTCGGGATGCAAGGTTGCGGTAATAGACACAACGGGAAAATACCTTGAAGGCGAAACGATTTATCCGCATGAACCGCAGTTGCAGAAAGATAAAGCGAAGCAGACCGTTACGACGCTGATTCGGAAGCATGCGGTTTCCGTGATAGCCATCGGCAACGGTACGGCGTCGCGGGAAACGGAACAACTGGTCGCCGAAGTGATTGCGGAAATCAAAAAGGGACAGCCCGATTATGAGCTTGCCTATGCGATGGTCAACGAGGCGGGGGCCTCGGTTTATTCCGCATCGAAAATCGCCCAGCAGGAGTTCCCCGATTTAGAAGCGGCGCAACGGGGCAACATTTCCATCGCGCGGCGCCTGCTGGATCCTTTGGCTGAACTCGTCAAGATTGACCCGAAATCCATCGGTGTGGGACAATACCAGCACGATTGCAATCAGAAACGCCTGGCGGAAACACTCGGGCAGGTGGTAGAATCCGCCGTAAATTACGTCGGCGTTAATCTCAACACCGCTTCCGCCGCGTTGCTGACGTACGTATCAGGGCTGTCTTCGCGGACGGCGGCCGCGATTGTAAGGCACCGCGACCAGCATGGCCAATTCCGAAAACGCCAGGAACTTCTCGAAGTCAGCGGCATCGGACCGGCGGCGTTTGAGCAGTGCGCGGGATTCCTCAGAATTCCTGACGGCGACGAGCCTTTAGACAATACCTCCATTCATCCGGAGTCGTACGATGCCGCCCGAAAACTCCTCCAGAAGTTTAATATCGTTGATTTCAAAGCGGCTTCTGGATTAATTAATCTGCAACTCAAAAACGCCCGGATGCCCATTGAAAAATTAGCCGGCGAAGTCGGCGTCGGCGTTCCTACGCTCAAAGACATACTAGACAACCTCAAAAAACCCGGCCGCGATCCCCGCGAGGAATTGCCTAAACCGATTCTCAAAAACGATGTGCTGAAAATGGAAGACCTCCATGAAGGCCTGATACTCAAAGGCACCGTTCGCAACGTGGTGGATTTTGGCGCGTTTGTGGATATCGGCGTTAAGCAGGACGGCCTGGTACATATCAGCGAAATGGCCAATAAATATATTAAACATCCGATGGAAGTCGTGTCCGCCGGGGATATTGTCACCGTAAAGGTTCTTGGCATTGACCTTGACAGAAATCGTATCAAATTAAGTATGAAAATTTAATCTGGAGTTTTACATGAAACGCCTACGCATGATTCTTTTATTAACGGCGGCTGTCGGGTTGGCCTGCTCCCGGACCAACGAGTACGACCGGTTATACCACCGCCTGCTGGTTGCGCAGGACAACCGCGATCCTGCAGACAGCATCTATCCGTATTTAAACATGGACAGACTTCAGTTAACGTATCATGCGTTGTCTGCGTTAGGTCGGCTTCAGGATACGGCCGCCACCGATACGCTGATTGGCCGTTTAAATCCTCAGGAAAGCTACCTGACCGGCGAAGCGATATGGGCGTTGGGACAAATCGGGGATGCGGCGGTAAGCGTATCGGCCAAAAATAAAATCGAAAGCGCGTTGATTAAGTATTACCCCAAAGACGGGGATGCCTATAACCGTGCGTTACTGCTTGAAGCTCTTGGGCGGTGCGGTGACACGCCATCTTTTACGGTGATAAGCCGCGCTTTGGAAGATACGGCGGCCGGCATTCAAGCCGCAGCAGCCAAAGCATGCGCATATCTCGCGATGCGCCATATCCGACATGCCGGTCTGGATTCGGGCTTGATGAAATTGTTCATTCATCCGGTACCGGCCGTACGCTGGTCAGCCGTTTACGCGATGATGCGCATACAGAATCCGTTTTATGCGCAGGCGGTGCTGTCACGGCTCCGGGATGATGACTGGCGCGTACGCATGGACGCTGCCCGTGCGCTCGGCACGATGAACCTTGATAAGACGAAAAATCCTCTTCGCCGCGATATTATCAACGCGCTTGTGGAAACCGCGTCCAATGATACGGTCTGGCAAGTCCGTGTCAACGCGGTCAGCGCTTTGGGTGGTTTCAAACTCCCGCCGGACGATCTGAAAAAAGTTTATTTTTTAATCGCATTTGAAGGGAAAAAAGATAACAACGCGCATGTCCGGATAGCGGCCATAAGGGCTATGGCGCGCAGTTACCGCAATGATATTAAAGCGGCCGGCTCCTTCATTGACGATTTCGTTGTAAAATTTCTGCCTCAGGCCAGGGGTACGGAACGCGGCGAAATCCATAAAAGCCTCATCCGGATGTTTGGCGCCGCGGCCTTACGGTATGAGCCGTTTTTTAAAATATATGAAAACGATTTAAAAAGTCCGGATCGTTATTTACGGGCGATTTGTGTGGAAGCGCTTGACGCTATTCGAGAACCCTTCATAATCCCCGTTCTGGAATCCTGTCTTAAGGATAGTTTCAAACTGGTCCGCATTAACGCGCTGAACGGGCTGGCCTCGGTACAAAAGGAAGAAAGCCGGCTCCTGCTTGAGTCGACGCTGAACGATACGGACCTGGTTATCGTCAGTGCCGCGGCAACCGCTCTGGCCAGCGATTCGGTTATTATACACAATCCGGTTATCTGCGAGCGGATTTCAAAAAAAATCGGCGAGGCGCTGAAACAGACATCGGTTAATGATGAAGAAACTATTCTTGAAATATTTCATACGCTGGAAACCCTGAAAGCGCCTTCCGCACCGGGCATACTTCAGAACTATCTTCGTCATCCCGCTAAAAAAATCGCCCTCGAGGCCGCGGCCGTATTGCAGTCGCTTACGGGGACATCGTACGCCGATTCCATTAAAACCGTGAGGCCGCGTTACACTATCGATTATGAATCGCTCGCAAGCATCCAACGGATGAAACCGTTTGCCGTAATCGAGACACCCAAAGGGAATATCGAACTTGATTTATATGTTGATGACGCGCCGTTGACGGTGCTGCATTTTATTAAATTGTGCGAGAATAAATTTTATGACGGACACACGGTGCACCGCGTGGTGCCCAATTTCGTTATTCAGGACGGCGATCCGGAAGGCAGCGGCTGGGGCGGTCCCGGCTATGCAATACGTTCCGAGTTTTCGCCGCGCCAATTTGAAAGAGGCGTAGTGGGCATGGCCAGCGCGGGCAAGGATACGGAAGGCAGCCAGTGGTTTATCATGCACGCACCGCATCCGCATCTTAATGGCCATTATACGGCGTTTGCAAAGGTGCGCAATGGCATGGACGTCGTGGACCGCATCCAGGTCGGCGATTCGATACGCACGATAAAAATATTCCGGATAAAATAAGTGACCGCTTTCGGCAAACTGATTACCTTTTACCGGGACGTAGATGCAAGCGTCGCGGAGCTGGAAACAACCCATTATGGAAAACTGCAATGCCGACCGGGTTGTGCGGCCTGCTGCATTGATGATATAACCGTTTTCGCTATTGAGGCGGATTATATCCAATCTTGTAAACGCGAATGGTTACAAACGTCCGAAGCCATGCCAACCGGTCTTTGCGCATTTCTGGATGCCGGAGGCCGCTGCCGGATTTACGATTGCCGCCCGTACGTCTGCAGAACTCAAGGATTGCCCCTTCGATGGATCGAGGTTTCCGATACCGGTAATACCGAATTCCGGGATATATGTCCGGTAAACGAGCCCTATATTGATGTGATGGAATTGGATTGCAAAGATTGTTTTCGGATTGGCCCTTTTGAACAACGTTTGCTCGAAATGCAGGCGGCCTATGATCCGCTGCATCCCAAACAGCGAAGGGCGCTCCGATCGTTATTTCAAAAATAAAAAAAGCCGCAAAAAACGCGGCTTTTTGTGTCCAATCTAAATCATTCTTTTTTCAGTGATGGTTGGTGGCTTTTTCGGCGATGCGGATGCGGTTGATGGCGCGTTTGATGGCCAGGTTGATTTGTTCCGTATCATAATTCGCGCGGACTTCCAGTTTCTTCAGCGCTTTTTCGTGCGCTTCCCGGGCCATATTAATATCAATTTCTGAGGCTTTTTCGCAGGTCTCGGCCAGTACAAGCACCTTGTTTTCATTCACTTCAACGAAACCGCCGCTGGTGGCGTAGTACTCGTCGTAACCGTCGTCGTAGCGGAGTATAATTTCGCCGATGGTCATGGCGGAAATAAACGGCGCATGATTTTTCAGAATTTCAAATTTTCCGTTGATGCCCGGGGCAAAGAAGGCGACCACATCGCCTTTAAAAATGACCCGCTTCGGCGTTATCATTTCTATATAAAATGTTTTTTCCATAACGGCTCCTGGTACGGTCGTTAGCTCTTCATCTTCTTGGCTTTGTCAACGGCTTCGTCAATGGTGCCGACCATATAGAAGGCCTGTTCCGGGAACTCGTCCATTTCGCCGTCGGCGATAGCTTTGAAGCCGGCAATGGTGTCTTCCTTTTTCACATAGCGGCCATGCGTGCCGGTGAAGGCTTCGGCGACGTGGAACGGCTGAGACAGGAAGCGCTGGATCTTGCGGGCTCGCGCCACCACGATTTTATCTTCGTCGGAGAGTTCATCCATGCCAAGAATCGCGATGATATCCTGCAGATCTTTGTATTTTTGCAGAATTTCCTGAACGCGCTTGGCGGTGTTGTAATGTTCTTCGCCGACGACGCGCGGGTCGAGAATCCGGGAAGTGGAATCGAGCGGATCGACGGCGGGATAAATGCCAATTTCCACAATCGCGCGGGACAGCACGGTTGTAGCGTCCAGATGCGCAAAGGCGGTGGCGGGCGCGGGATCGGTGAGATCGTCCGCGGGGACGTAAATCGCCTGAATGGAGGTAATCGAACCCTTCTTGGTCGTGGTGATGCGTTCCTGCAGTTCGCCCATTTCTGTAGACAGGTTCGGCTGGTATCCCACGGCAGACGGCATGCGTCCCAGCAGGGCGGAAACTTCCGAGCCGGCCTGCGTGAAACGGAAGATGTTGTCGATGAACAGGAGCACGTCGAGACCTTTTTCGTCGCGGAAGTATTCGGCCACGGTCAGACCGGTGAGGCCCACGCGGAGGCGGGCGCCGGGCGGTTCGTTCATCTGGCCGAACACCATGGCCGTTTTGCTGATAACGCCCGATTCCGTCATCTCATGATAGAGGTCGTTCCCTTCGCGGGTACGTTCGCCGACGCCCGCAAATACCGAATAGCCGCCGTGCTGTTTGGCGATGTTGTGAATCAGTTCCTGGATAATAACCGTCTTGCCGACGCCGGCGCCGCCGAACAGGCCGGTCTTGCCGCCGCGGGAGTACGGTTCGATAAGGTCGATTACTTTGATGCCGGTCTCGAACATTTCGCTTTTTGTGGACAAATCGCTTAACGGCGGGGCCGGACGGTGAATCGGATACCGCGTCTTGGTCACAATCGGTCCCTTTTCGTCAATCGGTTCGCCGACAATGTTGATCAGGCGGCCAAGTACTTCTTCGCCTACCGGTATGGTAATGGGGTTAGCGGTATTGGTTACTTCCATGCCGCGTACGAGACCGTCGGTAGAGTCCATGGCCACCGTACGGACGCGGTTCTCGCCGAGATGCTGCTGCACCTCGAGCACCAGCATGGAGCCGTCCTTACGATAGATGATGTTGGAGTCGTAAATTTGCGGCAACTGGCCGTCCGCGTACTCTACGTCGACCACAGGCCCGATGATCTGAACAATTTTACCTTTATTCATGATGGCGTATCCTTAGATTTATATCCATTCTTATTTTTTTTTACGGCTTTGAATTATTGTTTCTGTAAAGCGTCGGCACCGCTGACCACTTCGAGGATTTCCTTGGTAATAGCGGCCTGGCGCGCGCGGTTATAGAATAAAGTTAGGTGGCTGATCAGTTCGCCGGCGTTTTCGGTGGCGGCGTCCATGGCCGTCATCCGCGCGCCCATTTCGGCGGCAAAGGATTCCAGCATAATCCGCCACATCTGAATGTTCAGGTGCTTCGGTATCAGCGCGTTAATGATTTCATTCTGGGACGGCTCATAGATATACTGGGTCTCGTGGTGATAACGGTCTTCGCTTTCGACGGCTTTCGGTTCCACCGGCAGCAGTTTTTCCATTACCAGGTTCTGCTGGAGAGCGGATTTGAATTCGTTATAGACCACATACACGGCGTCGGCGCGTTCCTCCCTGTATTCCTTGACACAGGCGCCAATGACGCCCTGGGCCTTGCCAAAGTGCATGTCTTTGAAGAAATCCACGTAATGCGTAACAATCGGGATGTCGCGTTTTCGGAAATGTTCGTAGCCTTTGCGTCCAACGGTAATCAGCTGCAGTTTTTTGTTCTCGTAAAATTCCCGGAAATCGCTGTCAAGCAGGTGATTCACCCGGCGGATAATGTTACTGTTGAAAGCGCCGCACAGCGAACGGTCCGCCGTGACCACCACCAGCAGCACTTTTTTTACTTCGCGGGGAGAAATCAGCGGATTGTTTTTCGCTTCCTCGCTGGCGGCAAGATGCTTGATCAGGGCGCCGAGTTTATAAGCATAAGGCCGCGCGTTCAGGATGTTTTCCTGCGATTTGCGCAGCTTGGCCGCCGCAACCATTTTCATCGCTTTAGTAATCTTCTGGGTACTTTTTACCGACGCGATCCGGCGTCGTATTTCGCGTAATGTGGCCATACGGATTCCGGCTTACTTTTTAGGATTGACTTTAGCGGTGTCGCGGCTGAGCGTGTCCCGTTCCTTCAATTCATTCAGGGTCTGAACCGCCATCTCCGTGACCATCTGCACCGAGAGGTCGTTAAATTGCTTTTTCTTCTGTTCGCTTTTATCAATAGCTTCTTTGGTATACTTGAAATCCGCTCCGGTAAACCCATGCGGTTGGGTAAACGGTTCCAGTTCTTCATTAGGCGCATCGGCCGGCGACTGATATTTTTTACGAAACGCATCGTCGTCCTGAATCTTGAACCAGATTTTCACGTAGGTTTCAAGCGGAATTTCCTTGGGTTTGGGCGCGCATCCGTAATGAAATGCAGCCGTTCCCGCGAATGCCAGCAAAAGGAAAGCGATAATGTATTTCATATAATTATTTCCGGAAGGGTTCATATTCATATACCAGGCCTTTGCAGCTTATTTTTTGGATTCGATTTCTTTTTTTGTGGAATCCAGTGCGCCTTCCAGCATCTTTCCGAAATCGGAACCGCCCAGCGATTTCATTAATTCCTGCATCATCATGGTGCCGACGAGTTCGCCGAGTTTTTCGGATTTTTGTTTATCCTTATCAATCAGATCGGCTGTATATTTAAAATCGGCCGGAGTAAACCCCTCGGCCTTGGCGTACGGTTCAATAACGGCATCGTCCAGCGTAACCGGATCTTGATCTTTTTCAAGTTTTTTGTCTATGGCCAGTTTAAAAACGATGGTAGCCATTTTTTCAATCGGAATCTCTTTTGCCGGTTTTCCGCAGGAAAAAAGAATCAGAGCGCTTAAGCCGGTTACGAGAGCGGTAAAGAAGAGTTTTTTCATAAAAACCTCAATGTGGTTTGGGGTGCTATTTGCCTTTTACTTTGAAGGCTTCGGTGAATTCCTTAAGAATCGTGTTCAGTTTATTTTTCATTTCATCCGTAAGTTCTTTTTTAGAAGCAATTTCGGTCAGAAGGTCTTTGTACCGCAGTTGCATGGATTCCAGCAGTTCGTTTTCATAACGGCGGCACTCTTCGACGGGAATTTCGTCCAGAAAGCCGTTGGTAGCGGCATAGATAATGGTAATCTGGTTTTCAAACGGATAGGGCGTGTACTGGCCTTGCTTGAGAATTTCGACGAGCCGGGCGCCGCGCCGGAGCTGCTGCTGGGTGGCTTTGTCAAGGTCGGAGCCGAACTTGGCGAACGCTTCGAGCTCGCGGTACTGGGCCAGTTCGAGACGCAGCCGTCCGGCAACCTGTTTCATGGCCTTAATCTGGGCGTTGCCGCCGACGCGGGATACGGAGATACCGACATTGATGGCGGGCCGCACGCCGGAATAGAATAAATTGGATTCAAGGAATATCTGCCCGTCGGTGATGGATATGACGTTCGTGGGAATATAGGCGGAAACGTCGCCCGCCTGGGTTTCGATAACCGGCAGGGCGGTGAGCGAGCCGCCGCCGAATTCGTCGCTCATTTTAGCGGCGCGTTCCAGCAAACGGGAATGGAGATAAAACACGTCGCCGGGATAGGCTTCGCGTCCGGGCGGACGGCGCAGTAGCAGGGATACCTGGCGGTAGGCGACGGCGTGTTTGGAAAGATCGTCATAGATACACAGCGCATGCCGTCCGCTGTCCCGGTAATACTCGCCCATCGCGGCACCGCAGTACGGCGCGATAAACTGCAGCGGCGCGGGTTCCGAGGCCGCGGCGGAGACGACGGTCGTATACTCCATGGCGCCGAAGTCACGGAGAGTCTGCACCACGCGGGCGATGGTGGATTCTTTCTGCCCGATGCCGACATAGATGCAAAAAACGCCTTTGCCCTTCTGGTTTATAATCGTATCAATGGCAATCGCGGTCTTGCCGGTCTGGCGGTCGCCGATAATCAGTTCGCGTTGGCCGCGGCCGATGGGAATCATGGAATCAATGGCCTTGATGCCGGTGGCCAGCGGCTCTTTCACGGACTGCCGGGTGATTACGCCGGTAGCTTTACGCTCAATCAGCGCGGTTTGCTTGGTCTGGATGGCCGGTCCGCCGTCAATCGGCTGTCCGAGCGCATTGACCACGCGGCCCAGCAGTTCCTCGCCGACCGGCACCTCCGCGATGCGGCCCGTACGCCGGACCACGTCGCCTTCCTTGATGGCCGTCGTCTCGCCGAACAGCACCGCGCCGACATTGTCCTCTTCTAAATTCAGCACCATGCCGATTACGCCGTGCGGAAACTCGATCAGTTCGCTGGCCATCGCGTTACTGAGCCCGTAGATGCGCGCGATACCGTCGCCCACCTGTAACACCACGCCGGTTTCGTACGTGTCAATCTCGCGTTCGAATTGGGATAATTGTTGTTTCAATATCTTGGATACTTCATCCGGTCGAACTGATGCAGCCATAATTGGATCCTCGAATTATATTTTATAAAGTATATTTCAAAATAAATGTCTGGTCAGAAAGCGTTCCTTCAGCTTATCCAACTGATGTTTCACGGAGCCGTCGATTACCGTATCGCCGACGCGGACCATAAACCCCGCAATCAATCCGGCATCCCGGCGGAAAGTCAGTTTGGGTTTACGGCCGAGCATGGTCTGCAGCCGGCTGGTCAGGTCGCGGATCTGTTCGGGATTCAGGTCAATGACCGAAGTAACCTCCACGTTAACTTCGCCGATGTGTTCTTCATACAGGGCGTTGAACGCTTCGATGATTTCCTGCAGGATGTTTTCGCGGCGTTTGTCGCAAAGTAAATAGAGAAAATCCAGCGTGTCCGCGGAGAGGGATTCTTTCAGCGTGGCCTCGATAATCTGCCGCTTTTCGCGGCTTTTAATCAGCGGATTGATAAGAAAGCCCTTAAAATCGGGTTGGCCGGCAATCAGCGCATGGATGGCCTGCAGATCCTCATGAACGGCTTCCAGCCGGTTCTGCCGGACGGCAATTTGCATCAGAGCGGTGGCGTAACGCCGGGCGGTTTTTACGTTTTTCATGGTTATTATTCCGTCATTCCAGCGGGTCAGTTTTTCTGATTAGGCAGACTGGAGATGAAATCATCCACAATCTTTTTGTGCTGTTCCGGGTTAAGCGCGGCGTTGATGATTTTGCCGGCGGCGGTTACGGCGATATCGGCCACTTCTTTCTGCAGAGCAATCAGCGCGGCTGTTTTTTCGCGATCGATTTCCTGGATGGCGGCGTTGCGGAATTCCGCGGCCTTGGCGGTGGCTTCCTTAAAAATTTCCGCTTTGAGGCGCTCGGCGCTTTCCTGCGCTTTCTTCATAATCTGCTGGGCTTCCAGTTCCGCCCTGGCAAGAATGGCGTTGTTTTTTTCCATCAGCGCCTCGGATTCCCGGCGGGCCCGATCGGCCTGATCCAGGGAATTTTTAATTTTTTCTTCACGTTCCTGCAGGGTCTTAATAATCGGCTTCCAGGTATAACGGCCCAGCACCAGCAGAACGAGAAAGAACGTCACGGCCGTCCAGAACATCAGGCCGGGATCAATGTCCATCAGCCCGCCTTTGTGGCCTTCGCCGCCGAGGATCATCAGAATTAACCATAATGGTTTCATAGTACACTCAATATTAGTAAGTTATTCTTCATAGGGCTCCCACATACGGGTTCGCATATATGAGGCATCCGCACATGATACCGGATGCGGAAACCCTGGGGTCACCGCATCCGGCGTATAATAGGCGCTTACTTTAAAGCCATCAGGATGCAGATAACCTCGGCGAACAGGGCCACTCCCTCGATCAAAGCCGCGGCAATGATCATGGTCGTCCGTAAATCGCCGGTTGCTTCCGGTTGACGGGCCATGCCGTCAAGCGCCGACGCCGCCAAACGGCCGATGCCAATGCCCGCGCCGATAGCCGCTAAACCCGCGCCGATTCCGGCGCCTAAGTAACCAAGACCCACACCTTCCATGTGTCAACTCCGTATTTAAGGGTTAATAAGTGAAATACCGTTGCTAACCGTGATGCGTCTCCGTAGTCTCATGGTGCGCCTGCTGAAGACCCATGCCGATGAACAGGGCGGACAGCAGCGTGAAAATATAGGCCTGCAGAAACGCAACAAAAATCTCAAGAAAATACATCGCCAATGAAAACAAAACGGAAACGCCGGCGACAAAATACGCCACCACGCCTTTTCCGATGAAAATCAGGCCGATCAGCGAAAGGATGACTACATGGCCCGCGGTCATGTTCGCAAACAACCGGATGCTCAGGGCAAACGGCTTGGTGAACAATCCGATGATTTCAATCGGAATCATAATCAGCCAGAGATACCACGGCACGCCGCCTGTCAGATGCTTTAAAAATCCCGCCAGACCCTGCGCGCGGATGGCGGTGATCTGAGTCACGATGAATGTGATAATGGCCAACGTGGCAGTTACCGCGATGTTGCCGGTCGCCGTGGCCGCATAAGGAATCAGGCCGAAAAGATTCATCAGCAGGATGAAGAAAAACAGCGTCAGGAAATAACTGACGTACCGGTCGGTCTTGTCGCCGAAGTTGGGGCGGACAATTTCTTCGCGAATGAAAACAACGATAGATTCCAAAAGGTTATATAAGCCGTGCGGGATCAGCTTCGGCCGTGCAAACAACGTGAATACAACCATAATAATCAACGCGACAATCCACATCATGACCACATGCTTGGTCGGGGATATATTCAGAGTCAGCCCCAGAAAATGGATGTCGGGAATATGCGGCAGGTCATAAACGCCGAGAAACGGCAGTTCAATCTGATGGGAATTGGTAATATGATGGATGAGCGTTCCGCCGATATCTGCCTTATGCGCCGTATCGGCCGCCTGAACAGCATGCTCCGCGGTATTCGGATCCGGAGTCAGTAGGGCAAAATTCCAAAGATTCATAAAAGGATCCTTATATTTTAGAACTTAACCGGCAATAAGATAGAATTTTTTTAATAACAATCAAAGAGAATATTTTCAGATACTCATTTTTTCCCGCGCCTTCATCGTGTTCGCTCGCTCCGCAATGATTTCGCCCGGGATGGTTTCGGCCCGAATGATTGGAGCGGTTGCTTCAGGAGTGAAGGGCCGCCGGATTGGCTGAAGCGCCGCATGGGTGAAAAAAATCATACGGCCTTTAAACGCGTTTTTAATGTAGGCTCTCCGCGAAGCTAATCAGTTCCTTCGACGGCTTACCGCCGGGAATACAGAACGGATAAGCTCGCTTAATCTTATCCAGATGGGGGCCTTTGAAATACACCCGATTTGCAGCCTGTTCGTTGATAAAAGTTTCGTGCGTAAAAATATCCTCCCATTTCAGCTGAAAATATTCGTAAAATATTTTCTCGCGGATTTTGAAAAATCCGGGATTGCAGTCCTGGGTGCGCCGGATATTCCTTTTTGTATACGACATACCGCGGATGTCAGCCCAGCGCTGATCCTGCGGAGCGAAGGCGCAGTAGGAATCGATCCAGTCGTTAACCAGATCCAGCAGTTTTTCCCAGCGGTTAATGCAAGCCGTGCGGCGGAGGATTTCCGGTTCGTATTTCCATTCGATTTTTTGCCGGACCAGCCCGAACTCAAACGAATCCGGAATGCCGAGCGACGCGCGTTTCGCCAGCTCATCGAACGCGGCGAGTTTTTCCTTGTGCATTTTTACATGCAAGGGTAAAAAAGCTTTTTTCGCGAACGCGATTTCTTCTAAAAGGACATCCCGCACGACAACGGTGCCTTCCATGGCTTTAAACAGTCCGCGTTCTTCAGCGATGCGCAGGAACACCGGGTACGACACGCCCGACCGGCCGATAGCCACCAGCTCCTGAATGGGTTGGATCAGCTTGCCGCTGTGAGGCGCGTTTTTCAGGTTGACAATTGCGTCTTCGTACGCTTTCAGCGTCATCGCCAGCAAGGAGGCGTCGTCCGTACCGCCGGAAACCGTTTGTTTGGAAAGTTCGGCGTACGCTTCGCTGTAGTAATTGCTGAACCCGTTGTACAAATTTTCTTTCACCGTCTCGGCGTTAAACGCCATGATGTCGTTTAACTCTACGGCCAGCTGTTCCATCCGCGCGAGCGTCGCCATCATCTTATCGTACGCCGGGCCGGCCGCTTTTTTGTCCGTCAGGTCTTTCGCCATGCTCCTGAACGTATTCAGGATCGGATCAACTACATTTTTATCGACCGGCATCAGCGAATCCCCCGGTAACGTTTATGCTGTTCGATTCTTTTTTTCAGCGTTTCATCGGACATATACGCAAGCTTGCGGCGATGGCGCGCTTCCCAGAGCAGGTCGTAGTTTAAATCCCAGTTCGGGTTCCATTGGCGCGCGTTGGGCAGGATTGTCTCGTTCCACAGTTTGCGGTACTCGGCGCGGCGTTCGTCCGGCCATTCCTGTTTCACTTCCCGGTGCCATTCGGATGGCACATCAGCCGTCTCCCACACTTCGATAGTTTCCAGCGCGGTAAGGTCCGAAATAAACTGCTCCACCAGCAGATCAATTGATATCCGGACGTTGACTTCATTATTAATGTTGCCGACGGTTTGCACTAATTCCGTATCGCTGGACATCGTATCAACCACGGCGAGGATTCTATCCGCGGACAGCCGGCGTACCGGTTCGTTGATTTCCGTAAAGTGTTTCTGCCGCGCCTGTTCCTGGTCTTTGACGAGCGCGATGGCGCAACGGATGTGCGGCTTGTCCTTCTCAACCGCCGTTTTAAAATCTTCCAGAGACGGAACTTCGGAAATAAGGCGGAGCATCTCCTGCTCGGCTTTCAACGAATTCGTGTAAATCGGGTTGTTCTCGTATTTCTTCACGCGAACCCGGTAATAATCAATGTACTCCTGATGCCGCTGGTCCATAAACTATTTCGCGTTACCTTTTAATCGGTTGATGATTGGCCCTGTAAAATAATTGTTTATTTCGTTTACTAAAAGAAAAAAAATATTTAATTTTCACGGTATTGCTCAGGCCTTAACCATAAACCCTCTTCACCAGGATTATATGTTATGATTTCACTCCATGCCCGCATCACTGCCGTGACGGTTTATGCTGACCGCGCGTTAATCGTCCGCACGGCATCCCAGAAAATCGAATCCGGCGAATATCAATTGGTATTTGACAACCTGCCCGACTGCATGGTGCCCGAAAGCGTGCAGGTGAACGGCCGCGGCGAAGCGATGCTGAAAGACATCAAATTTCAGCAGGTGCGTCATGCGGAAATTCCGGACGAAGAAGTAAAACAACTGGTTCAGCAGCAAGCCGCCCTGAATGACGAACTGCGCAGCCTTCAGGAAACGATTGCCCACGCGCAGGCGGAAAAGACCTTCATCGAGAATATCGCCGCGAAACTGACGAAAGGCAGCGAGAAAACCATCGAGCTTGACCCAGACAAATGGATGAAGATGGTTGCGTTTTACCGCTCCAAATACGAAGCGCTGGATAAAGAAATTCATCACACGGAGAAAACACAGCGGAAGCTAAAAGAGGAGCTTGACCAGATCAATAAACTGATACTCGATCTCGGGCACCGCCGCAATAAAATCCGCAATCAGGTCGTTGTAACGGTCGAAGCGGCCGGCGCGACCGAACTGATATTGTTTCTGCATTATATCGTACGCGGGCCGTCGTGGACGCCGGTGTACGACCTGCGCGTGTCTTCGGCCGAGCGGAAGATGCGCATCGCCTATCACGCGATAATCCGTCAGGCGACCACCGAATCGTGGGAGGATGTCGAAATCAAATTATCCACCGCGCGGCCCCACATCAGCGGCCAGCAGCCGGAGTTGAAGCCGTGGTATGTTAATGTGTTCACGCCGCCGCCGCCCGCCGCGGAACGCTCGCTGAAAGTCAAAGCCGCCTTGCCGAAGGCCATGTTCGGCAAGGCCGATACCAGCGGTGAAGATCTCATGATGGCCGAAGAACCGGCGCCCGCGGTCACGATTCCTGAAACCACCGTGGAAGCTCAGGCCGCCTCGGTCGTGTTTGTTATCAGCGGAAGCAACACGATTCAGCCCGACAACAAGGACCATAAAGTAACGATTCTGATTCACGACCTGCCCGCGGAATTCAGTTACGCCGCCACACCCAAACTTGCGCCCTATGCTTACCTGAAGGCGAAAGTCACAAACAAAACCGAATTCCCGTTCCTTCCGGGCAAGACCAGTATCTTTCTCGATAATAATTTTGTCGCCAACGCTGAAATGGACCTGGTGGCGCCGGATGAGACATTCACCGCCTCGCTCGGCGTGGATGAATCCATGAAAGTGGAACACAAGCTGATTAAGAAATACCGTAAAGACGAAGGCCTGCTGAGCAAAAAAACCGTTTACAGGTATCAGTATCTCATTCAGGTTAAAAATAATAAAAAATCCGAAGAAGAGATCAAAATTGCCGATCAGATCCCGATTTCGCAAAATAAGGATATCGCGATCAACCTGATTGAGCCGAAATACAAAGAAGACACAGCCGCGCTGAAGAAAAATGAATTAAACATACTGGAATGGTTTTACAAAATAAAACCCGGCGAGGAAATCAAAATCCCGCTGACGTTTGAGGTGGAATATCCGCAGGAGGTTGAGGTAACGGGGCTGGGGTAATGGCTGACGATTAACGCGATCTGAAGGCCGCGGCTACCAATTTAAAAAAAATAAATTACACCCTGTAGCCGCAACATTTATGTTGCGCACAAACCGCGAGACCTGATGGGTGCGGCGATCAATTTTTTGATATTTGTTATGATCCATGGATACGCGACCTGAAGGTCGCGCCTACCAATTTAAAAAAAAAAATAAATTACTTGCGCACAAACCGCGAGGTTGCGCACATGGCTCAAACGAATGAATTTCGAATGCGCGGTAAAACCATTGAACGAAACGGTAACCCGCCCTCATCCCGCCAACGCCATCAAAGAGTCCGTGGAATATTCACACAGGCGGTAATGATAAAAAACGCATAACGAAGCGATTTTCTGAGAAATTAAATCTTGCAATAAAAATATTTTACATCTATATTAACCAATACGCATTATTCATTATACGTGTTTCAAATAAAACGAAAGTCAGGTACCGGCGATGGCCGAAGCGAAGAAAAAAAAATGGTATGAAGCCTTTGTAACTGTCACCGACAAAGACGGCAGTGAGACGATACAACGCGAAGAGGAAGTGACTTCCAAAAGCGAGGCGGTGCCGCTTTCAAATAAAGTAACCGTGAAAAAACCCGAAACGCAGGAACAGGGCGCCGCGGGACAGTTTGTCCTGACGGATAATTTTCATAAAATTTATGAAGCCGCTGAAATTAAAACGCCGGAGCACGGATACGACATCTACAAGGTGATGGAACTGCTGAACAGCGAAGACCTGAAAGATATGGCTCCGGAAGTCAAGAAAAGCGCCATCATCGCCGCGCTGAAAATTACCAAAGTGGACGTTAACGACATCATCAAGGACGCGGTTGCGCGGGACAAGGCGTTAGACGCCTATGAAGCCATGAAGCAGAAATCGATTACCGACTTCCGCGCGCGCAAGGACGAAGAAAACGCGGCCATCCAGCAGGAAATTGAGGCCTTCGTCAAAGCCAAACAGGCGCAGATAGAGGCGAATAAGAAAGCCGCCGCCCAGTCCGAAATCGATCTGAGCGAATGGATGAAAAAGAAACAGGCCGAAGAACAGCGGATTTATGACGCGGTCAGCTTCTTTGTTTCCCCCAATCCCATCACATTATCCGAAACCAATAAAAAATAAACCCGGAGGATTTGCATTATGGGTGTACAGATACAGAAAGGCGGAAAAATTCTCATTGCGCTGATTGGTTTGATGCTGATTCTCTTTGTCGTTTACAAGCTGGGTATGCTCGACGGGCTGACCGGCGGCAAGACCGACAAAAAGGACGGCGAGGTCAAAGACGGCAAGCTGCCGGAGAAAGTGCTTGACAAAGTCCGTCAGACGGGCGTCCTGCGCGTCGGCATGGAAGCGGAAGCGCCGCCGATGAACTATATGGAAAAAGGTCAGCGCGATGGTTTTGATTACCAGATGGCTCAGGAAATCGCCCAAAGAATCGGCGCCAACCGGGCGGAGATCGTCGAAGCCGATTACGACGACCTGCCGAATCTGCTGAAACAGGGCAAGATTGACGCCATGATGGGCGGCTACGTCCCGGATCCGGCGATTGAAAACGTGGAATGGTCGGACGGTTATCTCGATTTCGGGCTGTGCCTCATCGTTAAGCGCAGCAGCGCCATCAGCGACGTGAAGCACTTGACCGGCAAAAAAATCGGCATCTATGACGATCCGGCGGCGGAAACCTGGGTCAAGGAAAACGTGACCCAGCCCAAAGAAGTAAAAAAATACACCGGCACCGGCTGGTTCGCCAAACTCGATCAGGGCGAAGTGGACGCGATTATTTATGATTATCCGTTCGCCGTTGCGGAAATCAAGAGTTTTCCGAAGCTGAAAATCGTCAAGTTAAATCTAAACGCGTCCCGGTACGCGGTAGGCGTGGCGATTAAAAATGACGACCTGATCAGCGCCATTAACAGGGCGATCGGCGATATCCTGAACAGCGAACGTTACAGCAACCTGGTGCAGAAGTATCTGAGCACATCCGCCGTTGAAACGGGCGCCATCGCCAAAGGCAGTAAAACCTATACGGTAAAAGCCGGCGATACGCTGTCGAAAATTGCCCAGAACCAGCTCGGCAACAAGGACGACTGGGAAAAAATCTGGGCGCTCAATAAAAACCGGCTGGCTAACCCCCATCTTATAACGGTCGGATTCCAGCTGCTGATGCCGTGAGCGGCAAGGACTTTAACACAAAAAATTTTTTAATTAATATTCAGGAGCGAACCCATGGCAGTTCAAATTCAGAAAGGCGGAAAAATTCTCATCGCGCTGATTGGTCTGGCGCTGATTGTGTTTGTGATCTATAAATACGGCTTATCGGATAAAGAGACGGCCAAAACTGAACCGGCCAGGGATGTTAAAACCACGGAGACATCGAATACGGACGTTAAAACCGCCTATACGCCCCGCACGGACGTTTTAAGCAAGGCGCGGCAAAGCAATGTGATTCGCGTAGGCATGGAAGCCGAAGCCCCTCCGATGAATTACCTGACCGCTGATAAAAAACGCGAGGGCTTTGACGTGGAATTCGCCAATGCCATCGCCAGCAAATTAGGCATCGGCCGCGTGGATGTCATCGAGGAAAAATACGATAAGCTGCCTAACCTTCTGCGCAACGGCAACATTGACCTGATGATGGGCGGCTACGTCCCGGATCCCGCGATTGACAAAGTGGACTGGTCGGAAGGGTATCTCGAATTCGGCCTCTGCTTGATTGTCAAACAGGGCAGCGCCATCCGCGAACTCAAGCATCTGGCCGGCAAAACCATCGGCATTTATGACGATCCCGCCGCGCAGAGTTGGGTCAAGGAAAACGTAAAAGACGCCAAAGCCATTAAAACATTTGATAAAACCGGTTGGTTTGCCAGTTTAGACCGCGGCGAGGTGGACGCGATCATCTATGATTACCCGTTTGCGGTGCGGGAAATCAAGAGCTTCCCGAAACTGCGCATCGTCAAGCTGAATCTCAATACCTCCAAATACGCCATCGGCATCCCCTCGCAAAACGACGATCTTCTGAGCGCGGTAAACAACGCCGTGATTGATATTACTAAATCGGAAGACTTTGAAAAGATGGTGAAAAAATATCTCAGCACCGAAGCCGTCCAGCTGGAAGAACTTCCCAAGGGCAGTAAGACTTACGCGGTCAAGGCCGGCGATACGCTGTCAAAAATCGCTCAGAAGCAGCTCGGCAACAAAGACGACTGGAAAAAAATATGGGACCTGAATAAAAACCGTCTCGCCAATCCGCATTTGCTGAGCGTCGGCATGCAATTATTAATGCCGTAACTTATATCCACATTTTAAATCGAGACGACCATGGCCGAAAAAGAAATATCCTATTTTAAAGAAGCGGTTTATAATCAGTATAATATTATTATTTTCATCGGATTTCTGGCATTTGCCGTATTGGGCAGCGAACCGTTGGTTCTGGTATTATGGCTCGGGTTGGAATTGCTTTATCTGACTTTTATACCTGGCAGCGCGATGTTTAAAAACCATGTCCAGCAAAAGATAGACAAGCAGAAACAGCAGGAACAGGTCAAGAAGCGCGGTCAGGTGCTGATGGGACTGACGGAAACATCCAGAAAGAAATTTTACAGCCTCAAACAGATCCATGACCAGATTATGAATTCACCCACCTTGAAAGATGAAAGCCTGGCGCCGCTGTGGCGGGATCAGATCGAAAAACTCAATACCGTGCTCGACTCTTATCTGAACATGCAATTTTATCTTCAGAATTTTGAGACCACTTTTTCCGATAAAAAACTCAAAGAAGTGGAAGACGAAATCCGTAAACTCGAGAAAGAAATCAAAGATCCGAACACGACGGATAAAGTGAAGGAAATTAAAGAACAACGGCTTGATATATTGAAAAAACGGTTTGAAAAAATCAAGCGCGCCGCCGGCGAACGCGAAGCTACCGAAGAACAGATTAAGGTCATCGAGGAAACCGTTAAATACACCTACGAACAAATTACGTCGGTTAAGGATCCGCGGACGGTGTCGGATCAGCTGGATTCCATCCTGATCAGCGCGGAAGTCAGCGAATCGACCATGCGCGACATCATGGATTCATCCGACTGGTCCAAATAGCAAAAGGATTCAAATAATCCGGAGGGATTTATGAGCGATTTTTCGGGTAATCCCTGGAAGGCCAGCCATGCGTCGGGCGAAAACTACGACCCGACTACCACCAAAGGCCAAAAAAAAGATAATGCGGTTCCCGCTACCGCTGAGGATTTCTACGAAAAAGCCCGCCAGGCCGAACAAAACCATCAATATCAGCAGGCCGTGGATTTCTGCCGCAAGGCCGTCGAACGGAATCCGGTTTACCTGGACGCGTGGTTTACCATGGGTTACAATCAGATGGACCTAAAAGCATACGGCCCGGCGATTGAGTCGTTTAAAAAAGCGCTTGAAATTGAAAAGGACGGGACCTATTACAAACCGTACAGCCTTTACAATATCGGCCTGTGTCATTACAACCTGTCGCAGGACGACGAAGCGATGAAGTACTTCACCGCGGCCGTGGAAGTGAAACCCGATTATGTACCGGCGATTAATTATGTGGGACTCCTGCATTATCTGAAAAAAGATTATAACGCCGCCCTACCGCATTTTGTTAAGTGCCTGCAGTTTGACCCGAATTATAAGTACGCGCACTATAATATGGGGCGCTGTTATTATTACCTGTACAAAGACGACCTGGCGCTGGAATCGTTCATGAAAGCCCTGCAGTCTGACCCGAACCATGTCGAAGCCAATCACTACGCCGGGCTGATTTACCTGAACAAAAAGCTGTATGCCACTGCGGTCGGCTATTTCCAGAAAGCGAGCAATCTGGACCCTGAATACACGGCGCCCATCTACAATCTCGGCATTCTGTATTACGAACAGAAACAATACGCGCAGGCGATGGAATACTTCCAAAAAAATTTGGCCATGGATCCCCAGAGCGCCGATGCGGCCAATTATATCGGCCTGGTGTATCATGATCAGAAGCTGTGGGACAAGGCGCTGGAAGCCTATCAGAAAACCCTGCAAATCAAGCCGGATTACAAATACGCGTTGTACAACACCGGCCTGGTTTATTATGAAATGCAGGATTATGACAAAGCCGTTTCGTTCTATAAGCAGTGCCTGCTTGCCGATCCGGGCTACGTATCCTGTCATTACAATCTCGGATTGGCGCTGTATAAACTGAATAATCTGCAGGAAGCGTTGTCGCATTTTGAGGAAGCGGCGCGGCTGAAAAAAGAACATTACAACGCGCAGTATTACCGCGGTTTGGTATACCATACCATGGGCTATCATGATAAGGCGATGCAGGTGGTGGAACTGCTCAAAACAATTGACTACCCGACAGCGCGGGATCTGTACAAGGAAATTACCGGTCAGGATCTGCCGGTCGCAACGGTATCCACGCCGCCGCCCACCACGCCCCGGATGACCGATTCCGGACCCAGCCACCGGGGTCATTAAGCCCCATCTGAAATGGTTTTTTTTCATCGGCACGAACATTTTTCAGTACGTTTCGCGCCTTTTCAGTTCAGCCAAAGACCGTGATGGACAAAATCAAACCAGCCGATTTGCACGCCCAGTTTCGCGTTCTTTTGAGGATGAATCATCAACGGGCAACGCCGGAACGATTCATCGTGCTCGACGAAATCCATTCCATGCATACCCATTTCGACGTGGAGGATATCCTGAAAGCACTGCGAAAAAAAAATATTCGGATTTCCCGCGCCACGGTGTACCGGACCATCGAGCTGTTGGAAAAATACGCCCTGATTCGCAAAGCCAAACTGGCGGGTCAGCGTTCGTCGTATGAACTGACTTTAGGCCGGCATCACCACGAGCACATGATCTGCACGCTATGCGGCACAGTGATTGAATTTGAGTCCAAAGCTATTGAATCCATTCAGGAAACGGTTTGCCGCCAGCACCAATTTACGATGACCGATCATTTCCTGCATATTTTCGGGATCTGCGCAGCGTGTATGAAGGGTGACAGGCGCTGATTACTCTTCCAGCGGCGTGCGAAGGGATCCGGTTCGGATAAAGCGGGCGGTTTTTTTAAAAGCGCGCGCACCGGCCGTGAATAAGCGGTTCCAGACGGGCTTATAAACGGCCTCGTACATGCCGATCCACCGCGTTTCTTCATCGCAGAAGCCTTTTTTAAAACGATACACACCCCACATCGGATGCCCTTCGTGCGGACGGGATGGAATACCCCAGAGATCATACCGCTTCAGATGCATCGTTTTTGCCCACTGAATCGCGCGCCAGTGGATCAGGTGATTCGGCATCAGATGCCGCCATTCGTTGGAAGACGCGCCGTAAAGATACGTCATCGTGCCGCCGAAAATAATCTGAAAAACAGCCGCCAGCGGCCGGTCCTCATAATGCGCCGTAAAAAGGGCGCACAGGCCTTCGGGATAAAGCGTTTGCCACAAGTGATGAAAATAGGATTTTTGCAGTATCAGAAACCGGTCGCGTTCGGCGGTCGTACGGAACAGGTCATAGAACACATCGACACCGGCGGCGGTGTTCTGCATGCGGACTTCGATGCCTTTTTTTTCTGCCAGCCGGATGTTGTAGCGGGTTTTATGATGAAACGATTTCAACAAGGCCTCTTCGGAGGATTCGATGTTCAGAATGATGGTGGCGCGCGGCTGTATGTTTTCAGGATTATAACGGAGTCCTGAATCGCTCAGTTGCTGCAGGACGGATTCGGATGATTCCGGGATCTCCGGATCGCATTTCAGCAGAATGGCCCGATGCGTCTTGGCGAATTCCGTAAGCGCGGTGAAGAAATAATGGATAAGCGTATTATCATACCTTTTGAACACAGGGCCTCGCGGGCAATATAAAACCGATTGTCCCGTATACGGCAGACGGCGCTTCAGCAATAACGCCGTAGCCAGCATGACGCCCTCATCGTCGCATACCGCAAGATAAAACGGCTTCCATGTGCCCGATTTAACCGTGCCCCATTGAAACGACTGGGCAAACGACGGGTTGGCGGCGGAGGCCACAAAACGGTTCCACTGTTCTTTCTGGTTGCTGTTGATTTCCGCGAGTCGCATGAATAAGCCGTTACAGATTTGTTGTCTTGATTTTCTGTGAAATAATATATATCATTTCGCTCATTAAATGAAGTGTTTTGTATAATACTAGAAAATGAAACAGGATCATTACCGTAAACTGCTTTTATCATCGGAGTGTCCCCGGATATTGGTGGCGGGCGATATCATTCTGGACCGTTTTATCCGGGGCAGCGTAACGCGGATTTCTCCGGAAGCGCCGGTGCAGGTGGTCAACGTGAACGGTGAAAGCATCGCACTGGGCGGCGCGGCAAATGTGGCGCATAATCTGGCGGCCATCGGCACCCGTGTCACGCTGGCCGGCGTTATCGGCGATGACGAACACGGCCGCACCGTGATGCGGGAAACGAAGCAGCTGGGAATAGACGCGGGCATGATTCTGACGGATAGCCGCCGGCCGACATCGGTTAAAACACGCGTACTGGCGGGGCATCAGCAGGTTGTGCGCATCGACCGTGAGGACAGTTCGTTTATTCCGCCGGATACGGAGCAGCGGTTGTTATCGCTTATTGAAGCCTCGGCGGCGTCGTTTGATCTGATGGTCCTATCGGATTATCTAAAAGGCGTACTCACGGACACGGTTACCAAACGGCTGATCCGGCTCGCGCAGGACCAAGGTAAAATCATTATTATCGATCCCAAACGGGCCGACCTTTCCGTTTATGCCGGCGCCACGCTCATTAAGCCCAACCTGAAGGAGGCCGAGCAGTCGGTGCGCCGAAAAATTTCCACGGCCGAGGAAGCGATCCAGGCCGGAAAAGAGCTGGCGGCGCAATATCATTTTCGTAATGTGCTGATAACCCGCGGCGCCGAAGGCATGATCTTGGTTACCGACGGCGGGTACCAGCACTTTCCCGCAACGGCCCGGGAAGTGTTTGATGTGACCGGCGCGGGCGACACCGTCACCGCGTATCTTGCCCGGATATTGGCCTGCGGTGCGCCGGTATCGGATGCCGTGTACCTCGCCAACCGCGCCGCCGGCGTCGCCGTCAGCAAAGTCGGCACCGTCAGCGTTACCCGCGAGGAAGTCCTGCATGACCTGGAAGAAGTCTCCAGCGGTTCGTCCAAAATTGTCACCGCGGCAGAATTATCCGTTATCCTGCCGGCTATGCGAAAAAATAAAACCGTCGTTTTTACCAACGGTTGCTTCGATATCCTGCATGTCGGCCATATTACTCTGCTGACCAAATCCCGCGCGCTCGGGGATATGCTGATCGTCGGCCTCAATTCGGATGCATCCATCCGGCGCATCAAAGGCGAGAAACGGCCGATCGTATCCGAACAGGAACGCGCGCACATACTCGCGGCGCTGGAATCCGTGGATTACGTGGTGCTGTTTGAGGAGGATACGCCGATCGAATTGATAAAAAAGGTCCGGCCTGACATTCTCGTTAAAGGTTCGGATTACAAGCCGGAACAAGTGGTCGGCAAAGATATCGTCGAGTCCTACGGCGGCCGGATTCAGCTGGTGGACCTCGTGGCGGGATTCTCTACGACCAATATCGTCGAAGCAATATTAAAAAATTATTCTGAGTGATTACGGCCGTGCAAAAAATCGCGTTGATCGGTCCGGCTTATCCCTACAGGGGAGGCAATGCGTTATTCGTCACGCATCTTTATAATTATTTATCGCCGCATTTCGAAGTCAAGATTTTCAACTACAAATTGCTTTATCCTTCTTTTCTTTTCCCCGGTACTACCCAGTATGACCCAAGCAAAGAAGCCGAGCGGGTACCCAGCGAGCGAATCGTCCATTCGATAAATCCTTTTAACTGGATATGTGCCGCCAGAAAAATCAGAAAATATAATCCCGATTTAGTTGTGTTTGACTGGTGGAATCCGTTTTTCGGCCCCTGTCATTATGCGATTTCATTGTTTCTGGGAAAATCATTCAGAAAAAAAATATTATTCTGCACGGAAAATGTCATATCGCACGAAGGCCGTCTCGTGGATCGCTGGCTCACCCGCATCGGGCTGAAATATGCGGCGGCGTATCTGGCGCTTTCCGCCGTTGTAGAAAAAGACCTAAAAGCCATCTACCCCAACCGACGCGTGTATCGTTCCGAGCTTCCGGTATATGACTGTTATGCGGGTGAACAGCCATTTAATCGTGCGGAAGAACGGCGCCGTCTGGGCATCGCTCCTGAGGAACCGCTACTGCTTTTTTTTGGTTATGTGCGAAAATATAAAGGCCTGGATGTGCTGCTTCGGGCTCTGCCGAAAACCGCTCAATCCATTCCGAATATCCGGTTACTGATTGTCGGTGAATTTTATGATCGGCCTGATGAGTATCTGAATATTATCCGCAGTCTTGGTCTTAATGACCGGGTGCGCGTTATCAATCAATTTGTCCCGAACGAAGAAGTCGGCCGTTATTATGCCGCAGCCGACGTAGTGGTGCTGCCGTACCGTGAGGCGACGCAGAGCGGCATCCTTAACATTGCGTACGGGTTTGACTGTCCGGTGATCGTCACGGCGGTCGGCGGGCTGACCGAACTGGTGGATGACGGCGTTACGGGAATTATTGTCGAACCGGAATCGCCGGAATCGCTCGCCGATGGCATTCTCAGGTTTTTCAGAATGTCAGAAACAGTTTCTTTCAGAGAAAACGTCCGTGTCAAAGCCCGGCAAAACCGTTTTTCGGAGATTCCTGAATTATTTCAAACCATTTTAAACGACATGCGCGCATGATACTCAAATCCGACTGCAGGCACTTTCCCGGCGACCGGCCGTGCGTCTATCACAAGCAAAGCGGCGTGCGGTGCGATACCTGCCGGCATTATCAGCCGCTTAAAGAAAAAATTCTTATTATCAAATTCGACGCGCTCGGCGACGTCCTCCGGACCACCGCCATTCTGCCCTCTGTAAAAAAACGGTATCCGGACGCCCGGATTACCTGGTTGACCCAATCGAATGCGCGGGACATATTCCGAAATCTGGATAGCGTCCATGAAATACGATGCATGGAAGACCCCATAACCCTGCCGAAACTGATGACCGAACGTTTCGATATGCTGATACATCCCGACGCCTCGCCGGTCAGCGGGTATTTCGCTGCCATAGCCCAGGCCGCTGTTAAAAAAGGATTTTCCGTGAACGCCGGCGGAACCGTTTATCCCGTAAACCGGGAAGCGGAAGAATGGTTTGAACTGGGCGCTTTCGACGACCTGAAACGAAAAAACAAAAAAACGTATCAGCAGGTCATTCACGAAATAGCCGGGCTGCCTTATGAAAAGCCGGAAATCCAGCTTGTGCTGGATGACGGTGAAAAAGCCTTCGCCGCGGATTTTTTTAAAAGCCATTCGTTGGGCCGGTTTGATTTCATTGTTGGTCTGAATACCGGAGCCGGCGGCCGCTGGAAATATAAAAAATGGACGCTGAACGGTTACAAAACGCTGATTCAGGCCTTGACCGAACGCTATCAGTGTGGGATTCTTCTGTACGGCGGCCCCGAGGAATCCGGGCGCAACGAAGCGCTTCGCCGGGTCAGCGACCGCGTCATTGATACAGGAACCGGCAACAGCTTGCGGCAGTTTTTTTCTCTGATGAGCATTTCCGATATCATTGTGACCGGCGACACCATGGCCCTCCACACCGCCGCGGCCCTCCGGAAGCAAGTTATCGGTCTCTTCGGCCCGACCTCCGCGAATGAAATTGAGGATTACGGCCGTATCATAAAAATCCAGCCCGAACTGAACTGCTTAGTCTGCTATAAAATGGACTGTGACTACCAACCGAATTGTATGGAATCCATTTCGCCGGAAACCGTTATGGCGGCGGTGGAAGAAGCCCGACAGCGTATCCGGCGGTAAATGATATTTTCTTGCTATTATATGTCCGTATCGTTTTTCACAGGCCTTCTGTCCGCGGCGCTTTTATGCGTATGGCAGGATGATGCCTATGTGTTTGTCGGCAGCAGTCATCCGGTTGCGCGCGCGGCCAAAGTTTTCGCGGAGCGCCCGTTTACATACGATTTCAGTATGGGCTATTATGCCACCACGTATAAGGACTGTGTCAACACCGGCAAGATGGTTTATCCCGGCGGCGATATTGACCCGAATATTGGCGTATGCACCGACTTGATTGTGCGGGCCTTCCGAGGCGCCGGTTATGACCTGCAAAAACTGGTGCATGAGGATGCGGTCATAAATTTTTCCGCTTATCCGTACGCCAACTGGGGCATGACCAAACCGAATGCCAATATTGACCACCGCCGCGTGCCCATGCTAAACGTGTTTTTTAAGCGGTTCGGAAAATCGCTGACGATCAAGACCGATTCCGCGCATATTGCCGAATGGGAGGCCGGCGACATCGTCATCTGGGATCTGACCGGCCGCGGACGGCTCGACCACATCGGCATTGTATCGGACAAGCGTATCAGGAAGAATAACCGACCGCTGGTCATTGACAACTTTCCCGATCCCGGCTATGTGATGGAATCCGACCGGCTTGAGGCATGGACAATCCGCGCCCATTACCGTTATCCGCGATAAGCCGAGCCATGAATTACCGAGACGTTTTATGCGAATTGCAATCGCAGGCCGACCCGAAACAGGCGGGGATATACCGGCGCTTTTTCAAAACCGGGCCGGGTGAGTACGGCGAAGGCGACCAATTTTATGGCGTAAAAGTTCCCTTTCAGCGAACCATTGCGAAAAAATTTAACCAACTCGGTTTGAAGGATATCCGAAAATTATTGGCGTCCGAATATCATGAAGCGCGCAATACCGGCGTACTGATTTTAATCGGGCAGTACGAAAGCGGCGGAGACCACGAAAAAGAACGGATATATCGGTTTTATATGCATCACCGCGCTGCGCTTAACAACTGGGACCTTATTGATCTCTCCGCGCCAAAAATCGCCGGCGCCTATTTGTATAATAATGACCGATCGATATTGTTTTCATTAGCTCAGTCCGGCAACAGGTGGGAGCGCCGGATTGCCATTATGGCCACCTTCTTTTTTATTAGAAAACGCGATTTCAACGATACCCTTAACCTGGCGCGTATACTTTTACATGATCCGGAGGACCTCATCCATAAAGCCGTGGGATGGATGCTGAGGGAAATCGGTAAATGCGACCGGAAAACGGAGGAAGCTTTTTTAAGGCCGGTTTATCCGCAGATGCCGCGGACCATGCTGCGGTACGCAATTGAAAAATTTCCGGAATCCGTCCGGCGGAACTATCTGGCCGGGAAAATAGGATCCGATACGGAACGCCATTCCGATTATTGAAACCGAATAATTCACTGAAAGATAATCGGAAATTATTTGCCAGAACATTCTTATTCATTGGCTATTTAAGAAATAAATAATTCTTTTTATAGTTATTATGATAGATGTTTTGCCTTAATGGATTTTATTCATTATTTTATTTTTAAAACTAAATCATTATATCAGGAGTACTTCTATGATATCTACAAAACTTCAGGAAGCCATCAACAGCCAGATTAACAAAGAGCTTTTTTCCGAATACCTCTACCTGTCCATGGCTGCGTACTGTGAAAGCGAGAATCTGGACGGGATTGCAAATTTTTTCCATGTGCAGACCAAGGAAGAGCATTTTCACGCGATGAAATTTTTTGCGTACCTTAACGAGCGCGGCGGCCGGGTGAAACTGATGCCGATTGAAGGTCCTCAAACCGACTTTAAATCCATCGAGGACATTTTTGAACAAACGCTCAGGCATGAACAGTTTGTCACCAAAAGCATCAATGAGATAATGGATTTGGCCATCAAAGAAAACGACCATGCTACGAAAAGTTTTTTGCAATGGTTCATTGATGAACAGGTCGAGGAAGAAGCAACCGCAGAAAAACTTTTACACAAAGTTAAGCTAATCAGCGGACATCCTCACGGACTGTTCATGCTGGACAAGGAACTTGCGGCGCGTACTTTTAATCCGCCCGCGGAAGCGGAATAAAATTATAAGACCGGGAACGGTTTTGTGACAAAGGCGCTATTAGTCTGCCGCGCCGGTCTGTCCGATTACAGCCGGATGTGGGAGCTTCAAAAAACCCTCCATAAACAGCGATTAAAAGGAACCATTGGGGATGTTCTTATCTTGTGTGAACATCCCCATACGTATACCGTCGGACGTGATGGCCTCAGTACCCTTCCGGGTCATTTATTATTGGGAGACGAGGAAATGAAACGGCGCGGCATTACCCTGTACGAAATCGACCGCGGCGGCGATATCACCTACCATGGGCCCGGTCAAATTGTAGGTTATCCGATACTGGATCTCAACGGTTTTTACCGCGACGTGCACCGGTATCTGCGCGATATCGAAGAAGTGATTATCCGAACCCTGGCGGAATGGGGCATCCACGGGAAGCGGATTGATAAAATCACCGGCGTGTGGGTCGATACGGCCGCGGGTCCCCGAAAAATCTGCGCCATCGGCGTCAAAGTCTCGCGCTGGATTACCATGCATGGGTTTGCGTTTAACGTGAATACCGATTTGGATTATTTTTCGGGAATTATTCCTTGCGGTATAACGGATAAAGGTGTAACTTCCCTGCATCAATTAACCGGTCGGGAATGGAATATGGCGGATGCTGAAACAGCCGTCATCAACCATTTTTGCGGGGTTTTCGGAACCACAGCGCTATCAACCGGCCTGAATGATTTAACCGCAGGCGGTGTATTATGAAAAAATATTTTATGTTTTGGGAAATTCTTTTCACCCTGACATTCGGCGCGCTGTTTGTCAATAATCCTTTTTTAGCCGCTCAGAATACTGAAAAAGCAAAGTCTTTCTATGAAAAAGGTCGCAAGGCGTACCTGTGTTTTACGATTAAGGGTTACGAGGAATCGGTTAGGTTTTACCAGAAAGCGCTGAACGCGGACTCGAATTATGCCCCGGCCTATGCCGGACTGGCTGAGTCGTATGCCTCGTGGGGGTATGAACTGGAGCGTTCGGGCAAAGCCGCCGGTGATTGTTTCGATAAAGCGCTGCATTGCGGCCGTAAAGCCGTCTTTAAGGATTCCTCTTCGGATGTGGCCTACCGCGGGCTCGCTATGGCTTATATGAATGCCGACGCCAAAAAATACGGCGAGGAAGCCTACCGCGCCCTCCTGACCGCGCTGTCATTAGACACTACGGATGCCGAAACCTTTTACCTGTTGTGGATGCATACCCAGAACGATAACCCTGAGAGCCCGTTCATTCAAAAATCCATTGCCCTGAATCCGGATTATTTCCTTTCCCATTACGCGCTGGCCGTGGCATGGT
Source organism: uncultured Bacteroidota bacterium (assembly GCA_964609675.1). Lineage (GTDB taxonomy): Bacteria > CLD3 > CLD3 > SB21 > JBBIRG01 > CAZSRX01. The sequence goes on along the minus strand of CAZSRX010000001.1, from coordinate 115,554 downwards.
CCAGGAAGAAAAATTACGACAAAGCCGCTGAACATTATAAACAGTGCGTCCGCATCAATCCCGACCATGAACTGCCGTATTACGGACTGGGCACGACTTATTCGCAGATGAAAAAACATTCCCTGAGCATTCCGGAATACGAAAAAGCTCTGAAAATTAATCCGGATCACGTAGAGTGTTATTTGTACCTGGGGCTGGCGTATTATTATACCGAAAAAGACAGGGATGCCGTAAAATATCTGGAGAAGTATTTAATACGAAATCCCAATTCTTCGCATAAAACCACGGTAGAGAACATTCTGCGGGATATCAAAAAATAACCCATTACCCCGAGGTGCGTTTATGAAAGCGAAAAATCAGCTGTCCCAGTTTCCGGAACTCACCAAAGAACGTTTGATCGGAGCGTACCGGCATATGATACTGGCGCGCAAACTGGACGACAAGATGCTGCGCCTGCTCAAGCTGGGGAAAGGATTTTTTCATATCGGTTGTTCCGGCCATGAAGGCGCGCAGGTGGCGGCGGGGATGGCCATGGAACCCGGAAAAGACTGGTTTTATCCGTACTACCGCGATCAGGGCCTTGCGCTGGCGGTCGGAATGACGCCGCGGGAGATTATGCTGTCGTTTCTGGCGCGCGCCGCGGATCCCATGTCCGGCGGGCGGCAGATGCCGCAGCATTACGGCCATGCGGCCCTGCGGATTGTTTCCCAATCCAGCCCCACCGGCACGCAGTTCCTGCAGGCCGTCGGCTGTGCGATGGGCGCTTATAAGGAAAACACCGACGAGGTTGTTTACGTTTCATCCGGCGAGGGCACCACATCCCAGGGCGATTTTCATGAAGCGCTTAATTGGACCAGCCGGGAGAAAATGCCGGTGATATTTTTTATTCAGGATAATAAGTTCGCGATTTCGGTTCCGATTGAACAGCAGACGGCCGGCGCTTCCGTGTATAAAATGGTTTCGGGTTACACCAACCTCAAGGGATTTCAGATGGACGGCACGGATTTCCTGGAAAGCTATGCAACCATGAAAGAAGCCGTGGCTATGGCCCGCCGGCGCGAAGGCCCCTGCCTGGTCGTGGCCGATGTGGTGCGCCTGCTGCCGCATTCTTCTTCCGATGACCAGCGCAAGTACCGCAATCTCGACGATTTGGCCCGCGAGCGCGAACGCGACCCGATTCAGCGGTTTTCCAAGCTGCTCCGGGAAAACAAAATTATTTCTGAAACCGAGGAGCAGAATATACTGAACGAGTGCCATCAGGCCGTGGAGGAAGCTGCGGAATGGGCCGAAGCGCAGCCGATGCCCGACCCGAACACCGCAACGCGTTTCGTATTCAGCGAAGAACCCGATACGCTGGTATACGAATCCTCGGCGCCGTCCGGTAAACCGGCCGTTTTAGTGGACGCCATCAATCACGCGCTGGACGAAGAAATGGAACGGAATCCGAAAATCATCATGTTCGGCGAGGACATTCAGGATCCCAAAGGCGGCGTATTTACAGCCACAAAAGGCCTATCTTCAAAGTACGGCACCGGACGGGTGTTCAACTCGCCGCTGGCCGAATCCAGCATCATCGGCGTCGCAGTGGGTCTGGCTTCGCGCGGATGGAAGCCCGTGGTGGAAATTCAGTTCGGCGATTACATCTGGACGGCGATGATGCAGATCCGCAATGAACTTGGTCCGATGCGTTACCGCTCGAACAATTTCTGGAAAGCGCCGGTCGTGGTGCGCGTGCCGGTCGGCGGCTACATTCACGGAGGGCTGTGCCACTCGCAAAATATTGAGGCGTTTTTTGCCCACATTCCGGGAATCAAAATCGCTTATCCTTCGAATGCCGCCGACGCCAAGGGCCTCCTGAAAACGGCTATCCGCGGCGACGATCCGGTGCTGTTTCTTGAACATAAAGGCCTCTACCGTCAGGGTTATGCGCAGGCCCCGGAACCGGATGCCGATTATCTCCTGCCTTTCGGTAAAGCCGCTATACGACAATCCGGAACCGATATCACCGTCGTCACCTACGGCATGATGGTTTACAAAACCCTGAACGCCGCCAAATATATGGCCGAACACCACCCGGCAAGCATTGAAGTCATTGACATACGGTCCATGGTTCCGTTAGATATCGAAACCATCACCGAATCCATTAAAAAAACCAGCCGGTGCCTGGTCGTACACGAGGATTCGGAATTTGCCGGGTTTGGCGCTGAAATCACGGCGCAAATCGTCAACCACGCCTTCCCTTATCTGGATGCGCCGGTCGGACGGGTGGCCGCGCTTCATACGCCGATACCCTATGCGTCTCCGCTGGAAAATGCGGTGCTCCCCAATGAAGAAAAAATCATTGCCGGAATCCGGTCTGTTCTGGAGTATTGAGGGTGAACGCCGACAGTATCCTTGATATTCAAAAGGTCACCAAACGGTATAACGGCATCACAGCCGTCGATCAGGTATCGATAACTATTCCGAAGGGAGCGGTTTTTGGGTTTCTGGGTCCCAACGGCGCCGGTAAGACTTCACTGATTCGTATGATCATGCAGATCACGGTTCCGGATGAAGGAACCCTAGCGATGAATGGCGAACGCCTGCATCCGGGTCACGCCGCGCAGGTAGGTTACCTGCCCGAAGAACGAGGCCTCTATCGGCAGGCGAAAGTGGAGGAACAATTATTATACATGGCGCGGCTACGCGGACTTCCAAATGAAACCGCAAAGCAAAAAATCCGATTCTGGGGTGAAAAACTCGGTCTAACCGCGTGGTGGAATAAAAAGGCCGGGGAACTGTCAAAGGGTATGCAGCAACTGACGCAGTTTGCCGCTGCCGTCGCGCATGATCCTATCCTTATTATTCTTGACGAACCGTTCTCAGGTTTGGATCCTGTCAACACCGAGCGGATTAAAGACCTCATCAGTGAATTAAACCGGCAGGGCGCGACCATAATAATTTCTACGCACCGGATGGAACAGGTGGAAGCCTTGTGCGACTCGATCATGCTCATGAATCATGGCCGGATTATTTTACAGGGCAACGTGCGGGAAATACAACAGCGGTTCAGAAAAAATCAATTCCGCATTATGTATGAAGGCTCTCTGAAAGGCCTGCCTTTGGATGAGTTTGAAATCCTCAACGATAATCAGTACGAGGCCATCTTAAGCCCGCGCACACCCATGGGATCCGGGGATTTATTAAAACGGCTGACCGAATATTTGAACATTCGTTCATTTAGCGAAATACTGCCGTCCCTGAATGAAATTTTTATTGATCAGGTTCAGCGGCAAACCATTTTATAAAATCGCATACATACGGCTCTACAACTATTCCTAAAGCGTATTTTCTTTCCAACCTCCTGATTTTGCAGTGTATTCGCTGCGCATTGGCACGCCGTCAAATGAAGGTCGCTCCGGTGGCCGTAACGGTATTTCCGGAGACTGTTTTCATTACAAAGCCTTTTTCAGCGGAAAACTCTCAATTCACGCATCGGATTTCTACTCAACGGTCAGCCGGTCGGGCTATACAAATGGCAATACTGATCATTCCGATACCGCGAGGCCGATCTGTTTTATTTTAGGCTTCTTTTACACCTTTTTCCTATATGATCCTTTTAAAATGTTTCTGCCTGCTACATTTCATCAGTAATTATTTAAAGAAGTCGGCGGATAGTATGCCGGAAAACGGACCCCATGATTTCACCGATTCGCAAGGCATAGCTAAAGCGGCGGGAATGAGCTTCTCAACAAAGAACTTGAAAATCTATTCAATAATTGTTATGATGCGTTGTTATTTTCTCAAATTTTGAGAAAAAAACGGGTGTTTTCATCCTTATTGTATATGTAAATAAATATATAATTTTAATAGATTCATCAGGGAGTACCCCATGGCAGATTTCAAAGTAAATGACGACAGCATCTTAAATGACAAGGAAAAGAAATTATCATTAGACCGTACTTTGGCTGAGATTACCAAGGAATACGGCAAGGGTTCGATAATGCGGTTGGGCGAGAAAGCCGCCGCCACGGTGGACGTGTTTTCCACGGGTTCAATATCGCTGGACGCCGCATTAGGCGTGGGCGGGATACCGCGCGGACGGATCATTGAGATTTTCGGTCCGGAGTCCAGCGGCAAGACCACGCTATCGCTGCACGTGATTGCCGAGGCGCAGAAAACCGGCGGTACCGGCGCTTTCATTGATGCGGAACATGCGCTGGACGCGGCTTATGCCAAACGGCTCGGCGTGGACACGGATAACTTGCTTATCGCGCAACCGGATTACGGCGAGCAGGCGCTTGAAATCACCGAGAAATTGGTCCGCAGCAACGCCGTGGACATTATCGTTATTGACTCCGTGGCCGCGCTTGTGCCGCGCAGCGAGATTGACGGCGAAATGGGCGATTCCTCGATGGGCGTACAGGCCCGTCTGATGAGTCAGGCCATGCGCAAACTCACCGGCGCCGTCAGCAAATCTAAAACCTGCGTGATTTTCATCAACCAGATCCGCGAAAAAATCGGCGTCATGTTTGGCAATCCGGAAACCACCACCGGCGGCAAAGCGCTAAAATTCTATACCTCCGTCCGCATCGACATCCGCCGTATCAACCAGATTAAAGCCGGCGACAACATTATCGGCGGGCGCACCAAAATCAAGGTTGTCAAAAATAAACTCGCCCCCCCGTTTAAGGAAGTCGAAGTGGACCTGATGTACGGCACCGGTATTTCCAAAGAAGGCGACCTGATTGATCTCGCCGTAAACATGAATATCATCCAGAAATCCGGAACATGGTTCTCCTATGATGACGAAAAACTGGGTCAGGGCCGCGAGAATGTCAAGCAGTTCCTGCTGGATAACCCGGATGTTTCCAAGAAAATCGAGCGTAAGGTGCGCCAGGAACTCGGCTTGCCGGATATAACCGGAAGCGCGGAAGCGCCGGTCTCGACCAAACCCGCGCCCGTCGCCGCGGATAAAAACGATAAAAAGAAGTAACACCTATTTTACAGTAACGGGAGAAATGAACCATGGCAAAAGGCACGTTAAACAAAGTGATGCTCATCGGACGTTTAGGCAGGGATCCCGAACTCCGCTACACGGCCGCGGGCGTTCCGGTAGCCACCATGACGCTCGCCACCAACGAAGCATACAAGGATAAAGACGGTAAAATGGTTGAGCAGACAGACTGGCACCGGCTGGTAGCCTGGCGGAAAACCGCCGAAGTGTGCGGGCAATACCTAAAAAAAGGATCGCTGATTTATGTGGAAGGCAAACTCAAGACCCGCTCCTACGATGACCGTGACGGCACTAAAAAATACGTGACAGAAATCAGCGTGGATAACATGCAGATCCTGGGTTCGCGTCCGGAAGGCCTCGAGAACGTCCCGCCGCCGACCGATACGGAATATCAGGCAACCACCTCACCCGGGGAAACAACGGCTACTGCCGAAAGCACACCCGGCGACGACCTGCCGTTCTGATTCGGGCACCGATGCGGCCGGTTGATGACCCATTATAATATACTACGGAGGCTTTAATGTTTTATCGATGCATCATTTCCGCCTGCTTTTGGTTCGGCATTTTCAGCGACGAAAGCGCGGAAAATAATATGTTCCGACTGATGCAGGAAGAAGGCTATGCGTACGTTGATTTTGATACGCTGATGATTCAGGCGGAAAACAAGGCCTCCGATGACGGCAGGAAAATCCTTGAAAAAGGGCGCGAAATGACTGTTATCCACGCAGAAATTCTGCCCGGCAGCTGCTGGGACTACATCAACACCGTGTATAACCGCGCCGGCTATCCGAGCCATAAAAGAAAAACGGTTTTCAAAAGCATAAAAAAAGGGCCCTACGCTGATGCGGATCTTATACAACACGGCGATTGGCTGTATTACATCAACCATTCCTACGGCGATATTGAGCACAGCGCGATTTTCGTGGATTGGATTGATAAAGAAAACAAAGAAGCGCTGATGCTCAGTTACGGCGGCGAGAAGCGCCAAAGCCCGGCGCGGTATCTGGCGTACGACCTGTCCAGCGTATATCAGATTGTGCGCGGCGTTTCAAAATAGTCGAACAACCCTTTGCGATAAAGAAAAAACGGTCAGCCTCTAAGGATCTGACCGTTTTTTTAATTTGATTTAAACAGCGTTATGTTTTATTTGATCAGCGTCATCTTCATGGACTTCATGAATGAGCCGGCCTGAATTCGTGTAATATAAATGCCGCTGGTTGCTGCGTTGCCCAGATTGTCTTTACCATCCCATACCACCGATTGAAATCCGGCAGCCTGCTTTTGATTTACCAGCGTTCGCACTTCCTGACCGAGGATATTATAGATTTTCAAACTAACCCGTTCTTCTTTGGGGAGCTGATAGCTGATGGTTGTGCTCGGATTGAACGGATTGGGGTAGTTCTGCATCAATTGATATTCCTTTGCCATGTTACCTGAAGGCTGTCCGATGCCGGTGCTGATGGTAGTCCCGTTTTCAAGCATCAGCATGGCGCAATTGGCTTTAACAATTTGGGCCATGTAGCGGGTATTGCCGTTCGATACAAGATCATTCTGACTATGATAAAACGGAGAAAACCGGTACTCTTCAAAGTAAACCGTCTGATAACCTTGCGTATAAAAAGAATAGCTGTCCGAACCGGAACTGGCGGAGTTAATAACGCTGTGTTGCAGATTTGTGTACTGTTCGATAGCCCGAACAGCTGTTTCCGTCGCTTTATAGGAGTTAGGATAGGCGTTGATATCTACCCGCCAGTCTGTGGCAGAATCCTGACAGGTGGAAATCATGTCATTATTCAGCATCATCTGAATACGCTCGTTGGTATTACGGGCTTTTGAAGCGTAGTCGGCGCTTCCGTAAAGTCCGAATTCCTCGGCGGTAAATGTTATAAACTTAATCGTGTTTTTGGGCTGATAATTATGTTTTTTAAAAACGCGGGCAACCTCAATCGCCGCTACCGTTCCGCTGGCATTATCGTCCGCGCCGGGGGTAAAAATAAACGGGTCACCCATACTGTACGGGTATAAAATGTTATCATGATGGCCTCCTATAATAAAGACGCTGTCGGGATTTTCCGTTCCGGGAATGGTGGCGACTACATTATAATGCCACTGGGAATAATCCGAGCCGGTATTGAACGGCCAGCGCAAAGTCTTATAAAAAGAATCCAGCCGCACGTCATTGATACCCACCTGGATAAATTTGTTTTTTATCCATTCGGCGACTTCGCGTCGGTTGGGAGCGATACAAAACCGGGTTCCGAAGTTCTGTAAGCTCAATATAGCGTCGTAAATGCTGTCCGGACTGATGCTGCTGCATACATCGGTGATTTCGGGATAATAGGGTTGTACTCTTGCGATAAACGGTTTATATGTCGTGCCCGCGCTGTTGGTCGCTGATAATACGACCGGATACTGATGACCCTTTTGTTCTTCCGCAACGTTCCAAACGATATTATTGCCTGAAAGATACATGCCTGAGGGAGGATTAATCAGACTCAAAACCGGTGTTTCAAAAGAATAATAGGAAAAAGCAAACGAATATGATTTTGCCGTGTTGGCCGACAGGGTATCGGAAATGAAGACACAGGGTTTTCCGGTGTCGGCGGACGCCGCGATCAGCCGTATAACGGTACCGGAGGGAGGCAGTGCCCCCTGAGTTCCAACATTGAAAGTAGTAGAACTATACGACACCGAAGGTATACCGGTGCGCAGATTGCCTATATAACGATTGGAAGCTTTGAACGGATAAACCGCCGCGGCGCCCAGCTCATTATAAGTGCTGTCCAGCGGGAGGGAAAGATCTCCGTAAATAAAAATCCGTTCACCCGGGGTATATAGGCCGTTTCCGTCTTCATCAAGTATCTGCAGACATACCTTCGTGCCGCCTGTTACGGATGGATTGGTTGCTGATTTTGGGCCTACGTTGTAAACACTGAATGGTAACTGATCAGGCGCCAGTGCGGTTGATACCCAATAATGGCAAGAATCCCCGTAACGTATTTCAAAACAATCATGGCTGGTTGGCGCTCCGAAACGGTTATTGATGTTGAAACCGGAATTTAGTTCTGAACTGCTCGGCACGTTCCCGAATAGTTTATATGTCGACGTGGAATTGGCTTGTTTTACCATGCCGGATGAATCATATCCAATCAGATTTCTATATTCCGGCAACACGCCTTCCGGTGTTGCAATCTCAACAATACGGCCCAGATTACCCGGGATGTAGGACTCATGGACCTGCGCTAACAGGAGATTTGAAACCGCCAGCAGAAAAGATGTCAGAGCGATAAGCCATTTCATAAGATACCTTTGGGTTGATCGGTGAATGCTGATAAAATTCCGCTATAAATAATGATAAAAAACCATACTATCAATACAAAATATTAATGTTTTCATGCGCTGTCATTCGTATGGGTGACAATAAATTCTTTTTTGTAAAAAAAAAAGCCGGTACGCATCCACGCACCGGCTTCTGTTAAAGTCATTGGAAGCATATTATTTTATCAGCAACATCCGATAGGTTTTACTATAGCGACCGGCTTCCAGACGATATAAATAAACACCTGAAGGCAGGGCGTTGCCGTATTTATTTTTCCCGTCCCAGAACGCCCGGTAATATCCGGGGAGTTGAACGGTATGCACCAGGGTTCGCACTTCCTGACCGAGGATATTATATACACGTAATGTAACCCGTGCCTTTTCCGGCAGTTGGTAAGGAATTGTCGTCACCGGGTTAAACGGATTCGGATAATTCTGGTTCAAGGCAAATGTCTTCGGTAAGGCCTCCGGATTTTCGGGTACATCCAGCCCGCCTTCCGTGTAAAAAGAAAAAGTATCCGAGGCGGCCGTCAATGCTTGTCCATCATAAGCGGTGATGATCCAGCGGTAATGTTGACAGTAAGCCCAGAAACCAATCATATTCACCGTAATCATCGTATCAGTAATTCCCGTGATCAACGTATCATTAATAAGTTCGCTGCCGGAATGTTGCCAGATATACAATCCGTAAACCAGCGTGTCCCCGTCTATATCCTGCGAAGCGTTCCAAATAAAGGTAACCATGGGCTGATAAAAATCCAGCGTGTCGCCGTTCTGTGGTTCGAGCATATTAAAGGCAATGGGTGCGTCGTTCACGGGCGTTACCGTGACGGTGAATGTGTCGCGTGTGACGTGATAGCCGTCGGATGCGCGTACTTCAACCGTAGCCACGCCATGTTGATTAAGAATACTGTGAATGAACAAACTGTCATGAATAATGGAAACATTCACACCGTTGACCAGCAGACTGTACGCAAAAGTCATCGGTGCGCCTTCTGGTTCCGTGAATACCTGATTCAAATCGGCAACCAGCGCGGTTCCGAAATCTTCATCCAGAGTTTGATTTGCAATGGGCGAAATAATCTGCGGCGGCATATTCGCGTTGAAGATGCTGGTGTCCGCGCCTATAACTATATCGGACAGATCACTCAGAGTGCCGATGACCAGCGAGCCGCCGTCATTCGCGCCGCCGGGCGTACGTTGAGTTATCGTCGGGAAAATCCAGCGCGTGGGCGCTCGGAATCCCGCGACCATCGTGGCTTCATTACCAGGCTCGGTAATGCCGGCATTAAAATCCTGCGGCAGATATCTCAGAGTCGTACTGTATGAAGCAAATGTCAAATTCGCATCCTTGCTGAATTTCCAGTAACGCGTCAGCGCGCTGTCGGGATAGGCCACCAACGGATGCGCACCGGTTTTTAGCGAGACTGTCATGTTACCGCCGGTCGTGACATTGGTGAAGTTTACCGTGACCGGCGTATAACCGTGGTTATTGCCCATATGGAATTCTTTGACCGGAGAACCGGTTGTTACAGGCATCCGCAGGTTGCCGTTGATATACCCACTGATTCGGTTGAAGGTGGACGTATTGACCATAAAGGTATCGGCATCGTTTGTAGTGATAATGCCATCCAGATAAACATTACCGGATAGCGCCCAATTGCCGTCCAGACGCCGGTCTGCAAGAATGTAGAAATGTTGGCCGGTATTGGAAAAGCTTCCCGCGGTTTTTCCGGTATCTACAAGCAACGTATTCGCAATGCTCCATGTCCCAAGATTATATGCGTGAAGACTGATTTTAATGGTATCCGTCGAATAATTATTGATCACAGCGCCGTTATTGATGATAGAACCATACAAATTAATGGTACTGCCGTTGCCGCCCAATCCTGCGCCGGAAAGAACAAGCGCGTTGCCGTATATGGAATGATTGCCTGCGGTAAAGTATTTATAACCGGAGCCGCCAAAAAGGATAGTTGCGGCGCTGAATTTTCCGGACAGGGTCTGAGTGCCGCCGCTGAACAGCAACGCGCCGCTGCCTTCGGTATATCCTCCGTCCTGCACGGTGAAGGTATTCGTTACCGCAAGCGTATCGGTGACGTCTGGTATCTTAACAGTGTCGCCTGCGGTTACCGTCAAATTTTTAATCTGAACCTTGCCGTCCACGTAGCAGATCGAATCAATCCGCATATTCGTGTTAAATAGCGAAACTCCCGATAAAACCAGCGGCGTTTTAATATCGGTATTATTGATGGTCCACGTCCCGTTATTGGTCAGGTCGCCATAGGCACGGATGGTATCGGTGGAGTAATTGTTTACCAGAGATCCGTTATTGGTCAGCGTACCGTACATATTCCAGGTTGTTCCTGTTCACAGGACATTGACGCCGCTTTGAATCACGGCATTGCCGTACAGCGAGGTATTTCCAAGGGACTTTGAACCGCTGCCGCCGAATGTAATCTGCTGAGCCGTGAAAGCGCCGCCAATTGCCTGGCTGCCGCCGCTGAAGAATAACTCCGAAACGATGGTCTGCGACGAGGTTACGCCCGCGTTGTAATACACCTTGCCGTTTCCATGTACCAATCCCAAAATCGTCGTACCGTCGCCTGTTGTGACCAACGTGTCCGTTTCCTCGGGTAAAAAGACCGTATCGCCGGCGGATACCTCTAAACGCAGAATCTGTACTTTTCCGTGGATATAGCAGTTCGTATCCGCCCAGAACCTCGTGTTGTAGAGCGAGGATCCCGTTACGGTTGCAATGCTTTTTATTTTCGTATGAGCGATATTCCACGCGTTGTAGTTGCTCACATCACCCCAGATGCGGATGCTGTCGGTGCTGTAATTATTTACCAGCGTTCCGTTATTGGTCATGGATCCATAGACATTCAGGGTTGTCCCAACCCCTTGCAGTAAAATACTGTTGTTAACGACAGCGTTGCCGTAAAGGCTTGAATTCTGAAAAGATTTTGTGCCTGAACCGCTGAATAAAATATTCGATGCGCCGTAAACGCCTGAAAAAGTCTGACTCCCACCGCCAAAAATCAGCAGTCCGTTCCCCGCCGTTTGTCCTCCGGTTTCCGCTACGGCATTGCCGGTAACTACCAGCGTATCACCGGCGGTAGGTATGTTCACGGTATTGCCGGCAATAATCTGCAAATGCTGTATCTGGGCTTTGCCGGAAATCGAGCAATGGGTATCGACATAGAATCGGGTATTGTAAGCACCGGAGCCGGAGATGGTTGCTACGGATTTGATTTTTGTACTGGCTATAGTCCAATTGCCATTATTCGTCATATTTCCCCAGACGCGGATTGAATCGGTGCTATAATTATTATTAATTAAACCGTTATTCAAAACGTCGCCGAATACATTCATGGTGGCGCCCAAGCCATAAAGGATTACACCGCTGTTAATGACCACGTTGCCGAACAGCGAAATGTTGTTGAAGTTTTTACTGCTGCTTCCGGCAAAGGTAATCTGATCCGCCGTGTACATACCGCCGATGTTCTGGCTGCCTCCCGTGAAAGATATGGCTGATGCCGTGGTGCTGGCGGAGGCCACATGACCCTGGAAGGCAACCGTGCCGGTTCCATAAATCGCGCCGTTAATGGTCGAGTTCACAGAATAAACTACGGTTAATCCGTCGGAGGGGTCAGGGATGTATAAAGTGTCGCCGGCCGGGATTTCTAATTGACGGATGGATACATTCCCATCAATCGTACAACTGGTATCAAGCCATAACCGTGTATAATATTCGTTTGTGCCCGTTATGGTAGCCCGGCTCTTGATTTTCGTGTTACTGATATTCCAGGAGCCGTTATTCGTCAGATTTCCCCAGATACGGATTGAGTCTGTAGAATAATTAACCGTCAGGGATCCGTTGTTCAGGAAGTTACCATATACATCCAGTACCGTACCAAGACAGCGCAGACTGGAGCCGCTATTAACCGATGTGTTTCCATATAAAGCGGCGTAATTGCTTATGGTTTTACTGTTACTTCCACCGAAGATAATTTGTCCGGCGGTAAACTGTCCATTCACATTTTGGTCGCCCCCATTAAAAACAATGGTGGACAGATTCGTATTGGCCGATGTAACATGGCCGCCAAAATTTACGGCACCGGAACCGTAGATGGTACCATAAATTTTGGCTTCATCCGCTCCGGTTACAGTTAGCGCATCAGAAACGTCCGGAATGTATAAAGTATCACCCGAACGTATTTCCAAACGATAAACGGAGATATTGCCGTCAATATAACAACTCGTATCTACCAGTATTCTCGTATTGTAAGCGGATGAACCGGATAGAGTGCTTCTGCTTTTGATTTTTGTATTGCTGATGGCCCAATTGGAGCCGTTATGGATGAGATTACCCCAGACTCGTAGCGTATCCGTACTGAAATTGATATAGATGGTTCCGTTGTTGACAATAGAGCCATACACATCCAGCGTGGTGCCGTTCCCTCGGATACCTGCGCCGGAGTTAGTTTTTACATTACCGTAAATGGTTGAGTTTTGCACAAAGGTCTCGTCAGGCTTCCGGTGAAAAAGACGGTATCCGCGGTGTAGGTTCCGGAGAAATTTTGGTTTCCCCCGTTAAAGTAAAACTGGCTGCCGGCACCGCCCGTGCATCCGCCGCTGACATTTCCGGTAAAAGCGATGGCATATCCGCCAAGATTAAAACCGTTTGGGCTGCCGGATTGGTTGTCCAAATTAGCATAATTACCGTTTCCGTGACCCGTTAAAGTGACGGTAACGCCGCTGGCAATGGTAATGTTTTGATCCGCCATAGGCCGTCCACCCGGGCCGGCGCCTCCCGACCATGTAGCCGTGTCGGTTTGGGTTTGCGGATCCCATGTGCCGGAACCTGTGGCCGTAGCAGTGTTCTGCGCCGATAGCCGTTCAGCACTTAAGAGAATAACCATTGCCGTTATAGCTATCCAAAATGGAATTTGAAAACATGTTTTCATAATGCCCCCTTTTTTTTTAAAAAACCCGGAAATTATCTTAATAATTTACCGAAAAACGGAGCGGGAAGGCAAGAAAAAACAAATAATATTTAATTCTACGTTATTTACTTAGGCGGGTGCAGTCCTCGGTGCACCCAGTATAATTCGATGAGCTGGAAAATAAAATAAAAAATACCGAGGCTGGTAATAAACAGCGTTATATTGAGTCGGATGAACGGTATCAGCAGGGCGACCCCGGCGCCTATCAATAGCATGCGAACCGCGAATCCGCCTAAAACGGCATTGACAAAAGTACGCGGTGATTTTTCCAAAGCCCAGCGGTTAAACAAAAATCCGCAGATTACATGAATGAGAGCCAATCCCCAGCCGATGAAGATGATATACAGTTCTCCGATCTGGCTTACAAAGATTTGCAATATCAGCAGTAGCATAACGCTTGCGATAAATACCGATAAGGAAAATATTTTTATGCTCATTTTCCGATGGCCCGTTAGTTTATATCGTCTGGTTTCTTTCCGTTCTTTGCATACGGATGGTGACCTTTATTAACTGGTTTTTGCAGTTTATTAATAATCTGAAATAAGCGGTAAAAACCGCCGAACAGGCCTATGAATATCCCGATTAAGACGAAAAGAACCTTTGTATTTAGCTCCTGATCCAGCCAGTGGCCCAGCCAGGCCAGTATGCCGAGCGTCAGGGCGAACTGTGTACCCCACGTCAGCAGCGGGATCAAGGGTCGTGAAGTGTCGCTGACGGACTGGATGATTTTGCCCTCTTTTCTCACGCCGGTTTATTTTTTTCCTGTTCGGCGGGATTGTCGGCCATGGAGCATTTCCCGTCAAACAGCGCGCCTTCATCCACTACCAGACGGCGGGTGATAATCTCGCCGTTTATAAGACCTTTGGCCTCGATGACAAGTTTTTCCTGTACATTCAGATTGCCGTAAATCTTACCGCCGACAATCACGTTTTTTGCGGTTATATCTCCCTTAACCACACCGGTACCCGATACGGTTACCGAATCCTGGCAGGTTACATTTCCCTGAATTTCACCCTCGACGCGGATATTCGATGCGGAAGCAATATGACCGGTGATGGTTGTTCCGCGGCCGATAAGATTAAGCCCCGAGCCCGATGCCTGTTCATAACTGTTCTGATCTTTAATACCGAATGCCATAGCCGTATCCTGTGTTAATTATATTTTTTCATCGTTTTTTGAGTTGCCGATCTGCAGGAATAACGATTCACGGATCTGAGGAAAATAGTCGGCCGGATCTTCGGGGTGAGCGTCTTTCCAGATTTCAAAATGCAGGTGGGTGCCCGTGGTGGAACGGCCGGTATTGCCCACCGTTGCTATAACAGCGCCGCCTTTTACCGGCTGTCCTTCCTGTAGAAAAAGATACTGGTTGTGTTTATAGACAGTGAAATATCCGTAACCGTGGTAAAGAATAATCGTGTTTCCGTAATCGGTCAGCCATTCGGCTAACACAACCCAGCCGTCCGCCGTAGCCCGGACCGGCGCGCCCTCTTCCGCCACCAGATCCACGCCGCGGTGCCTGGCATGAAGCGTAGTGTCGTCAAATCTGCGTGAAATCAACCGCGTGTCCACGGGCATTACCGAAGGCACCGACCGGTAAGAAGAAAAAAAATCCGGCGCGGAATAACGGTTTTCAGTTTCGGATACAGATAATCGAAGCCGGCTTTGCAGATTCTGGCTTTCGCTGTCTGCGGGAGCATTCAGGGATGGTTTAACGGTATCTTCGTCCGGCCGGCTCATCAGGCCAAATACCATACGGATTTTTTCGTTCTCTTGTTTAATCTTGCGGTATTCCCGTTCGATGAGTTTTATGCGCTTGTTGTCCTCCGCAAGTTGCTGATATTTTTTTTCCAGGGTATCATAATAAAAAATCTTGGAGGCATTGGCGTAGTAATAAACGATGGAAAATATAAATAATGCAAAAATCACCAGAAACAGCCATGCCGTCCATCGCAGTGCGGCTGTCCGGATGCGAAAGCTTTTCGGTTCCGTTTTCTCGTCAAACATAACGAGCACGGAAATATATTGACTGGGCGATTTAAAGAGCGATAACATCCGGTGATTTCCCGCGTCCGGTAAGGCCTGGTTTATTCCTGACGCAATATAATGAAAAGAATAAATTTTGTCAACGGATATAGGCGTTCCAATAACGGAATCGTTCAGCTCATTTCCAGCATGCGCCGGATAGGCATCAGGGCCCGGGATCGGACGTCTTCGCTTAGGATGATTTCGGGCGCACGGTTCAACATGCAAAGGTACAGTTTTTCGAGGGTATTCAGCTTCATGTGGGGGCATACATTGCAGGCGCATTCGTTGTCCGGCGGCGCCGCAATAAAGGTCTTATCCGGACAGGCCTTCTGCATTTGATGGATGATGCCGGGCTCGGTGGCAATGATAAATTCACGCTGCGTTGATTGTTTGACATAATTCAGTAAGGCGCTGGTGGAGCCGATAAAATCAGCCATTCGCAGCACCGGTTCCTCACATTCGGGGTGGGCCAGCAGCAAGGCATTGGGATGAGTCTGGCGCAACTGAATTATTTTCTTTTCGGAAAAGATGACGTGTACCTCGCAGGTGCCCTGCCACAGCAACAGGTCGCGTCCGGTTTTCTTTTTAATATAGGCGCCGAGATTCTTGTCCGGTGAAAAAAGAATCGGACGGTCTTCGGGGATCTGCCGGATCAGTTTCTCTGCATTGCTCGACGTACAGATCAGGTCGCTTAGAGCTTTGACTTCGGCGGAACAATTAATATAGGTCACCGCGTAATGGTCGGGATGTTTTTCGCGGAACGCCTTGAACGGTTCTGCGGGACAGCTGTCGGCCAGTGAACAGCCGGCGTTGAGATCGGGCAACAAAACCTGTTTATCCGGATTCAGTATTTTAGCGGTCTCGGCCATAAAGTGCACGCCGGCAAACACAATAACGTCCGCGGTGGTCGCGGCGGCGCGTCTTGCCAGTTCCAGACTGTCACCGACAAAATCCGCCAAATCCTGGATTTCGGATTCCTGATAGTAATGCGCGAGAATGACGGCGTTCATTGAATGCCGCAAACGATCGATTTCTTTAAAAATATCCAGCGAAGGATCAAGGTCTTCCTCGCGCAATATTTTTCGGTTAGGTTCCATAGGATTGCTTTATTTTCTATTTTGATAAATTTAATTTTTGTATAAGCTGATACACGGCTATACCGTAAGCCACGGCGGCGTTCAGCGACTGTTTCATGCCGTACATCGGTATTTCGCAGGCCAGATCGCAATGACTTATCAATTCATCGCTAACGCCTTCCACTTCATTGCCCACCACGAGCGCGACAGGGAACGAACAGGTCATATCCAGTAAATTGCGGCTGCCATCGCAGTGTTCAAGAGCTAATAAAGTAACGTTTTTATCCTTAATATATTTCGCCGCCTCGGTGCCGGTTCGGAAATAGCGCCAGGGAACCGTTTCGGTAGCGCCCAGTGCGGTTTTGTCGATTTCCTTGCGGGGCGGCTGGGCCGTATAGCCGCACAGTATCAGTTCCTGAATGCAGGCGGCGTCCGAGGTGCGAAACATGGCGCCGACATTATACATACTGCGGATGTTCTCCAGAATCACGTATATCGGGAAGCGTGGCACGGTATGCATCTGATCCGCGGAATGGCGCCGGCTGGTAATTTCTTCAAAGGTCAATTTTCGCATGAACGTTTATATCTTCATTTTGTTTTTTTTCGGTTTCGTATCCAGCCGATCATTTTCCATGTTAGGAATAAGGCGGCCAGCAGGCCCAGTCCGGTCATGACGTACCAATGGTACTGTTCCATGATTTCGTCAAAATATTTCCAGTTATCGCCGACAAGATAGCCGCCGTAAATCAGCACGCCGTCCCACATGCATGCGCTCAGAAAGGCCAGCGGCAGGAGGCGCCTCCGGTCCAGATGCGTCATTCCTGCAAATAAGGAGATGACGGAACGCAGACCGCTCAGAAACCGATTAAACAGAATCACCTTATAGCCATATTTATTGAACCAGGTCTCCGCCTTTTCAAAGCCTTCGCGGGGAAAGAATTTCCAGTTTTTTTTGAGGAAAAAATCTCTTCCGAAATATTTGCCGATCTGATACATGGTCATAAAACCGCTCAGATTACCGAGCGTGGCGGTCAGGAACACCAGGAAATAATTCAACCGTCCGGTGCCAACCATATACGCCGCGAATACGGTTACGGTATCGCCCGGTATTGGCGGCACGCAGTTTTCCAGATAGCCGGCCAGAAATAGGATGCCGTAAATCCAGACGGTATCCATGTTCTGGACTGACTGTAAAAATTGCTCCAGGTTGAATCCGTCCCACATGCTATGCGTCGCTTATTCTACATTCTGAAGTTGTTCGCGGAGTTTTTCCAGTTCCTCCTTAATCGCTACGACGGTGTGAATCACTTCGGTCTGTGGAGATTTGGAGCCCATGGTATTGACTTCGCGACCCATTTCCTGAATAACAAAAGTGAGTTTGCGTCCGATTTTGGTTTCGGCATTGTTCAGCATTTCTTCAAACAGGCGGCAATGGCTCCGGAACCGGACAATTTCCTCGGTAATATCCACGCGGTCGGAAATCAGCGCGATTTCCTGCTGGATGCGCTGGGGATCGATGTCGGTGCGCTCGAGAAGCTTCGCCACGCGTTCCTGTAGTTTCGTGAATTCCTCCCTGACCGCCGACCGGGAAACGGTTTCGATATAATCAACGTGAGTCAGAATTACCTTCAGCCGTTCCTGAAGATCCTTTGCCATCGCGGCGCCTTCCCTGGCCCGCAGGTCGTTCAGTCCGATCAGCGCTTCTTCGATTCCGGAAAGAATTTCCTTCCAGAGCGGTTCATAGCCTTCGTCCTGTCCGTTGGCGGTGAAAATTTCGGGGAAACTCAGGAGATGTTCCAGACGGACCGGCTCGTGGATGCCGGCCTGGGCGGCGATATCCTGCAACATGCTGACATACTGCCGCACCAGCGAAGCATCAGCTTTTACGCCGGTCAGGGCAAACGCGTCGGATTGTACATTGACGATAACAGAAACTTTACCGCGTTCGATGTGTTTTTTTAAAAGCTCTTTTACCTCCGCTTCCTTGAACAGAAACATGCGGGGCGCCTTAAAGGTCAGGTCTAAAAAACGATTGTTGAGCGCGCGGATTTCGACCGCTATGGATGAACCGTTCCAAAGGCGTTCGGACTTGCCGTAACCGGTCATGCTGTAAATCATAATTCGTGGTGCTTTCTTTTATTGATTACCAAATCGCTGTAGGTGCCAGCGCCAGGCCGTTTCAATGATTTTCGTAAGATCCGCAAACTGCGGTTTCCAGCCCAGTTCCCGAACCGCTTTGTCCGAACTGCCGACGAGAACCGGCGGATCGCCTTCCCTGCGTCCGCCGTAGCGCATTGGTATTGTACGGCCGGTTACGTTTTCCGCTTCTCGGATAACCTCAAGCACCGAAAACCCTTTACCGTTTCCGAGATTAAACACGTCGCTCTCGCCGTTTTGGACCAAACGCATCATACTTAACACATGAGCGTCGGCGAGGTCGTTGACGTGGATATAATCGCGGATACAGGTACCGTCCGGCGTCGGATAATCGTTACCGTGAACCGTAATCGACTCACGGCGGCCCAGAGCGGCATCCAGCACCAGAGGAATCAGATGGGTTTCGGGATTATGATCCTCGCCGATACCGCCATCGGGATCCGCGCCGGCCGCATTAAAATAACGAAGACAAACATGCTTCATATGATACGCCCTGTCATAATCCGCCAGTATCTTTTCAATCATAAATTTGGTCCAGCCGTACGGATTAATGGGTTGCTGCGGATGATGCTCGGTTATCGGAATTTCTTTCGGAACGCCGTAGGTCGCGCAGGTGGAGGAAAAAATAAAATACCTGACCCCGGCCGCGCGCATGGCATCCAGCAGGCGAATGGTGTTGACTACGTTATTATTATAGTATTTTGACGGATGTTCCGTGGATTCTCCTACATAGGCATACGCGGCAAAATGCATCACCGCATCGAAACGGTGCTCCCTGAACACCGTCTGAAGGCGGGAGGTATCGGATAAATCGCCGACTATAAGTTCCGAGGGTTCCACAAACGCCCGGTGGCCCTTTTCCAGATTATCAAGTACCCGGACATTGTGTCCTGATTTTTTCAGTCTGCGAACCGCATGCGAACCAATATAACCGGCGCCGCCAGTAACCAGTATGTTCATTCCCATATACTCCAGAAAAACATAAAGTACATTTCCACTATCAAGGATCCGTCAATCATTCAAAGATGAACGTACGCAATGTGAGGGTCAATATAAAAACATTTGTCAAACTTGCCAATAAAAGATTGATAATGTCATTCAAAGTATTCGTCCATAAGTTCCTTAAAACGGGACTGAAAACGGACAGCGTCCCATTCTTTATCTTTAATGATTTTTTCTTTTTTCTGAAAACCGTTTTCCAGCGCTTGCTGGAGCAGGTTCAGCGCATCGTACTGTTTGTTCAAACCCATCAAGGTTACGGCCGCTTCATACTGATAATCCGGATTGTCATCTTCAATCATCAGGGCTTTGCCGAACATATCATAGGCGGCCGCAAATTGTCCGGCTGTACGGTAAAGCACACCCAGATTGTAATAAGCGTCCGCATAGCCCGCATGCATCCGAATAGCCGACTGATACGCGCTGACCGCTTTGTCGGTTTTGCCTTTAATCGTATAAAACAGGCCGAGCGTGTAATAAATCTCCTCGGTGACATCCGGGGATTTCGAGATTTTTTCATACTCATCAATGGCGTCATCCAGCTCATTGAGTTTAATGTAGGTGTTGCCAAGCGCTTTGCGGGCATCCATATATTTTTTATCCTTGTTCAGCGCTTTTTTAAACAAGTCGCGGGCCTCTTTAAGGCTTTTTTCATCTCCGCGATTGTAGGCCTGCAGACCTTTGATATAAAATTCATAGGCCTGGATTTTCTTCGTTCCGGATTTTTTAGTTTTATCCATAAGCGTGGTTTGCTTTTTAGAGAGCTTGATGCCGAAGCTTTTCACCACGGTACGGGTCAGTTCATCATATATCTCAAAAATATTGTCCAGTTGGTCTTCGGCTCTAAAAACGTGATGGGTATCCACCGCGCCGGTTTCGGCGTCCACAATCCGCGCGCTCACAAGAAGCTGCTCGTTGAGAATCTGAAAACTGCCCAGCAGCAGTTTTTTTACGGTAAGCACTTGTCCTACTTTAACGGCTTTTGTTTCATCCACAAGGTCGCTCATTTGCAGATCCTGCTCCTTGATTATTTTGTCCAATTGCAGGCGTTCGACCACGCGGATCGTTCGTACTTTTGCAAGCCCGGCGGTCAGCTGTTCGGCGAAACCGGCGGAAAGCCAGTCGAATTCCGCCTGCCGGCTGACATTATCAAACGGCAGGACGGCCAGCGTCATCGCTTCGTCTTTTTTAAGGTCGTCATCCTGCGCCAATACAGGAAAACAGACCATCGTCAGGAATAGCAAAACATATTTCATAATGCACTCCGTTTTATATGACTTGTAGAATCAAACATTTCAAATACTCCGTTTCGCGCATGCTCATCAAAATGGGATGGTCCTGCGCTTGACCCCGTTGCTCCAGGATGACCGCTTCTCTTCCCGCGCTGGCCAACCCCTGCTGTACGGTGTTGCGAAACGTGTCGCGGTCGATATGATAGGAACAACTGCAGGTGACCAGGATGCCGCCATCGTTGAGCGCTTTGGCGGCGCGCCGGTTAATTTCGCGATACCCTTTAACGGCGTCGCGGGTTTCAGCGCGGGATTTGGCGAAGGCAGGCGGATCGAGAATAATCAGGTCAAATATTTCTTTACGCTCGTTATAGCTTTTCAACGCTTCAAATACATTGGCGGTTCGGAAATGGCATTGCGGCAATCCGTTCCGTATCGCGTTCGCCTGGCTCAGCGCCACCGCTTTATCCGAAATATCCAGTCCGGTTATTTCAGCCGCTCCGGCAAACGCCGCATTCAGTCCCCACGCGCCAACATACGAGAAACAATCCAAAACGCGCTTCTCTTTTGCATAATGGCGGACGGCCCGGTGATTTTCCCGCTGGTCAAGAAAGAATCCCGTCTTCTGCCCTTCCATTAAATCGACCTGGTAGCGGATGCCGTTTATCATGACATGAATTTCATCCGGCAGATTGCCGTAAACGACCTTTTTGTAGGATTCAATTCGTTCCAGCTGGCGGACATTCAAGTCATTCCGAAATATAATAACCTGAGGATGATACAAGCTGATGAGCACGTCGGTTATCGTTTCCAGAAAACGATCCATGCCGGCCGTGAAGCTTTGCAGCACGAAGGCATCGTCATAGCGGTCAATCACCAATCCAGGCAGGCCGTCCGATTCGCCATAAAGCAGCCGGTAACAGGATGTCTCCGGCAGCCACTGCCGGCGCCGGTTATCAGCCGCTAGGATCTTTTGTGAAAAAAAATCGGCGTCAATCGTCGCCCGGGTGTCGCTCAGCAACCGCACCGCAATGAGGGAATGAGGATTAATATAACCGGTTCCAAGCAAGAAATTGTTATAATCCGTAACGAACACCGGTTCTCCGGGCTGGAAATTTTTAAGCGCATCACCGATCTGATTGCTGTATATCCAGTAATAACCTAAAGGAATATGTTCGCCGGATTTCAGTCGTACGGTTTTCATGTTCATGCGTTGAGACGGTGGTTGCCATGAAGCCCTGACAGAATAATTCCGTCAGGGCTTCATGAGGATGGGCCCTTAATTTTCCGCGATGACAATCAGTTTATCCTGAGGCTCAAAGGCGATGACGTCGGATTTTTTAGGATCGACCACAATGCCGTATCCTTGTGAAGCGTCGTCGCGGTGCGCATAAATCTTATATCCGATGGCCACTTCCCGTTTCTGCAGGGCGGATTCGACTACGGTATAAAAATTTACCGGGCGGTCCGTGCGGACATAATTCGTGATAGGCTTCAGATAAATTTCATTGCCTTCCTCGTCAAAGAGGTCGTCAAACACGGCCTTCAGTTCTTTATTTTCGGAAAGCTGCGCCAACATCAGGCTGGTGATCTTGTCGCTGACGATGAAGTCATCCACCTTGGTCACAGTGGCCAGTTCGCGGTTCCGGATATCGAGCATTTCGCTGACGACGTTTACGCTGACGCCGGTTTTTTCCGCGATATCGCGCAGGTGAAGCAGGGTTATCAGCGTCAGCGAGTCGGCGGCCTGCACATCCAGAACGTCGGAATAGCAAAGGATGACCACATTATGGAAGCGACTCACATTAATCGCATCGAGCAGTTCGCGGTCGGTGGTATCGCCTTTGCGGAATTCGATCGTCTGGTTTTTGATGTGCTTTGTAACTTCTTCTACTTCATCCTGATAATGATCCGAATTGGCGATGACCAGCAATTCGGAACCGGCGGCGACATAATCATCCAGATTCATGATGATGGACGCCGCTTTGTGATTCCATCCGAGTATAAGCGTCTTGTCGGTATGCGCGGCTTCTTTGACGCCCTGCACGATAGCCGAGGTATCAATGCCAAAATCCGTCCTACCGGAAACCACGACGGTATCGTCATCTTCAGAGATTGCAATGACTTTATCGTCGGCGGCGATTCGTGTGTCGGGCGGCGGATTCAGGATAATGGAACCGTCGGCTCGGCGCAGGCCGAATATGGCGGAATCTTCATAAGCCAGCACGGCATCGCGAAAAGTCTTTCCGGTCAGCGACGGCTCATTCTGGAAATATATCTCGACGCCGCCGAAATCGAGCAACTCGATAAATACCACGCTCAGTCCGGAATGGCGGCAGGTCTGAACGGTTATCCGGGATATCAGTTCGTCGGAAAGTATGGCGCATAATTCGCTCTTGCCCACCATCATGGCCACGTCATAATTTTCTTTCTCTTTAATCTCAGCCACGATGTGGTACGGTTCTTTCCGGCGGTTGGGATTATTGGTAATAGCCAGGATGGTTTTGATAACCTGCGCGTCCGGGTTGTCGTCTTCCGGCGACAATACCACGATAGACCGCGCGGTATTGGGATTTACAATGTTGAGATGATCCATATCGTTCGGGCTGCCGCTCCGGCAAATCATACGGGTGTTTTTAAAATTCCCGATTTTCATCTTGAGTTCTTCTTCCATCTCCACTTTATCCCGGTCGGCCAGCACCACAATAACGGCGTTTTTCCTGTTTTCGTTGGCCGTGATAAGTTCCGAGATCAGCGTGAATATTTTAGACGACCACCCCAGAATCAGCGTGTGGTCTTTTTCCACAACAAATGACTTGCCCTTGCGCAGTTCCCCCAGTTTGGCTTCAATGCCTGACGTGAGCACGCCGATCAGGGTACTGATGATAAACACGCCGCCCAGGGTTACCGCAAACGCCACCGCGCGGAAAGCCCATCCCTCGTCGCCGCCCATGGTGCCCGCATCCAAAGTACGCATCAGGCTCAGCCAGGCGCCTTCAATAAAAGTCACGCCTTCTTCGCTCTCCGGACTGGTACTGATGCCGGCCAGCACCATAATTAAAGCGCCGACCACAATTACAACCAGCGACAACAGCCCCAGTCCGCCGATCAGCGCCGCCGGCCCTTTAGACATGAAGTTGTCAAACTTATAACGCAACCATGTCTTAAAATTGTAATGGTAAGCATCCATATTGTTACTCCTGTGATTTTTTCCAGTTTAAGGATTTTTACGCTTTTAATATTTCTTTTCGGACTTCATCGATGGGTTTCACTTCGCTGAAGAAATTTACCAGTCTGGCAATAATATTTTCCACCACAATGTCGGGACAGGAGGCGCCGCTGGTCATACTCACGGTTACCGGTGAGTGTGCGGGAAGAAAGTCTTGGGTATCGATTTCCCGTTTTTCCGTAATGCTGTAATGGCGAATGGTCCGGCGGCTCAGGATTTTTTCGGAGGAAGCGATATGATACGTCGGCAGGCGCGATCGGCAAAGCGTTACCAGATGCGAGGTGTTGGAGCTATTGTATCCGCCGGCAACAATAGCCAGATCGGCCGGCTCTTCCAGAAGACGGTACACCGCTTTTTGATTGTCATGCGTGGCATAACAGAGCGTATCAAGCGTATCGGCAAAACGCTCCGGAAGCTGCGCTTCGGTCAGCCGGTATTTCCGCATCATTGTTTGCTTTAGCCGATCCGCGATGGCTTTTGTGTCGGAAGCCAGCATCGTCGTCTGATTGACCACGCCGAGTCGCTCCAGGTCTTTGTTTACGTCAAATCCTTCCGAATACTGACCGCGGAATGTTTCATAAAAAGTTTCCGGCGGTACGATGCCGAGCATTATATCGCCCAACCGTGCGGCTTCGTCCAGATCCTTCACAATGACGGCGGCTGTAGATTCGGCAATATGCGAAAACGTCGCTTTGGTTTCCTCATGGCTCGGCTTGCCGTGAATGATCACGGTAAATTTTTCCTGACCGATGGCACGGCCTTTATTCCAGACTTTCTGCACAAAGGGGCAGGTCGCATCATATTGCTGCGGTTTAATACCGATTGACTCCAGCTTTTTCTGGACTTCCACGGTCGTGCCAAAAGCCGGAATGATAACAATATCATTATCCCGCAGTTCGTCCCAGCCGACTTTCTGGTTGCCCGACGGATCCATGATAAAACGGATACCGCGTTCGGTGAGATCACGGTTGACATCCGGATTGTGAATCATCTCGCTCAGCAGGTATATCCGGCGTTCCGGATTTTCATTAAGGGCCCGGTAGGCGATTTCTATGGCGTGCTGCACCCCGTAACAAAAGCCGAAATGGCGGGCCATCAAAAACCGAATAGGTCCAAAGTCCAGCAGCGTAGGTGCATAATCCTTTTTACGGACGTCTGTACGGTTGCGGTGATTTTTAATATCCGTAATTAAGCGGCTGTGATAAAAGGTCGGTATGTCAAAAGACTTCATCGTCCGCATGACTTTCTTAAAAAATGGCTGACCATTCAAACCCGCACTGAGGATTGGCGCAGACATAAAAGCGTTCGACTTCGGTCTCCGTAACCGGGGAATCCGTCAGATTTTCCAGAGCCTCACAGCCGGTATAATACGCGCCTTCATGCTTGCAATGGGGACACACCATGTGCTTCTCGAATATTCGGCAACTGTCTTTTCCGCCAAAATGGGCCATAGGGTATGATTTCACATTGTCCGTATGAGTTCTTTGATTCCGTTCCAGATAATCTGCACGCCGATAGCCAGCAGAATGAAGGCGGATATCTTAGATATCGTTGCCGAACCGGTCTTGCCGAACCGGCGCAAAACAATGGCCGAGAAGCGGTAAAACAGAAATACGGTCAGTGCGGCCAGCGCAATGCCGGCGGCGGTTCCGCCAAACTGCAGTATCGATTTTAATTCCAGAAGATGCCCCGCCGGGACGAGCGTCAGCGTAATGGCCATGGAACCGGGACCGGCCGTCACGGGCATCGTCAGCGGAAAGAAGGCCTTGTCGTGCATTTTCGTCTGCAATTCAATCTGTTCGGTCGGCGAGATTTTCGGCGCGTTGTTCAGCATCGACCAGGCCGTATGAAACAGCAAGAGGCCGCCGGCGATTCCTATTACAGGAATGGATATTCCGAGGATGTTCAGCACCCATCCCCCGACAATCAGCACGCCGAGTAAAAGAAAAAACGTATTGATGCCGATTTGTCGCGCTAAACGGTGCCGGGCCTTATCGCTGACCATCGAGGTCATATCCAGAAATACCGGAGCCATAGCGGGAGGATTCAGTATGGGAAACAGCGCCAGAAAACTGATCGCCATGGAATTTAAAAATTCGGCAAACACTGAAAAACCTTTCATTTTGTCAGCGCTGAATATAGTTATTATCGCCAATTAATACAACAATGTAAATATTTAATTTCAGGAATAAAAAACGATTCTAACGATTACATAATAAAGATTATATTTTATGAATAACTCTTTTGTCCGCACGCCAACCAATACCGATTTACTGTCCAAAAAAATTTCCGAGATACGGAAATATGAACCGAAAATTCTTTATCTGGATGAGTTTTCAGAATGGCTGACGGCCGCATCCGACGAGGAATTATTTCTAATCGAGTTGCATGATTTGAGCGAGCATTGGGGAAAGCCGACGGAAGAATTGGTTCCCATATTTCTTATGGCGACACGAACCGGTATTCTGGACATGCACTGGGACGTCCATTGTCCGATGTGCGATGGGATTCCTTCCCGAAATGATTCCGTGCGCACCTTGACGGCAGCAGGGTACTGTCCGGCCTGCGATCATTCTTTTGACAACGCGGCGGATTATAATATTCAGGTGCGTTTTACCATCAACGACAACCTGAGGCCTATAGGATGGCCGACCTCCGCGCATAACCATCACCACCGTTCTGTGAAACGATTGACAGCCATGGATCTTCTGCTGTCGCCGGTGTACCGCCGTTATTTTTCCCACGACGTTCTGTCGGACAACGAAAGCCTGATTGTCCGCCATGTAGCGATAATGTTTACGGATATAAAAAGTTCCACCGCCTTGTACCGGGAACTCGGCGATACGGAAGCGTATAAAAAAGTGAAAAATCATTTTAAGATTCTTGAAGATGAGATTAACCAACACCGCGGTGTTATCGTTAAAACCATCGGAGACTCGGTGATGGCCAGTTTCGGTACCACGGCGCAGGCGGTCCAGGCCGCCGTGGCGGTCCAGCGCCGCTTTAAAGAATTTTCCGTCGTTCTCAGCCAGAAGAAAGAGATATTAATTCGGGTCGGCATTCATGTTGGGCCGGCCATTGTGGTTACGCTAAATAATCAGCTGGATTATTTTGGCACAACGGTCAATGTGGCCGCCCGCATCGAATCAACGGGGGATGGCCGGGATATCCTGATTAGCAAAGCAGTGTATGACGATCTGGGTGTTCGGCATGAGCTACTGAAGGCGGCGCGAGCGATTGTGCCTTTTAAAACGTCGCTGAAAGGCATTGGGGAGGATCAAACGGTCTTAAAAATACAATATGATTAATTCCATTGATAAAAATAGGTCCGAATCGTTTTACCTGCTCAACCGTCTGAAAAACGAACAAAGCCCTTATCTGCTCCAGCACGCTCATAACCCGGTAGACTGGTATCCGTGGGGCGAGGAGGCGTTCGAAAAAGCCCGCAGAGAAAATAAGCCGGTGTTTCTTTCGATCGGGTATTCAGCCTGCCACTGGTGCCATGTAATGGCGCGCGAGTGTTTCGAAGATGCAGACGTGGCCGCGCTTCTGAATAAGGATTTTGTGTCGATAAAGGTTGACCGCGAAGAACGCCCCGATGTAGATCATTTTTACATGACCGCGGCGCAAGCGATGAACGGATCAGGCGGATGGCCGCTGACGGTTTTTATGGATCATAATAAGAAACCGTTTTTCACCGGCACTTATTATCCGAAATTCGGCGTGTACGGACGGCCCGGCTTAATGGATCTTCTGCCGGCAATTAAAGAGGTCTGGACGAATCGCCGGGAAGAAATCAGCGATACCGCCAATAAAATTTATGCGTGGCTTCTTGCTTCAATGCCCAAACCCGATAGCACGGCAGGCGGAGAGGAGTTGCCGCATGCGTCCTATCAAATTCTTTTAAAAAATTATGATGCGGTAAACGGGGGATTCGGAACGGCTCCGAAATTTCCGATGCCGCATTATCTGCTTTTTTTGCTGCATTACGGGTTTGTCTTTGAAAACCCTGAAGCCGTATCCTTGGCGCTCCACACGTTAAAGGCCATGCGGGCGGGAGGCATTTATGACCATATCGGACACGGTTTCCACCGGTACTCTACCGATGCCCGATGGTTCCTGCCGCATTTTGAAAAAATGCTGTATGATCAGGCCCTGCTGACTACGGTTTACACCGAAGCATACCGGTTGACCCGGAATCCTTTTTTTATGGAAACAGCGGAAGAAATAATACGTTATGTTTTAAGGCGTATGCAAAATCCGGAAGGCGGCTTCTATGCTTCTGAAGACGCCGACAGCGATGGCGGCGAGGGCCGGTACTATCTGTGGAGCGATGCCGAACTGCGGCAAATCCTGACGCCGGAAGAGCATCGTTTGCTCAGCGCGGTCTGGAATACCATTCCGGAAGGCAATCATATTGACGAAGCCACCCGCGAGCCCAGCGGATTGAATCTTTTTTACCGCCGTAAAGACCGGGAGGTGCTTGCTCGGGAACGGGCTATTACGGAACCGTCGTTGCGCGCTTCAATGGAAGCCATCCGAAGAAAAATCCTGCATGCGCGCGAAAACCGCAAACCGCCCTTGAAAGACGATAAAATACTTACCGACTGGAACGGATTGATGATTTCGGCGTTGGCTTCGGCGTATCGGGTTACTAATAAAACGGATTATCTCGAAGCGGCCGAACGCGCGGCGGCATTTATTGCATCGCATCTCCGGCAATCGGACGGTCGTCTGCTTAAGCGTTACCGCAACGGTCACTCGGCTATTCCTAGCGTCCTGGATGATTACGCGTTTATGGCTACCGGCCTGCTCGATGTTTTTACCGCTACCTTTAACCCGGCCTATCTGGAACAGGCGCTCCGGCTGGCCCAAATTTTAATCGATGATTTTTGGGATGAGGATAACGGCGGTTTTTATTTGTCCTCCCGTTCCATCGCGGATTACGAAATTCGCTCCAAAGACCTGTATGACGGCGCCTGTCCTTCGGGCCATGCCGCCGCAGCGGGATTGTTACATCGGCTTTATCGTATCACCCATGACACTACCTGGAACGAATATTTTATAAGGCTGACGCATTCATACGGCCATTCGCTCCGCCAAAACCCGTCAGGCCATATTTATTTTATTGATGTATTAACCGGCGCCTTAAAACAAGGATACGACATCATTATCTGCGGCCGCGATGATGACCCGGTAACCCGCCGCATGCTGGCTGATGCCCAAAAATATTATACGCCCTATTCAACGATAATCTTTATCAGCGACACCAACCAACGCGTACTGCAAACTCTGGCGCCGTATTTAGAAAATTATCACGACCTATCCGGTTTACCGACCGGCTATCTGTGCCGAAACCGTGCGTGTGAAAAGCCTGTTACCGATCCGGCCGAGTGGGCATGGTTGCTTAACCGTAACGGGAGTCTATAAATCATCATCCAGCCTTATCGCCGGGTTTAAGAATTATAATCCGATAGATTCCATGAACCGCTCGTAACAGTTATTTTTCGGGCACTCCCCCAAAAAATATTGTTATCCTATTTATCAGAAGATTAAAATCAGTTAAAGACTAAAAATTTTATATGATGCCGGCCATAATAAAGGTTTTTATACGATTTGGAAATGGTTGAACGTCTGATAGAAATTACTATTTACCTTTAAGAATTTACGTTGTTTTTTTGGATGGCGTGTTCAGATTCCCGCTTATAAAGCGTTCCGACAGATCGGGACGCCATCCAAAAGCCAAACGCTGCAAGAGGATGCGACAGTGAACGCGTTAGGTTATAATACGAAAACGTTTTTCTGTCGCTGAAAAAGTTTCCCTGATTTCTCCGAGGAGTTTCAGAATCGGTTATTTTTGCGTTGAATTAATAATAAATGTGATTATATTTAGCGAAAAGCAGTATCAAAGCAGACATCTTTTAACTCTATGCCTTCCTCAACGACCAACGAAATTTCCATCATCGCATCCCTGTTACGGTTGGATATTGAAAACAAACCGCCCGAAACATTTGTCCGGCAGCTGCTTTCCGACCTCGAAAATCAGTCTGTAGGTATTATCAAAATATTCCGACGAAATTTTAGCGAGATTCTGATGCATCGGGAGGCCGACGGCAAAGGTCATTTAAAAACGGCGGCGATATCTGATTTGTACGACTTCTGTAAAGTGGAAAGCTGGCTGATTGATCAGAATGTAACTGAAAAAGCCGCCCGGGTTATCGTTCGTGGATTGCAGGACCGGGTTTCGCCGAAATTTATGGAATGCATCCGCGAAGAAAATTATAAAACCCTGAAAGATGAGGATGTGCGGCTTATACTGACCAAAACCGGCATTACCGAATCGGACGCGAATAAATTCTTAGAAATAACCGAGGAAATGGAAGTCAGCCTGAAAGCGGTCATCGTCAAGCCGTTTTTACTGAATTACCGCGCTGAAATCGCAACCCGTAAGGAAACGCTCCGAAAGGCGATGACGCTGAAGGAGCTTATATCGCTTTATCTGTTCACCTTCATGGAACTCATTCTCAGCGAGTACGGGCTGGATGAAAAACTAATTTCCGATATCGCGCTGCGGCTTGGTCAATGCAACAACATGAAACGGCAGTTTCTTATTATCAACCAGTTGGAACGGTATTTTTTCGGGGAGGGTTCCGCGGAGGAAGCGCAGTCCAAACCCAAGGAATTCTGGCTGTCGCTGATCAACGAATTCGAACTGAAAATTGCTCTTGAACAATACGTACTGGAAGAAAAAATCAAAAAATCATCCTTTGAGCTGGCCGACCTTTATGTGGAAGCCCGCAATCTGTTTCTGGATATGAAAAATCTGCAGGATGAAACCTTAGCGGTCATTTCGATAACCTACCGGCTGGACAATCCTGAGGAAAAAGGACATACCGTCGAGGAACTGCTGGGCATGATTGACCAGACGATTGTGATGACGCAAGAGTTGTCTCCGCTACCGGTAATGATACGGGATATTTTTGCGTTCTTTGAGCTTCTTGGCGAATGCGACCACCACAACAAGAAATTCCGCCAGACAATCGTGCAGTTCCGCTCCCGTATCAAAAAGCTTTCGGCCGATTATATTGAAAGCGGCGATCGCATTCCGCTGGCTCAGCTGGTGCTGACCTATCTGTATTCCCGCCTCGACGCGTATCTTAGCGACGAGGAAATGGAGGGCAGTATGGTTATTGACAGCATCCGCGACCGGCTGGCGCAATGCAACAACTTTGAGCGCCAGTTTGCCATTGTCAACCTGATTGAACGGCATATTTTTGAAAACCCGGGCCTGCTGCAGATTGTTGATCCGTCCTATTGGCCGGAATTAATTAACACCTTTGAATTGAATATCATTCTGGAAGCGTACATAGACCGAAAATACATCCGCACGCAGGTCGGCCGCAAAAGCAAGTTTGACATTCTCAATGAGATTCTTTCGCATATTAACGCGATTGAGCCGATAAATGTTAAAAGCCTGACGGTGGTTTTTCTGACCGCGCACCTAGCTTCGCATCTGGAACAGTTCCGGCAAATTACAATCGAAGAAATCGTGCAGACCATTGCGCAGCTGCGTAAGGATGCCGAAATGGCCGCTCTGCAAATCGATATGCAGAATCAGGTAAAACGCAAGATGCTGAACACGCTGACCCAGCGGCTCTTTCGCCTCGAAGCTCTGGTAAACGAACTCAGCGACGAAAATATCGACCTGCTCAGCCGGCTGGACGAAGTCATCGTCGGCCTGCGCACCCGCCGCGACAATCTCATCGAAGGCAAAATGGATCCCATGATACTCGAGGCCGATATCACCCAGTATCTTTCCGATCCTAAAGTGCAGCAATTATTCGATGAATGTGAAAGCATTT
This sequence comes from uncultured Bacteroidota bacterium, assembly GCA_964609675.1. Taxonomy (GTDB): domain Bacteria; phylum CLD3; class CLD3; order SB21; family JBBIRG01; genus CAZSRX01. The sequence continues at coordinate 83,654 of CAZSRX010000001.1, read as the reverse complement.
TCAAAGAACGGTTGACGGAACAGGCGCGGGAGAAAAAACAGGAATCCCGCTGATACGCCAATGATGTTCCTCTGAGGATTACCCCATAATTAACCCGGCGAAGAACCCGACGCCTTGTTAAGACTATGATACCGGTCGTTTTAAAAGATCTATATATAAAAAATCAACTGTTAAGGGATGTTTATGTGCGGCATCGCCGGCATTTTTAATTTCACGGGGGAACCCGCCCAACCAGAAGACTTACAGCGAATGACCGATGTAATCCGTCATCGCGGCCCGGATGATGAAGGCTTCTTTACGGATCGATTTGTCGGTCTGGGATTCCGCCGCCTCAGCATACTCGATTTATCGCCGAGCGGCCACCAGCCGATGTCCAGCATGGACGGTTCCGTCTGGATTGTTTTTAACGGAGAAATTTATAACTATATTGAAATACGCGAAGACCTGAAAGCCAAAGGTCATTCATTCCGTTCCCAGACTGATACCGAAGTAATCATTGCCGCTTACCGGGAATGGGGAATCGATTGTCTCAGCCGGTTTAACGGCATGTGGGCATTTGCGATATGGGATAAAAACAAAAACGAATTATTCTGCGCACGCGACCGTTTTGGCGTGAAACCGTTTTATTACTACGTCGACCGCCGTTGTTTTCTTTTTGCCTCTGAAATTAAATGCCTTCTTGATTTTGACGGTGTTGACCGCGTCCCCAACCGCCGCGTGATTTATAATTTCCTGGTTGACTATAAGCGCGACTGGTCCGACGAAACGTTCTTTGAACCGATCCGGCAATTACAGCCGGGACATTATGCGGTCATTTCGCCGGATGGGGTATCGATAAGGAACTACTACAGCCTCAATTTAGAACGGGCTGCCGGTAATGGCCTGAGTGATGATGAAGTCACCGCACAGTTTTACCGGCTGTTTGAAGATTCGGTGCGCCTGCGTTTGCGCAGCGATGTTCCGGTCGGCAGTTGCCTCAGCGGCGGGCTGGATTCTTCGGCGATTGTGTGCGTGATAAACAAAATCATACGGGAATCGGGACAGGCGCTAACCTCCATCGGCAGCATCCAGAAGACTTTTTCCGCCTATTCCGAAAATCCGGCTCTCGATGAACGGCGGTATATGGACGCGGTTATCAGCCGCACCGACGCAGAAAAAAATACGACCACGCCCACCGCCGCCGATCTGGTCCGTCAGCTGAATGCCATGATTTGGTATCACGAAGAGCCGTTTGCGTCCACCAGTATCTATGCGCAGTACTGCGTGATGAAAATCGCTCACGAACGCGGCATGAAGGTTTTACTCGACGGCCAGGGCTCCGATGAGATTTTCGGCGGGTACGATCACGCTTATTATCCGTATCTTTCCGGCCTCATTCGCCGCGGGCGCCTGTTTCAGTGTCTGGCGGAAATACGCCGCCTGCGTCGTCACGGATTGAAATGGTCGGCCGGAGCGACCGCTAAAGTTCTTCTCGGCGCGGGTCCCGCATCGGCGCATAACCGTATAATCAATGCCTTGTGGCTGCGCCTGCCCCATGGTATTCATAAAGACTTCATTCGTAATATGCACGGCGTCCGCGGCCTGGCGCCCCGCCTGGAGAACGGCCTGAAAGAAAAATTATTCAATGACATGAATTTCATTCTCCGTTCCCTGCTGGCTTATGAAGATAAAAACTCTATGGCGTTTTCTATCGAGGCGCGGGTCCCGTTCCTGGACTACCGGCTGGTGGAGTTCGTGTTTTCCCTTCCCGATCGCTACAAAATATCATCCTCACTGCGTAAAATCCTTCTGCGCCGGGCTATGAAAAACATCGTCCCGGATATCATTCTGAACCGAACGGATAAAATCGGTTTTGCTACTGCAGAAAAAGACTGGCTCGCCGCGGGGCCGCTGCGAAACATCATGCTGGACGTTTTCCGGTCAGCCCGTTTTCGTCAAAGAGAATTTTTTGATCCGCAAACAATTATCGACGCATTCGAAACCTTACCCGCCCGTCCGGAGCAGAAAAGCTCCATAAATTTCTGGGCCTGTTTCCATCTCGAAATGTGGCTGCGTCAATTCATCGACCGTCGGTAATATTCGGATGAATTCCGGTAATATCAGCAGGGCATGATGCACATAATCTGGTTTTCAGAAATTAAATGGTCCTATCTACGGACCCGAAAACAAAACCTCATAAGGCTCTTTCCGGAGAACTGGAAGGTATTATTCATCGAGCCGTATGTGCGCAATAAACCCAATTGTTTTAAACCGTACCATGACGGCAGGGTTACTGTAGTCACCCTGCCGTTTTTTAAGGCAACGCCTTTCCGTTTGCTGAACCGGCTTCAGAGTATGGGAATGATTCGTTTCGCATTTTCTGAAATCGGTCACGGGCGCGTGCGTCGGATTATGAAGAAAACCGGTTTTACAAATCCGGATATTGTTTTTACCTCAAATATTTATTATGCCGATATCATCCAAAAAATAGCATCAAAATTAGTCGTTTACGATTGCAATGATTATCCGCTGGGTTTTAGTAACCACTTACCTATGGCCGGGAAGTGTTTCAGAAAAACACTCGACGCCGCCGATCTGGTTATTACCGTTTCGGAAAAGTTGAAAAAAGACATTGCCGAGTTGGGACGATCCGATACGCATATTATCGGCAACGGCGTGGACTATGAATTGTTTTCATCAACCGATCCGTCCGTGGTGCCGGATGAACTTAAGAATAGGCAGGCGCCGCTGATTTTCTTTAGCGGCGCGCTGGCCGACTGGGTCGATATGGACCTGATTGACAATATGCTCGCCCGTTATGAATCCAGTACGGTGGTATTGCTCGGTCCGGTCAAGGATCAGCACGCCGCACAGGCGATACGTTATTTAAAAAAGCGTAACAACTTTCTGTATATATCTGAAAAACCGCATGAGTTATTGCCGTCGTATATCATTCATGCCGATATCTGTGTGCTGCCGTTTAAGAAAAACCGCCGCACGGTGGGAGCCAATCCCAATACGCTTTATGAATTCCTGGCCTGCGGGAAAACCGTCGTAACCCTGGATTACTCCGATGAAATTACGGCATTGAGCGATTATATCTATGTGGCCCGGGATGATAAGGAATTTCTGGATTTCATCGGACGCGCTTTGGCCGAGAAAAAGGATCCGTGTATTTTACAGGCTGTAGCCCGCGCCAACAGTTGGAAAAGCAAGGCGGATACGCTGGTGCGTCTGATCGAGGCGTCTGTCGTGGAAAAATAATTCAGCCGCCATCGCCAGAAAAAATCATTTTGTCCGAAGCAAACCTATCGGATAACGGTTGTAATTCTGATCAAAGTAGGGCGATTTTTTATAAAACCAGTTCAGCCGTTCATAGTTGTTTCTGGCAAACGCGGTATCGGTTTTCAGCTTATGGTTAAATGCATTCCGCAGCGATGTGTCCGATGATGCCATTTGCCGGGCCAGTTCATCCAGTTTATACGCTTCGCCGTATTCTTTCTGTTCAAAAAGGCTGTTGAAAAATCCCCATCGCGCAAAGGAATCATCCGAACGCGGTTCCAGCAGGTGCGCGATGACACGGTTGCAACGCTGATTCATTTCAATCCGGTAATCGCCCTGATGATATTTCCGTTTTTCGGTTATCGGTACCAGGCGGTAATCGGCACGGAAACGCCCCTCATAAGGTCCTGAGGCGAAGGTAACATTTTCAAATCGGTAACTGCCTACCTCCAGTTCCTGCTCCTCCTTTAATTCCTGTACCTGCGCCCCGTGCAGCCGGAGCACTTCGATAAGGGAGGCATACGACCGCGGCACTAAATAGGCCAGCGGCAGAACAATGGAATCCGCCACGGCGGATGAATCGTAGTAGCGGAGTTTCAGCAAAGCTGGGACGCTGTCCCACACAATGATGGAATCCCCATAGAATTCGCTGTATATATAATGATGCCGGTACCCGGCGAAATCAATGGTTCGGTAGTAATCCGTCAGTTTGAAATTCAAAGGCAGCGTTTTTCCGCCCAGGGATTCTGTAATCCGGTCGGCCTCCCGGTTCGCCTGGATTAAGTCGTTTTTGGTACGGCTGACGATCTCCAGACTGTGCCGAATCATCTGATAGGTTCCCCAAACGCGGGTTTTATAATCTTTGAACATGTGGGTTTCAATGAGCAGTGCCGGCCGGTTCTGCACGGCGCCGTATCCGTTAGAAAGGCGCGGCGGCGCGATGCCGCCCCGTAAACCGCTGAATAAATAACCCCAGTTAAACGGCGCCACGTACGGAATGATCGGATAACCGGACGCCTTCATGGACTGCTCCAACTGCGGCAGATACCGATCGCGCGTCCAGGCGCGAACCGGTTCGGCTACGTTGACGGAGCGGTCGATGGCATAGGTTACCACATACTGGTAATCCGCGCCGTCGGTCACATGGCAGTCAATAAAAAGATCCGGCAGCCAACGGTTGAATACTTTTAGCCAGTCGCGCATCTCCGGCGCATCGGCTTTCAGGTAATCGCGGTTCAGGTTCAGATTCTGCGCGGTGGTGCGCCAGCCCATTTCCTTCGGGCCGTTCTGGTTGATGCGGTTGTACGGACCAAACCGTTCGTGGCCGTCCACGTTGAATAAAGGCATAAAGAGTACCGTAATATCATCCAGCAACTCCACCTGCTTTTTATGAATGACCATATCGCGGATCAGCATCAATCCGGCGTCCTTGCCGTCCGGTTCTCCGGCGTGTATGCAGGCCTGGATGAGTACGACGGCTCTCCCGCTTTGCCGCACTTTTTCCGGCTCGGTATAGCCGCTTTTATCTACGATCACCAGCGGATTGTTACGCCCCTGCGGCGATACGCCGAACCAGGCGAGATGGACCATGTGGGAGGCTTTTTCCAGGCGTTTAATATAGTTTATGGTCGCGTCATACCGCGGCGTCTCGGTGCCGCCGGATAATTCAAAATCAGTCCGCCATGCTTCTTCGCGGGGCTGGCCGCAAGCCGCCGCCAGCATGCAAATCCATACAAACCATTTTTTCATTAAGTTTCCTTATCGTGTCGGGTTGAAACGTTAGCGTTTTTTGCTCTCAATCAGCAGCATCAAATCATCTAATAAACGGGAATCATCGGTATAAAGTTCCGGCCGGATTTCCAGTTTTTTCCTGAAATAAGCGGCCAGCCGGCCCGCTATCTTTGGCCGTTTTTCAGGCCCGAACAAATTTTTCCGGAAGAAAAATTCACGTAGCAGGTAATAATCAAAACCCTGTATCCGCCGGATGTTCGGAATCCGTATGCGGGCAATGTATTCCGGATTGGTCCGGAGCGCGACATAGCGTTCAAACCCGTGATAGGGCTTTTCGCGTATCACCAACGTGCCGGCGGCGTAATCGCCGATGCGTTTGCCTTCCGCGCTGCTCAGAATAACCACGCTGCCCAGACCGTAACTCGGGAAAAAAACCAGCGGCGGCAGCATATCCACCGCCCGGAGTATGTTGCGAATTACCGAATCCCAGAATGCAATCGGATAGCCGTTGTCCTTGACGACCCGCAGCCGCAACAATCGTTTGCCTACCGACTGGCCCTGCCAGCGCACTTCCAGAAATATGAAATAACCCTGATATAAAAGAAAAATCAGTAGAATCAGCATGGCTTGATAAAACGTGTCGAACACCCGCTCGCTCTGAATGATGACGCCGATCACCCCAAAGACAATTGATACCACATAAAAAAGGGCTATGACAATCAGACCCTGAATAACGGTGTCTATCAGATAAGCCAAAAAACGGGACCCCAGCCCGGCCATTTCAAATTCCAGAAAAATGTTTTCCGGAGTCTCAATAGTCAGCAGATTGTTCAGCCGGTAAGGTATCCGGGTCGTTTCATGCATCACGGTTTTCCGTTCTTCCGGTTGTAGCGGTTGTGGCAGGTGTTGCCGTATATTTCTTTAGACCGGTCATAGATACATTGCGAAGCGGAGGGCATACCTTTCAGACAAAATATTCGGTGACAGGTTATCGCGTCGCCTTGTTCATGGATATGGACATCAATCAGAAGTCCCGCCTCGCAGGCATAGCACTTATCCGCCTGATTCAGCAGCAACTGTCCGGTAAACCGCGCGACAAGGGCTGCGCTGTCATTCCAGGTTTCGCCACCGGAGGTTTTCGTTTTAAATCGTATGTGCTTCAGCTGCTGAAACACGATCCGGCCGTCAAGAATCTGAAACGACGAACGGAATTCCACCTGATCACCGGGCATGAACCGAAGGCGTTTCTGAAAATCGCGGCCGATGATGGCGTAACTGTAATCTTCCAGATGCGTATCGCCGATATAAATATCGCTGAAGCAAAGCAAATATCCCAACAGACGGCTGTGTTCCTGATCCGGATTCCTGGCAGAGGCGGACTTGTATACCGACTGCACCAATCGCGGCTTCACCGAACTGACAGTAGCCAGACATTCATGTTCCCTCGGCAGGGCATCCCGCGCCCATTCCTCAAACTCATAAATTTCTTCCAGAGCCGCATCGGTATCCATTCCGGAAGCGATAATCAGGTTTCGGGTCATTTTTTCCTCGTCAAAAAACTTGCATCCGAAACACTTCCGCCCGACATGCGTAAAACCCCGGAAACATTGCCGCCGACGCTCCAGTTCCTTGCACCGCCAGCGAAAATACGAACAGCCGCCCGGATAGCACTGCTTTCTTCGCAGCACATGATAAACTGAAACCCGTTGACCGTGCTGGCGGTGGGCATCGTGCGTGCAGAGAAACAAATCCTGGCGCTTATACTGGTTAATCATCCCGTTGCCTTTCTGTCGCCGTCAAATTATAAAATTATTACCCGATATGCAATAATTACCTCCGAGGGTATCATAAGATAAAAAAATAACAACGCCTGTTACGCTCCCGGATTAATTAGAGGTAATAAAAAAAAAGCCCATTGGCAAACGCGGCTTATGAAATTAGTGTGTTATTAAAAATTCATATTGAATGTTAATCCCGGTGTTCCGTTGGGCATCGCGCTGAGCCCTACATCAAAACCCTGGGTCCGGTTATGGCTTTTCACGCATTTTTTTGCGTCAAACAACTGCCAGATATAAACCCCCAATCCGGCCACGCCGGCCGCGGCCACGCCGGCAATTTCGGCACCGTTAAGTTTATGGTTTTTTTTAACCCGTATCTCATAATTATCTCCTTCCACATCCTGAATCTTAATCGTCTTGCGCCTCTCGGTGATGGCCGCAATCGTGCCCATACAAACAAATTCCGTCGCCATAATGCCGATACCGCGCCAGGTCCTGCCGGCATATATCTGACCCATACCCGGGACGCTTAAGGATAAAATAACCGCCAGCCTCTCATCTTTCTGGATTTTCTGTTGTGACCATAACGTTGGCGCCAGAGAGGTTATTAACAAAAAAAGCCCTGCAACGGTTTTCATTTTTTTCTCCCTAAAAAAATTAATGAGTTAAAATTTATTCTTTTATTGTAAAAGACAACTTTCTTGCCATAAGCAACCGTTCTGTAAATTATACTTTTATTTTTCAAAATATAAAAGAATTATGACTTAATCATTGAAAAGAACCCACAGATTACAAATATCTTTACGGAGGGATTGATTAATAAAAAAAGCGTTATATATTTGAATCGGTGATTAAAAAAGGATGCGCAATTGTTACGCAGGGAAAAACCGTTCAAACTGGTCAGCGATTTCAAACCGCAGGGCGATCAGCAGGCCGCGATTGACCAGCTCGTAAAGGGACTTCAGAGCGGGCAGATATACCAGACGCTGCTCGGCGTGACGGGTTCGGGAAAAACCTTTACCATGGCGAATGTCATAGAACGCTACGGTAAACCCACTTTATTAATTTCCCACAATAAAACCCTTGCGGCGCAGCTGTATGGTGAGTTGAAGCAGTTTTTTCCGGAAAACGCTGTCGAGTATTTTATCAGTTATTACGATTACTATCAGCCTGAAGCGTACCTGCCGACAACCGATACGTACATCGAAAAAGATTCATCTATCAATGATGAGATTGAAAAACTGCGGCTTCGTGCGACGGGCGCTTTAATCGAGCGTACGGACGTAATCATCGTGGCGTCGGTGAGTTGTATTTACGGCATCGGGTCGCCGGAGGATTACCGCGACATGTTGCTGGTTCTGGAGAAAGGCGCCGCGCTGTCCCGCCAGGCCATACTGGAACGGTTGGTGAGCATGCAGTACAACCGGAACGATATCGATTTCAAGCGCGGCACATTCCGGGTCCGCGGCGACGTGGTGGACATCTATCCCGCGTATGATGATTACTTTGTGCGCGTGGAATTGTTCGGCGACGAGATCGACCAGATTGGCTATCTGGAACCGGTTTCCAATAAAGTCCTGGCGCGGCCCCCGTCCACGGTGATATTTCCCGCCACGCATTTTGTCACCTCCGAGGCCAAACTGCATCAGGCCATTCTGCGGATTCAGGACGAACTGGAAAAACGGCTCGCCGAACTGCGCGGACAAGGTAAACTGCTGGAAGCTCAGCGCCTCGAACAGCGGACGAAATACGATATGGAAATGATGCTCGAACTCGGCTACTGTTCCGGTATCGAGAATTACTCGCGACACATTGCCGGCCGTAACGAGGGCGATCGGCCCGCCTGCCTGATTGATTTCTTTCCGGAGGATTTCCTGATGATCATCGATGAATCGCACGCGACCCTGCCGCAGATACGCGCCATGTACAACGGCGACCGCGCCCGCAAAACGACGCTGGTGGAATACGGTTTCCGCCTGCCTTCTGCGCTGGACAACCGCCCGCTCAAATTCGAGGAATTCGAGTCGATGATCCGGCGTGTAATTTTCGTGAGCGCCACGCCCGCCGATTATGAACTGGAAAAAAGCCGGGGTGTCGTCACCGAACAGATAATCCGCCCGACCGGCCTGCTCGACCCCGAAATCGAGGTGCGCCCCGTAAAACACCAAATCGATAACCTGATCCGTGAGATCCGCGAGCGCGTCGGCCGGCAGGAGCGCGTCCTTGTCACCACGCTTACCAAACGCATGGCCGAGGATTTGACCGAATATCTCGCTAACCTGAAAATCCGCGTGCGCTATCTGCATTCCGAAATCGATGCTCTGGAACGCGTGGACATCCTCCGCGACCTGCGTTTGGCGGCTTTCGACGTACTGGTTGGCATCAATCTGCTGCGTGAGGGCCTGGACCTGCCGGAAGTGTCGCTCGTCGCTATCCTCGACGCCGACAAAGAAGGATTCCTCCGCAGCGAACGCTCCCTGATGCAGACCGCCGGACGCGCCGCCCGTAACGTCAACGGTAAAGTAATCTTCTACGCCGATACCGTCACCGAATCCATGCAATCGGTCATCGAGGAAACCCGGCGCCGGAGGGAACTGCAGATGCGGCATAACATCGAACATCATATCACCCCGAAATCGATATCCAAATCCAAAGAGCAAATCCTGCAGGCCACTTCCGTCGCCGATCATTACGTGTATAAGGAAGAACCCATCGGCCTGGCCAAAGTTGCCGAAGATATGCCGGATTATAATCTGTTGATGTCTCCTGAAGAAAAACACCAAACCATCGCGAAACTGAAAGCGCAAATGACCGATGCCGTTAAAAAACTGGAATTTGAAAAAGCGGCCGTCCTGCGCGATAAAATCGCTGAACTGGAAAAATAATCAAACGCCGATTTATGCCATCCATAAAACACCGTAACTATTATCGGATCATCCTGACGGCTTGTGCGGTCGTGCTTATTTTTACAGACTGCCGACGCTGCGGTGAAGACAAACGGTATGTGGCCGATATCTATTTTCAGGACGGACTGATCTTCGAAAAAGCCGGCCAGTACGTACCCGCGGAACGGGAATATAAAAAAGCCATCGAACTGTATCCGGATCACCGGGACGCCCGATTCCAACTCGGCAACCTGTATGATAAGCTGGGTATGCCGGGCAAAGCGCAGAAGGAGTTTGAAGAAACCATCGCCATTGACCCGCAATTTGCCGACGCTTACAACAACCTGGGAAATGCTCTGGGACAGCAAGGGAAACTTGATAAAGCGATTGCCTGTTATATCAAAGCGGTCGAATTAAATGACAGTCTCGCCATGGCGCATTATAATTTAGGACAAAGTTATCTTTTAAAAAGAGATTTTGCAAACACAGAAAAACATCTTCTCAAAGCTAAAGCGCTAAAGCCGGAAGAATACAAATATTATGAAGCCTTAGGGTTGTACTATCTGACGAAAAATGAAATCGATAAGGCCAAATCGGTATTGCTGGAAGCCGTCGGTAAAAAAGACTCTAAACCCATAATATACTATCATTTAGGTAATGTTTTTGGTATTCAAAATGCCTATGAAGAAGCCATGCGATACCTTGAAAAATACATATCATTAACTGATGATGAACAGGAAAAAAATATTGCGCGCACAAAATTGAGAGAAATACGAACCGAATTTCTCAGGACCAAATTACGCAGTCAAAGATTCAAACCGAAAAAACATTAAAAAAAAGTTTTAAAATTAATTTTTTTTGGCTATTTTAAGTTTACATTTTGACCTATAACGTATTTATTATTACAGGTATCTCAGGTGAGACCGCCAACGCAGGCATTTGAAAACGCTACAATTGAGTCCGATCAGGCCGTTATACAGCGCTTACGCAACGGTGACGAAGACGCCCTGCTGGATATTTATCACAACAATATCAACATGGTGCGGAAGTTCATCACCGATAACAGCGGTTATCCCGAGGATGCGGAAGACATGTTGCAGGAAGCGCTGGTCATTTTATGGGAAAACGCCCGTAAGCCCGGCTTCGACCTGACGTCCAAGATCAGCACCTACGTGTATTCCGTGGTCCGGAATAAATGGCTCCGGGAACTCTCCAAACGCAAAGCCGGCAAAATTGCCAATATTGACGATTACGACATCCCGGAAGAAAGCCATGACGCCCTCAAACGGATTATTCACCGGGAGGAATACAAAATCGTTTTGCAGTGTCTGGAACTTCTGGGTAGCACCTGCCGTAAGATACTGAAAATGTTTTACCTTGAGGAACGGGGCATGGAAGAAATAGCGCATCTGATGAGTTTCAACAGCTCCGATGTCGCTAAAGCGAAAAAATGGCAATGCAAAAAAGAACTGGAACAGTTAGTCAAACGGAAATTTAAGAACTGAAAAATGACAAAGTAAAGCGATGTTGCAGGAAAACGACAAACAGTGGCTGGAAAACAACGATATTCTCGAAGGATATATCTTCAACCGGCTGACCCCGGAAGATAAATCCCGGCTGGAATCATTATTGGATGCCGAGCCCGAAGTCCAGCGGGAACTGGATATGACCGCCATGATAATAGCTGCTGTACGCCAGAAAGAACGCGCAGAACTCAAGGAACGCATCCGGGCGAAACTAAACGCCGGTTCATCCGCCAAAATACTGACCATGGATAACCGCCCAAGCGCCGTATCGCTCGCCCAGAAAGTTATCCGGTTTGCGGCCGCTATAGCCCTGCTGGCGGGGGGCACCTGGGTCATTTACCATCTTTACACCTCGCAGCACGATCAGGCGCCCGTAACCAAGGATGATCGCAAAACCATCGAATCACCGAAACAACAAAAGCCCGTATTTTTACCCAAAGAAGAAAAAATTTCCGAATTTAAAGAAAAAACCGACACCCCGAAATCCAACGGTAAAATCCGGAAAACCCTGTCGGATAAAAAACCCGCTCTGGTATCTGCGCCCGCCGAAACCGTTCACGCCAAAGCCGGACAAAAGTTTGTGGTCAACCCGTTGCTCTTTCCCAAAGCCAATGAGGTGAAAGTCCCGCTGATAACCGCCGATAATAAGGATACGGAAACCCGTATCATTTTCAAAAACCCGATTGACTTATCCGCCGTCAATATCCAGCAAACCTGCGCCGATACCGCGGGTACCCTGCTGTGGTTTTACGTGTATTATGAAAATCAGGTGTTGAATGTGTACCTCGACAACTCCAAATACCTGACGGCGTTTAAAAACGCCAGAATCCTTGAACAAAAAGACCAGTTGACGTTGCAACTGGAAAAATCGCGTTATACGGTCGACCTGAAACCATCCGACAAGTTTAAAAAAGCCGTTATCGCCCAATAGCGTTTCCCTGAATTTTTTTTATAAAAGGGTGATTATCACGATTGCCCTTTTTTTATTTAGTCAGGAATATTTCCGTCCTGCCGGCATTATTATAACCAATTATGCATTAAAACGTATGAGGTTAATATGACGCTGGATATGATTTTTAGCCGCCTGTGGAGCGATTACACCGGACAAAACCCGGAAGTGCAAAAAGTGTATGACTGCTTTACCGCCGCCGGGGAAACCGTAGTTAATGACCATATTGCTTTCCGGACTTTAAATGACGCGCGCGTTAATATTGAAGTGCTAAGCCGCCTCTTTGTACGTAACGGCTACCGGGAAGCCGGCCAGTACGTCTTTGAGGAAAAACATCTTTTTGCCAAGCACTTTGAAATTCCCGGCAATCCCGAGGCCCCGAAAGTGTTTATCAGTGAACTGTTAACGGAAAAATTCAGCCCGTTTCTCAGAAACACAATGATCGGACTGATAGACCAGATACCCGCCGATAAGCTCAATGCCGACGGACTGATATTCTCCGGCGTACTCTGGAAAAAACCGTCTTTTAAGGTTTACGAACAGCTTCGTAACGAATCCGAATACGCAGGGTGGCTGTACATCAACGGCTTTCGGGCGAATCATTTCACGGTCAACATCAACGCGCTTAAAAAGCTGAACACGATACAAAAAGTCAATCAATTCCTGAAAGACAACGGGTTTTTGCTTAATGACTCCGGCGGCGAAATCAAAGGCACTCCGGAAGAGCTTCTGCAGCAGTCGAGCATTAAATCCGGCATCATCCGCATGGCGTTCGCTGAAGGCGATTTTGACGTGCCCGGCTGCTATTATGAGTTCGCTCAGCGTTACCCGGATAAAAACGGCAAACTGTACAACGGCTTCATAGCCAAATCAGCCGATAAAATATTCGAAAGTACGGATTATTATAAAAAGTAACGGCTTACGGGGATCGTTGTATTTCCTGATGGTATAAACTAAAAATGGTCACGGAAATTTTTAGTGGATAAAAAATTCAGAACTTCATATTTCATCAGGCCGTGTGCTTGCTGATTTTTGAAATCATTTTCCATAATTTTTCAAGCAGCGCATCGAGGCCCTCACGGGTCACGGCGGAAATGATCATTACAGGCGTCCCGTCGCGCATTTTGGTTTTACGGACGGGTTTTTCCAGCAGGTCTTTTTTAGTAAACACGGCGAGGCGGGGTTGTTGGAGTAAAACCGGATTGAACGCCCGGATTTCCTTTTTCAATTTAACAAAGTCTTCTTCCGGTGTTTTGCCGGTGGCGTCAATAAGAAAAACCAGCACGCGCGTGCGTTCGATATGGCGCAGGAAGCGTATGCCGAGCCCTTTGCCCTGATGAGCGCCCTCGATAAGCCCGGGGATGTCCGCGATGACAAAGCTCCGGAAACCGGACAGTGTGACGATACCGAGGTTAGGCGTGAGTGTCGTAAACGGATAATCGGCGATCTTCGGGCGGGCAGCGCTTACGGACGCCAGGAGCGTTGATTTGCCGGCGTTGGGAAACCCCACCAAACCGGCGTCGGCCAACACTTTAAGTTCCAGGCGCACCGTGCGGCGCTCACCCGGGCCGCCTTCTTCGAATTCCCGCGGCGTCTGGTTTGTCGGCGATTTGAATGCCGCATTTCCCCGGCCGCCTTTGCCGCCTTTGGCGACAATTACGGATTGTCCGTCATCGACCAAATCGGCCAGGGTTTCGCCGGTGTCATCATCCAGCACGATAGTGCCGCGGGGTACGCGAATAACGACGGTTTCGCCTTTGCGCCCGCTGCTGTTTTTTCCGGAACCGTTTTGCCCGTGCCCGGCGCGGTAATGTTTTTTATGACTGAGATCGTGAAGCGTGTTCAGATTATGATCCGCCCGGATAATCACGTCGCCGCCGTGTCCGCCGTCGCCGCCGTCCGGCCCGCCTTTGGGAATGAATTTTTCCCGCCGGAACGAAACACAGCCGTTGCCGCCGCGTCCGGCTTCAGCAAATATTACGGTTTGGTCTATAAACATCTCAGGGTCCGGTATTAAGGTTTAACAGCGATTCAGCAATGGGTGTGCTGTGAATCGGTTTGAGTATTCAGGCTGTTATGCGTTAGGATTAAAAAGGTCTTCCGTGGCGGGCACAGGATTGGGGTCGAAGTGTTTCCGGCAGCGGGCTTCATACATACCGGCGGCGCCAACCAGCACACGGTCCTTGCTGAGCACAGTGCGCTGGGAATAATTCGCCGGACTGCCGCAGACCACGCAAATCGCGTGGGCTTTGGTGACGTATTCGGCTACGGCCATCAGCTGGGGCATCGGCTCAAAAGGAATTCCGCGGTAATCCATGTCTAACCCGGCGATAATGACGCGCTTGCCGAGGCCCGCCAGTCGGTTGCTGATTTCTACCAGCGTGGCGTCGAAAAACTGCGCTTCATCAATGCCGATGACCGAGGTGCGGGGATCGAGTTTTTGTAATATTTCTGCGGCGTTATCAATAACAACCGAAGGCATTTTCAGTTCACTGTGAGATACGATATGGTCGGTACTGTATCGCTCGTCAATTTTCGGTTTGAATACCTGCACCCGCTGCCGGGCGATTTCGGCCCGCCGCAGCCGTCGGATAAGCTCTTCCGACTTGCCGCTGTACATGCTGCCGGTGATGACCTCAATCCAGCCGCTTTCCTGCGTGATAACATCCATAGGCGTACCGCTATCAGACCGGTTTATTCCATTTCCAGGTTGGCGTACACGTTTTGTACGTCATCGTAATCTTCCAGCGCATCAATCAGCTTCAAGACCTGCTCGCCGGTCTTGCCGTCCACTTTTACGGTGTTTTTAGGAACCATCGTCAGCTTGCTGGATTCCGCGTGAATACCTTTCTGGGTCAGGGCGTCGTGCACTTTGGCGAGATCCTCCGCGGCGCAGGTAATGTCAAAAAAATCGTCGCCGGTGGTAATGTCCTCGGCGCCGCAATCGAGCGCGATCATCATCATATCATCTTCGGAGACATTATGGCGCGGCACGGTGATGGTGCCTTTGCGGTCAAACATCCAAAGCACGCTGTTGGCGGAACCGAGATTACCGTTGTTTTTGCTCATCAGATGACGCAAGTCAGCCACCGTGCGGGTCTTGTTGTCGGTAAGGCATTCGATAAGAACGGCCACGCCGCCGGGCGCGTACCCTTCGTAGGTCACTTCCTCATAGCTGACGCCTTCGAGCTCGCCGGTACCTTTTTTGACAGCCCGCTCAATGTTGGCCATCGGCATGCTGGCCGCCCGGGCGGTTTCTATGGCCAAGCGTAGGCGCGGATTGCCGTCCGGATTGCCGCCGCCCAGTTTCGCCGCGATGGTGATTTCCTTGACCAGCCGGCTGAAAATCTTCCCTCTTGCGGAATCGGCTTTTTCTTTTTTATGACGTATGTTCGCCCATTTTGAGTGTCCTGACATGCCATTGCTCCTGTATAGTATTTCTGTTATAAGGCCAGACGTCCATTATATCTTACAAAGGTGTAATTTAATTTTTTTAACCTTTTTTGCAATTGAAAAAATGAAAGACTCTTTCCTGCGTATCCCGTCATACCGCATAGGGCATTCAAGAGAAAGCAACCGGGTTAACGGTTTGGCGCGGATGATTAAAAAACATATTTCCTTATGGCCGTCAT
Organism: uncultured Bacteroidota bacterium; assembly: GCA_964609675.1. Taxonomy (GTDB): domain Bacteria; phylum CLD3; class CLD3; order SB21; family JBBIRG01; genus CAZSRX01. The sequence goes on along the minus strand of CAZSRX010000001.1, from coordinate 67,892 downwards.
TGGAATCTTCAGATGGCCCTTTCGATTCCTGTCTCTCCATGATCGCTAGCCGCGTCGCAGAAACCATATAAACCGGCAATTCATTCATAGCGTCAACTGCTTCCCTTTCACAAATGTCTTCAAAAAACAAAACCTCTTAAAGTCAAAATGAAACATTGTTTAAATATTATTATTGATTGAATAATACTAACTATTTGTTTAAGCTTTAAACGGTTTCAAAATCCGTTTATTTAACAGAGGCCCTTTATGATAAAGAAAGTCTGCCTGGTTGTTTTCGGTATATTATTGCCCCAAATTATTTACGGACAATACACCTATACATGGGATAGGGAAAAGATATCCTTGGAATCCGCCGTGGAAATGGAAGTCTATAATTCGGATTATTCTTTTGTTCTTGAAGGCGGCGGGATCAAAGCCGATATCGGAATTCTCGAAGGTATGGGAAACACCTCAGAACTTGCCGGCTCCCTCGACACTTATGCCTCATCCTTCGGTTTCAAGGTCAGCGGCAAGGCGAAATCCGTCAAAATGAACGGCAATATTTACGCCGCATGGCTCAACGCCACCCAAGGCGGCCAGAGCGTCATTCTGATGATGTTCGCCACACAAGATCTGAGGAAGCACTATATCTGTGAAGCCTCGTTTCCGGAATCCAGGCGTTCCATCGCGGAGGCAATCGTTAACAGCGTTTCCTGTGGGGGCTCCGGCCAATCGCTCACCGTTAAGGGCGACAGGGGCGATGACGGCAATAAAGACGCCCGCGGAGGCGGTTCCGATACGGACATCAACGGCAAGGACGCCCAGGCCCCGGATTTCACGCTGAAAGACGTTAACGGGAAAAGTGTTTCGCTGTCAGCCTTCAAAGGGAAAACCGTCCTGCTGGATTTCTGGGGTACATGGTGCGCGCCGTGCGTAGAGAACATACCGTCTTTGAAAACATTTTACGAAAAAAACGGCGGGGATGATTTTGAGCTAATCAGCGTAGCCAACGACCCGAACACAGCCAGGTGGAAAAAAATGATTGCGGAAAAAGGCATGAACTGGACCAACGTGATTGACCCGGACGGCTCGGTTTGCAGCCAGTACCATATCCAATATTACCCGACGATGATTCTCATCAGCAGCGACGGCAAAATCCTTGATCGGGAGTCGAATGAGCATAAGGCCGACGAATATCTGACCGGTATCAGAGGCAGCCTGAAAAACGCGGGCAAGTCATCAGGTAAAAATACCGGCGCTTCGGAAAAATCCGGTAAAGTTTCAAACGACGTTCGTATCGGGGATAACAACAGCCATACCGGCAATACTTCCGGAAGCGGCTCAAAAAAACCGGCCGGTATTAAAACCAACACGCACACGACCGGTTCGGCTATGGAAAAAACAACCTGGCGTCTTCTCAGCGTCTATTCGGCGGAGGGATACACGATACTGGACGAAACGGTTACGGCCCCTTCAACATACGGCGGCGCATCGGTCAGCGGCGATGTGAATTTTACACAATGGATTGACGGAACTTCCGAACGCGATGTCGTCAAATCCATCAATACCGTGGTTCATGAAATGTGTCACGGTTATGCCGGCAAATTATATATCAAGGCGCTGATGGAAAAGGGCTTGACGCCGGACGGAACTTACACCGCGTATTATCTCGGGAACGGGGAAATGCGGCTCGTCAAACACACGGAAGGTTTTACAACCGATAAAATCCATTCAGTCTTTCCAAAAAAACTCATGACCCCGCGGTACGAAACATACGTGTATCCGTCCTCACCGTCCATGGGTTCCCAGCAGCACGGTGTATACGGCCTTCTCGATGAGTTGCACGCCTATTATGCCGGAACCAAAGCGGCTTTCGATTTCTACAATTATTATAAGGAAAAAGACGACACCGCCGAGGGGTGGAATGAATATGTTACGAACTATTATGCCACGTATTACGCGTATCTCGAGTTTAAAAGCTATATTCTTTATTATATGTTATATGCGAAGCAAAAGCAACCCGCTGTATATGACGAAATTTTGGGCAACGAAGATTATCTCTATGCTCTGCGCAAAACCGACGAGAACTGGACAAACCTTATTAATGATTTCAAGAAAACGCGGGAGGCTATTTTCAAAGACCTGCAATCCAGGGGTATAGCGGTAAACGAAGAAGGCGAATTCACTTATTTTGGGAACAAAGGAACCGGCAATTTTTCAAACGTCTATAACACGTTTCTTGAGGGTCTGAAAGATAAAAAAATCCAGGAGATTGCTCAAGCGATGGGGCTGGCTTCGGCGGGCGGGCCTGAATTTTAAATGTGATAACGGTTTTTTACGTTTTTACCTGATTGGCCGTTTATATAAATCGCTATCCTACCACGGCCCCCGCGTATCCGAGAGCGCAGATTTCTTATAGAGTTGGCTGTGGCAACCTCACAGCCGGCCGCTTACCGGCGAACAAACCGTATTACAACGCCCAAAAACAATGGCCTGCGAACATTAAAACTGACTGAAAAACGGCCTGTTTAACCAATCTTCCGCGTTGATTCTATATAAATCGTTGTAAATTACCCTATTTCGGCGAGCAATACATCATAAAGATATAAGTATCGATTTTATTTGAAAATATCTTATTTATTTATTATCTTTAATTTTGCTTTCTGCGGGATTGGCGGAATTGGCAGACGCGCCAGACTTAGGATCTGGTGGGTAACACCGTGTGGGTTCAAGTCCCTCATCCCGCACCTGGCTATAATTTAATGTTTATAATTCTGACAAGGAGACTGAATTGCAAGCGCAGATTACCGACACCGAAAACAACAAACGCACCATTCATGTGGACGTCACTCTGGATGAAATGAAACCTTACTTTGACGCCTCGCTGGACATGTTCCGCGAGCAGGCACAGATACCGGGCTTTCGAAAAGGCAAGGCGCCCAAACAAATGATTAAAACACGGTTTGCTTCTGAAATCGAAGCGGAAGCGCTCTCCGCGATGATCGAAGAATATTCCAAGTTAGCCGTTGAGGCCACGAAGAGCGAAATCGTCGCGATTATGGGCATCGAGAACCTGCAGTATAAGAAAAACCAGCCCCTTTCTTTTGACTTTACCGTGGAAATCCTGCCGGCTTATACCATCGCTAATTATAAGGGTCTGGCTGTTAAAAAAATTGTCCACGAAATCAGCGATAAAGAAATCGAAGCGACCATTGACCAGCTGCGCGCCAGCCACGCCACTGTGCAGGAGCGCCAGGAAGTACGGCCGGATTTTGTGGTCTATTGCGATATCCAGGTACTGGATGCCTCGGGTCTCCCGATTATCGGCAAGAAATACGAAGACCGGCGCATTCCTCTCAACACGCGGTATGTGGGGCAGGAACTGATAGACGGTCTCACCGGCGCCAAACCCGGCGAGATGCGCAAGGTTAACGTCACCAAAGTCAACGCAGACACACAGGAAGAGACAACCGAGCATTACGCTTTCCTGATCCGTAAAATAGAAGAAATCATCATACCGCCTCTGGACGATGAGTTTGCCAAGGATGTCGGATATGAAAACACCGACATACTTCGCCAGCAAGTCGTCAAGAAACTGACCGCCGAGTGGGAAAACCGGACCAACCAGTTGCTGAACGACCGGCTGATTGACGCGGTCATCCAGAATAACGAAATCCCGGCTCCGGAGCCGTACATTAAAGATTCGCTTAGAAATATCCGCGAAAACCTGAAGCAGCGATATAAAAACCCGAATATTGACGAAAGCTTTGTTGAGGAAAAATACCGGGCCAACGCTATCCGTGAAGTCAAGTGGACCCTGGCCAAGAAAAAAATCATCGCTGCCGAAAACCTGAAAGTTACCGACGAAGACAAACAGGCTTACCGGGAAAAGCTCGCCAAAGCGTATAACGTGGATATTGAAACAATCAACCTGAATTTCAGAGATGAGCGCGAACGCAAGCAACTCGAGGACCAACTTTTGGAAAACAAGGTTCTGGCGCTTCTGCAATCTGCCGCCGTCATCGAGGAAGTCAAGGAATCCTTCTCTGAAGAATCGGAAGCACAGAAGCCGGAATCATCACTGATTGTATAACGTATTATAAAGGAAAATCATGAGTATAAACGAAATTGAAAAAGCGCTCAGCCGGCTGTCCGAAACCCCCTCGGCGCAGCATATTCCTTTTCCGTACGTCGTCGAACAGCGCGGGCAAATGGAACGTACCTACGATATCTACTCCCGACTGCTTATGGAGCGGATTATTTTCATCGGCACGCCCATCGACGATACCGTGGCCAACCTGGTCATTGCGCAACTTTTATTTCTTGAAGCGAACGACCCGGAAAAGGATATCATCATGTACATCAACAGTCCCGGCGGCAGCGTTACGGCCGGCCTGGCTATTTACGACACCATGACCTACATCAAATCCGCCGTGCAGACGACCTGCATGGGTCTGGCCGCGAGTATGAGCGCCATCCTGCTCATGGCGGGCGCCAAAGGCAAGCGCACCGCATTGCCGCATGCGCGGATTATGATTCACCAGCCGATGGGCGAAACGCACGGCCAGTCGTCGGATATTGAGATTTACCGGCGCGAAATCGTCAGCCTGAAACAAAAGCTGAATGCGATCATCGCCGGCCATACCGGTCAGCCCATCGACCGCATCGAAAAAGACACGGATCGCAATTTTTTTATGTCGCCCGAGGAAGCCAAAGAATACGGCATTGTGGACGACATCCTGGTGCGGAAAAAATAAGCGTTTCATTTAACCGAAATCACGACCATGAAGAATAACAATTCCGTTCGCGCGTTCCATTGTTCCTTCTGCGGCAAATCCGCCGAGGAAGTGGACAGCATCATCAGCGGACCGCAGGGCGTGCATATCTGCAACGAATGCGTTCACAGCGCGTCCGACATGATCAAGGCGCATACTACAAAAGATCTGTCCATACTACCCACGGACATTACGCCGGAAGCCATCAAGAACCGGCTGGATGAGTATGTTATCGGGCAGGAGCGGGCAAAGAAATCGCTCAGCGTGGCGGTGTACAATCATTACAAACGCATATCCTCCTTGCAGGCGCGGGACAACGACGTGGAACTCGAGAAAACGAATATCATACTCATCGGTCCCACGGGCACCGGCAAGACGTTGCTGGCCCAGACCCTCGCGCGTTTTCTGCATGTGCCGTTTTCCATTGCCGATGCCACCACGCTAACCGAAGCCGGCTACGTGGGCGAGGACGTCGAGAATATTCTCGTGCGGCTGCTGCAGGCGGCTAATTATGAGGTTTCCGCCGCCGAACGCGGTATCGTGTACATTGACGAAATCGACAAAATCGCGCGCAAGAGCGGCAATCCTTCCATCACCCGCGACGTTTCGGGCGAGGGTGTCCAGCAGGCCCTCCTGAAAATCCTCGAAGGTACGGTGTCTCACGTGCCGCCCAAAGGCGGGCGCAAACATCCCGAACAAAACCTGATCCCAATCAACACCAAAAATATTTTATTCATCTGCGGCGGCGCCTTTGAAGGTCTCGACAAAATCGTGCAGACCCGTATCGGTAAAAAGAATATCGGTTTCACCGCCGACGTTCAGAAGCACGACCCGCAGACCATCAGTGAAATCCTGGCGCTTGCCGAACCGGACGACCTGCTGTCATTCGGATTAATTCCGGAACTGATTGGCCGTCTTCCGCTGATTTGCCCTCTGGAAGAATTGTCCGAAGAGGCGCTCTACACCATTCTGCTAAAACCGAAAAACGCGATTATCAAGCAGTACCAGAAATTGCTGTCGTTGGATCAGGTTAATCTGCAGTTCGAGGAAGACGCCCTGCGGGAGGTGGTCGCCCTGGCCATGAAGCGAAAGACCGGCGCCCGCGGACTACGCGCCATCATGGAACGGTTTATGCTGGACATCATGTATAAAATCCCTTCGCTGAAAAATGTCAAAACCTGCACCATCCATAAGGGCTGCATCACCAGCGGCGAAGACCCGATTATCACATACCACGGCGACAAATCGGTTAAACAAACGGCATAAAAAAAAAGGAAAAGAGACTATCTTTTCCTTTTGATTCTGGTGAGCCAGGTAGGGATCGAACCTACGACCTTCGCCTTAAAAGGGCGCTGCTCTACCGGCTGAGCTACTAGCTCGACCTTTAGGACTGCAATTATATATTATTACCATGAAAAAAGCAAGAAAAAACGGATAAAATATTGAATTATCTTTTTGACCGATTTTGGAGCCTGTTTTACGATCTCGGCGCCTTGCTTTGCCATCAGATTGAGTCCCGCTGTTTGATGCTCAGCCAGACGCCTCTCCCGGTCTGCGCGCGCTGTACGGGCATTTACCTTGGCGTGCTTACTGTTTTCATATGGTTAATGATCCGATACGGCCGGCGAAACCGCATACCACTGTCCCGCTCTTTTTTTGGGCTGCTGGGAATTCTTACGGCGTTCATGCTGGCGGATGCCGCTACCGGTATAACCGACGATTTTAATCTCTGGCGTTTCGTTTCGGGTTATGGGTTCGGATTTGTTTGTTTTGCCGGAGTCCTATCCCTGTACCACAAATGGATGATCCGCCCGGAACAGATAACCACACAGTCTTTTCCGTGGCTTTCATTTACCGTTTTACTGACGGTTTCGGTTTCGGGGTACTTAAGCATGATTTATTTTTTAAATGATTATAAAATGATCTACCTGTTATTGTCCGTAGGGCTGTTCGCAGGAATAATGATACTTTATATCTATATCAATATGTTTATTTATATTTTTGTATTTTTCAGAGAAATCCGATTTCGTATCGGTGGGCCTTTATGCTATATAGGCGCTTTATCAGCGGGCTTCTTGCTATTTATCGTAGAATTATTAATTTTATCCTGGCTAGAAATTAAAGTATAACAGATTGAAAGGATACCGATGGTTACGCAGGATTCGATATTGCAGGCGCTGAAAGTGGTGATAGATCCCGACCTGAACCGGGATATTGTTAGTTTGGGATTCATCAAAAATTTGGAGATTCTTGATGGTCATGTGACTTTTACGGTAGAACTGACCACGCCGGCGTGTCCGGTCAAAGAACGTTTTAAAACCCAATGCGAAGAAATTGTAAAAAAACTGGATGGTGTAAAATCCGTTCATGTAACCATGACCGCGCAATCGGCCCGCCGTCCTTCCATGGACGGTAACCTTTTGCCGCAGGTTAAGAACATTATTGCGGTGGCCAGCGGCAAGGGCGGCGTCGGCAAGTCCACCGTGGCTACCAATATTGCGGTGGCGCTGGGCCGGCTGGATGCGGCCGTTGGGCTATTAGACGCCGACATTTACGGGCCCAGTATTCCGCTGATGATGGGTGTCAGGGAAGCGCCGGAGATGGACGGTGAAAAACGTCTGATTCCTCTGGAAAATCACGGCATTAAAATGATGTCGATCGGCTTTCTCCTGCCCGACAACGAGGCGCTGGTATGGCGCGGTCCGATGGTCGCCAACGCCCTGACCCAATTGATGTCCGACGTAAACTGGGGCCCGCTGGATTATCTCGTGGTGGATCTGCCGCCCGGAACCGGAGATGCCCAGCTGACCCTGTCGCAGGCGGTACCGCTGACCGGCGCCGTAATCGTAACCACCCCGCAGGATGTCGCCCTCATGGACGCCAAGCGCGGCGTAGGCATGTTCCAGAAAGTTCACGTGCCGATACTCGGGATTATCGAGAACATGAGTTATTTTGTCTGTCCGCACTGTCATCAGCGCACGGAAATCTTTTCCTACGGCGGCGCCCGTAAAGCCTGTGAATCGCTGGACGTGCCCTTTCTCGGGGAAATTCCGCTCGACGTGGAAACCCGCCGGGCAGGCGATACCGGCACGCCGATTGTCGCCGCCCAACCGGATTCCGAAAACGCCCGCGTCTTCATGGAAACGGCCGGGCGTATCGCCGCTTACGTCAGCGTCTTAGGTCACGGCAATGACGAAGCAAAAATCCGCTTGCTCGGTCAGAAAACTTTTTTTGACGCTTCGCATTTAAAAACCCGGTAACCCGATAAGGCAAGTATAGTTCTGATGGCTCGCGACCTATCCGCCGATGAAATATTCGTTGACCTTCTTCGTGTCAGCCGTGAAGACGAGACGATATATCGTTTTATTAAAGCGGTTGTCCATTTGCGCCCTTTTGACAGGAAATCCCTTTTGAATTCGTTCATTCAGGAAATGGCCATGAAAGGTGCACCGCCGGAATTTATCAAAGCGATAGCCGCTTTACGCGATGAAAATATCGTGATTAAAATTCATGAATGGATGAATGATGCCAAGTAATAAAATACCTTCTTATCCGATAAAATATATTTTTAACAAAAAAGTATTGACTTTTTAATCAATTCAAACTATAATTGCGTGTTATGAAACCCTAAATTAACTAAAAACCCTCAAAACCCAAACAAGGAGAAATGATATGTTAAAGCGAATGATCCTTTCCGGATTAGCTGTTGCGATTTTAGTCGGCTGCGGCGGACCCCCGAAAGAAGAACAGGACAAAGCCAAAACCGCTAAGGCGAATGCGGACAAAGTGAATGCCGCTGTGTATTCCAAAGAAGCTTATGATGCCGCCGAAGCGTTAGTCAAAGACGCCAATGAAATGATCAAGAAGAGCGAATTTGACAAAGCCAAAGCCAAGCTGATTGAAGCCATCAAGAAATATGATGAAGCCGCCAAAGCTGCTCCGGATAACATGAAGAAGATGGGCGAAGACGCCAAAGCTGCGATTGCCGCTTTCAAGACCGAATGGGAAGCCTACGGTAAAGACAAAGCCGCTGCCGCCGCTGTCAAGAAAATGAAGAAAGACGATGCCGCCAAGTACAACACGCTGAAGACCGAGATCGAAACCGCCGTTAAAGATGCCGAAGGCATGTGCGAAGCCGATCCCGCCGGCGCGAACACCAAGATCGAAGAGATCAAAGCCAAGTTCGCCGATCTGAAAGCGATGACTGCACCGAAAACGGTCAAGAAGTAAATAGTTAAATTTTAGGGTTTATACGACCCCGGGAGCCATCCGCTTCCGGGGTTTTTTTATTGATAAAAAACACCCGGATGGAGAGATTATTTATTGATTTCAACCCGGGCTTTTTTATATTATCCCGATTGATGGGTGTTCCTTCTCCAACAACATTAGCGAGGTCCTCATGCCGCAACAGGAAATGATTCTGATACTGGATTTTGGTTCGCAGTACACGCAATTGATCGCGCGCCGGATCAGGGAGATGAATATTTACACAGAAATTCATCCTTACACGATTACCGCGTTGCAGATCCGAGACCGGAGGCCATCGGGTATCATCCTTTCGGGCGGGCCTTCGAGTGTTTACGCGGAAGGCGCGCCGCGCCCGGAACGGGAGTTGTTTGATATCGGGATTCCGGTGCTGGGCATCTGTTACGGCATGCAGTTGATGGCGTATTTCTTCGGTGGGCAAGTCGATCGTGCGGCCCGAAGGGAATACGGCCGGGCTGACCTTTATATCGATGATCACCGGGACCTGTTTGCGGCCTTTCCCGAAACGACCGTTGTTTGGCAGAGCCATGGCGACCGGCTCGAAAAAATCCCGGCCGGTTACGAAGTCATTGCCCATACGGATAACGCGCCCATAACCGCCATTCGTCATCAGCAAAAGCCCATCTTTGGGGTGCAGTTCCATCCGGAAGTCGCGCATACCCCGATGGGCATGGATTTGCTGCGTAATTTCGTTTTTGGCGTCTGCGGTTGCCGGGGCGACTGGACGACGAGTTCGTTTATTGAGGCGGCCATCAACGGCATTCGTGCGACGGTGGGCGGCGGGCACGTTATCTGTGCGCTGTCCGGCGGCGTGGATTCTTCGGTTGTAGCGATGCTCCTGCACCGAGCGATTCCCCACCAATACACGGCGATATTCGTGAACAACGGCCTGCTGAGGAAAAACGAAGCGCTGCAGGTGGAACACACGTTTCGGAAGTATTTTACCACGCACTTCATCGCCGTGGACGCGGAATCGCTGTTTCTCTCACGGCTGGCGGGCGTTATCGAGCCGGAACAAAAAAGAAAAATCATCGGTAATACGTTCATCGAGGTGTTTGAGGCGGAAGTCCAAAAACTGCGTTCCGTTACCGGCCCGATCGATTTTCTGGCGCAGGGAACGTTGTATCCGGACGTGATTGAGAGCGTTTCCGTAAAAGGGCCGTCGGCGACCATCAAGACGCATCACAACGTAGGCGGCCTGCCGGAGCGGATGAATCTGAAGCTAGTCGAGCCGTTGAGGGAACTGTTTAAGGATGAAGTCCGCAGAGCCGGACGGGAACTGGGTTTACCGGAACCGCTGCTCCGGCGGCATCCGTTTCCGGGACCCGGGCTGGCCGTGCGCGTGCTGGGCGAAGTGACCAAAGAACGCTGCGACATACTCCGCGAGGCCGATGCGATTTACATGGAAGAACTGATATCGAGCGGATGGTATGACAAGATCTGGCAGGCTTTCGCGGTATTGCTTCCGGTGAAGTCCGTAGGCGTCATGGGCGATGAGCGCACCTACCAGAACACGGTGGCCCTCCGCGCCGTTACCAGTCAGGACGGTATGACCGCCGACTGGGCGCAAATCCCTTATGAACTGCTGGGTAAAATTTCAGCCCGGATAATTAATGAGGTTTCCGCCGTCAACCGCGTGGTATACGATATCAGTTCCAAACCGCCGGCTACCATCGAATGGGAATAAAAAAAGCCGGAATGATTTCCGGCTTTTAGAATCTTCGATACCCGCAACGAACGATTAATAATTTTGCTCGGCCTGAATCTGGCGCTGTTTACGAATGGCGCGTAAACGGTCGGCCTTGCGTTTTTCACTCGGCTTGGTATAATGTGCATTATCCCTCAGAGTGCGCATTAAACCGGATTGCAGGCATTTCCGTTTAAACCGCTTTAACGCTTTGTCAAACGACTCGTTTTCGCCAATCTGTACAGTAATCATAGTTTGTCCTTGTCTAAAATAAATATAAATAAATACTTATTAATTATAATCCATTAAAAATGAGTGCAATATGCAAATATATTTATTTTTTTTGAAAAATCAAGTGAAAATTTATTTTAATTAATAATTTTATTAGATTTAAATGTTGATAATTTGTGAAAAACGCCCATAGCTCTAAATGAACTATTATTTTCATGGACAGATTTGAACTTTTATAGGAGAAACGCTACATTATGGTAGTTTTTTTATAACAGACTAATATCAAACAAAATCACAAAGGGATAAAATATGAAAAAATTTATCATCACGGTTCCGGACGAGATTATCCGGGTTGGCAGCGGTAAAACGCCGCATACCCGTATGGTTCTTCCGGTTACGGAGTCGCTGATTGCGGAAGCGCTGACCCTTAACGAATACCACGACAATCTGTACTTTGAAGGCGCGGTAAAAGTGAAACAGATTGAGGATTAACCGTAATGGTTAACCGTCCGGCGGTATTCATCCAATGGCTGTTACAATGCGTTGGGGATATGCGGCCTGAAGGTTGCGGCGGTCAATTTTTTTGATATCCGTTATTATCTATCTATGCCCGACCTAAAGGGAGCGGCTATCAATAATTTTAACGGCGTTGCAATCCAAAAGATATGAAGGTCGTGGCGGCAAGCTAAAAAACCATTCAACGGATAACGCAATCACACTTTGTTGTTTGCGAAGGCCGTACAATAGGAAACCGAAGATCGAATCGTTATTATCGATTCATTCCCTTGGCATTTTAGAAGCGGCTTCGATGGCGGCCTGTCGGGCCATGGCTTCGCGGAGTTCTTTGGCGCGCTCTTCTGCTTTTTTAGCTTCGCGAATCACGCGTTCACGCTCAATGGAATCAAGCGTTTTTAAACGGTCAGCGGCCTGTTCCGGAGATTCACCCTTCGGTCGAAGCCCCAAGGCCTGTAAAACCAGGCGGACCAGCTCCTCACGGCGATCCGGATCATAGATGAATTTATCGGCCGTAATCCTTTTTGACAACTCGTCTAATCCGTTACGGAGAAAATTATAAGCGTTTTCAGCGAATCGTTGCTGTTGACGGAACCAGGAATCGTGCAGCAGCCAGCAGGCAATCAAAATGATATTAATATAATTTCTATTCTTCCCGCTTGGTTCAAGCTGAAACGGAGCGGCCGACCCCGGCGTTAATAAATGGCCGCCGAGATCCTGCAATAAATCTGAAACAACAGCGGCCGGCGCGACAGCCGTTTTATCATGGGCAGAAATTACGAATTCCGGGGGACATTCGGACAGGCGCCGGAGTAAATACTCGAGCGCGGGACCTTCCTGCTGTAAGTTATTTTCCATAATACTGCCGGCTGAATTGTTTCGCGAACGCCACCAGTTCCGTCCAGTCGGTAATGCGGTGAATGTTCCAGCCTTGCTTACTTAAATGAACCAACTGCTTATACTTATGCCAGTCCTGATAGAGGTTGAGAACCATGGTGCCGCCGGCGCCGGCTTTTTCCAGGGCTTTCTGTGAAATATCAGCGCCTTTATTGCCTTTTTCGTCGTTTTTTAAAATGGTTGTCACGCCGTCATCGGAAATCACGAGAATGTGGACGTTAACGGCATGGGGTGGCCGGTCGGCATACGTGTCGCGTAATTTGTGTATGGGAAAGGCCGTGCCGCCGCCGAGGTAGCCGGTAAGGATTTTTAATATCTGATCCTCATCCCGGACAAATCCATCGGTTGACTCGAATTGATTCGTGCCGCTCCATAACGTGGCCTGCACTTTAGAACCCGCCCGCAGTGCGGACAGGCTGATGATGGCTCCGGCAAGCGTCAGATACGAAATCGCTATCTGTGGATTCGGCATCGAACCGGAGCAGTCGACATATAAATCCAGGTCGACCGGCGTTTTTTCGGGAAGCGAGCCTTCCGATGTTCCGTACACCGGCTCGATGATGGTGTATCCGGGAATGAGATAAGGGCTTTTTATGGCCGACTGTACCCAGTCAATATTTTCAATGGACGAGCCGGTGTCCCAGATTTCCGAGCCCTCGCGGAGCGGTTCGGCGTTTTGCGGCTTTTCGATCGCGGGAAAAGGAATCAGGAAGGGCAGGGCGCGTTCGCGGTAATATTTTACGGCGATTTCATGATCATTGAGGTCAAGGCCCAGGGCCTTGAGAATCTGCCCGTATTCGTAGGGTTGACGGTACTGGCCGCCGCCGGGCTGTTGGGGGGATTCTTCGGGCACGGTTTCAGTAGCCTCATGGCCATCCGCGGGTTCATCGCCTGTTTCCTCGAAAGCGGGATGAAGACTCCCGTTCTGTTCAGACGCATCCATTTCGGATAGTCCTTCCGGAAAACCGCCGGACGCAGCGCCTGCCATGTCCGACCAGGCTTTCTGGTTCTGCTGAGCGACGGCGGCTTCATCCGGCAACACATACGACAAACACAGCGCGGCAAACCGGCCGGAGCCTTCAAGCCAGTCTTTGGCGTAATTGCGGATCAGTCGGGCGCCCAGCTGCGCGTCGCCTTCCAGTTTGTCGTCCATCGTTCCTTTGGCGAGAACGCCTTTCTTCACGCTCCAGAGAATCTCAGCGATTCGCATATAAAGCGTCCACAGGGGGTCGGCCGGGCCGCTCAGCCGTTGCATGATTTCGGCGAACCGGAGTTTATGGGAACGCACCAGCCGGTCGTTGATCAACAGGTCGGTGTAAAGGTTCGCGATGAAAGGCGCCAGATGCTCCTTGCCGGGCAGTCCCTTGCGCATACGCGCAATCATCCGGGCCTGGTCGCTGATGTCTGCCGGCGCATAGACATGATGTCCGATTTCGTGCGCCAGTATTTCCAACGCGAAATTTTCCAGATGCCGTTCGATCACTTCTTTGATACTGATCACCACCGTATGATCATGGAGCCGGATCATGGCGAAGCTCGCCAGCAGCCGCTCATTCTTTTCCTGCTCGGAGGTCAGGCACCAGCTCGGATCGTGCAGTTTTACATACGGACTCCACAGCGCGAGGGCCCGCGGCCAACAGTCCTGCCATTCCTGCCGAATTTGTCGGGGATAATTTTCCGATGCGGATTCCATTACTAAAAAACCTTTATCTTTTTCATGGAGTTACGACCGCAAGCACATATACGCGGTGCGAGTAGCTGGAAGTTACGGCGAAGGTGTGTTCGTTGCCGGCATAGCTGGCGGCATCTTTCAGTTCGGGTATAAATGTATGCCGATCGCCTTTGAACACCGTTCCGTTTTTATAATACTCAAATGGGCACGCCGGACTTCGCCGCTCCAAAGATGACGCATTAATCGGCTGTAAATAATAGCCGTATCTATCCGCATGGAGCCGCCAGGACCGATCCCGGCATCGGACAATGATTCCTTTACTATCCGCCGTAACCATGGGCGGCGTGGGAAACAGACCGCCGAAGCCGGTAAAAGCGCCAATCGCTCTGACCGGCTTCAGTACTTCCGGCGCCGAAACAATCGCATCCGGATTTTTCCATGGATTATTTTTTAATTCGGTGACAAATCCCCGAATATTTCCGCCCGAGTTTTTTATAGCCGGAAACATGGCGGACACCATTTCATCGGGTAATTCGTTGAGGATTTCCAAAGCGGTGTCCCGGTAATGCGCCATGCCGGACATCCACGCCGAAACGAATCCGGCTTTTTTAAATATCTCTTCGTCACGGATTAGGGGTTTTATTTTTACCATTCGTTCTATCCATTCCGAAGGCCGTGTTTCAGGCACAGAGTAAATCGTAACCAGCGCGTTGGTAATTTTATTAACGATTGCATTCGGATTCAGTTCAAAAATTTCCGCCAATTGCGTCATGGCGTTTTTCCAGCTTGTTTCAAATTCTGGATTGCTACTGCCGGCACCGAGCCGATGGATCTTCATTAAATTCAGGATGTTTTCAAATAATGCGTCGGTAACGGGTTCAATATTTCCGGAATGGCGTTGTTCGAGTTCGAGGATAACCGGTTGCACAACCTCCAACAAATAATACGCCAGCATCTCTCCGTCCAGTGAAGGCCGGCTTTGACGGGCCAAAGCGAATAAGGTATTATAGCGAGTGCGGTTTTTTTTTAATATGTCCGCCAGCGGCCCTGAAATCAGCTTTTCCATTTCAGCCATCGGAGATAATTTGTATAGCGCTGGTGAAAATATTTTAATTTGAGAATATCGTCGAACATATGGCCATACAATTTTCGACCTTTGCTCCATTCAGACAAAATATGTTCGATTTTGGTCAGTTGGGCCCGGACTTCTTTTTCGGTAACGCCTTCTAGGCCGTTATCAAATGTTTTTTCGAGCTCTGTCAGGGGGTCATTTTCATCCATTTCCAGGCGGTCAAACTCGGCGCAGGATAGGTCGAACAGTTTGCGCAACCAACTGACATGATCCACCCGGTACACCTGATGGCCCGGCTGTTCAAAGAACGGGGAATCGGGATTCTGGATGAGTTTGTCGTGAAGCACGAACGGAATAATCTGGCGGACATCCTCAAACGATACCTCGGTGTCGCCGCGAAAATACGCCATGGCTTTAACATAAATCAGGCAGGTCATCAGCGCGCGTACGGACAGGCCGTTCTTGGTCTGACTGCCAAGGTCTTTCAGTTTGTCTTTCCCGGTTTCCTGCAGGGCGACCAGATTGAAATCGATGCCGGATAATTTCACAGTATCCTTGGTTTTGTATTCGATTTGTTCGGCGGCGTTCTCGAACAATTCGAAATGACTGGCGAAAAACTCCATGCGCCGCAAGAGGGCCGGCGGCAGGGCGATTTTCCGGATAGCCTTCCCCATACGGTCGATTTCCTCTTCCGTGAAAATAATCGCTGACGGGACGACTTCCTCCGGCTGGATGTGGTTCTCAATCCGGTATAACAGGTCTTTGATGAAACGCGTGTTGAAATGCAGGGCCTGCACCACGATATCGATGCGGTCTCTCAGGGCTTCGATAACCTGGTACGTCCCGCCGCCGACGTCGTCGTTCGCAGTCAGATACCATGCGGCTTCCGGGCATTCATAAATCTGATCGAGCAGTTCGGCGTAATTGTCCGCCAGCACGGTGAGCAGCGCGGACTGCGTACGGGTCGGAATGCGGTTATATTCATCGATTATCTTCACGCGCATGCCGAGCCACTTGCGCCACGCGATGCGGATATCGTCCATGCTTTTCGCGCTGATCATGTCGGACGGCAGCGGATTGCCGAGCAGGTCGGTGATGGTCATCTGCGGTTGTCCGTGCTGGATGGATCGACGGATTTCTTTCAGCGAGTAACCTCCGAGAATGCCCATTAATATGGCGCTGGCGGTTTTTCCGCGCCCCGGGCCGCCCACGAACAAACACCGCCGCCGCACCGCGAGATTAAGCAGAGGAAGTAAAATAAAACTGGAATAACTTTGTCCGGACGGCAGTACCACCTTGCTTTTGGAATCGCCGAAAATATAGGTCTGACACGGCCCGTCGTTGTACTCAATGTCATAATACGGGCTGATAATCGCGTGATTGACGATCCAGAAATATGCCTGGCGTAGTTTTTCATCCAGCCCGGCGCCTTCGCTTTCCGCCGTTCCGGATTCTCCGGACGGCCCGGCATACAGATCGGCAACGTCAAACTCTTTTTTGATTTTTATCTGCTTGGGATTGGTCGGCGATTCGGAAATCTTTTTGATGTCAGGCATAATAGTAAGGGTATCGTTTAGCGTTTTAGAAATAAGATAGGTAATGGCGCTCATAAATTCCAAACAGTTTTTTAGAATAAATTTGCGCAAATAAAAACCCATTCAATAATCGTTGTATTTTACAGCCGTTTTAAATAAATTAAAAAGTTTAATCGGGTGAGACCGTCATAAGGATATCGCAATGAAATATCATAAACCCAGGAAAAAAACGGCTGCTTTATCATCGTATAAAACAAAGGCGAAAGGCCGGCCGACATTACGGAGAAAGTCTAAAAAATCAGTGCCCGCCGCTACCGGACTGGAATTCAGTATTTTTGATCATATACAGGACTCCATTCTTATCACGGATGCGCAGGGTATCATTACCTTTGCCAATCAGACGTTTCTGGAATCCCTGGGCCGGATGCCGGAGCAGGTTATCGGCCAGCCGGTTACGATGCTGGATACCATCTACGCTATCAATGTTCCGGTCCGGGACATTCTTGAGAAAACGATTTCCGACAAAAGTTGGAGCGGTGTAATAGAGATCACCGACCAGAATCGGGAAAAGCGTCTTCATGAAATCCGCACGTGGTCTATGACGGGTTCCGGTTCTCAGACGGCCGGGATGGTGGCGGTATGGAGGGATATTACGGGACGGGTACGTTCCGAAAATCAACTGCGTTACAGCGAAGAGCGTTACCGGACGCTGGTGGAGAACGCTTTTGACGGGATTTATCTGATACGCGGCCGGCATTATGAATATGTCAATCCAAAATTTTGTGAAATTACGGGGTATACCGCCGAAGAGCTCACCGCTCCGGATTTTAATTATGATATTTTACTGACCGACGCTTCCAAGACGATTATTCGTCAACGTCATGAATCGCGGCAGCTGCGGAAATCCGTTCCCAGCCAATATGAAATACAAATCATAAAAAAAGGCGGCCGGGAGATTGTAGATGTGGAAATCAGCACCGTCGGCCTTGAAAGCGCGGGCGAATACCGCGTACTCGGAATTATGCGCGATGTGTCTGATCGCAAAAAAATCCAATCCGCGCTGGAGGAAAGCGAGCTGAAATTCCAGGCGATGTTTGAAACCGCATCCATCGGTTTGACGGTTACCGATCCGAAAGGACGTTTCCTTCAGGTCAATTCGGCTTTTGCGGCTATGACCGGTTATACGCCGGAAGAATTGTTCCGTATGCGGGCTTCCGACATCAGCCATCCGGACGATTTTGAACGGGAAGCAGATGACTTCCGAACGCTGATGAGCCATCAGGAACGTACGAATTACCGGAGTGAAAAGCGGTATATTCGTAAGGACGGGCGAATTATATGGGCCCGTCTTAACGGTACCATCATTCGGGACAGCGACGGGCGGCCGCAGTATGTATTCGGCGTGGTGGAGGATATCACGGATGCCCGACGAATCGCCCAATTGGCGAAAGTACAACGCGATGTCGCCGTGGCTCTCGGATCTTCCGACCGCATGGCTTCTGTGCTTAATCAGGTGCTCGAAATCGCCTGCACTATCGAAGGCATTGACTGCGGCGGCATATACCTCTATGACGAGCGCAACATCCTTAGACTCTACGCGCACCGGGGACTTTCTCCGGAATTCGTCCGTAAAGTTTCTTATTATCCCGCCGAACAGCCGCAAAGCCGCATTGTGCTCGAAG
The DNA here is from genome assembly GCA_964609675.1 of uncultured Bacteroidota bacterium. Lineage (GTDB taxonomy): Bacteria > CLD3 > CLD3 > SB21 > JBBIRG01 > CAZSRX01. Next base: position 49,583 of record CAZSRX010000001.1, on the reverse strand, counting down.
GGAAGCCACAGTATTTTGTATATGAAAGCTTTCTTCAGGACAAAAATATCGAGCTGGATCATGAGCGCGAGCAGGAAGGCCTTAAAGCTATCGCCATATTACCGATTCCGAGCGAAGGCCGGGTGGCGGGCGTCATTAACCTTTCTTCGCACACGATGACCGAAATTGTACCTGAAGTACGGGCGCTCCTTGAGATGATTGCGGCGGAAATCGGCGGCGCGTGCGCGCGAATCCGCGCGACCGAAGCGCTCCGGAAAAGTGAGGAAAGGATTAAACAACTATTAGATTCCGCCACGGATTATGTGTATTCGGTGGATATCCACGACGGCGTTGTTCAGCGAACCCGCCACGGCGCCCGGTGCGTGTCCGTTACCGGCTATACTTCCGCGGATTATGAATCCTCGCCGTTTTTGTGGTACGATATGATTTACGCAGACGACAAATCGTTTGTTACCGAACAACTGGCCCGCGTGCTTGCCGGGGAACAGGTGCCTCCGTTTGAACACCGGATTATCCATAAGGACGGCAGTATCCGGTGGATCCGCAATACGCCGGTGCTTAAAATATCCGGCGGCAAGGTTATCGGATATGACGGGATGATTAGCGATGTGACCGAGCGGAAGCGCGCTGAAACCGAACTTCGGGAAAGTGAAGCCAGTTACCGCGGCTTGTTTAACAGTGTGACAGACGCTATATATATTCAGGATACCGATGGGCGTTTCCTTGATGTCAACGATGGCGCCGTTAAAATGTACGGTTACAGCCGGAATCAACTTATCGGGCAGACGCCGGAATTTGTGGCGGCGCCCGGACGCAATGACATGTCGTATATCCAGAACTGCCTCCGAGCCGCTTTCGGCGGTACACCTCAGCGATTTGAATTCTGGGGCCGTCGCTTGGACGGAAGCGTTTTCCCCAAAGACGTCCGCCTGTTTCGGGGTATGTATTTCGGTAAGGAGGTGGTAATCGCAATGGCGCAGGATATCACCGAACAAAAAGCCGCCGAAGAAGCCCTGCGCAAAAACGAAGAAGACCTGCAGCGCATCCTCGATTCCATTCCCGCGATGGTCTGGTACAAGGATTTAGATAACCGCATCCTTGCCGCCAACCGAGGCGTAGCGGATATGGAAGGCATCCCGATCCAAGAACTGCAAGGCCGTTCCTGCTGGGAACTTTATCCGGAGGATCAGGCGCGACGATTCTACGAAGAAGATCTGGAGGTCATACGCAGCGGCCAGCCCAGGCTCGGCATTCAGGAAATACACACCGCGAAACGCACCGGACGGATGTATTGGCTGGAAGTATCCAAAGTGCCGGTATTTAACCGAAACCGTGAGATGATCGGTATCATTGCGTTTGCGATTGATATTACCGAACGGAAAAAAGCGGAGGAGGCCCTGCTGATCCAGACCGCCCGTTTCCGGCAACTTTTTGAAAACAGTCCGCTGGGTATCGTGCTATTAGATAACCAGGACCGCATTATCGAAGTCAACGCCGGTTTTCAGGATATCTTTCAATATGCTCCCGATGAAGTGCTGGGAAAAAAGATTAACGATATAATCGTCCCGGAAACATTGAAGGACGAGGGGGCGGATCTTTCCGAACAAACTCAGCGGGGCATCATCGTTTACAAAGAAACGGTCCGTAAGCGTAAAGATGGTTCGCTGGCAGACGTTTATATTTACGGGGTTCCGGTTTTTATCGGGGGTCAGCAGGAGGGCATCTACGGCATTTACGCGGACCAGTCGGAGAGAAAACGCCTGGAACGCCAGCTGATACAGGTTCAGAAAATGGAAAGTATCGGCACGCTGAGCGGCGGTATCGCGCACGATTTTAATAATGTTCTCGCGGTGGTACTGAGCACAGCCGAGCTTATACGGAAACGCGTCCGCGATAATCCGGATCTGGTCGAACTTGCCGAAATGATTATCAGCTCCGCTTTTCGCGGCAAATCCATCACCCAACAATTGCTTCTGTTCGCGCGCGCGGAGGACTCGGTTTTCAGGCCTGTGGAACTGACCCAGATTGTTCGTGAAGCGGTCCAACTCCTCGAACATTCGCTTCCCAAGACCATTCATATTGAAACGGTGATTGGCGCGGAACATGACATGATCCTCGCCGATCCCAGTCACATTCACCAGATTATACTGAATCTTGCCATCAACGCGCGCGACGCTATGCCCTCCGGCGGTACGCTGACCCTGGGTCTTAGGACGGCGCTTCCGGGTGAATTGGAAAAACATTTTTCAGAAATCCCCAAGGATGATTTTGTTGTTCTTTATGTTTCCGATACGGGCACCGGCATTGATAAATCCATTCTCAATCGGATTTTTGATCCGTTTTTTACGACGAAAGAACAGGGAAAAGGCACCGGCTTGGGGTTGTCGATTGTTCATGGGATTGTGAAAAATCATAAAGGTTATATTTCAGTCGAAAGTGAGCCCGGAAAAGGTTCCGTGTTTTATATGTACTTTCCCGCGCATAAGGCGGCCTCCGTCTCGGTGCCGAAACCGGAAAATGGCGCCTGCATCCCGGAAGGTAAAGAAACCATATTAATTGTTGATGATGAACCGGCTTTAAGAGAATCGCTCGCGGAAATACTGCAATGGTCCGGTTACGAGGTGATCAAAGCTGAGAGCGGCCTGTCCGCTTTAAATATTTTTAAAATCCAGAAAGAAAAAATCAATCTGGTCATAACGGATATTGGTATGCCGGTAATGGACGGCATCCGTTTGTTTGAGCAAATGAAAGCGGTCGATCCGGATGTTAAAGTTTTGGTTGCCACAGGCTATCAGGGAGAAACCTCAACGGACAATCTATTACGGAAAGGCGTTGTTGACATTCTGACCAAGCCGTATGCAGCGATGGAAATTCTTCAGAGGGTACGCAGGGCTCTGGATAAAAAACGATAACCATAAAACCACGAACCCATGAAACGTCTGGCACAGATTTTCGTTATCGTTTTTACTATCGTAGCGTGTCAGAGCCGATCTCAAAATTCAATTGCTTATAAACCGTCGTTATGGGATTTTTTCAGACCGGATTCCATACGGGGTCCGATTGTCAGCGCACACCGCGGAGGGCCGGAGAAGGGTTATCCTGAAAATTGTCTGGAAACATTTGAGCATACCTTGTCATCCGTCTGCGCCGTTATTGAATGCGATGTGCGGCTCACGCGCGACCGCCGTTGCGTCCTGATGCATGATGCGGCGCTGAACCGTACCTCTAACGGCGTGGGCCTTGTTTCGGAGAAGACATTAAGCGAAATAAAAGAACTCTTTCTTAAAGATCCCGGCGGCCGCTTAACGAATTACCGGATCCCGACGTTGGATGAGGCGCTGCAGTGGTCTGATAAGAAGACGGTCCTGTTTACCGATATTAAACCGGAAGTCCCGCCGGACAGTGTAATGGCCATTATCCGCAGAAACAATGCCGCAGACCGGGTTGTGGTGGTGACGTATACGGCCGTTGAAGCCGGCACCTACGCCGCTTTGGATTCCAATCTGATGATTTCTTGCAACATCTGTCAGCCGGATGACTTCTACCGCGTACTGAATTACGGCGTCCGCCGCGATCGCATCGTGGCTTTTACCGGCACCTCCGTACCGGATTCGGCGTTGATCGGATTACTGCATCGCAACGGCATCGCCTGTATTGTTGGCACCATGGGCAATCTTGATAAAAAAGCCTTGGCCCGTGGAGACGCTATCTATGAGGAAATTCTGGTTAAAGGCACGGATGTGATTGCCACCGATCGCTGTAAAGCTGTGGGAATTATCATTCAAAACTTCACTATTGCAACCAAGCGTAAAGCCCGCTGCGTTTCGGATGTTTTCTAATGTGTCAAACAACATCGTTGTCCTGTTTATCTTGATTTATGAATAAATTTTTTTTATTATTAAACTTGTATTCAACCGCCATCAAAAAAAGGCAACATCATGGAACAGACCAAATCGCCCCGTACCGTTATTGATATCATAAAAGAAGTCATCGCCCGCGAAAACGAGTCTTATGATTTTCACATGAAAGCGGCTCAGGAAATCGGCGATGAAAAAGCCCGTCATTGCCTGACAAAATTCGCCGAACTCCAGCGCCTTCACTGTAAAAAACTACAGGAGTGCCTCGGCAACATCCAATCACAAATGGAAATCGACAACGCCATCATGTCGAGTTTTGACCAGAATTACGAATGTTAAAAAAACGTTATTCATAAACCTACACTAATAATTTAACCGGAGAAAATCTATGGCCAAGTATAAGATTGCCTGGTTGCCCGGAGACGGGATCGGCGTGGAAGTTCTGGAAGCCACCAAAATCGTTCTGGACAAGCTTGCGCTCGACGCGGAATATATGCACGGCGATATCGGTTGGGAATTCTGGTGCAAAGAAGGCGATGCGTTTCCACAACGCACGATTGATCTTTTAAAAAGCGTGGACGCGGCGATGTTTGGCGCCATCACATCCAAGCCGGTGAAAGCCGCCGAAGCGGAACTCGTGCCCGAACTGAAAGGTAAAGGGCTGATTTACCGCTCGCCCATAGTTCGCATGCGGCAGTTGTTTGATTTATATATTTGCCTGCGTCCGTGTAAAGGGTACGCCGGCAATCCGCTGAATTTCAAGGAAAATATTGATCTGGTGGTGTTCCGGGAAAACACGGAAGACCTTTATGCCGGCGTGGAATTCAACCCTGTGCCGCCCGAACTGGCTACGTGTCTAGCGGGTTTAAGCAAACCGTTCGGCGTATTCAAAGACCTGCCCGGCGACCAGTACGCCATTTCGTGCAAAATCAACACCAGGAAGGGCTCCGAACGCATCATTCGCGCGGCGTTTGATTTTGCCAAAAAATTCAACCGCAAGAAAGTGACGATTGTTCATAAAGCGAATGTGGTCCGTGCGACCGATGGTCTGTTCTTTGAAATCGCCAAGGAAGTCGCCAAGGATTACCCGAACATTCAGATGGACGATGCCAACATTGATGCGATGACCATGTGGCTACTGAAGAATCCGTTCAATTACGACGTGCTGGTTGCGCCGAATTTATACGGCGACATCGTATCCGATCTCTGCGCGCAGATGGTCGGCGGGCTCGGGTTCGGCTGTTCCGGGAATATCGGCCAGAAACTGGCTGTGTTTGAACCGACGCACGGTTCCGCGCCGAAGTATGCCGGCCAGTATAAATGCAACCCGATTGCCACGATATTGGCAGCCAAAATGATGCTCGACTGGCTGGGCGAAACGGAAAAAGGCGCGCGTCTTGAAAACGCCGTCGCCGCCGTCATCAAAGAAGGCAAGATCCGAACCTACGATATGGGCGGCAGCAGCAAAACGCTCGAAATGGCTCAGGCCATTGCCGCTAAACTTTAACGCGGGACTTTAATCATGGATTACGAAATCATCATTCATGAAGTCGGCATCCGGGACGGCCTGCAGATGGAAAAGCAGATTGTGCCGGTCGAAAAAAAAGCGGAATGGATTAAAGGCCTGATACAAGCGGGCGTGGATATCATCCAAATCGGCTCGTTCGTGCATCCTGAAAAAGTGCCGCAGATGGCCGCCACCGACCAGTTGTTTACAGAATTTTCCAAACCCGGTCAGAAACCGGAACATGTGATTTTGGCCGGCCTTGTGTTGAACGACAAAGGACTGGAGCGCGGCTTCAAGTGCGGCGTGGATATGTTTTGCATGGGCGTTTCCGCGAGCGAGACCCACAGCCTGAAAAACACGAATATGTCTATCGCGCAGGCGACGGAAACGATTATCGGCATGGCCCGTAAAGCGCTGGACGCGAAGAAAAAAGTTCAAGTATCCGTGCAGTCTGCCTTTGGCTGTGGATTTGAAGGCCCGGTGCCTGAGGAACGGGTTATTGAAATCGTTCGCCGATACGTGGACGCCGGCCTGCGCAATATCAGCCTGGCCGATACCGCCGGCCACGCGACGCCGGACAAAGTCGAATCCCTGTTCAGCGCCATCCATGCCCTGGCCGATGACATCGAGACCACCTGCCACTTCCACAATACCTACGGCCTTGGCCTGGCGAACTGTTACGCCGCCATGAAAGTCGGCGTGAAGTATTTTGAATCTTCTGTGGCCGGACTCGGCGGATGTCCGTTTACAAAGATCGCCGGCGGCAACGTATGTACCGAAGACTTCGTGCATATGCTTCAGCACATGAACCTGCGCCACGATGTCCAACTCGACGCACTGATTGGGATTGCCAACGACGTGGCCGCATTCTTTAATCGGGAAATGCCGGGAACGGTCTATAAAACGGGTGTGATACCCGAAAAAGGAAAAAATTAAATCAAAGAGGTCACTACCATGAAATTACTTGAAGGCGTAAGGGTTCTGGATCTGACGAACGTACTGTCGGGACCTTTCTCAACTTTGCATCTGGCCTGGTTCGGCGCGGAGGTCATCAAAATTGAAAATCCGGGGAAAGGCGACTTAGCCCGCGAACTCGGGAACGTGCCCGAATTAAATAAAAAGCTGATGGGAACAAGTTTCTTAGCGCAGAACGCCAATAAGAAATCCGTGACACTGAATTTAAAAGATCCCGAAGCCAAAGAGATTTTTACCAAATTAGTCCAAACGGCCGACGTCGTTGTAGAAAATTTCCGGCCAGGCGTTATGGACCGGCTTGGTTTTTCGTACAAGAAACTCAGCGAAATCAATCCGAAGATTATCGTTTGCGCGATTTCCGGATTCGGCGCCACAGGGCCGGACGCTTTTAAACCTGCTTACGACCAGATTATTCAGGGCCTGAGCGGCATCATGGCGATAAACGGCGACGAGCGGCTCAATCCGCTGCGTTGCGGATTTCCGGTTTGCGACACGGTCGGCGGCCTGAATGCGGCGTTTGCCATTATGGCGGCGCTGTTCTATCGCGAAAAAACCGGCGAAGGCCAGTTTATCGATATTGCCCTGCTGGACTCCATCATGCCGTTGATGGGTTGGGTTGCCGCCAACCTTCTGATCGGGGGCCAGCAGCCGCAACTGCTCGGCAACGACAATATGACGGCCGCTCCCTCGGGAACTTTCGTAACCAAAGACGGCTACATCAATATTGCCGCCAATAAGCAGGAACAGTGGGAAGCCGTAGCTGACGTGCTTGGCGTGCCGGAACTGAAAACCGATCCGCGCTTCCAGAAACGCGACGACCGCAAGAAAAACCGCAAAGCCCTGACCCCTCTGCTGGAAGCCAAACTGAAAGAGAAAGAAACCAAATACTGGGTGGATGTGCTGAATGAAAAAGGCGTTCCGTCCGGCGAAATTCTTTCTCTTGAGGCGGCCCTGAACCAGGAACAGGCCAAACACCGCCATGCGATTGAAACCATCCAAGCCGAAGGCATCGGTGAACTGAAACTGTTTAATCCGACGGCTAAATTCAGCAAAACGCCGGGCAAGGTGGAAACCCCGCCGCCGACGCTTTCCCAGCATACCGAGGAAATTCTGGTTCAAATCGGTTACACCAAGGACGATGTCAAGCGGTTTAAGGAAAAAGGCGTTGTATAATTGATTGGGCCACAAATCCATGAGGTGCAAAGAATTAAGATATCGCTAATCCTTTGTGTCCGCGTGGTTTCTTGGCGTTAAAATTATAACTATCATCATTAATCAGGAGAAAACATTTATGGGCATGACCGTTGTTCAGAAGATACTGGCCCGCGCGGCCGGCTTGTCTTCAGTGAATGTTGGTGATGTCGTTGAACCGAAGGTGGATCTCGCGATGTCGCATGAAAACGGCGCGCTGGTGATCAACCAGTTTAACGAAGTGTTCAAAGATACCGGTATGGAGCCGAAAGTATGGGACCCGAAAAAAATTGCTATTATCTTTGATCACCGGGTGCCTGCCGAAAGTTCCAAAACGGCAACAAACCAGAAAAAAATACGTGAGTTTATTGCCAAACAGGGCATTGTGAAATTTCATGATGCGCGCGGCGATGAAGGCGGCATCTGCCATCAGATCCTTCCGGAAAACGGTTACGTGCGTCCGGGATACGTGGTGGTCGGTACCGACAGTCACACGACCAGCCACGGGGCGCTTGGCGCCTTTTCCTTCGGGATTGGCGCTACGGAAATGGCCGCCGTCTGGGCGCTGGGACGCGTGCTGAATGTGGAAGTCCCCGGGACGATCAAAGTGGTGGTGAAAGGCAAGTTTAAGGAAGGTGTTTATCCAAAAGACCTGATTCTTTATCTGATCGGTAAACTCACCGCAGAAGGCGCTAATTTCAGAGTTATCGAATTTCACGGCGAGACCATCAAAAAAATGAGCACTTCCGGACGTCTGGTACTCTGCAATATGTCGGTCGAAGCGGGCGCCACTTCCGGCATCGTTCCCGCCGACGCGGAAACGGTTCGCTACCTGAAAGAAGAAGCCGGCGTAAAAGGCAAATTCGACATGGTAGCGCCGGATGCCGATGCGGTTTATGATCAGGTGGTTGAAATCGACGTTTCCAAACTTGAGCCGCAAATTGCCTGCCCGCACACGGTAGATAACGTCAAACCGATTAAGGAAGTGGAAGGCAAAAAGATTAACCAGATCGTTATTGGCTCATGCACCAACGGACGCCTTGATGACTTAAAAGTAGCGGCGGATATCCTTAAGGGCAAGAAAGTCGCCAAGCATACGCGCATGCTGATTTTCCCGGCTTCCTGGATGATTTACAAACAGGCGCTTAAAAAAGGTTATATTCAGACGCTTGCGGATGCCGGCGCGATGATCATCAATCCCGGCTGCGGCTGCTGTCTCGGCGTCCATCAGGGTGCGCTGGGCGATGACGAAGTCGCACTGTCCACCACGAACCGCAATTTTAAAGGACGCATGGGCAATCCCAAATCCGAAGTCTATCTGTGCTCCCCGGCGGTCGCCGCCTCAAGCGCCATCAAGGGCGTAATTACCAAACCCAAGAAAGGAGGCAAAAAATGAGCTCCCGAGTCGTTTTCAAAACCGGCGATGACATATCGACCGATGTTATATATCCCGGCCGCTTTATGGCCACCGTGCTTCCTACGGAAACGCCGCAGTTTGCGTTTGCCGATGAAGCAGAGTTTAACAAGAAACTCAAGAATAAAGAAATCCCGCCCGACAGCGTGATTGTCGCCGGAAAAAATTTCGGCTGCGGTTCTTCCCGCGAACAAGCGGCGTCCTGTCTGCACGGACACGGTTTATATGTGGTGGCGAAGGATTTCGCGCGCATCTTTCTGCAAAACGCCATCAATCTCGGCCTGCGCACGATCATCTGTCCGCAGATTGAAGCCAATGAAGGTGACGAACTGGAAATCACTCCGACCCACGTAAAAAACCTGACGACCGGAAAAACATTCGATATCGAACCGCTCCCGAAAGCCCGTCAGGCCATCGTGGACGCCGGAGGCCTCATCGCCTATGCGCGTAAAAAATTGATGGAAGAAAAAGGCGCCCGTTAATTCGGTCCGCACGAATTTCATGCATCAGCAGACCCTCAAGGTCTGCTGATTTTTTTTGACGCCGTATGGCTAAGGGATTATCCGGTCATTCCGGAGGGGGCGCTGATTATTACACCGCCTCCACAATCTTCAGCCGCTCGCGGTTCATTCGTACAAACCGCCGGATAGTCAGTCGTTCATCCAGCGCCTCTTTATCATCGGGAATATCAACCGGTTCCGATAGAAATAATTCACGTAACAAATTCCGGTCTTCCAGCTCATCGCCGGTCAGGATTTTTCTAAGAACGCCATGCTGGATGAAATAGCCGGTTTGATCCTTTGTGTCGAATATAAAGTACTTTTCCCTGAACAACGCCGGATCCTCTTTTAATTGTTCATAGGTGTTTTTCAGTCCCTCACGCACATAGTAATATTTATCTCCCCATAAATCCGGAGAGGACAGGTATACGCGGATGTTTTCTTCTGATTCCATGTCCGTCATATCTTTCAGAATCCGCATGGCGTCGTTCACCTGCCGGCGGTAATCGTCCGGCGATATCAATTCGCCGCAGGCGCCGGTGCATTGCTGAAGGTGATAGGAAAAACAGACGCCTTTTTTCGTACGGCGTTCCCTGAAAAGTTCCGGGCACAACTTAAAATGCTTCTGCAGACGGATGAGCAGATATTCCAGCAGTTTGGATGAGCGGAACGGGCCAATGTACTCCGCGCCATCGCTGTTTTTATCGGTTGTGGTCAGCACCAGTGGATAGCGGTCCTTGGTAACTTTGACGTAGAAATAGTCCTTCCAGTTTTTCTGCTGGACATTGTAGGGCGGCATGTACTTCTTTATGAGTCGTGATTCCAGAATCAGTGCTTCGAGTTCCGTGCCACATTCAATCCAGTCGAAATGGTCAGTGGAATGCCACAACCGCTTTTTTTTGGAAAGGTGATCGTCGCGCAGATGGCTCATGATGCGTCCGCGAATGTTTTTACTTTTTCCTATATAGAGCGGCAGATCGTAATGATCTTTAAAAATATACACGCCCTTGGCTTCCGGCAGATCCATAATTTGCAATTCCAGCCGTTCTTTCCAGAGATTTTTTTTATCGAACGCGGCCGCGTAGGCGGAAAAAACTTCCAGCGCATTAGGATGATTTAGGTAACGGATAAAAATTTCTGCCGTAGCAAGCGCGTCGCCCAAAGCCCGGTGCCGGTTGTCGATACGGATTCCGAAATATTCCATCATCCGGTCCAGGTTGTATTTTTTCAATTCCGGAAAAAATTTCCGGCCCAGGCGTACGGTGCAGAATTTGTCCATGTAAAAATGCCGGTTCATGCGTTCAAATTCCGACTTGAAGAAACTGTAATCAAACGAGGCATTGTGCGCCACGAAATAATAGCCTTCAAGGCGATGTAAAAGCTCATCCGAAACGGACTGGAAATCCGGCGCATCGTAGACATCGGCATCCCGGATACCGGTGAGCATAGTGATAAAATACGGAATTGAAACCGGCGGACGCATCAAGGTCTGATACGTACCGGTGATGCGGCGATGATCGATAAAAACGATTCCGGCCTCGATGATGTAGCCGTTGCGGGCGCTCTGGCCGGTGGTTTCAACGTCAATGACGGCGAATTTTGAGTCGAGATTGAACGGCATATAGGAACGGCTTGGCATGGGCTTACTCGGATATCAGATCGTTCAGGCCGTCCGTCATATAGCTTTTAAGGCCGTCCGCAGAGTCGCTGTAAAGAAAATAGGCCTGCAGTTCGGGATGTTTACTGAGAAACTTTTTTCCTTCCTCCATTCCCATCACCATCAGCGCGGTGGCGTAGGCGTCGGCGTCGGCGCAGGTGGCAGCCACCACAGTAACGCTTAATGTGCTGTGGCGGACGGGATATCCCGTAGATGGATCAATCGTGTGGGAATACCGTATCCCGTTTTCGATATAAAATTTTCTGTAACTGCCGGACGTGGCCACGGAACGGTTTTCCAGCCGTAGTATGGCCTGTATCATGCGATGATCCAGTCTGTTGCTGTCAGCGGGTTTTTCAATACCGATATTCCACAACGCCCCATTCATCTTCCGCCCTTTACCCCGAACTTCCCCGCCGAGTTCAACCAGATAATTTTGAATGCCTTTAGATTCAAGAAATTCCGATATGACATCGACCGTATAACCCTGTGCAATAGCGTTAAAATCTATTTTAACACCGGGATATTTCTTAATAATCTTTTTTCCGTCGAACGCCACATAACGGTAATGAACCAGTTGCAACAAACTGTCGACGGTTTTCTTTGTCATGCGCTCACGATTACTCAGGCCGAAGCCCCAAGCGCTGACTAACGGTGCGACGGTTACGTCAAAAGCGCCGTTGGTCATCTCGGATATCTCCAGCGATTTGTTCAGCATATCCAAAAAATATCGGTCGGGTATAACGGAGGTGTCGTTCCGGTTAACGCGCGATAACACGGATTGGGGCTGATACCATGACAGCGACTGATCGATATTTTTCAGAATGGTATCAATATCCGCATGATAATTAACGCCGGCAGAATCATAATAGGTTACGGCATAAGTCGTTCCCTGAGCGAGTCCCCCGAATTTTACCAATTGCAGTTCGTTCTTTTTAGAACCACAAGATTGAAACAACATTACGGACAAGGCGAACGTTATGATTTTGACAATAGGTTTTATCTCCGGCGGCATACGGCGGCCGTTTTCGCCATGGGATCCCTGTATCTCCCTGTGAACGTTGTCGGCGGAGCCGGTTTTATAGCATGGACGGCGCATAAATCACTCCATCGCCTGAATGGCCGCCTCGATGGCGTAACGGCGCTGTTGATGCGTGGTGCGTTGCAGGATTTTCTGCAGGTCGGGTTTGGCGGCCCGCGCGTCCCTGCCGATAAGTCCGAGCACTACAATGATCTGGTATTCCAGCGCATCGTCACGGGCGCTCAGAGAACGTAATTTTTCAATCAGATATGGCACCGCCGCTTTACCGATTTTTGTCAGCGCTTCTTTGGATTTATCGGCCACCCCATACTCATAGCTTGTCAACGATTCAATCATAAAATTAATCGCCTGCGAATGCTCTGACCGGATATTTCCCAGAACGACAATCGCTGAACGCTGGATGTCCGTCAATTCCTTTTTATGCTCGATATCTTTTTTGGCAATGACCTGAAGCAACGCCGACTCGATGGATTTTGGCCGGTCTTTCATCCGTTCCAACAGCTTCATTATCCGCACCATTTCTTTCCAATCGGTACCGGCGGTCAGCCGTTGCGCGGTCTCTTCCATGGTGGGAATAAAACCGGGAACGGGAATATCATTGGCGGCGCAGAAAATCAAGCGGTCCTCAAGCTGATTCGTATAGGGTGTCAGCGTGGCCCATTCGGTAAATTTTGGTTTGCAGGCCCTGACCAGTATATCCAGATCTTTGGCTGGAAATTCCTTCTGGATACGCCGGTTCGTGTTTTCATTGGAGGTTAGTTCAAAGAATCGGATAAAATCATATAACTGCTTCGAGGATTCCTCGCTGGTTTCCAGATGGTTGAAATGGTCAGTTAGCCATTTGATGGCTTTGCCTTTTATTTCATCGGTCTTTCCGTATTGATAAATATAAACGAGGAGCGCGTAGACATTGGCGCTCAGTGATTTGGAAGTTGTTCCTGTAACAGGATCCATGGGGTTAAGCAGAAGCCCGTAACGCTCATAGCAGTAAGCCATGCCGCTGACATCGTCTTCCGATTTCAGGCCGCGCGTAGCCGCGAAAAAACCGGAGTTATAATTCACCGCTACGGGACGGCCTACTTTCTGAGCCTGCACGCGTTCGAAATACTCGTCGATCCGCGTGAATTGCTCGGCGATCCGGCCTTTTTTTATGATGTTTCTGTACAGGGTTTGAAAAATATTATCCAGGGCGCCGATGGGGCTTTTTTCGATAGTTTTTAAGGCAACCTTCCATTCCTGCTCATCAATAACCGTATCGGATGCCAGGAAATACAGAATATCGCGCGCCCGGTAGTCGTTTGAGGGATATGAAATGGTGTCCAATGTTTTGATTAGGAATTGTTTGTAGGGCGCCGAATCAATCTTATAACGGATAAAATAACTCATGACCGAATTATGAATTTGTCCGCAGTCATTGTCATAAGGGATTTTTACCGCTTCGTTTACAACGTTTTGAATTTTAGAATCGGCAGTCAGGTCGTTAAGCAGCGTACGAATGTTCTGCGCGTTTTGTTTACAACGGTCGGTATGGGATACGTCGTCCGATTGATCCTTTTTGTCTTTTCGTGTCGCATCAGGGAATAATTCGGCCAGTTCGTCGGACCATTGGATACGCCCGGAAAAACTGACGAGGATTTCACCGGTTACAACGTCGATGAGGCGGCTGTTGATGTCGATATATTTTTTCAACCGCGTATAGGAACCGGAGAAGATCGCGTCGATGGGCAGAAGTTCGCCGACTTTTATGGCCTGGCGCTGATCCATCAGATCGCTCAGCATCAGGTCGTTTTCTTTCAGCACGTCGTCGAGCCGTTTGCGTTCGAACAGCCGGAATGATTTTTTCCCCGAGGTCAGTTCACTGATTAGCGACTCAGTGATGTATTCGCCGAATTCATTCGAAAGATTAACGCCGCCTTTGGTCGGCAGGAAGGTGATGACCGCCAGGCGCAAAGGCTTGCCGGTTGTATTGCTGTTAATCAGTGTCCGGGCGAGTTCTTTAACAACGGTTTTGAAATCCTTCGGATCATCCGCCCGGCAGGTTTTTGCATCACAAAGCAGCGTTAACCATCCGGCGGCCGCAACGATTAAGCCAAAAAGAATTCTTGATGCAGACATCAACCCTCCTGACTATAAAAATTAAACAGCATTAATAGCGCCGTATTAATGCTGTTGGATAGCGTGGGTTATTCAGATTACTTAACCAGACCGGAAAATCCCATAAAGGCCAGAGATAATAAACCGGCGGTGATCAGCGAGATCGGAAAGCCTTTCATACGTTCCGGAACGCCGGTTATTTGCATCTGTTCGCGGATGCCTGCCATCAGTACCAGAGCGATCGTGAAACCGACTGCGGTGGATGCGGCGTACACCACGCTCATGATCAGATTAAGATCTTTTTTAGAGGCCAGCAGCGCGATACCCAGAACGGCGCAATTGGTGGTAATCAGCGGCAGGTAAATCCCCAGCGCCTGATACAACGATGGGCTGACTTTTTTCAAAATAATTTCCACGATCTGGACGAGCGACGCGATCACGAGAATAAACGTAATCGTTTGCATGAAAGTGATATTCAGTGGTATCAAAATGAAATTGAATATCAGATAAGTGACCAGATTGGCGAGCGTCATAACAAAAACGACGGCGCCGCCCATGCCTACCGAAGTGGCGATCTTTCCCGAAACGCCCAGAAATGGACAGATTCCGAGGAACTGCATGAGCACAACGTTGTTGACAACGATCGCCAATATGATAATGTTAATATAATCCATAATAGTAATTCCTGTTATATATTAAACTTCTTTTTCAGGATGTTGGTAATTGCGATCAGGAAACCGAACGTGATAAACGCGCCCGGTGCGAGAATAAAAAGAAGGACGGTTTTTGCGTCGGCCGCGACAAATTTAATGTCAAACAGGGATCCGTTGCCGAGTATTTCACGGATGCTGCCAAGCAGGGTCAAAGCCATCGTAAATCCGATGCCCATACCGATGCCGTCCAGTACGGATGGCAGAAGGCGGTTCTTTTGCGCAAAAGCCTCCGCCCGGCCGAGAATCACACAGTTGACCACAATCAGCGGAATAAAGATGCCGAGCGCTTTGTACAAATCAGGCGTGAAGGCCTGCATGACCATGTCGGTTATGGTGACGAACGTGGCGATAACCACGATAAAACAGGGAATACGGACCTTATCGGGAATCAGATTTTTGAGCAAGGCCACCAGCGTGTTGGAACTGAGCAGCACAAATGTTGTGGCCAGTCCCATGCCGAGACCGTTCGTCGCCGAGGATGTCACCGCCAGCGCGGGACAGCAACCCAGCACCATGACAAAAAGCGGGTTTTCCCGAAGCAATCCGTTGGTAAAATGCTTCAAACTCATTGCCGGCCTCCTTTCTGATAGGCGTTGTACGCTCGCTGTACGGCATCACAAAAGGCACGCGAAGTTATCGTGGAGGCAGTGATAGCGTCCACTTCCCCGCCGTCTTTCCGGACAGTCATTTTAAAAGCAGCAGGATTTTTTCCTTTAAACTGATCTTTAAAACCCGGTTCCGACATTTTCGAGCCCAGACCCGGGGTTTCTTTTTGTTCAAGCACCGAAATATTGTGGATACTGCCGTCGGGCAACAGGCCCACCATAATGGAAAAGAAACCGCTGTAGCCGATATTAGTGTACGTCTTGATGGCGGTTCCCACCAGCTGGCCGTCTTTTTTTGCCGGATACAGAATAACGCCCTCGAAGCTTTCCACGGTGTATTGCTCTTCATACGGATTATTCGAAAATTCCGGAACCACGGCCTGAATGGCATCCAGAATTTTTTTGTTCTTTGCCTGATTAATCGGTTCCTTGGTCGCCACGTAAACGAATCCCAGCGCGGCGGACATGCATAAGGATATTATACTCAGAGACAGAACCATGTTCTTTACAGTTGACGGAAGTTTAGCCATGTTACTTAACCTCCTCGCCGAATTGGGCGGGTTTAAACCAGTTATTGAGCAGAGGCGTTATGGCGTTCATAATCAGAATCGCGAAGGAAACGCCTTCGGGATAGGCACCCCAGACGCGGATGAGTACCGTCAGCAAACCGCATCCGATGCCAAAAACCAGCATGCCTTTATACGTCATCGGGGATGTCACCATATCCGTTGCCATAAAAATCGCGCCGAGCATTAAGCCGCCAGCCAGCAGATGAAACACGGGATCCGCGTATTTTTCAGGGTTGGCCTGCCAGAGAATGGCGGTAAAAACAAAAACCGTTGCAATGAAGGATACCGGAATGTGCCAGGTGATGATTCGGCGAACGAGCATATACAGACCGCCAAGGATCAGCGCCAACGCCGAAATCTCACCGAGCGACCCGCCGATACTGCCGATAAACAAGTCCTGATACGTCGGTACATTCTTCATCAAGTGGGTTACCGTATCGCCCTTCATCAACCCTTCTTTCAGGACGCCGAGGGCCGTAGGGCCGGTAATCGCATCAGGAACCGTGCCGAGCGGAGCCGGCGTTGGCCAGGTGGTCATATCTACGGGAAAAGAAATCAGCAAAAATACGCGGCCAACCAGCGCGGGGTTGAACGGATTTTTCCCCAGTCCGCCGTACGCCATCTTTGCTATCCCGATAGCTACCAGTGAACCGATAATCAACTGCCAGAGCGGCAGGCTGGATGGCACATTAAATGCCAGCAAAATACCCGTGATGACCGCCGAACCGTCCGTAATAGTCGGTTCCTGCTTTAGAAGAAATTTCTGAATCAGGAATTCAAACACCAGACAGGACAATACGGCCACGGACGTGAGTACCAGGGCCGGTATGCCGAAATAATACACCGATACGAGCAGAGCGGGAATCAGCGCGATAACCACGCCCCACATGATGCTCTTCACGTCCTGTTCGGCATGAACGTGGGGAGAACCCGAAATGACTAATTTATCCATAATTACCTTCCTCTGCTTCGGATGATCTGACCAACTTTTGATTTACCGACGCGCATATAATCCAGCAAAGGCCGGCCGGAGGGGCATATATACATACAGGAACCGCATTCGATGCAGTCCATTATGCGGCCTTTTTCTGCCGGTTCCCATTCGGATTGTTCGGCCAATACGGCCAGTAAGTACGGCGACAATCCCATGGGACATACCGACACACAGCGGGCGCAGCGGATGCAGTTAACCGTGCCGATGCGTTTCGCTTCGGATTTGCGCATGATGAGCAGGCCGGACATGCCCTTAACCACCGGCGTTTCCAGTGAATTCAAAGTCTTGCCCATCATGGGCCCGCCGCTGATGATTTTCCCGGTATCTTCCGGCAATCCGCCGGCTTTTTCAATTAGCGCGGATACAGGCGTGCCGATGCGGACAAGAAAATTGGACGGTTTTTTGACGCTTTTTCCGGTAACTGTAACAATGCGCTCAAACAACGGTTTATTCTTCTGCACCGCTTCATATACCGCAAACGTGGTACCGACATTCTGCACCACCGTGCCTACGTCAATCGGCAGTTTTCCGGACGGTACCTCGCGGTTAATCAGCGCTTTGATCAGTTGTTTTTCGCCGCCCTGCGGATACTTAACCTTCAGCGGCACGATCTCGATCCCTTTGAATTTCTGAGCCAGCGTCGTTAAATGGGCAATCGCGTCCGGTTTATTATTTTCGATGCCGATCAGCCCGCGATCCACCTGAAGGGCTTTCATCAATATCGAGGTACCGACCAGCAGTTCTTCGCCTTTTTCGAGCATCAGCCGGTGATCCGACGTCAGGTACGGCTCGCATTCCACGCCGTTGATAATCAGAACCTCGGCTTTCTTGCCCTGCGGCACTTTCAGTTTCACATGCGTGGGAAACGTGGCTCCGCCCAGCCCGACAATCCCGGCTTCGTTGATTTTTTTAATAATGTCGTCGGCGCTCAGGGCGCATTCATATTTGATTTCGGGCGACCGGTCAATGCTTTCGTCCCATTCATCGCCTTCCACCGCGATGATTATGGCTTTACGGCGGTAGCCGCTGGTATCGGTTACTTCGTCAATGCCTTTTACAGTTCCGGAGACGGAGGCATGGACATTGGCGGAAATGAAGGACTCGCCCTTGGCGATCAGCTGACCCACCTTGACTTTCGCCCCTTTTTCAACAAGCGGTTTGGAAGGCGCGCCCAGCACCTGGCCGACCGGAATCGACACCGTTGCGGGTGGTGGCAGAAACTCAATCGCCGCGCCGGCGGAAATTTTGTTTTCCTCGGGATGGACGCCGCCCAGTTTAAACGTTCTCAAATGGTTTCTCCTAATAGTATCTGTAAGTATTTAAGCCGTCAAGTCACATTGGGACGAAGGAATAGCCATACCGTAACAGGCTTTTAATATCCTGATGCCTCTGTGCCTTGGTGGCTGTTAAATAATTATGCTTCCGTTTTGGCTGGCTCGGTTTTTACCGGCTCCTTACGCGGCGGAAAGTTGACCTCATGGATCGCGTTGGTCGGACACTCCGGCGCGCATTTCCGGCAGAGTTTGCATTTTTCGTAATCAATATAGGCCAGCAGTTTAAATTTACCGGTCTCATCGGCTTTCATTTCTATCGCATTGTGCGGGCACACATTAAAGCATTTGCTGCAGCCGATGCAGGCCACCGAGCAGTTCTTCCTGGCCACGGCGCCTTTTTCCATGTTGATGCAGGCTACATAAATGCGCAGGTTCTTTTTCTGTTTGTTGCGCATTTCAATGATGCCGCGGGGACAGGCTTTCACGCAGGCGCCGCAGGCCACGCACTTGTCCTGCAGAACCACCGGAAGTCCGGTCGTCTTGTCCATATACATCGCGTCGAATTTACATGCGTCCACGCAGTCGCCCAGGCCCAGACATCCGTACGGGCAGCCGCTGTCGCCGGAATACAACTGGTGAGCAAACTGGCATGAGGTTGCGCCGTCGTATTCCACTTTACCGGGCGCATTAGCGTAGGATCCGTTGCAGCGTACGACCGCTACCTGAGGTTCCTTGACCGTCGCTTCCACGCCCAAGATTTTCGCGATTTGGTTCATCACATCCGCCCCGCCCACCGGACAGTTAAACTTCTCCAATGTGCCGGCCTTGACAATGGCTTCCGCGAAAGCACGGCATCCGGCAAACCCGCAACCGCCGCAGTTGGCGCCCGGCACGGCCGCCTGAACCTCATCGATCTTGGGATCTTCGATGACCTTGAATTTCTGTTCAACAAAAAATATGATGATCGCAAACGCTGCGGCAATGCTGCCCAGCGCGATCACGGCATACAATACTATTGTTCCCATACCTTATCCTTGTTTCCTTAAAATAATCAGAACGGCGAAATATAATATTTTATGTGAAAAAAGCCAAATTTTTTTATGAATTCATTGGAATCCATTCTAAAACGATGCCCTCATTTTTTTTCAATCGGAAGCAGAGATCATTTACGATCTGCCGGCGTATGTCCAAAAATCCCGTATGCGCCCTATGGAAGCTTCCGACTTAGCGTATAACTTCTAACGACCAGTGAGGGTTTAACCGAATTATTTTTCTTGCTTCCCGGTCGTTCCTGGCGCTCAAAACGAGAAGAATATGACTTTAAAAAAACACGGCTTTAAAAATATTTTCAAATTCAAACTTCAAATCGTTTTTCTAGGGTTGAATTTCTTTCAACTGGCTCTCGGAATCAATCAAAAAACCGCCTGTAATCGCTATTTCATCGCCTTCGCGCAGACCTTCGGTGATTTCGTATTGAGAATCCGCTTTGATGCCGGTTTTTACCGTTTGTGGCCGGAACTGATGATCGCCGCTTTTGATCCATACGACACAGCCCCTGCCGGTAAATACTATTGCGGTTTCGGGAATAAACAGGG
This sequence comes from uncultured Bacteroidota bacterium, assembly GCA_964609675.1. GTDB lineage: Bacteria > CLD3 > CLD3 > SB21 > JBBIRG01 > CAZSRX01. The sequence goes on along the minus strand of CAZSRX010000001.1, from coordinate 29,596 downwards.
CCGGGCCGGTTTCCGTTTCAAAAGTCTGTTCGCCGTACATCTGCGGACGCAAGAAATGATGATCGTTTCTAAACTCCGACCGGACCTTAATCGTCCGTGTCGCCGCGTCCAACGCGGGATAGACGTATTCGACCTTACCAATAAATTCTTTTCCAGGAATCGCGTTTAATCTGAGCGTGGTCCGCATGTTTACTGTTATATACGGAATATCGTTCTCATAAATTTCTGCGAGGCTCCACAGCCGGCTCATGTCCGCGACTTCGTATAACGCGCTGCCTTCACGGATATAAGCGCCTTCCTGCGCGTTTTTTTGGATGATGTAACCTCCATACGGCGAATGAAACGTGGTTACCCAGGCCGGCTGCCGTGATGCCTTCAGGCGCGCGACCTGATCGCTTGTCATGCCGGCGAAGCGAAGTTTTTGTTCGGATGCGGCCAGTACGTTGTTGCCGGAAATGCTGTCGATGGTCATAATCTGGTTCAGGGCAATCAGGTAGTCGTTTTGGGCTTCCAGTAACGCCGGCGAGTAAATATCAAAAAGTGGGGCCCCTGGTTTTATATACTGTCCGGTTTGGTTGGCGTACAATTTTTCGATACGGCCGGAAAATCGGGCGGCGATGATTTTGCGGTCCGGTTCGGCGAAATCCAGTACGCTGTACGCTTTGACCCGGTGGACCTGCGTGCTTTTCCTCACTTTCATAGTCCTGATATTGGCGAGCACCGTTTGAGGATCGGTCAACATCACGACCAGGGAGTCGCTCAGGGCATTCTCCGATGAGCGTTTCACCAGATCCATGTGGCATATCGGGCAGACACCCGGACGGTCCGACGTGACTTCCGGATGCATGGGACAGTAATACGGTTTCCCGTCCGTTGAGACGGTCTGCGGGGTCTGGTTTTGGCAGGCCGTAAAAACGGCAACCAGGCCGATCATTAAGATGACAAATTTCATAGATGATTCCTTGTTACTTTAATCCGGAAAAATCAGACAATCATTTTATTTCATCCAGTCGGCTAAACGGGATAAAGTCAGTTTATTCTTTCGGAGACTATGCTCTTTCATTATGACAAAAAGCACCGGTGTCACGATGAGTACGTGAATCGCGGACGTAAGCAGGCCGCCGATCATAGGCGCGGTCAACGGCTTCATCACGTCGGAACCGGCGCCGCTGGCCCACATAACGGGAATCAGGCCCATCATGCTGGTGAACACCGTCATCAGTTTCGGCCGGAGACGGAGCAGGGCGCCTTCCAGGGCGCTATCGTATATATCCTGTTTGGTTAATGATTGCAACCGGCCGCTCTGATGGCCGAGAATGCGTTTATCCAGCGCTTCGTGCAGATAGACGACCATCACGACGCCGGTTTCCACGGCAATGCCGTAAAGCGCGATGAATCCAACCCATACGGCCACGGAAAAGTTGTAATCCAGTAAGTAAATCATATAAATCCCGCCGATCAGCGCGAAGGGAACGGACAGCATGACCACAACAGTTTCTTTAACATCTTTAAGCGTCATAAACAAAAGAACAAAAATACTCATCAACACCAGCGGCAGGATCAGCCTGATCGTGCGGTCCGCGTGAATTTTATTTTCATACTGACCGGACCAGCTGTACGAATAGCCCTCCGGCAGTTTCAACTGCTGTTGGATCACGGATTTCGATTCCTGCACAACCGCGCTGAGATCCTGTCCGCGGGCATTCATATAGACCAAAGACCGCAGCATGCCGTTTTCACTGCTAATCATCGGCGGCCCTTCGGTAACCCGGATATCGGCCAGCTCCGAAAGCGGCACATATTGAATGCCGTAGGACCTACCCCCAAGAAGTGAAAATGTAAATCCGGATTCTTCCCTTCGATTGTCCGGCTTGTTCATGGCCATGCGTTGACCGGTCATTCCTGATATAGTACCGGTAGAGGCATTGTCCGAAACGCCTCCCGCTGAAGGGACAGGCACCAGCAACTGATTCAGTGACGCCTGGTTGTCCCGGTAATCCCTTGCATAACGCATGCGGACAGGAAAGCGCATACGGTTCTCATATACCGTTCCCAGGTTTTGGCCTCCGATAGCTGTTTCAATGACCATGTGCAGGTCTTGTACCGATAACCCGTATCGCGCCAAACGTTCCGGCTTCGGGTTCATATCAAGGTACAGGCCTTTTTGCAGGCGCTCAGCGACCACATCCGAGGCGCCGGGAACCTGTTTCAGGATTTGTTCTGCGCGCACCGCGTAATATTCGAGGGTATCGAGGTTGTTTCCGAATATTTTCAGACCGATATCCGTGCGAACGCCGGTGGCAAGCATCTGGATACGGTTTATGATTGGTTGTGTCCAGCCGTTGGTTACGCCGGGTATCTGAAGCTTTTGATCCAGCTCATTCAGAATATCCCGTTTGGTAATGCCTTCGCGCCATTCCGAGCGGGGTTTTAACAGGATAATGGTTTCAATCATGCTCAGCGGCGCGTTATCGGTGGAGGTTTCCGCTTTGCCGGCTTTACCCAGGACGTGATCCACTTCGGGTACGCTTTGGATGATCTGATCCTGTATCCGCATGATCCGGTTGACTTCGGCGATGGATACCGCCGGCAAAGTGACCGGCATATACAAAATCGAGCCCTCATCCAGCGACGGCATGAATTCCGAATTGGTATCTGCAATCATGGGAACGGTAATGATTAAGGCCAATACGTTTAACGCCAGAGTAGTTTTTCGGTATTTGAGGCACCACCGCAGGACCGGCCGGTAAAGGATATGCATAAAATGGGTAATCCTATTCCGCTCTTCGTTCACGAAGCGGCCCCGCATGAAAAACGTCATCAATACCGGAATGAATGTTATGGCTATCGCCGCCGAGCCTACCATCATGAACGTTTTGGTAAACGCCAGCGGATGAAACAGTTTGCCCTCCGGCCCCGTCAGCAGGAACACCGGCAGAAACGATACCAGTATGATCAGTTCTGAAAAGAAAATAGCCCGACCGACCTGCTTGGCCGCCATAATACTGATGGCTTTATAATCGGCCGGCTGAAGCGTTCCTTTTTCCTCTATCGCCCGGGCAAGGTGCCGGTGGGCGTTTTCAACAAGAACAATGGATGCATCCACGATCACACCGATGCCGAGTATGATGCCTCCAAGACTCATGATATTGGAGGTGATATTAAACAGGTACATTAAAAGAAAAGCGATAACAACGGTGACCGGTATTTCTATCAGGATACGGACGACGCTCCGGAAGTGGAGTAAAAAAATGATGACAACGATTGATACAATGATAGCGGCTTCGAGCAAGGCTTTTTCAAGCGTGCCGACGGCTTCGTCAATCAATATGCTCCGGTCATAGGAGGGTATTATTTTCACGCCCTCCGGCAAGCCGGGCTGAATTTCGCTGATTTTGATTTTTACGCGTTCGATTACCTGCCGCGCGTTTTCCCCGTGGCGCATCACCACAATACCGCCCACCACTTCGCCCTGGCCGTTTTTTTCGAGCGCGCCGCGTCGTATATCCGGCCCGATCTGCACAACCGCCACATGGCTTAACAAAACCGGCGTTCCCGACGGCGATGATTTAAGTATGATGTTTTCGATATCCCGTACCGAACGCAAGTATCCCTGCCCCCGGATGAAATATTCGGCGGATGACGATTCGATAATCTTTCCGCCGGTTTCGTTATTGTTTCGTTGTATCGCGCGGATAATATCCTCCAAGGTCAGCGCGTACGCTTTGAGTTTCCAGGGGTCAACATCTACCTGATATTGCTTTACAAAACCGCCGATACTGGCTATTTCAGCGATGCCTTCGACGGATGACAGTTTGTAGCGGATGTCCCAGTCCTGCAGGGCGCGTAAGGTACCCAAGTCATACGGCCCCTCAACCGTGTACCAGAACACATGGCCGACGCCGGTGCCGTCGGGTCCCAGCGACGGCGTTACGCCGGGCGGCAGGGATGAACGCATCGTATTCAGCTTTTCCAGCACCCGCGTACGGGCGAAATATAAATCCGTGTTGTCCTCAAATATAACGAATACGAAGGACATGCCAAACATCGAAGACGCCCGTACCGCTTTGACTTCCGCCAGTCCCTGCAGAGCCGTTGCAATCGGAAACGTGACCTGATCTTCAATAATCTCCGGCGAGCGGCCCATCCATTCGGTAAAAACAATCACCTGATTTTCCGATAAATCCGGAATGGCATCAACCGGTAAGCGCGCCATGGCGTAAATACCGGCGGAAATCAGCAATACAAATGAAGCAATTACTATCAGCCGGTTATGCGCGCTCCATTCAATTATTTTTTCAATCATAAAAACCTGCCTATTTAATTTTGTGTATGGACGGAATGCCTGCCGGCTATTTCTTCCAAACGCGCCATCGCCGTGAGATAATTCATAACGTGCATCCAGTAATCGGTCTGACTCATGACATGCATCCGGTAAATTTCCATAATTTGCATATAATTGCTTTTTCCGGATTCGAAAAGTTTCATCGCCGTCTGTAACGAAAGCTGATTATTCGGTAAAATGATATTCTCATATAGCTTAACATTCTGATACCGGCCGTCCAAATCGTTTTTTAAAGCGGCTATTTCATTCCGGTACAGTTGTTTCTTGTAATACAGGTCGGCCTGCAGGGATTTAATGGTGATCTGCTTTTCACCGATTTTACCGAGGTACATGTTTTTAGACCACCAGCTGAACGGCAACGTGACGCCCAGCATGACCGACCAGTAGTCGTGCGGCCGGCCGGTCATATTCTTATACATGGCCTTAATCATGAAGTCCGGGTATTTTTCTTTATGGATAGCGACTATATCCAGCTGTTCCATGCTGATTCGCCATTGTATGGATTTCAGCTCGGCTTTGTTATCAAGCGCCCGTTCGACAGAGTCAATGGCCGAAAAAATAATATCGCTGACAGCCAAGATAGTATCCGGGATTATCGAGGAACTATCCGGCCGGCTTAGCATGGCATTTAAGGATGAGCGGATTCGCTGCGATTGTTTTTCCAGCACGATATAATCGGTTTGCAGCTTGTAGATTTCGTTCCGGGTCGTCGCGATGTCAAGCAAGGTCGTCATGCCGGACTGATATTGCTTCTGGAGAATGTCGAGCCATTGATTGAGAATTCGGTTGTTTTCCCGGTTAAGCTGTTTTTGCTTTAAGGTAATGAACAACTCAATATACAGGGTCTTGAATTCACGGATCATCCGGCTTTGCTGGTCGTAATACTCTTCGGTCATCATGTTTTTCTTGCTGTTCAGAGGCCTCCGCATGGATGCGGTTTTCCCGGGCCAGGGGATCATCTGCTGGATGAAGTAATCGGTTTCCATATTATTTTTTGTCACCAGGGGAAAGGATTTCACCGGCATCTGAAAAAATTCGATTCCGGCCTGAGGCGGTTCCCAGCTGCTAATCCGCTCTTTTTCGAATTCTATGGATTCGATTTTATACTTCATGGAAAGCAAATCGCCGTTGTTTCGTATCAGTTCATCCACCAGTGTATCTAACGCCGCCGGCCAGGGATACGACTGACCAGATAACGGTACAGGTATGCCTATCAGCAGCCACGTATAAAAACGCATGAAAAGCTTCATGGCAATTCCAATCATGAATAGACGTTCAACTCTGATTAAAAAATCAGAGTCAAACCGTTAAAAAAATTTTGTTTGAAAAAGTAGAGAAAAAGAATCAGATGTTCAGCTTATGCGTAAAAGCAAGCCGGTTGGTGTTTAAAAGAAATTTCGGAATTCCTTCCGATGAACGGGTATAATCCCGTAACGGTCGTACCGATAACGTATTGACGGAGTTTTGATAATCAACGGATTTGAAACTTTTAATAAATATTTTAATATTTTGCGTGAGTTCATCTACCGTCTGCCAGTCGATCATTTTTGGAAATGAACAGGGACAGCAAGGTTCTTTGGAAAAACCGCTTTGTAAAGTGTTGGTATTTGAAACGGAACAACAGGAGTCCGACCCCGTATTTGAATTCAGACAACAAGGCATGATATCCGGTTTGCAGGGAGAATGTACAAATGAAAAAGAAACCGGCAGCCAAAAGACGGTCAGTATCAAAAACATCCGCAGTAATTTATTTGAAAAACGGGCAATCATACAAAAAAATATTATCCGATCACTTTTTTCAAACGCTTGTTTATAAAAAATATTTCATGAAATCAATATTTAAATTAGACAAATAATATGGGTATTAGGGTTGCGCAGATCAGGCCTTCGTTTTCTTTTGATCGTACATCGGCGTGAAAAGCGGCGTTGGAAGCATTATTCAGAAAAGCGTATAAAATGTTTTCGTTTAATGCGTTGTGCTTTTTTAAAAAACCGAAAACCGTCCGTGCGTCTTTTGGAAAATTTTCCCCTCCGAATGCGGTTTTACTCTGCAACTCCCGCGGGGGCTATCGGTAAAGTCAAACAGGACGGCTTTTCCATCGGCGGTTATCAGACTGTCCTTAAACCGGCGCATCAACTGGTCGCGCTCTATTTCTGTCGTTGGATTGAAAGTCATCTTCACGTTGCCGACAAACAAAGCCGCCCAGACCCGTCCGTTCACCGGCCGGCATGGTATCTGCGCCCCGTTTGACAGCTTGATTTCCGTAACTTCACGGCGAACCACCAGTTTCGTTACCGGAGCGGCCTGATTAGGATTGAGCGTCAGCTCATCCATTAAATGCCGCGCATGGAGCCTCCCGATACCCAACAGCCCCGCTATGACCCATAATGCCATTAATGTTTTGATGGATATTAATGTAAAACCGGTTTCATGATATATTCTCCCATAAACATTTTTATCATGGTTAAACAAAATTTACAAACTTTACGTTAAATACCGTTACTAACAATAATTTTTCAGATACCGAACAAAAGGCACAGTTTTCATTATAAGAAAAATCTTGCAAATTGAAATAATTTTACTATAATAGGCGTAGAAACGCTGTTTTCAATATGGTGACTGTAGCTCAGTTGGTTAGAGCGTCAGGTTGTGGCCCTGAAGGCCGGGGGTTCGAGCCCCCTCAGTCACCCTTCGGAAAAAAATAGGATTAGATTTTTTTTCTTGACTTAAGCGTCTTTTTGCTATATAATAGGCGCTCTTTAAAATGTTCTTTGTATTTGATGCGCCTATCGTCTAGGGGTTAGGACATCGCCCTTTCACGGCGGTAACCGGGGTTCAAATCCCCGTAGGCGTACACAAGCCCGAAAACAACCAGTCGGGCTTTTTTTATTTTATAAACAGCAACGTTACGCCGGCGACAGCGATAAATGATCCGACAACGGCCGCGGTGTTGATTTTTTCTTTCAGAAAAAATTTTGCCGGAGCGAGCATGAAGATCGGTACCGTCGCCATAATCGTTGCGGCAATGCCGACCTGAGTATATTCAATGGCAATCAGGCTGAACGTAATGCCGAGATACGAGCCCATAAACGCGCCGAGCGCCGTGAGCCGGAGGGATTTTGGATCGTTTCTGAACGCGGTTATCGGGTTCTTCAGGCGGCGCAGGATGAGCAACGCCGGTATCAGAGCCATCACCGATACGGAAATCCGGATCCACGAGGCAATCAGGCCGTGGATAGTCCCTTCTTCATAGGCCATCCGGGCAAAAATCAGGCCGCCGGCCTGCCCCAGCGCGCCAAGCAGAGCACATATCAGGCCAAACCGGGTGATCGGATGCGGGCCTTCATCCGGATCGTGTTTTTCGGCGACCACTAAAACAATCCCGGCGATGGTTATAATCATACCCGTAATGCCCCATGCGGATAAGCGCTCATCAAACACAAAATAAGCCATGATCGCCGCCATAGCCGGTGAAATGGACATGATCAGCATGCTTAACCGGGCGCCGATGGTCTCAAAAGCCTTCAGGAGGAATGTATCGCCGAAAAACAGGCCGATAATCCCGCTGACCGCCAGATAGACCGCCTGATTGCGACTGACATCCACCGGAATACGGAAGATCAGAATCGTAATGAAAAGCAGTAACGCGGCAATAAACAGCCGGCTGACATTAATCAGCATGGCGCCCTGACGCTTTGCGGCAGACGCTATAATCATCGCCGAAAAAGACCAAACTAAAACCGCCGCCACGGCGCTTATTTCTCCGGTATAATTCATAGATCTTCCATCATTGCCTGGTTGCGAAACGGCTAATCCGTTTCAGTATTCCGCATAATATATCATTAAAATCGAATAGTAAAACATATATTTTGTTCCAGATCTACGAAGCGTTTAACATAATCTTACGGCAACGGTGCGGTCCAAGTTATGCAGAGCCTGGGCCAATCAAGCCCGAACATTTTTTTAGAGACGGATAATCTTTTTTTTATCCGGCTTTTTTTATGCTTGTGTTATGCGAATGAATTATGTAATTTAATGGCAACACATCCATCCTTTAACCTTATATTCATAGGAGTGTACGTATGAAACGCATGTTACTTCTGGCGGCGTTCCTTGCGGTATGGGCGGCCGCATCCTGCGGGCAGAGCCCTTCAAAAGAGGAACTGGATCATCAGGCCGCTATGAAAATAGATTCCACGGCCAATGATCTTAGGCAATCCACCGAGCAGCTTCAGAAAGTAACTGAGGATGCCGAAAAAGCCGTGGATCAACTTTTAAAAGACATTTAACCGGAGAAACGCCTATGAAAAAGATTATGGTATTACTCGTTGTGTTCGCCTTCGGTTTTTCCGGACTGCTGTTGGCCCAGAGCGAAAAAGGCAAAGCCGCGAAAGATGAAAAAGGCCCTAAAGGCAAGGAAATGAAGGAAGAACACGGAAAAAAAGATGACAACAAGAAAGACGAAAAGAAAGACGAAAAGAAAGAAGAAAAAAGCGGCAAAAAAGAAGATCAAAAAGGCCACGCCTACGGTACCGATAAAGACGGCATGACCGGTAAAGAATTCGGCAAAATGCGTTCGGAAGACGCCAAAAATAAAATGAAAAAACAAATCGCCGATTCCAAAACGCAATTGGCCATTTCGGAACAAAAACTCACCGAATTGAAAGAAAAAGTCAGAAAGGCCAAAGAGAATCTGGAGAAGAAAAAGAAATCCGGCCAGCTCAAGGGTGATACGTTGAAGGAAAAAGAAGCCATGGTTCAGGAAGCGGAAGAATTAGTGGATATACTGAACGAAAAGGTATCCAAAGTCAAAACAACCGTCGAAGCGCAGAAGATTGAATAATCCACCATACGGCCTGCATTAAAGGTTTCTGATAAAATCGGGAACCTTTTTTTCTGTTTCTTGAATCTTTAGGTTAGTTTGTTATATTTTTGCAGAAAACGTTTATAAAATAACTGATAATTGGATGGCCGATAATAAAATCATATTCTCGATGGTGGGTGTGGGGAAAATCCACAAACCCAGTAAACAAGTCCTGAAGGACATTTACTTATCATTCTTTTACGGCGCGAAAATCGGCGTTCTCGGACTGAACGGCGCCGGAAAAAGTACGTTGCTGCGCATCATCGCGGGCGTGGACCAGCAGTATATCGGACAGGTCACCGCCCAGAAAGGCATCACGTTCGGACTTCTGCCGCAGGAACCGGAACTCGACAACGCCAAAACAGTCAAAGCGATCGTCGAGGAAGGCGTTCAGGAGACGGTGAATTTACTACGTGAATACGAAGCGGTATCCAACGAAATGGCGAATCCCGACGCGGATTTTGACAAACTTCTCGAGAAGCAGGGCCAACTGCAGGAAAAAATTGAGCAACTGAACGCGTGGGACCTGGACAGCAAACTGGAGCAGGCCATGGACGCACTCCGCTGTCCGGAAGGTTCGACGCCGGTTAAAGTCCTGTCCGGTGGGGAACGGCGCCGCGTGGCTTTGTGCCGCCTGCTTCTGCAGGAGCCGGATGTATTGCTGCTGGACGAACCCACCAACCATCTCGACGCGGAATCCGTGGGCTGGCTGGAACTGCATCTTGCGCAGTACAAAGGCACCGTGATTGCCGTGACGCACGACCGCTATTTTCTGGATAATGTCGCCGGATGGATACTCGAGCTTGACCGCGGCGAAGGCATTCCGTTTGAAGGCAATTACTCGTCCTGGCTTGAGCAGAAACGCCGGCGCCTGGCCATTGAGGAAAAGCAGGAATCCAAACGCCAGAAAGCGCTTGCCGAGGAACTCGAATGGGTGCGCATGAATCCCAAAGGCCGACACGCGAAAAGCAAGGCCCGCATCGCCGCGTACGAGAAAATGGTCGCCGAACAGCAGGACAAGCGCAACGAAGAATTGGAAATTTACATTCCGCCGGGTCCGCGGCTGGGCAATCTCGTTATCGAAGCGCAAAATGTATCCAAAGGATACGGCGATAAACTGCTGATCGAGAACATGAACTTCTCCCTGCCGCCGGGCGGTATCATCGGCGTGATCGGCCCGAACGGCGCCGGAAAAACCACCTTGTTCAAAATGATCATCGGCCAGGAAAAACCGGACAGCGGCACCATCCGCATCGGCGAGACGGTGAAACTCGGCTACGTGGACCAGAACCGTCCGCTCGATCCGGACAAATCCATCTGGGAAGAAATTTCCGGCGGCGAAGATTTAATCATGCTCGGCAACCGCGAAGTCAATTCCCGTGCGTACGTAGCGCGATTCAATTTCAGCGGGCAGGACCAGCAGAAAAAAACCGGCATGATCTCCGGCGGCGAACGTAACCGCGTACACCTCGCGAAAATGCTCAAAGAAGGCGCGAACGTCCTCCTGCTCGACGAACCCACAAACGATCTCGACGTCAATACGCTCCGCGCGCTGGAAGAAGCGCTCCAGTCCTTTGCCGGATGCGCCGTCGTGATTTCCCACGACCGCTGGTTCCTCGACCGCGTGGCCACCCATATCCTCGCGTTCGAAGGCGACAGCAACGTATACTGGTTTGACGGGAATTATACCCAGTACGAGGAAAACCGCAAACAGCGTCTGGGTATCGACGCCGAACGCCCGCACCGGATAAAATATAAAAAACTGATGCGGAATTAATCGCCCGATTTCGCTAAATGGCTGTTCCGATAACTGTATGTAAAATAAATGATCAATCCAACTACCAGCCAGATGCCGAACCGAAACCAATTGGTAATATGCAATTCGGTCATCAGATAAAAACAACTGACGAGGCCGAGAACGGGAATCAACGATAAATTTTTCATCACCGAAAGAACCGTTAAACCAACACATAACAAGATAAAGAGAATCATGGGAATTCTTGATTGGAGCGCTTCCCAGGCCGATATTTGCGGCTGATCGGGATTCTTCAGGAAAAAGAATTGATTCCATTTCTCGGGGTAGAAATAAATAATTATAAATATCACGGCAGCGAAGAGCAACGGAACAAAATATTTTCCGTTCAGGTATGGAATTTTAAATTTACGTTCCATTTGCATCGGCGAAAGTTCTAATATCAAAATCCCGCCACATACCAGCACGAATGCGAACAGGGTTCCGATGCTGGTCAGATCCGTGACTTCCTTAAGATTCATGAACAGCGCGGGCACCGCGACTACGAAACCGGTCAGAATCGTAGAAAATGACGGTGTTTTAAACTTCGGATGAATTCGGGAAAAGATTTTCGGCAATAATCCGTCGCGGCTCATGCTCATCCAGATGCGCGGCTGGCCGAGCTGGAACACAAGCAGAACGCTGGCCATGGCCACAATCGCGCTGGCGGCTACAATTCCGCTGATCCAGTCGAGATGAACGGCTTTAAAAATGTAGGCCAGCGGATCGCCCACCGCCAGTTCCCTGTAATTGACCATGCCGGTGAGAATAAACGTAATCAGCACATAAAGGACGGTACAAATCGCCAGCGAATAAAACATGCCGCGCGGCAAGTCCCGTTGGGGATTGACACATTCTTCGGCGGTGGTAGATATCGCGTCGAAACCGATGTACGCGAAGAATACCGCCGAGACGCCGGACATTACGCCGGTCAGGCCGTTCGGCGCAAAGGGCGACCAGTTCTCCGGACGCACATAAAACGCCCCGACCGTGATCACCAGCCCGATGACGCCCAGTTTAATCAGAACCATAATATTGCTCGCGTTGCGCGATTCGCGGATGCCGATGTATACCAGATACGTGATGAACGCCGTGATCATCAGCGCAGGCAAATCGGCCACGACATGAAGCGATCCAATCACTGGCGCCGTACTCCAGGCGTTATACGCTTCAATCAGCCCCGGCGAAAGGTCCTGCAGATTTTTTCCCTGCGCAAGCAGTTCCTGGGCCTCGTCAAATCCGCGGTGCGCGCTCAGAAAGTCCATCGTAAAATATTCCGGAATGTGAAAACCCAGTCCGCTCATCAGTCCGGTGAAATAATCGGACCAGGAAATCGCCACGGCGATATTGCCGATGGCGTATTCCATCAGTAAGTCCCATCCGATAATCCACGCCATCAGTTCCCCGAACGAAGCGTACGCGTAGGTATAGGCGCTGCCGGAAACGGGAATCATAGAAGCGAATTCGGCATAACACAACGCGCAGAACCCGCAGGCTACGGCGGTAAATACGAACAGCATCGAGACTGCGGGACCGCCTTCGGCCGCCGCCGTGCCGATGGTGCCGAATATCCCTGCGCCAATAACGGCCGCGATGCCCAACGCCGTCAGATCGCGCGTTGTCAGCGTGCGGTTCAGCGATCCGCGATGGCCGTCAATAATCGTGTGACGGCTCGCTTCCTCAAGGATGCCGTCTATGGCTTTTTTCCGGAAAAGGTTCAATCCGTTTGAAGGTTAGGGTTAATCATTCCGGTAAAGTATAAAAAGTTTATCCGAGCCGCGCAAGCGATAAAAATTGTGATTCCGTGACCCGTATAATTCCTTTCTGTACAATAAACGGATTAGGATGATGAAAATTTTACTTGAACAACCCTTTCGTTTTACGTACTTTCAGCCCGTCCGGAAAATCCGGGCGGACAGGATGCATAGAATCAACCCGTGAGGTAATATCATGTGCGGAATTATCGGATATATCGGAGACAAGCCGGCGCTGCCCATTCTGATCAAAGGTCTGAAATGCCTGGAATATCGGGGGTATGATTCGGCCGGAATAGCGGTAATCGAGAATAACCGACTGGAAATCCGGAAACAGGCCGGCAAGATAGCGGATCTGGAGCGGGCGCTTAAAAACGCACGGTTTAAATCCACGGTCGGCATCGGCCACACGCGCTGGGCGACACACGGCGTGCCGAACACCGTCAACGCCCACCCGCATTTCGGTATGACCGGCGACATCGCGCTGATTCACAACGGCATCATCGAAAACTACGCCTCCCTGCGCGCGGAACTGGAAACCAAAGGACGCGTGTTTCACACGGAAACCGATACCGAGACGCTTGTTCAACTTATCGAAGAATTTTATAAAACCATCCCGGACCTTGAAACGGCGGTGCGCGAAGCGCTATTTTGCGTCAAGGGCACATACGGCATCGCGGTAATGTGCCGGCAGGAACCCGATAAGTTGATTGTAGCGCGACAGGGCAGCCCGCTCGTACTTGGCTACGGCGACAACGAATATTTTGTCGCATCCGACGCTTCCGCCATCGTCGCCTATACGCGGCAGGTGGTGTATCTGGAAGATCATGAGATGGCCGTCATTACCCGGCAGGGCGTCGAGATCAAGACGGTGGACAACCAGCCCCTGGAAAAGGTTGTGGAGGAAATTACCTACGATGTCAGCCGCATCGAGAAGCAGGGTTTTGATCATTTCATGCTTAAGGAAATATTTGAGCAACCCAACACCATCATGGATGCCATGCGCGGCCGCCTGATTGACGACGAAGGCATCCCGAAACTCGGCGGGCTAAGCGAGTACATAGACAGCCTGGTCAATGCCAACCGGATTGTTTTCATTGCCTGCGGCACGTCCTGGCATGCGGCGCTGGTGGCGGAATACATGATTGAGGAATACGCCGGCATCAATGTCGAGGTGGAGTACGCTTCGGAATTTCGCTACCGAAACCCTATCGTCCAGCCCGGCGATGTGTTTATCGCAATCAGTCAGTCCGGCGAGACGGCCGACACGTTGGCCGCTCTTCGCGAAGCCAGGAACCGCGGCGCCGTCGTGCTCGGCATCTGTAACGTCGTCGGCAGCACGATTGCCCGCGAAACCCACGCCGGCGTATATATCCACGCAGGCCCGGAGATCGGCGTGGCATCTACCAAGGCGTTCACGTCCCAACTCACCGTCCTCGCCCTGATCACGCTGCTGATCGCCCGCAAGCGGAATATGTCCATGCTGCATGGAAAAGAAATCATTCAGGAACTGCGGCGTCTGCCCGACAAGGCGCGCGAAATCCTCAAAAGCAGCGACCGGATCCGCTCCATCGCCGAAAAATTCAAGGACAAACGCAACTGCCTGTACCTGGGCCGCGGCTATAATTTTCCGGTCGCTCTCGAAGGCGCCCTAAAACTCAAGGAAATTTCCTACATTCACGCCGAAGGATATCCCGCCGCCGAAATGAAGCACGGACCCATCGCGCTCATTGACGACGACATGCCCATCGTATTCGTCGCTCCGAAAGATGCGATCTATGATAAAATTTTCAGCAATATCGAGGAAGTCAAAGCCCGCAACGGGAAAGTGATTGCTATTACCACCGAAGGCAATGAAGCGATCGGGCAAAAAGTTGATCATGTCATTTATATCCCCAAAACAGTTGATTTTCTCATGCCAATCCTGGCCGTGATTCCGCTGCAGCTTTACGCGTATCATATTGCCGTCCTGCGGGGTTGCAACGTTGACCAGCCACGTAACCTTGCCAAAAGCGTAACGGTGGAATGAGCCCGCCCGCCTGACGTTGGGTTGTCGCATACAAATTTCGGTGGCCGTTACATATCGCTTCTCAGGGGTATCTGTTTGAATCCTTTGATGCGTAGTGGTAAAAATAAGCTTCTCATCCCGCCCGTCCGAATTATTGAAACATCGTTTTTTAAAGGCGCTAAAAGTATAATTTAGTTCTGACATTACATGGTTTAATGAATTCTTATTAGTGCTTCGTTTAGATTATTAATTCCTGAAGTTTAATAAATGTTATATGATATTTTGTCATATTGTAGTCATTTATTGTCAGTTTGACCATGTGACATATTAGCAGTTAAACCCTAAGAGTGCTAATTTAGTGCGTTAATATTTTATTAAATGTTTGTTTTATAAGTGATTATAATTTTGGCTCAATATTTGCAACTCAATTAAATGCTAATTTTTTTATAATTATGCATATATTTAATATAATTAAACATTAACAAATCTAATAATGGAGGTTTTTATGAAACTCAAACCCATGGGCGATCGGGTAATCGTCAAAGTTACTGAACCGGAAGAAGTAACCAAGGGCGGTATCATTCTGCCGGATGTTGCGAAAGAAAAACCGCAGATCGGTGAAATTATTGCCGTCGGTCCCGGCCGAACCACCGATAATGGCGAATTAATCAAAATGCAGGTTAAGCCGGGCGATAAAGTGCTTTTCGGTAAATACTCCGGCACCGAGATCACGGTTGACGGTGAAAAATATCTGATTATGCACGAGTCCGATTTACTGGCGATACAAGGATAAAAAATTACAACAGCCACAAAGGCATGAAGACTGCAGATGAATTAAAACCCGTTTGTTTTTCCTGACGCAGGAACTTCGTGGCAAAAAAAAAATTTTAAATAAATCATTTATAAGGAGAACAGAATATGGCTGCAAAAGAAATTTTATTTGATGTCGATGCCCGCGCGAAGCTGAAAAAGGGTATTGATATATTAGCTGACGCCGTAAAGGTAACCTTAGGTCCCAAAGGCCGGAATGTGCTATTGGAGAAAAAATTCGGCGCCCCGACCGTGACCAAGGACGGCGTAACGGTAGCCAAGGAAATCGAACTGGAAGATCCGATTGAGAATATGGGCGCGCAGATGGTACGCGAAGTGGCTTCCAAGACCAGCGACGTGGCCGGGGACGGAACCACGACGGCGACAGTGCTCGCGCAAGCGATCTTCAAAGAAGGTCTCAAGAACGTAACCGCCGGCGCCAACCCGATGGAACTGAAAAAAGGCATCGATGCTGCCGTTAAAGTGGTGGTGGAAGAACTGAAGAAGATGTCCAAAAAAGTCGAGGGTAAGGCCCAGATCGCCCAGGTCGGCGCGATATCCGCGAACAACGACATGGAGATCGGTAACCTGCTGGCCGATGCGATGGAAAAAGTCGGTAAGGACGGTGTGATCACGGTGGAAGAAGCCAAGGGCTTCGAGACCAGCCTCGAAACCGTTGAAGGGATGCAGTTTGACCGCGGATTCCTGTCGCCGTATTTCATCACCGACGCCGAAACCCAGGAAGCGATCCTCGAAGACCCGCGCATCCTGATCTACGACAAGAAAATCGGCGTGATGAAAGACCTGCTTCCGATATTGGAGAAAGTCGTTCAGTTGGGCAAATCCCTGCTGATTATTGCGGAAGACGTCGAGAACGAAGCGCTGGCCACCTTAGTCGTCAATAAACTGCGCGGCACCCTGCGCGTGGCGGCCGTGAAGGCCCCGGGATTCGGCGACCGCCGCAAGGCCATGCTGGAAGATATTGCTGTACTGACCGGCGGCACCGTGATCAGCGAAGAAGCCGGCTTCAAGTTAGAGAACGCGAAAGTCGAATACCTCGGCTCCTGCAAGAAGATTATCATTGACAAAGACAACACCACAATCGTGGAGGGCGCCGGTAAGAAAGAAGCCATCAAGGCCCGCATCGCCCAGATCAAGACGCAGATTGAAAACACGACCAGCGACTACGATAAAGAAAAACTGCAGGAACGCTTAGCCAAGCTGTCCGGCGGCGTGGCGGTAGTCCGCATCGGCGCGGCGAGCGAAGTGGAAATGAAGGAAAAGAAAGCTCGCGTGGAAGACGCCCTGCACGCAACGCGCGCGGCCGTGGAAGAAGGCATTGTCCCCGGCGGCGGCGTGGCTTACCTGCGTTGCCTGAAGGCGATTGAAAAAGGCAAAGGCGGCATCAACGATAAACTGTTGGTTGGCGATACCGGCCTCGGTGTAGCCATTGTCCGCCGCGCGCTGGAAGAACCGATCCGCATGATCGTCGAAAACACCGGTACCAGCGAACCGTCCATCGTTGTCCAGAAAGTCAAGGAAGGCACTGATGATTTCGGATTCAACGCTTTGACCGAGGAATACGAAAACCTGATGAAGTCCGGCGTGATTGACCCGACCAAGGTCACCCGCACGGCGCTCGAGAACGCCGCTTCTGTCGTCGGCCTCCTGCTGACTACTGAAGCCTGCGTGTACGAGAAGAAAGAAGAAAAGAAAACCGCCATGCCCCCGATGCCGGGCGGTGGTATGGGCGATATGTATTAATCGATACTTTCCCGATAATAAAAAACCCTGGCCGCTCGGCCAGGGTTTTTCTTTTACTTTTACCCATACACCTTTGTGTCATTTCGCCGGCAGAGAAACATAATCATCAGTAACGATTGACCGCCGACCCGAATCCATGCTTCGCCGGAGAAATCCTGTATCCTGTGATTCCAAGCGAAACGACGTTAGCGGGATAACAGGATTTCTCCCTCCCTTCGGTCGGTCGAAATGACAGTGTGAGGCGGTCGGTCGAAATGACAGTGTGAGGCGGTCGGTCGAAATGACAGTGTGAGGCGGTCGGTCGAAATGACATTTAGAAAAAAAAGAACACCGCTGTCATTTCGCTGGCAGAGCATCATTGATACCAATAACGATTTATCGCTATCCGGCATCGACGCATAGCCGGAGAAATCCTGTATCCCGATGAAATGGATTATGTTGGAAATACAATCATGAATTCATGGCGCATACGGATTTTAGGAATTATAATCATCCCGAGACTTAAAATGTCTGCCAACACACGGTTCGGAAGAAAAGAGGGAAGAACCCTGGTCATAACACGCTTCGGCGTTGGGATGCGCTTCTCGCGGATGCCCGCCGTTAGCGCAGATGTCTTCGTTCACGGGAATCGCTTTTTTCGGAATCCTGTATGTATGTCGCTAACCGGCGGATTGGCTTTTTTTCTGTTTGGGAGCCGGCCGGAAAAGTTTATAAAGATCCGAACGGACCACCTTGAGTTCCTTGTTTCGGATTTTATTCTCCGTACCCTCAAGCGTTTTCCATTCTTCGGATAAACCGCTCAGCGTTTCATCCAATTCCCACCGGTGTATGAATTGCCGGCCATGCAGTCGGCGCAAGGCGGCGAATTGTGAATCCGTCAGCGGCACGGGATTGGCGGCTTCGGTGATTTTTGAGGTATCAATCAGCAGGGTATCCAATTCGGCGGCGGTAAAAATTTTATACAGTTCCTTTTCTTTCCAGGCGCGCTGTTCCATCAGCGCGAGGCGGAATTTGGCGGAACCGGTAAAGGGCTGTCCTTCAAGCGCCTGGAGCGGTTCGGTGGGGATTTGCTCAGCGGCGAGCCGGCTCAACACGGCCGGCGAGATTTCATAGGTTACTTGATGAACGACTTTGCGCTCAAAGACGTTCTGCACGAAGAACAGCAGCACAAACGCCATCAGTCCGGTGGCAATAGGCGCAGTGACCCACCCGGAAGCGATTTTCAGAAGCACGCGGTAATTGATGCCTTTTCCGCCGCCCCGCGCCAGCCCGACGCCGATTACCCCGCCGATAACCGTCTGCGTGGACGACAACGGCACAAGCGGAATCGGCGGCAGGCCGATGTCAATCAGGATTTTCTCGAGCCCTTCGGAAGCGAACAGGAATAATACGATGGATTCCGCCAGCACCACCACCAGACCGGCGACAGGCGTGATTTTGTACAGTTCATCGCCAACGGTGGTCATCACGCGGTAGCCGTAGGTGTATATTCCGACCGCAATGGCTACGCCGCCGGCCATCAAAAGCTGGTGCGTGCCGGAGAAAGTAAACCAGTCGGTTAAATGAATATCCTCAAACGGTGACGCCGGCACAAACATGCCCATTACATTCGCGATATTGTTAGCCGCCAGCGAATAGGAGGCAATGGCGCCCACCACAATCAGCCCGATGCGCGTGTACGCGTCCAGGCGCAGGATATGCCACTGCGCGCGGCGAACAATCAAAACAGTCAGTTTGTACAGGCCGTAAGCAAACGCCGCGGCGATAACGGGGCTGATTACCCAAGTGGATAGGATTTTGGACAGCGAACCCATATCCGTCGGTGATCCGGTGAACAGGTTCCATCCGATGATGCCGCCCACCACCGCCTGCGAGGTGGATACCGGGAGCTTGGCCATAGTCATCCACGTTACGGTGAGTCCCACGGCCAGAGCGACCGTGAAACAGCCGGCCAGCGCGTTCACCGAGCCCAGTTCGTTCAGCGTGCGTACCGCTCCGCTTCCGCTGATTACGGCGCCGAGAACAACAAATATCCCCGCCACCAGCGCCGCCGTGCGGAACCGCACCATCCGCGATACCACCGCCGTACCAAACACATTAACCGCGTGGTTCGCCCCCAGCGACCAGCCCAGAAACAGTCCGGTGCTGATGTAGAGCCAGATTTCCATCCTACAGGTTCCGCTTGATTGAGGCTATTGCCAGCCGGTCGCAGACATCCTCCGCCCGGTCCGCGATGACTTCGATATAATGAATAAAACTACGTATATGATTCTTTCTGGCCAGCTCAATCGGCATGCCGTAAACCGCGCGTTTGATCTTATCCCCCAGCTTGTCGGTCTCTTTTTCGTAGAACATCACGCGGTTGATACAGTCGCGCACTTTCTCACACTCGCGGAAATACACCCGCACGGCTTCCACCATCGATTCCACCGACGAGGCGGTTGCGCTTCCCAGATCCATAAAATAGCCGCGCACCTCTTCCGGTATGTCCGGCTGTTCCACGCTAAAATTGCTCAGCGTCTCTGATAGGCGGTTGAGTACCTTGTCGCTGTTTTCAATCAGCCCGAGCACATCCCCGCGCGACTCCGGTATCAGCGTCTCCAGATACAGTTTCATCTCGATAATGCGGCGCAACGCGTCGGCTTTGCTCTCCGTCTCATCCAGCATGCGCCGGCGTTCCTCAAATAATTCCCGCTCCCAGCGGAGATAATATTTTATACCTTCACGGAATGTCAACGCGCCGTTTACAACTAAATCCAGATACGTGTCAATTTCCGCTTCCAGTTCTTTAGTCTTTTTAAGCAATAGACTCATAATCCATGTCCTATGTATATTAGTGTACACTTTAAACTAATATTAACGGATTATTAAATCAAATAAAAATTTATTTTTTTATACAATTCGTTCAAAATGTATTAAGTTTTTTCACATTTGCACAACTTGTCAACAATTCCTTTAATATGCCGTATTAATAAGTTATAATTAAAGAAGTTAAAAAAGATTCTCAATGTTGATAATTAGTGAATATACTAATGAAAACAAGCGCAAATCATCAGTACAAGCAATAAAAACAAATAATAAAAGACTATCCGATGTGTAAATAAGCGTATAAATTCAGCGCATTCTTCGATTTCCTAAAAAATAATAAGAAATAACAAATCCTAAATAAGCCATTTCAATTAAATCGATTGGCTCTGTTTTAAAAAAACAATTACAGACTTAAAAAAAGCAAGGAATAGTCCATTCTCGGTTCTGAATATTTTTAATCATTAACTGTATTTATAAATTTTCATTTTTTAAATTGCCGGAAAGTACCCTTTAAATCAAGATTTATAACAGATTGTTTGCTCAAAACTGAATTTCCATACAACAACTTAACTATAACTAATCTTTTTATGATTTTTTTTTTTGCTTTATTTATCACATTAAATCATTATAAACATAGATTTAATTTCTTATTACGAAAAAAGTAATTAAGTATTTAATATTAAATCAATTAAATGAAGTGAATGTTTTACAATAATTTAAGGTGTGATAAAAAAAGCACACACTATCTTTTAATACGGTTATTTACTTTAAAGACAATAATATAGTAAATATAAAATTCATAAATGTAGTTTTATGTGAAAAAATTTTTACATTAACATCAGGAAGAAAAAATTTTAAAAAAAGTTAAAAGGTTGTTTTTTATATGGTTGTATAAATGGCATACAATATGTACTATATTAGTAACCCTTAGTAACGAATAACATACAAATAAAACCAAAAAAGGAAGGCACCATGAAAAACTTACTGTTTGTATCAGCAATATTGCTATTGGTAATAGCTTTGTTAGTCAGTTGCGAAAACGCGACCAATGATACGCTTGTTCAGGACGACCTTGGTAACGCACCGGCGGGCACGCTGATTCCGGATCAGTACATAGTTGTCCTGGACAACAGCTTTGCCAAAACCAGCGCTGCAGCGGCCGCTGAAATGGCCCTAATGTATGAAATGGAAATCGGCTACACCTGGGACGTCATCCGTGCATTCTCCGCCAAGGTTCCTGCGAACAAAATCGACGCATTGAAGGCCGATCCCCGCGTTAAATACGTGGAACAAGACCAGGTATTCCGGCTTCCGGATATACCGGTTGAGGAAAACATGAGTAAAGTGACCGCCCAGACGACTCCGTGGGGCATCACCCGCGTGGGCGGCGCCGGTAACGGCGTTGGTAAAACGGCCTGGATTATTGATTCCGGCATCGATCTGGATCATCCTGATTTAACGGTTGATGTTGCCAGAAGCGTGAACTACACTACCGAAAAGAATGCCGACGATCTGAATGGCCACGGAACGCATTGTGCGGGTATTGTTGCCGCCAAGAATAACGATATTGGCACCATTGGGGTGGCTGCGGGCGCGACCGTAGTCGCCGTTAAAGTTCTTAACCGCAAAGGCAGCGGGACCACCACCAGCGTTATAAACGGCGTGAATTATGTGGCTTCCAAGGCCGCTGTCGGCGACGCCGCCAACATCAGCATCGGCGGTGGTATCAGCACAACCTTAGATAATGCCGTAATCGCGCTTGCCCAGAAAGGCATCAAAGTCTCCGTGGCCGCCGGTAACGAGAGCCAGAACGCCAACAACTGCTCTCCGGCCCGCGCGAACCATGCCAACATTTATACTATATCCGCGATTGACAACACCAACAAATTTGCCTATTTCTCTAACTACGCTAACCCGCCCATTGATTATGCCGCTCCCGGCGTGAACATCCTGTCCCTTTACAAAGGCGGCGGTACGGCTACCATGAGCGGCACCTCTATGGCCGCCCCGCATGTCTGCGGTATTCTCCTGCTGGGCAATGTAACTACCGACGGTTACGCCATCAGCGACCCGGACGGCAACCCCGACCCGATTGCGCACCGGTAATAATGGCCTCTCTTTTTTGTAACATGGGGCTGCCCTTAAACAAGGCGGCCTCTTTTTTTTTGGGGGCTCTACCGCTAACTCTGTGAAAGACTTATATTGGATTAGAAAACAAGTAACAAACGTCAAGAAGCCCTGATGGATACTAACCGGTTTTTTGCGAACGTTTTAAAACCGACTTCACTATCGAAAGCGGAAAAAGTCGAAAGGGATTTTGAAACCAATTGGATACATATTTATTTCTGGTATGATGGCCTGGAATGAAAGGACCAAAAAACCGATAAGGCCTATTCCATTTACGATAGGCGGGAAGAGAGACAATGGCATCATTGGGATATCATGCATATTAGACATTTATCCATTACAGGATACCTCGAGTAAAATTGTCCGAGGGAAATATCATCAGTTGTCCGGGTCTAGGGAAAATAAGTAGGAGCGCCATAGTTACTTATTTGAAAATAGGGTGATCACGGTTTTAGAAACTACCCATAATCAAAAACAGAACGGTACGTTGTTAAACGGGCGTTAAGAGAAGATTTATCAGATTATGCAACGGGCGGTTCAGCGCGGGTTAGGCCGGAGGCATTTGCAGTAAGTGTTTGTGGTAGAATGACAGGTCGATGCGGAATCCCATAAGAAGGGTCATCAGAAATATATCGGTTCTTTCGGGCAGTAAGGTCAAATGGGTTTCAGAGGTTCCAAATGACCGCACGCAGGTATCTGGAGAGGCGTTATTGGAGTAACGTTATCTTCTGAGAAGTTAGCTTCCATACGAGTGGTATGTTTATACATGTGGGAATCGTTTATGGCCGCGGTTAAAAAATGCCTTTCGGCAAAATGGGTTTACGATAAATGTCGTGTGGTCAAATATCTTAATAAAGGCATAGATGAAACGCGTAAGCAGGAAGTGAAGATCGCGCCATTATAGAAGAAGGCGAAATAAATGATGCTAAAATACCGTGAGCATTATACAGAAGGGCAACGGGCACGGTTTGAAGAGATTAATTGAGCGCGCTGCCGGATGCGAATATTGTTAGAATATTCGTAACCGGTGAAGTCGCCGGGCGGGGTAACATCAGCAGGGCACTCTTAGAAAGCATGACGTTATCCATATTCATCAAAGCGTTCGGCTATCTGCCCCCGCCGATAGCTATTGCGATCGCCCTGGCCGTCTGCGAAACGCTGACGTTTATTCATCAGCAAGGCGCGACGGGACATCCAATCGGAAAATATATTCATTCTTCAGCCGTCATTGGAACCGAAAAGCCGGTTTAAACGCTATTCCAGAATCAGCCGGGTTAAGTTAACCTGGCCGGAGCGTGTGCGGCTGATGGACATCGGCCTCCTCAAATCGCCGGAAAAGATGACGTCCGCCCAAGTAGCGATGATGATTGGCCCCATCGCTTACATGTCGCGGGAGCAGGCGTCGGGACGGCGGTGGATCCGCGCCCGGATGGGTACACGCTCAGCCTTGCACTGAACGAAGCGCTGACCGGGCATCTGCCGCATGAATCGGATAACGCATTCGTGTCGCTGCAGGCGATGATGGACGGCCGCGAACCGAAGCCCATGGAAATGCTGAGGAAACATCCGGACGAACGGTATCAAAGGATAGAAAAAGTCAAAGCGGCCCGTGTAGGGTGAAAAGTCCGAATACTGAAAAGCATGCCGAGCCGGTTAAATTTAAACCTGCATCCAAGAGTTTGTCACGTCCGAGCATGGTGTATTAATCTAAAGGCGAATTATCTAAAGCAATGGAGGCCTCAAAAACGGCCGCGGCCTATCTCAAAGATCTGTCGCCAACGAATGAAGCGGAAGTGTATTTCAATCATTATAAAGCGCTGAGCAGCGGCGGATAAAAAGAAGAAGCGCCCGTGTATTATTGGAAGGCCGTAATCCTAATGGCCGAATAACCGATTCAGCAAGCGCCGGATGCTTCCGACAGGCCGCTTCGCGCCGCGACCGGGGATATATCAGCGACGTACGATTGGTAAGGATCGATTGCGCGGCGCTGTTCCGCGAAATGTTGTATTTAATCGACCAAAAGAGCGCTTGCAACGAATCCATCCACACCAACCGGATTCAGGATGATCTGAAATTTTTGAATTCAATATCCTGAACAGCCTGACGGCTTAACTCTGAACACGAAATTCTTTGTTGACAAACAGTGCTAAAAAATTTATATTAGCCGACCTTACATAATTCTCGGAGGATTAGGCTAATTGGTAAGTCAGCAGTCTTGAAAACTGCCGTCCCAAAAGGACTTGGGGGTTCGAGTCCCTCATCCTCCGCAGTTTACGGATTGAACAATAAATTTTTGAAACAGGCCTCAGGGGCGGCTGTTATTTTCAAAGCGGCGCGCCTTACCGTATCGATAGAAGGTTGCATCGTGTGTATTATATGCGCATGGTATTTAACAATGTTTAAAAATCAGCTTTCATAGGGCCAGTAAATACTTGTTGTGGTCAATAAATTGGAACGAAAATAACTTAAAGCCCTTAAATCCAATGGCTATTTTTAAAAAAAAGCCGCACCCCAAGACAAGCCCGGTCGTCACGCCGGCAGGCTCAGTGCGGCGCGTGACCGGGTGAAAGAAAGAAGACGAATGACTTATTCAAGTATTGATAAAACTGGGCAAGTAGTTTCAAAAGAACGTGTCTCCGATCACGGTGAAGTTTTCACCTCCCCGCGCGAAGTAAACGCCATGCTCGCCCTCGTTAATCAGGAGACCCAGCGCATAGATTCCCGATTTCTTGAACCCGCCTGCGGCCACGGCAATTTTCTTGCCGAAATTCTCCATCGCAAACTGTCCATTGTGGAAGTCAGATACGGTAAAAACCAGACCGATTTCGAGCGTTATGCCATTTTTGCGATTTCAAGCATTTACGGCATAGATATCCTCGAAGACAATGTGCGTGATTGCAGAAAACGCTTGTTCGATATATTTGACGATTTTTATACCCGTCTCTTTAGAGAAAACTGCAAGCGGGAATGCCGCAAAACGGTCGAATATATCCTTGCGAAAAACATTATATGGGGTGATGCGCTTTCCCTGACCAGAGTCGATGATAAGAAGGAACCAATTATCTTCAGCGAATGGTCGGCGGTAAATGGCAGCATGATTAAACGCCGTGACTTCACTTTTCATGGCCTTTTGCAACATGAAGGCATGAAAGAATTACCGCTATTTTCCGACCTTGGCGAAGATGTTTTCATTCCACAACCGGTAAAAGAATATCCATTAACCCATTTTCTGAGGCTTGCCGATGAATACGAAAAGGAATGAAATTGCCGGTTATTCCGAATTTCTGCGCTCGATTAAGGACCGGATAAGACAATCCCAGATCAGGGCCGTTACCGCTGTCAACACCGAATTGATCAGGCTGTACTGGAGCATCGGCAACGATATTCTAAGAAAACAACAGGAACAAGGGTGGGGCGCAAAAGTCATTGAAAAACTTGCCAAAGATCTCCACGCGGCGTTTCCTGACATGCATGGATTTTCTCGCACGAATCTTCTGTATATGCGGGCTTTTGCGCTGGCTTGGCCCCAAGAGGAAATTGTCCAACGGGTCGTTGGACAAATAGGGTGGCGTCATAATATCGCCATTCTCGATAAACTGAAAAACCGGGAAGACAGGCTCTGGTATGCACAGAAAACTCTTGAAAACGGGTGGTCGCAAGCCGTTCTGATTCATCAGATTGAGACCCGTCTTCATGAGCGCCAGGGTAAAGCGGTTACCAACTTTTCCAATACCCTTCCTGCCCCCCAATCCGACCTTGCCCGCTCACTTCTCAAGGATCCCTACAATTTCGATTTTCTCACGCTCTGCGCCGACGCGCAGGAACGGCACCTTGAATCAGGTCTATTGACGCACATTCGGGAATTTCTGCTTGAACTCGGTCAGGGTTTCGCCTTTGTGGGCAGTCAATATCCTTTGTCTATCGGCAAACAGGAGTTCTTCATTGACCTGCTTTTTTATCACCTTAAGCTGCGCTGCTTTGTCGTGATCGACCTTAAAATGCGTGCATTCGAACCGGAATTCGCCGGCAAGATGAATTTTTACCTCTCCGCTGTCGATGATCTGCTCCGCCATCCCGGGGATAGCGCCAGCATTGGCATAATTCTTTGCAAAACGCGGGACAACGCCGTGGCCGAATACGCCCTGCGCGATGTCAATAAACCAATCGGGGTCGCAACGCATCTTACCCAACTTCTCACCCGCTCACTTCCAGAACAATTCAAAAGCGAATTGCCGAGTATCGAAGAGCTTGAAAATGCCGCTGCCGCAGTACCCTATCCGGACGAGGAGACAAATGCTGAAAACGGTTAACTACAATCCCGACGTTCTCAATTGCATCGCCAATTTGAGCAGCGACGAAGTCTTTACGCCTCCTGCGCTCGCAAATCGCATGCTCGACATGCTGCCGCAAGAATTGTGGAGCGACGAGAACGCGGCTTTTTTAGACCCCGGATGCAAGTCGGGCGTTTTCTTGCGTGAAATCGCAAAGCGGCTGATTGCAGGGCTGGAAAAGAAGATTCCGGATCTGCAGGAACGTCTGAACCACATCTATACAAAACAACTATTCGGCATTGCAATAACCGAACTGACCGCTCTGCTCTCACGGCGGTCTGTGTACTGCTCAAAAACAGCAAATGGGAAATATTCCGTTTGCACCGCGTTTGACGATGAAAAAGGGAATATTGTTTTCAAGAAGGTGAAACATACATGGAAGGACGGCCGTTGCAGTTTCTGCGGTGCAAGCCAGCAGGAATATGACCGTGACGAACAACTTGAAACACATGCCTATCAGTTCATTCATACCGCGAAACCAGAGGAGATTTTGAATATGAAGTTTGATGTTATTATTGGAAATCCGCCCTATCAGTTGAGTGATGCTGGCGAAAGCACTGGTGCGTCGCCGATTTACAACATCTTTGTTGAACAGGCAAAGAAGCTGCAACCTCGATTCCTTACTATGATTATTCCTTCACGATGGTTTGCTGGAGGCAAGAACCTTGACTCATTCAGAGACACAATGCTTAAGGACAAGCGAATTTCTCATCTTGTCGATTTTCCAATCGCTTCTGATGTCTTCCCTGGCGTTCGGGTAATCGGTGGTGTTTGCTATTTTCTTTGGGAACGCGATTATCATGGTGATTGCCTTGTAACTACTTGCATGAACGGAACCGTAGACACAATGAAAAGGCCTCTTGACCAATTTGATGTATTTGTACGGTTTAATAAGGCAATTTCAATCCTTGAGAAAGTTCAAAGCAAAGGTTATTCCTCAATGGAAAGTCAGGTATCGCGTCAAAAACCATTCGGCCTTAGGACCTTCGTACGGCCTACAGGAAAAGGAAAGATTACATTATATGCAAATAAGAGCGTTGGGAAAATAGAAAAAACTGCTATTACTGTCGGCCATGAGATGCTTGACTCGTGGAAAGTATTTGTATCCATGGCATACGGCGAAGGAGGTGAAACACGCGATTACCCGCGAATGATTCTCGGAAAACCAATTGTTGCCGAACCTCCAAGCGCATGTACTGAAACTTACCTTGTAGCTGGATTATATGATTCGGAGAAGGAGGCATACAATCTTGCGTCCTATATGAAAACTAAATTTCTCCGATTTTTAGTTGGCTTACGTAAAAACACTCAACACGTAACTCGGGAGCGTTTTTCTTTCGTACCAAAGCTTCCCATGTCAATAACTTGGACAGACAAGAAACTCTATGAGCATTTTGGGCTGACAGAAGAAGAAATTAAATTCATCGAAACCATGATCCGCCCCATGGGGGACGAAAATGCCTAAAGATTTCTTTCCTTCCCGGCCAGAGGCGCTTCCTACTATTTATGCCTACGAGGACACCAATCCTCAATATCGCGGCCTTCTTAAAATCGGCTACACTACGCAAAGCGTGAAAGAGCGCGTTGCACAACAATACCCGACATTGCGGCCTGGCCCGCTTCCCTACCGCATCGTGCTCGAAGAGCCGGCCATGCGCGGAGACGGCAGCACATTCACCGATCATGAAGTTCATTATTACCTGCGGTGCGCCGGAAAGAAAAATCCCGATGGTGAATGGTTTCAGTGCACTGTGGAAGATATCCGCGCCGCCCTTGTAGCCATAAAACGTGGTGACCTGAAGGCTGAAAACCGGACGTGTGATTTTAAGATGCGGCCGGAACAACAAGAAGCTGTTGAAAAGACAATCGCCTATTTCAAGTCTTACAAGAAAGAAAACCCTAAAAAAACGCCCCACTTTTTATGGAACGCAAAAATGCGTTTCGGCAAGACCTTCGCAGCCTACCAGCTTGCAAAGAGAATGGGATGGACAAAGGTTCTTGTGCTTACTTTCAAACCAGCCGTGCAAAGCGCATGGGAAGAAGACCTTAAGACGCACATAGATTTCAAAGGGTGGCAATTTATTTCCCGTGATGGCCTGTCCTATAAACAGATTGACAAGAAAAAGCCATTTGTCTGCTTCGGCTCATTTCAGGATTTTCTGGGCAAAAACGATGTCGGCGGTATCAAGGCGAAAAATGAGTGGGCGCATTCAATAAATTGGGACTGCGTTGTTCTTGACGAATATCATTTCGGCGCGTGGCGCGAACGGGCAAAGGAATTGTTCGAAGCGGAAGAAAAAGAAGAAGCGGAATTTGGCCAGGGCGAAGGTATTGATTATTTCGACGAGAACCTGATGCCGTTGACGACGGCGCATTATCTCTACCTTTCGGGCACACCATTCCGCGCTATCGCCTCTGGCGAGTTCATCGAAGAACAGATTTACAACTGGACATACTCGGATGAACAAAAAGCAAAAGAAAACTGGAAAGGCGAAAACAATCCTTACGCCGCGCTTCCCCGCATGGTCTTGCTGACCTATCAACTGCCCGACAGCATACGCGAAATTGCCTTGAAAGGTGAATTCAACGAATTCGACCTGAACGAATTTTTCAGCGCTGAAGGGATCGGCAAGAACGCCGGATTCAAGCACGAAAACGAGGTTCAAAAATGGCTCGACCTCATCCGGGGTGCATTTCTTGAGACGAATATCGACAATCTCAAACTGGGGGCAAAAAAACCGCCCCTTCCGTACGCAGACGTCCGGTTGCTGAGCGTTCTGAGTCATACCTTCTGGTTTTTACCGAGTGTTTCGTCCTGCTATGCCATGGAAAACCTTCTGGGCCAACGGCAAAACAGATTTTATCACGAATACAAGGTAATTGTTGCGGCTGGCGCTTCCGCAGGAATCGGGGTTGATGCCCTACCGCCGGTTCTTGAACCCGGAATTGTCATTACAGAATAATTTCTAATGGCCGCCATTAGAAAAATGGG